>NZ_JAIQZN010000194.1 GCF_023333585.1 Argonema antarcticum A004/B2
TCCATTTTAGATTTTAGATTGACTAATAGACCTCTCCAAAAAACCTTGTAGAGACGTTTCATGAAACGTCTCTACAATGTTTTTTGGAGAGGTCTATTGCTTTTTCTTCTCCACAAGGCAGCAAAATCTTCGCTGAAGCACTAGCTGCTGGAGGTATGGAAGGATACTTCGCCCTAGCTGAACAGTTACTTCAACTTGGTTTTGTTGTGAGAATAGTGGGAAGGGTAACGCAAGCAATTGTTTGTTCGCCAGAGATACTTTCTAGCGTTAATTCTCCGCCGTGCAATTCCACCAAGCGCTTCACGATCGCCAACCCCAATCCAGAGCCTTGTTGTTCGTAAAGTTTCCGCTCAAATTGCATATAAGCGCCTACATTAGCGATTTGGGCATCTGTCATCCCCCTACCTTGATCGAGGATCGATAAACTCAGGCTGTTATCTTTGACACTACTGATGACGCGAATAGGCGTTCCGGGTGAAGAAAATTTCAGAGCATTATCCATTAATTCTTCAACCAGCTTCTTCAGGCGCAACCCTGACATCTGAACTCCTGAATCTTGTAGGTCTAGCTCCAAATCTGCTTCTCGCTGTGCCAGTTTTGCTTGTTGAATTACTTGGTTTTGAATAATTTCCTTAACCGAGATCATCGGATGGCTGCGTAGATCTTTAATCCGTTTTATATCTGTGGCTATTAGCTCTAGTTCTGCATAAAGTAGAAAATTCTGGATCAGACGATATAACCGTTTAGCAGAACTTTGGATGTACCCGACCATTTCCTTAATTTCAGATAGTTCTAACGAATTGCCTTCAGCCATAATAATATCTGAAAAACCCATAATTCCATTCAAGGGAGTCCGCAGTTCGTGGGGAAGGGACATGGTAATGCTGTGACGCAATTCATCCAGCAAAAGCTTGCTTTGCTTGCTCAGGTCGGTTTGTTTTTGGAGTCTGGTTGCGATCGCTTTGAGCAACTCGTTTGGCGTGCAGGGTTTGGTGAGATAATCATCAGCGCCTAGTTCCATTCCTTGGCGAAAATCTTTTTTATCAGCTAAAGCTGTGAGGAAAATAAAGGGAATTGTCGCCGTCGTCGTTTCGTTTCTCAATGCCTTTAAAACGCCATAACCATCCAATTCTGGCATGATCACATCGCACAGAATTAAATCCGGTAAATGTTTCTTAGCTAGATACACACCACTTTGGCCATCTGCTACGCCAAACGCTTCAAAATTCTCAGCTTCCAACAGTTCTAAAATGTTGTCGCGGATCGCTGGTTCGTCTTCAATTACTAAAATCTTGAGCATTGTCTTTATTCCTTAATAGGGATTAGAGAACCGAGAATAAAATTAGTTAAAACTGGATATTATAGGTAAATTTTTATCAGTTTTAAGCAACTTTTCAAAGGCTTCAACACTTAAAGGACGGCTAAATAAATAGCCTTGGATCTCATTGCATTGATGTTGACGTAAAAAAGCTAATTCTGCTTCTGTTTCAACTCCTTCAGCAATTACCTTGAGATTCATTTGATGCGCCATTTGGATAATAGCGGTTACGATCGCCTGATTTTTCGCATTTTCATTAATATGACGAATGAAACACTGGTCAATTTTTAAAACATCAAATGGAAGGTGTTGTAGATAGCTTAAAGAAGAATAACCTGTGCCAAAATCATCAATGGCAATCTGTACGCCTATCGCCTTGAAAGCTATTAATCTGATGGCACCTATTTCTACATTTTCTAAGAAAATATTTTCGGTTAATTCTAACTCGAGATATTGAGGCTCAAGACCTGTTTCCATTAAGGTTTGGTATACCATAAAACGGAGATTAGCTTGATTGAACTGGCGTGCTGATAAATTGACTGCTACTCGTAAAGAAGGAACGCCAAGATTTTGCCAGCGTTTCATTTGCTGACACGCCGTCTTTAATACCCATTCACCGATAGGTATAATCAGACTTGTTTCCTCAGCTAAAGGAATAAATTTAGCGGGTGAAACTAGCCCTCGTTCTGGATGGTTCCAGCGCAAAAGAGCTTCAGCCCCAACAATTTTGCCTGTCTGCAGATTTACTTGGGGTTGATAATAAACTTGAAGTTCTTCTCGTTCCAAAGCGTAGCTTAAGCTACTTTCCAATGCTAAGCGATCAGAAGCTCCAAGGCTGAACTTTGAAGCATAAAATTCATAGTTGTTGCCACCCAAGTTCTTCGCGTGGTTCATCGCTTTATGGGCATTTTGGAGCAGTTTTTCTATATTGTTGCCATTATGAGGATAGAGAGAAATGCCAATGCTAGCAGTAATAAAGATTTCGTTACCATTTTTTAAAAGAAAGGGTTTAGAGAGAACATCCAGGATAGTTTGAGCGAAATCTCCAATCCCTTTTTTTTGATTAATTGTTGTCAGAAGAATGGCAAAGTGTTCGAGACTCAGGTGGGCGATAGTATCGTTGCTGTCAAGGCAGTTTTGTAACCGTCTTGCAATCGCTTTAATTAACGAGTCGCTGCTAGAATGTCCCAAGGTTTCGTTGATGCGGCTGAATCGGTCTAAACTCAGATATAGAATGGGCAGAAATTGTTCATCATTAACTTCCGGCTGGACAAGTTGCGGGTTTCTCTGACGTAAAATGTCCCGCTGTAAAGCTTTATTAAATCGCTCTTGCAATAACTGTCGATTTGGTAAGTTAGTTAAGCGATCGTAATAATTTAAATGGTTAAGTTGTTGCGAAGCTTGCTTGAGTGCGGCGGTATAGCTTCCAGTAACGGTAGCTTGTTTTTTGAGTCGGGAGGCGATCGCTCTCAGTAATTCCTCCGATGTGCAGGGTTTGGTTAAATAATCATCTGCCCCTAGCTCCATTCCTTGGCGCAGATCCGTCTTGTCCGCTTGGGCTGTCAGAAAAATGAATGGAATTGCTGCGGTAATGGGGTCATGTCTTAACGCTTCCAAAACGCCATGACCATCAATTTTAGGCATCCTGACATCGCACAGAATTAAATCAGGAGTGTGTTCTTGTGCCAGATGGATACCGATAGAACCATTGGCTGCCCCTATTCCTTCATAGTTTTCCGTTTCTAATAGTTCTAAAATGTTATCCCTGATAGCTGCTTCGTCTTCAATGACTAGAATTTTTTTCATGATTTTGCTCTCTCAAAAGGTTAAATCGGCGCAGAAGTTTGGCATTCTCTGGGGTCAAGAAATTCTGTAAGTTGGAAAATTGATTGAGAATAGCGATTTCGCGGGCACACTCTTCTTGTAAAATTTTGAGATATCGCTCCTGTCCTTGCTGAGAAGGAGAATTTTTTAGCATTTGAATTGCCAGATTGATGGTAGACACGGGATCGCGTAACTCTTGAGAGAGTCTTTGCAGCAAATCTTCTCTGGTTTCATTAATTTCTTGAAGTTGCAGCACTTTTTGTTGCAATTCTTGGGATTTTTCGCGCTCTTTTTTATACTGTTGGATAAAGGCATTGTGTTTTGTGAATCGTGCTGCGATCGCGCTTACTAATTCAGTCAGCGTACAAGGCTTGGTAATATAGTCGTCTGCACCTAATTCCATTCCTAAGCGGAGGTCATCCCGGTCAGCTTTCGCAGTCAGAAAAATAAAGGGAATCATTTCTGTAACCGGATTTTGGCGCAACTCGGTCAAAACGCTATAACCATCCATATCGGGCATCATAATGTCGCAAATAATCAAATCGGGGATTTGTTCTTGCGCCAGACGAATTCCAATCCCACCATTTTCTGCTCCAATCGTCTGAAAATTCTCGGATTCTAGAAGGTCTAAAATATTACTGCGAATTAGTGCTTCATCTTCAATCACTAAAATTTTCTTCATCTTAGCCTTTAAATTTTCAGTATAATTATCATATTGTAACATCCGAATTTTTTTTCCTGCAACATATTGTGAACTGATATAGCTCTACTGAAAGAGCAGTACGCGATCGCGCAGCGTGCCGTGGGTGTGGTCATAAGTAGTTGGTTGAAACGAAAAGCTTTTCTTCTGGGCCTTGTCCCCCTTGTCCCCCTTGTCCCC
>NZ_JAIQZN010000195.1 GCF_023333585.1 Argonema antarcticum A004/B2
ACGGATACTGGCAGGTTTACTCGGAGGGATAGTTATGAGGGAAGTATTGATGAGCCTGTTACGCTACATAAGTATCTCTACGCTAATAGCAATCCAGTTAGTTTTATCGATCCAACAGGTCTTTCATCTAGCCTAAGTGAAGTGAATGCAACGCAGAGTATCTCAGATACTCTGGAGAGACAGAGGGACAACACCAAAATTCAAGCCCTTAGACGGTTCACTGTTAAAGATCACGAGCTTTTCTCTGCTTTGCAAATATTTACTGGTGGAGCAGCACCTGTTCATGCTTTCATGTATGCCAAGTATCCTTTAGTTTCTAATCGAAATTTGGTTGAGAGGTTTGATGTAGGAGCTAGAGACTGGTCGGGGACTGTGTTGAGTCCGTCTAGAGCCGTTGACGGTGGGCTTTCAACAAGTTATCCACGCGAAAATCAACTTCCGTGGAATGCATTGAAGGTTAGGGTAGCCAGGTTAGATGCTTTTCGGTATGCTGTATGGAAAGTCGCTATCAGATCGATACCTTCTGCAGAAAGCTATACCCTGTGGGGGCATAACTGTATAAACTGGACAGTGACAGCAACTTTAATTGCAAAAGCGCTTGAGCGTTCTTCAGGATCATGAGACTACCTGCAAGTCCAAATTTTATTAAGTTTTTTAAGATTCTATCGAAGGAAGAGAAATCCCTGTTTTTGGAGAAAATACATACTTTCTTCAGGAACATTGAGGGCGAATATCCAGAAATATTGAAGTTAAGAGGAAGCCTTTATCATCCCTCACTCAAGAGTATTAAGCCTCATCATTTTATTATTGATAGAAGCAACAGATCGGAATACTGGGAAATCGCATTTTATGATACAGCCATTCCTCACGCAAGAATAGCGATATTGGACTGTAATCCACCTCCCTCAAAATACTACTCTCTTGATATGAACTATACTCAGTTACTATTAAATCATTCTCTAGCAGACATTGCTGATGGTTTTGATTATACTTCAAAACCTCTTATTCAAAGATTGTTAAGGTTTCATCCAGAAAACTGGGTTGCAACTGCTGGGGAGACAGTTTGGGTTTACTTAATGCTAAAGTTGCAAGCTTTGCCAAAACTTTACAATCAATTTTCAGTCGAGCTTGAGCCAAAGTTACCATTCTGGGAATTTGGCAATTATCTTATCACAGAAGTGGGGTTTGGTCACCAAGAGGTGATACAAGTCTCTATGAATAAAAAGTGTTTTAGGTCATTCTTGCAGCAAAACGACACCTTGATTTTAAACGCTTTGGGACAAAAGCAGATCGCGGAGTGGTTAAGCCGCCTCGATATTGAATTTGACACTTGGTTCAGCGCAATCTCTTATCGTCCGAAATTCGATCGTTCGGACTTATAGGGTAATATCAATTCTCAGGTTACTCTTGGAATAAGGAAAATCGGTTGACTGGGGCGAGGAAGGGGAATGGGGAGGTGATTTCTTATCAGTACGATAGTGATGGGGTAAGGGTCAGTTTTACTGTTAATGGGGTGAAGACTGAGTTTTTGGTGGATAAGAATCGGGATTATGCTCAGGTTTTGGAGGAGAGGGTTAATAATGGGTTGACGGCTAGTTATGTGTATGGTAATGATTTGATTTCTCAGCAGAGAGGGAGTGAGAAGTCGTTTTATTTAGTGGATGGATTGGGTAGTACGAGGGGGTTGACGAATCAGAGTGGAATTGTCACGGATACTTATACTTACGATGCGTTTGAGAATCTGATTAGTTCTACTAACAATGTGCAGAATAATTATCTGTTTGCTGGGGAACAGTTCGATAAGAGTTTGGGTGATTATTATTTGCGGGCGAGGTATTATGACGAAAGTATTGGGCGGTTTACTAGGAGGGATACTTGGGAAGGCTTTTTGTCTAACCCAGTCTCCTTGCACAAGTATATCTACGCACACAACAATCCAGTTAATTTAACAGATTCATCAGGGCTGACCCCCTTAACCGATGTTGTACTTGGATTTCGTAGAGTCGGTCTGTATTCATTCCTTAACCCTATATATGCTTATGCTCAATTTGGTGGTATTGTTCACCGCGCTATAGAGGCAGACATCTTGCAGAGGTATTCAGGAGTACAAATAGAGGTTCCAGTCCAAGGAGGCAGAATAGATGTGATTTACCGACCAAGCCAGATTTTTGATATCAAACCCCTTGATGGTGTTGTAGACCCAAACATCCAATTAGATAGATATATCCGAATGAACCCAGAGAGAAATTTTGTCAAAGGAACTTTTATGTTTGAGGGAAGATTAGATAATCCGCCACCTTTGATTGGAACTTCATTAAGATATTACACTGATGAACCTGGTGTTATTGTGTATTATCCTTTTATCAACGAGACTGGCAAAGCAATGATTACCACAACGTTATTCTTGGCAATTGCCGCTTCAAACCAACAACAAGTCAGTCAACTAGCCACACAAGTAGCAACAAATCTTGCCCTAACAAAAGGATTTGCTTAAGCGTTCAATAAGAGTATAATTTCTTTTTATTATTACTCTTAGAATACATGAATTTCCCCGGAGGACAGGAGTTCGTCAATGCCTACTTATAGACCTCTTATCATCGTGAAAAATTTTTATCTTGCCGATTTGCAAACATTGCAGGAACATTCAAATGTAAAACATATATTAGAAATGCCTTATAATTATGTTTTCTTTGAATTTTACGACCCAATTTTTGAGCTTTTATACAATGAAGATATAGAAATCCAAAATAAAGCAGGTAAAGATCCGGAATTACAAAGCAAAGCAAAGCAGTTATTTGGCGAGTTAGATCGATTTCTCCAGCCACTATATTCTCATCCAGCTTCTCACGATCGTTTTGGGTACAGATTTGGTTGTATTGCTCTTGATTTTATAATAAACAAAAAGATATACACTCTCAAAGAGCCAGGAAATCCGAAAGCAATAGAAATAGTTGAAACTGGGTTCACCAATTCTACATCTGTCCAGTTAAAAGTAAAATTTAAAAACAAAGCGAATAAAAATCAACTCAGATACGAACAAGTGATTATTGATTGGCATGAGTGGGCTAAAAAGCATTTTGAATTTGATGTTTTGGGTAAGATAGAATATCAAAATAAGCTATCAACAATAACTATTTATTTCCCCAGTAACTTTGAAAATTTTATGGCGGCAATTATTGTTATGCTTAATGATACTCGTAAGGAAACCTCTATCTATTGGCTTAGCTGGGATTGTATCTAAGCTAGATCCACCAATTCGATGTTGCTGGGAATTTAGTTAAAACTGAATTACCGAATGGGGTGATAGAAACTAGGGATTACGATGAATTGAATCGGTTGAAGTTGGTGAAGAATGTCAAAGATGGAGTGGGAATTTCCACTTTCGATTACACTCTCGATTTGGTAGGTCATCGGCGAGTTGTCACCGAACAAAATGGTAGGAAAGTTGAGTATGAATACGATAGTTTGTATCGGTTGACAAAAGAGACAATAACTGATGCTGTTGCTGGTAATCGGATTGTTGAGTATACCTACGATAAAGTGGGTAATCGCTTGACTAAGAATGATTCTGTTGAGGGGATTACTACTTATACTTACGATGATAATGACCGTTTGAAGACGGAAGAGTTGAATCAGAATGGTGTAGTTGTTCAGACTGTTGAATATCGTTATGACGATAATGGGAATCTGAAATCTCGAATTAAGAATGGGGTGGAGGAGGTCAGTTACACCTGGGATAAAGAAAATCGTTTGATTGGGGTGAGGAAGAGGAATGGGGAGGTGATTTCTTATCAGTACGATAGTGATGGGATAAGGGTTAGTTCTACTGTTAATGGGGTGAAGACTGAGTATTTGGTGGATAAGAATCTTCCTTATGCTCAGGTGTTGGAGGAGAGGGTTAATAATGGGTTGACTGCTGGTTATGTGTATGGGTTAGATTTGATTTCTCAGCAGAGGGGGAGTGAGAAGTCGTTTTATTTGGTGGATGGTTTGGGTAGTACGCGGGGGTTGAC
>NZ_JAIQZN010000196.1 GCF_023333585.1 Argonema antarcticum A004/B2
AGTCTGTTCTGAGGCATTCTTCTGTGATGTTAGAAGCCCACACTATAATCGCTTCGATTTAGTGTGGGTAGTTCACTGCTTCTATCTCTATGCCTTCAACCTGAGCGATCGCTCTAATAGCTGAAGTTTCCTGAAAAATAGTGGATCGGGGTAGAATAACAGAGAGTCAAAATCTTGTCATGCCTTGAAACTGGAATACCATCATTAACACTTCATTAAAAACTACCGTATTCCTTATGGTGCAAAGCTTCTGACAGACTCTACAGAAAAAAATGTCAGTATATTGGAGACATTTTCCCACAACCTAGCCGATCTAGTCGAAGGAGCCGGACGATCGGTAGTCCAAATCAACGGCAGACGTTGCAAAGGAGCCAGTGGCGTTTGTTGGCGGATGATTGGGGGCCAGGTGCGATCGCTTCTTGGTTGCATAATGGAGTGGCGGCGATTTTGCCGATGGATGCAACTGGTGATGAGATTGTGGGGGCGATTGAGGCGGTGATGAAGGGGACGCGATTGGGACTGATTTGGTTATGAAAAAAATACATAATCTATTCTACGGGCAGGAAATTGGTCTGGCAGTGGAGAAGGCTGTATAATGTCGGCTCTTGCGTATTGCTTTGGCTTAGTGACACACAGCTTTAGTCCTGACACTAAAGTTTTGCAGAAAACCCCGTTTCCATCTAGTTGCCATAATCTCGTTAAATTCCCTTTGAGCTAGTGCTAGAGGGAAAGCTTACAGATAAAAGCCTAGTGAGAAACCCAATTATGTCAGAAGCGATTGCATTTAATTTAAACATAGACCCAGACTTATCATCCACTCAACTTACGGAGCAATTCCTCATTTTAACAAACTTTCAACAAGCCTGGAAAAAAGTGCGTGAAAACAATGGCTCTCCTGGTATAGATGAGGAAACCATTGATGATTTTAGTTTAAATCTCGATGCTAATATCTCGCAATTAAGAAATGCCGTCGCGAACAACACCTATCAACCGCTGCCCTGCAAACAAGTGTTAATTCCCAAAAAAAAGAGCAGTTGGCGAGAATTAAAAATCCCGACAGTGCGAGACAGAATCGTACAGCAAGCATTATTGAACGTTTTTAGTCCATTAATGGAAATGAGGTTTTCTAGTGCGAGTTTTGCTTATCGCGCCAATCTATCTTACTTGAATGCAGTAGAACAAGTTGCACGCTGGCGAGACTTGGGCTACTACTGGGTATTAGATGCAGATATTTCTCAATTTTTCGATTGCATCGACCATCAACGGTTATTGAAAGAAGTCAGGAAACATCTAGATAACCCCGGCATATTATGTTTGATTAAAGCTTGGGTTTCGGCTGGCGTGTTAACTGAAAGAGGTATCGTAAAATCTGCCAAAGGAATTCCGCAAGGGGCGGTAATTTCGCCGCTACTGGCTAATATCTATTTGGATGAATTTGACCGAATTATATCTAGTTCGGAACTGAAATTAGTACGCTATGCCGATGATTTTTTGGTATTAGCTACTACTCAAGAACAAATTGTAGAAGCTTATGAGGAAGTAGAGCGAGTTTTGCAGTCTTTTGGGTTAGCACTGCATCCAGAGAAAACGCAGATTACTAACTTCGAGCGCGGTTTTCGCTTTCTAGGTCATGGCTTTCTAGAAAATGCCATTTTTCCAGTAGATTCTCCTAAAAGTGAGAGTCGAGGTAGTAAAAAAAAAGTCTCCAATCAGAAGCAGAACAACAAACGCAAGCAGAAATTCCGCTAAAACTTGTTGAATTTGCCTCCTCAGAGCAAACTACTACTAAGAATATCTGGAATCAAGACATGGCGACTCTTTACTTAGTTGAGCAAGGTACAAACCTTTACAAAGAAAATTACCGCTTTGTAGTTTGGGTTCCCGAAGATGATAAAAAAGAAATACCAATTCGGGAAGTCAAACGTATCCTTGTTTTTGGCAACGTTCAAATCAGCACGCCAGCAATTAATACTTGCCTGCAAGAACAAATTATGGTATTGTTCCTGAGTTTGTCCGGTCAGTATAAAGGTCATCTTTGGAGTGCGGAATCTACCCATTTGGGTAATGAATTAGCTCAAATCGAGAAACGTCAAGATACCCGGTTTCAATTGCTGGTTTCACGAGCGATCGTCTACGGTAAGTTGATGAATTCCAAACAACTATTGCTGAGATTGAACCGCAAGCGAAAAGAGGCAGAAGTTGCCCAAGCGATCGCAGGTATTACCTCTGATATCAATGCTCTCGATAGCGTCGATAATCTCGATAGTTTGCGCGGGTACGAAGGTATCGGCGCTGCCCGATATTTTCCGGCATTTGGTAACTTAATTACCAATCCCTATTTTAGTTTTTCGCTGCGATACCGTCAGCCTCCCACCGATCCGGTTAATTCCTTACTCAGTTTTGGTTACACCATGTTATTCAACAATGTTTTAACCTTAATAATTGCTGAGGGATTATCACCTTATTTCGCCAATTTCCACTACGGCGAAGATAAAAAACCTTATCTGGCTTTTGACTTGATGGAAGAATTTCGTTCACCGATTGTAGATAGTTTCGTGTTAAAAACTATCAATACAGCGATGTTTAAACCAACTGATTTTGAAACTGTTGTTAGTACTGGAGGAACTTATTTGAATAAAGAAGCCCGAAAAGTTTTCCTGGAACAATTTGAAAGACGGATGAACGAACAAGTTTCTCATCCAGATTTGCGATCGCAAGTTACTTATCGAGAAGCAATCCAATTGCAGATTCGACGTTACAAACGCACTCTGTTACACGGCGTAGCTTACGAACCTTTTTTGAGAACGGCGTGAGATGGTTGTTGTAGTCTATGATATTCCCGATGATAAAAAGCGCGTGAAGTTATCTAACTTTTTGGAGGGCTACGGGCAAAGAATTCAGTTGTCTGTGTTTGAATGTTTTATTAGTTTGGATGAGATGCGAGTATTGTATGCAAAAGTAAAGAAGCAAGTTAACCCAAAAGAGGATAACGTCCGTTTTTACTGGATACCCGAAGAAGCAGCATCACTGGTTTTAACTATTGGTAGTGAAAAACCAGACGCGCCGCCGAATTATTATGTCATTTAGTTCGGTGGTAGGTTCCTTTTTGTCTGAGGTGCTTCGAGCGCGTTGTTTTCGGCGTCGTTGGTACCTCCGCAGCTCTTGCTGGTAGGTTCCTTTTTGTTCTTGTGGAAAAGGCGTATGCAATAGCAACGACGTACCTCCGCAGCTCTTGCTGGTAGGTTCCTTTTTGTCTGAGGTGCGTCGAGCGCTTTTTCTCTGTTTCCCCCTAGCTTCTAAAATAGTCTAAAGCCTTGCCCTATCTGGATTTACAAGAATTAGAGGTATTCGACCATCCTCATCGACGCACCTGTTAACCGATACATTTTTGCTAACGTTTGCTAACAAATACACTCTCTGAGAGAGGGCGTATCAACCAATGCACGAAGGAAAATCCCTCGCGCACCATTCCAATCCCGTGGCATATAAAGACCTGTAAGCTTGGACTTGATGATTTTTGCTCCACCTAATTTGGGGACAATTTCACCAGTCCAGCTAACTGTTTTGGAGGTATAGGCTTCGTTGACATCCAGCACTACTTTCCCAGTCTCAAACGCTTTATGCTTAAGAAACTGTTTAAACTGGTAGTGGGATAACGTCAGCATTTGTCTGACAGACTTTGCTCTAATTCTACGTTTTGCCTTAAGAGACATTTGGGATGTCTCAAATGTAGGGAGCAGAATAATGTCAAAGTTATCAACCAAGAATAGAGCTATCTTTTTGTGTAACTCCGAAACTAGGTTTTTAATCCTCCCTCTAATTCGATTAGCGGCCAATCTCATACGTCTTTTCTGCCTGCACTTAGCTTGGCTGATTTTAGAAATCAACTTATCTAAGCGGAAGCACAAACGCTGAATTCTTAAATTAGAGGCTCGTCCTAACTCTCCAAAACTTT
>NZ_JAIQZN010000028.1 GCF_023333585.1 Argonema antarcticum A004/B2
CACTGACCACTGACCACTGACCACTGACCACTGACCACTGACCACTGACCACTGACCACTGACCACTGACCACTGACCAAATTAAATGTGAATTCCACACTCAGTTTTACCAGTTCCCCGCCAGCGTCCGGCGCGTTCGTCTTCACCTTGGGCAACTTTTGTGGTGATAGGTTCATCGCCGATGCTGGGATAACCTTGGTCGTGCAGAGGATTGTATATCATTTTATGCTCAGCCACATAGGCCCAGCTTTCCTTGCGAGTCCAAGCTGCGATCGGATTTACCTTGATCCGGTGCTTGATATCGTGTTCAAATATGGGCATATTGGCGCGAGTTACAGCTTGGTCGCGGCGACGACCAGTTATCCACGCCACAGCTTCTAATTCTGCCAAACCCCGTTGTAGGGGTTCGATTTTGGTCACATAGTGGAATTTTTGAATGTCTCTGTCCCAAAGCGCATCGCCAAAAGCTGCTGCAAAGGCTTCGCGAGAGTCAATGTCGGGAACCTTATAAGTTCTGAGATCCAGATTGTAGAGTTTAATCGCTTTTTCTACTAGCTCTAGGGTTTGGGGAAAATGGTGCAGCGTGTCTAGAAACATCACGGGTACAGGCTTTTTAGGCTTGAGTTCGCGGTAGAGAATATCCGTGATTACCAAGTCATCGACGTTAAAAGCACTGGTTTGGACGAATTTGGTGGGGATATTCGCCACACACCAAGCCAGAATTTCCCTGGGATGCGCTCCTTCAAAGCGTTGGTTGAGTTCATCCAGGTCAAGATTGTCAATTTGTACCGGAGTTTCTAGAGAGTAAACCATGCTACCTTTCGACTTCACTTTCCTTAATGTTTTCTTAAATCTATTCTACCCTAAATCCACATAACCCGATCGGGTATTGGGATTTATTTGATGCAAATTAGGATGAGTATTAATGCTCATCTGTCAGGATTTTATCATATCTTTAGAATTTGAACAGATCTTTAAGGGCGATCGCCTTTCTCTCCTATGTGGTCTGTGATGCGATCGCACCGGAGACGAACAGTGGGCGGCACCAAACATCCCTCACGGTTAGCTAGAACAAATAGACTGCCCCGCCGCCTTCCGCACCAGGCGCTCCAATCAGGATATTGTTGCCAATACTCTCTACCGTTGTACCGAAATTACTATCTGCCCTGGGTGTCGGGTTTAGGAAAGTCTGGAGAAGTGTCCCTGTAGCGTTGAACAAGTATGCCACTCCATTCCTGGGAACAAAGCCTACGTTGTCGACTACTGCCCCGATGAGAACGTTGTTGCCTACGGCCGCTACAGCGTTACCGAACCCATCTTTATCGCCTGGAGCTGGATTAAAAAAGCTTTGCAATAGCGATCCAGTGATGCCGTCGAACAGGTATGCTGCTCCAGATGCGGCAGAACTGTCGTCTGATAAGCCCGTATCGTCGGCTGATGCCCCAACAAGAACGTTATTGCCTACTACTGCCAGTGAATTTGAACCTAGTAAATAACCAAATCTATTTGGTGTCGGGTCAAAGAAGTCCCGCAGTAGGGAACCAGTGGTACTATCAAACAGATAAGCACCTTGGGCTTTAGACCTTTGACGATCGATTGCCCAAACCAGGGCATGGTTCCCCAGTGCTAGCACCGATAAGCCAAAAAGTTCAAAGCTATCCGGTGTCGGGTTGCGGAACGTTTGCAAAAGCGCACCCGTAGTACTATTGAACAGATACGCTTCCCCAGTTAAGCTTGTCTCGATCGTGCTGTTACCAGATGCCCCAATCAGGACATTATCGCCCAGTGCTGCCACTGCTGAGCCAAAACCACCACCCAAGTCGTTAAGGCGACTTGGATTCAGGAAAGTTTGCAAGAGCGTACCCGTATTGCCGTCGAACAGGTATGCCGCTCCAACGTCTGTACCACCCGTATCGTCACCAAATGCGCCGATAAGAACGTTGTTACCTACGAACGCTACCGAATTACCGAAATAATCATTCCCATTAGGCGTCGGATTAAGGAAGGTTCGCAACATAGCACCTGTAGTGCCGTCAAATAAATATGCAGATCCAGGAACATCAGCAAAGTCTATACCAGGTGCGCCGATGAGGATTTTGTTATCCGCTACTGCCATCGATGCGCCAAATGCTTGGCTGGGGTTTGGCGTTGGGTTGCGGAAAGTCCGAGTTGGAATAGAGATGGAATCATCATCCACAATCTCTAAAACTGCGGTAATCTGCCCTCCGATTGTGGCGTCACCAGTGGCATTTTCCAAGCGCAAACGAATCTTCTCGGTGTACTCGCCTTCAACATCATTCATGATCGGAATTGTTATCACCTTACTCGTCTCCCCTGCCGCAAAATTCACCACAACTGGCGTATCATCATAGTCCCAAAACCCGCTCGTCCCACGATCGTAAGAAGTCACCATCACGCTCACAGCACCATCAGAGCTATCCGTGCGCGTCACCGTTACTGCCGTCACTGGCGTGCCATCCTCATTCACCCGGAAAGTCGTAGCACCAAACGCCAAAGTACTCGGACTAACAAAATCAGTCGCGTCGATAAGGCTGCGATTAACGCCCTTCAAAACCGCCAAAAACTGTCCGTTCGCAGCATCCTGAATAATCGTATCAGCGGCATTATTGCCAGTACCTTGAAAGACATTCAGAATTGACAAACTTAACCCTTCGATTAACCTAATATTATCTGCACCATGCACGTAATCGGTAATAATATCCGCCTCAGCTACAGTCGCACCGCCAATTCCTTTACGGAGAAAGAAAGTATCTAACCCATCTCCTCCAGTTAAAGTATCTATTCCTTTGTCGCCATAAATAAAATCATCACCAAGGTCACCCGAAACCAGGTCATTGTCTTGACCGCCTCGGACTATATCGTTGCCTTGTCCCCCTGAAATAGTATCATTGCCAATATTGCCATTGATGACATCATCCTCAGAGTTACCAAAAAGTAAGTCATCGCCAATATCGCCAAACAGAGTATCGAAACCAAGTTCGCCTAAAACTAGGTCATTGCCTTTGCCTCCCTGCACTAGGTCATTGCCATCGCCACCAGAAACGGTATCATTTTCCTGATTGCCATTAATTACATCTGCACCTTGATTGCCTAAAAGGCTGTCATTGCCTGCTGAACCTAAAATAAAATCTGCTTCTGGGGTGCCAGTAAGTGTATCGTTCCCTGCTGTACCGAACAAATCTGCCATTTTCGATCTGCCTCATCACAGTTAGAGCTATTTGCGATCGCATTGTAGTCTCTATGTATGCCTGCCTCAAACCCATACATCTGTCAGAAACTTGTTTACGCAAACCACATATGATTGATTTAGGCAAAGAGGCGTTACCCTATCATAGTGAGTGGGCTACGCGAACTCTCGTCTGCCTACGTAGCAATGAGAATTTTAGCCAGGTGTGGATAGGCTTTGCATCTGTAATCCCTCATGATGGCGTTTGGCTACATAAGTCCCGATCGTATAGCAACCAAAATAAAGTTTACCTCCCGCTTAATACTCACGACCGATTACCATAAAATTTATCCTTGTGATTGCTAGCGCAAATGCGATTAATTCTGTACGGCAAGCCTGGTTGTCACTTGTGCGAAGGCTTGCAAGAAAAGCTGGAACAAGTGCAAAATATAGATTTTGAACTAGAAGTCCGCGATATCACTACCCGCGAAGATTGGTTTGAAGCTTTTCAATATGAAATCCCTGTCCTGTTTAGAGTTCGAGTTGAGCGTAAGACGATTGAAGAACCGCTACCGCGTCCTTCGCCTCGCGCCACGGTGCGGCAGTTGGAGCAAATGCTACAGAAATATCTGGTGAATAATGATTCAGAATAAGCGTGGATCTGGCGTCGAGCCCGCTGGTAGAGAGGGACGGGTAAGATATCCATCCCAGAAGAGTTAGTTATGTGAGGAGTTGTTGATATGAAGCTGCGAGATATATTGGCAAAGGTTTCCAGTATAATAGAATTGCCCAAGGAACCGGCTCCAGACTTGGAAGTGACTGGTTTGAAGACTAATTCCCATGCTTGCAAACCTGGAGATCTTTTTATCGGAATGCCAGGGACGCGGGTAGATGGCGGAGATTTTTGGCCCAGTGCGATCGCATCTGGTGCTGTCGCCGCCCTCGTTTCTCCCCAAGCAGCCCAGAAAGCAGCGGGAGAATCTCTCGTTATCCCGGCTGATGATATGATTAAAGCTTGTGCCCAAGTGGCAAATGCTTTTTACGATTATCCCAGCCAAAAGTTGAATATGATTGGGGTTACGGGCACTAACGGCAAAACCACAACCACCCATTTAATTGAATTTTTCCTCAATAAAGCCCAGCAACCTACTGCTTTAATGGGAACGCTTTATGCGCGTTGGCCGGGATTTGAGCAAACAGCAACTCACACGACACCTTTTGCGGTAGAATTACAAGCACAACTAGCATCAGCGATCGCAGATGGATGTCAAAAGGCAGTGATGGAAGTTAGTTCCCACGCCTTATCCCAAGGACGAGTAATGGGTTGTTCTTTTGATGTCGCTGTTTTTACTAACTTGACTCAGGATCACCTGGACTTCCATAAAGATATGGAAGATTACTTTAGCGCCAAAGCTTTACTGTTTAATTCCGATTATCTCAAAGGTCGTGCAATCATTAATTTGGACGATCCTTACGGTCAGCGATTGATTTCTCAGTTAAAGCCAGACCAGGTTTGGAGTTATAGCGTCACTAATTCTACCGCAGATTTGTGGACAAGCGATTTAACTTATGAACCAACTGGTGTTAGCGGTAAACTGCATACTCCCAAAGGGGAAATTGCTTTCCGTTCGCCGCTGGTAGGTCAGTTTAATTTAGCGAATTTACTCGCAGCAGTGGGAACAGTTTTACATCTTGGTTTGGATTTAGAATTTGTGGTATCTTTGATACCGGAATTCCCTGGCGTACCAGGACGGATGGAACGGGTACAAATTAGTCCAGACCAAGATATCAGTGTAATTGTAGATTACGCCCATACGCCGGATAGCTTGGAAAATTTACTGAAAGCGGCGCGACCTTTTATACCGGGAAAGATGATTTGCGTGTTTGGTTGCGGAGGCGATCGCGATCGCACTAAACGTCCTAAAATGGGTGGTATCGCCGCTCACTTGGCTGATAAAATAGTCGTTACTTCGGATAACCCGCGCACGGAAGATGCAGAGAAGATTCTCCAAGATATCCTTGCTGGTATTCCAAAGTCAGTTAATCTGACAGTGATATGCGATCGGGCCTTGGCCATTCGCACCGCTATTCTAGAAGCTCAACCTGGAGATGGCGTTCTGATTGCTGGGAAAGGTCACGAAGATTATCAAATTCTCGGCACCGAAAAAATTCACTTTGACGATCGAGAACAAGCACGCGCAGTCCTGTCTGAGTGCTGAGTAGTCATCAAAGAATTTCAGATTTTAGATTTAAAATTTGTTTTGAATTTTAAATCTGAAATCTTAAATCTGAAATCTGAAATTCTCTTCGCCTAAAGTTGCGCTAAGCGTTCTATTCCTGAAATCTGACTCAATCCACCCTGAGTCAGCAGGGCGAGAAAATCAGCCTTGATAGATGGATCGTTGGGATTAGCAGTATAGCCAGTTGAAAGCGCTTGCAGAGCATCGTACCACAATCCTGCTTGAGCGTAAATTCTGGCATTTTCTCGTACTGCCTGTGGAGAAGAATCGTCTGTTTTTACTGTCGCCAGTTTTTGAGCAAGTTCCGGATTAGGAGATCGGCGCTCAATCCAACTTTGCACAAAGACATTGTTAGAGGGGCGATTAGAATCACAAATTAGGGAGACCGACCAGCGATATTTTTTCCCGGCAGCGAGTTCTGGTAATTCTTTGGGTAATTGCACCTGTATAATCCCGGCTTGGGATACCTGCATTTGTTTGACGAACACGGGTTCCGCTACCCCCGGTTCTACTAAGGCAAACTCGACCGGCACCGATGTTTTATCAGAGACATACCATGAAAACGTGGGATGACCCGATACAGTTTGTCCGTTGTGGTCGTTAGGAACCAACAAAGCTACGGTGACAGGGACAGACTGAGGACATCCCCGCGAACCAGCACCTACGCTAGTTTTGGGCGTTCCCCGACTGGGCGGAACGTATTGAACAGGAGTATCTGCCCAAGCTACAGAGCTTAAACCCAGATTGGCTGAGGGATACCTGAAAGTTTGATTTAAAGCGGCATCCCATGAGCCGATCGCTGGCATCAAGAAGATTGATGCTGCTCCCCCTACTACTGTGGCTAATTTGCGAGCTTTAACAAACGTATCTAACATATCCCACTCTTGACTTTAAGAATTGTATTTGATGTTACGGAGGATTAGGCATCCTAGAAAGCCTGACCCTATTCTATATTGTATTTTTTATGTATTTCAGAATAGGGTATTCTACTTTACTTAAAGAGTATAACAGTTTATAGATAGCCATATATAAACATTTAACGAAAATTATGATCAACCATATAAAGTTAATGTAATACGCAGTGATATAGCCACAGTCAGATATGTTAGGACAGTATTGAGTTATTCCCCGCCTTGCGTGGACTGTCTTTACACTCAGCACTCCCCACTCCCCACTCCCCACTCCCCACTCTCCACTCCCCACTCAGCACTCAGCACTCCCCGCTCAGCACTCAGCACTCCCCACTCTCCACTCCCCACTCTCCACTCAGCACTCCCCGCTCAGCACTCAGCACTCCCCACTCTCCACTCCCCACTCCCCACTCAGCACTCAGCACTCCCCGCTCAGCACTCAAGTAGGACTTGGTAAATGGGTGTCATCTGTTCCCGTCCTTTGAGTTGTACACTAGCGATCAACTTGGTGACAAAAGAACCGTGAATATACTGATAAGTTTCTTCATTGATCAAAATCCGGCAGAGGCCACCATCAATGGATTTATCGTAACTTTCTAGCCGGGCTGCCACATTAACGCTATCGCCAATTGTTGTGTAGTCTAGCCTTTGGGAACTGCCGAGACTGCCGGTAACGACTGTGCCGGTGGCAATGCCTACGCGCATGGCAACTATGGGGCGTCCCTGAGTTTTCCACAGTTCATTCAGTAATTCTAAGGTAGCCCCCATTTGCAAAGCGCAATGAACAGCTGCTTTAGCGTCATTGGCGATCGCATCTTCTGTGGTACTGGGAATGGGAACGCCGAAAACAGCCATAACTGCATCGCCGATAAATTTATCGACCACGCCACCATTCGCTAAAACCAACTGGGACATTGCCTCCATATATTCGTTCAGCCAAGACATCAGCACTTCCGGCTCAAGATTCTCGGCAATAGTACTAAAATCTTTCAGGTCGGTAAACAGCACCGTTGCTGTTAGTCTTTGTCCTTTAAGGCGTCCGTCATTGAGAAACTGGTCGCGATCGCGCCAGATTGCTTCAGCAATTTGGGGATTGACGTGACGTCCAAACAGATTCATCACAGTTTTTCGGTCTTGTCGCTCTATCTGAGCAATGTAAGCTACGATCGCCACAGTAGAACTTGAAAAACTCAATATTGGTGGAATCACTGGTATCCACCAACTATTCAAAAACGCTAAAAAAGAACCGCCCAGCAAACCAGAAATAGCAACCAGTGCAGATCCAGCCGTCCACCGCCAGCTTTGCAGCTGCCAACTCAAAACGGCACCAACGCAAGACCACAAAAAAATCCACCCATACTCCAGCGGATCGGGCCAAGTTTTAATCAAGGAACGTCCTTCTATTGCTGCACTGAGGATTTGGCTGGTTAAATGAGCGTGAATTTCCACCCCTGTCATGCGTTGCACTGAATCGCGGAGACCGCCGCTGTAGGGAGTATAAAAGAAATCGTTCAGGCTGGCGGCGGTAGGACCGATTAAGACAATGCGATCGCGAAGCGGCGCGGATGCGCGATCGCGCACCAAATCTGCGGGTATGCGATTTGCCAAGATATCCATCATCGAAACAGTAGGGAAATTCCCACTCCGCCCCCGAAAATTCAACAATATTTGGTAGCCACCCGCATCCGCACCTACATAGCTGCCATCAGACGCTTCAAACGGGACAAACACCGTCTTACCAAGCTTTAGAGAACCATTCTCTGCCGACTGGGGGGTAATACCTTCAGCTTGCAGATAAATCATTGCCAGACTCAACCCCAAACTGGGTATCGGGTTTTTATTCTCCGGTGTCAGAAATAGTACGCCCCGACGAATTTTCCCATCCGAATCTAGCACCACATCATTAGCTGCCACCCTACCCAGGCGACTCAATACCGGCGACGGAGAAATAGCCAAACCACTCTCATTTCCCACGACTTTCTCAATTCCAATCAAGTTTGGTGTAGATTCAAACACTTTCACCAATTCTTGATGACCGGATTCGACTGGCAAATCTCGATACAGATCCAAAGCGATCGCTCTTGGCTGCTGTGCTTTGATCTTCAAGAGCAATTTAGTCAGTATTTCATCTGAAATCGGCCACTTGCCAATCCTTTTAAGATCGGACTCATTAATGCCGACTATAACAATTCGGTCATCGATCGCCTCGGCTGGACGCCGACGATAAAATTGGTCAAGCGCTGCCCATTCCAAAGATTGCAACAAGCCTGTTAAGCGCAGGATAATAATTAGCCCTGTTACCGTGGGGGCTGTAAATAAAACGCCGCGCCACTCCGAAATTTTCCGTTTCAGTTTAGCCGTTGGATTTTTGCTAACATTCATTAACAATGGCATCGGTTGTCTAAAAAAAATAACTCTCTTATCTGTGTTTATCTGTGTTCATCTGTCTTCATCTGTGGTAAAAATTTAACTCTCGATGACAACAGACAATTTCTCGCATCACGCTTACGCTACCGATGCAACCGGACATCATATCATTCGGTGCATAAAATAGCAGTCTTGTCAAGCTACCTCTCCAAATTTGTTCAATAGACTGCCGAAAAGAAGTGACGCGATCGCAGTGAAATTTTGGATTTTTTAGGGATGTCTGGGAGATCGAACTAGACAATACAAGGGTTTCAGACTATTTAAATAGATAAATTTTGATTTTTGATATAGTTAGGCCAATTATTATTTTTGTCAATATAGCTCAAATGACGCAGATTCGTCAATAGATGAAACAAATTCTCAAGTATTTTTCGAGGCGATCGGCACTATTGATTGAAATTTCAAAACAAAATAAATTAAAAAATTAGTTATCCTAATATATCAAGGTGAATGACAAATTAAGTTATTGGCAGATGCGATCGCACTCATCTGGTTTGATGTTACCAGCATAGTGCGTCCATCTGGCGTGACCACGATACCTTGTGCTTCTTCAATAGTGACAGGGGAAGACAGGGGAGAACTGGGGACTGGTAAAGTTTGCTTTCCCACACCCCCCATCCCAGAGACTCCTGCCAGAGAATACCAGCCGCCCAGAGCGTCGTAAGGGTTGTTCGGTAAGCCACCGCTGCCGGTAAATGCAAAGCGACTTTGTTGCCATCTTACGGAACAAGTTTGGTTAATCAGTCCGGTGGTATCTACCAGATTTGGGGATGATTCGACTAATCGAGAAGCGCGGTTTACATCAGGAGTGTTGATGGTGACAGTGCCGCTAAACTCGGCTCCTCGTGCAGAAGAAGCGGTGATGTCACTCTCTGGAGTATCTAAAATCGATGCGGGGCGATACTGGGTGCCAAAGATGCCTTGTGTGTTGATGGTAACTTTACCGCCGCTGGCGTCTTGTGCATTGGCATTGATATCGCTATTTTCCAAAGCGACTAAGGTGTCTGCGTTGATAGTGATATTGCCGCCTGTGGCCGTGCCTTGGGCGTTTGTTGTAATATTACTGCGTTGACGCAAGATTAAGGAAGAAGCGAACAAGTTAATATCACCCCCGCCCGCTTTGGTTTCAGCTGATAAGCTGCTAGAGTTGGAAAGTAGGATAGAGTCGGCATAGACAGTCAGTTTGCCTGCTGTTCCTAGTCCTGTAGTGCTGACAGTTACTTCAGCACCATTTTCGATTGTCAAACTAAGAGTCTCAATCCTCAAAGAACCCGCCGCCAAGTCGCTTGTAGATAAAGCACGCAAACCGCTCTTAAACTGACCTTGAGGGGAAGTACCAATCAATTCCACTGTATCCGTTGCTCTGACGGTCAAATCTCCGGCTTTTCCAAAACCAGTTGTTTCAGATGATACCTGCGCCCCATCGACAACCCGCAAGCGAGCTGTTTCCACCGTCAAATTACCCCCATCGCCTGTGGCTTCCGGTAGGACTGAAGTAAACAAGCCGCTGGAGTAGAAACCGTTAGGAGAGGTGCCGATCAGTTCCACCGTGTCGGTTGCCCGCACTGTAACAGAACCGGCTTTTCCAGAGCCAAAACTACCAGTTGCTACCGCTGCTCCATCGACAACCCGCAAGCGAGCTGTTTCCACCGTCAGATTGCCCCCATTGCCTGTAGCTCCTGGATTGACTGAAGCAAACAAGCCGCTGGGAAGCCGATCGCCTGGTATAGTGCCAATCAGTTCCACAATGTCGGTTGCTCTGACCGTCAAATTGCCAGCATCCCCAGCGCCAAAGGTATCAGCTACTAACCCTGCCCCATCAGCTAAGAGCAAGCGATCGGTTTCAATTGTTAAATTGCCCGCCTTGCCTGTGCCTCCTGCTTGGACGGAAGTAAAAAAGCCGCTGGCA
The DNA here is from genome assembly GCF_023333585.1 of Argonema antarcticum A004/B2. Taxonomy (GTDB): domain Bacteria; phylum Cyanobacteriota; class Cyanobacteriia; order Cyanobacteriales; family Aerosakkonemataceae; genus Argonema; species Argonema antarcticum. The sequence goes on from NZ_JAIQZN010000028.1 coordinate 10,675, forward strand.
AACAGACGATCGCTAGCAGAACCTAGAGCTTCCACCTCTGATGCGCGGACGCTAAGTGTTCCCCCCGCTTCTGCACCTTGGGTGAGTGCCAAAATAGCTGAGCCATCGGTCAGCATGACACGCCGTCCGGCAACCTGAATATTGCCGCCACCTTCTCCACTGGCATCGGCAGATGCCGCCATTGCTAGACGGATATCCTGAAAATTCTCAACTCCAGCGTAATCCAACGCCCACATACTGCCGCGAGTTGACGGGGAGGTTGGGGGGAGTGGAGTCAGCGTCACCAAACTGCCTGCGCCAACGCTGCCTAATTCGATTCGTCCTCTAAATGCGGTGAGATTTCCTCCCTCCAAAATCACGTCACCGCCTACTAGGGCTAAAGTTTGACCGAGTGGCACCATTAGTCCGACGGGTCGGTTTTTTGTCTCGATCGTATAAGTAACGGCATCGAAGCTGAGATTGTTACCCGCACCCCGCACGAGAATATTTCCCGGATTAGGCCCAAATGCTAAGCCGATCGGTGTATTAATCGTCAGTAGTGGCGGTGCAGAGGGATTGGTGGCGCCAAAAAAGCTGCCATCGCTAAACTTGATGCTGCTGGCGGTACTGCCAATAAATGAGCCGCCGATATTCAATGAGGCATTAGGGCCAAAGATAATTCCACTAGGATTAATTAAAAATAAGTTAGCAGTGCCGTTAGCTCTAATCAAACCGTCAATATGGGAAATAGATCCCCCGGTGACGCGACTAATAATATTGAGGATATTGACGGCATCGTTGTTGAAGTAAGCACCAGAACCTGTGGGGATGGAGAATTGGCTGAAGCTGTGGAACAAGTTTTGTCCCCGCGTCGCACCCCCATCGATTTGATAATTGCCGTTTGTCGTTGTGAGGCGAGTGTTTTCCGATCCCAAGGTGGTATCGGGGATAACTTGGGCTTGAGCTGCAAAGGCAGAAATTGCGATCGATCCCCCAAGCAGAGATACACTCGCCAATCCGATCGTCCAACTCCAAGACTTTCTCAAAGCACTCATCTAAATATAATGATTCAAATGCTACGGTCAAAGATATCTGTCTTCTGATAATTTAGCCCATCTATTCTTTGCAGTATCTAATTTGACCTACAAATTAAATCTTGTGCATTAGCGATCGCGCTTTTTTGCGTCCCCGTTACCAGCAAAGTCCGTCCATCTGGCGTCACAACTATACCTTGTGCTTCCTCAATGGCGATCGGCGATTGTTCTCCCAATCTCCCCCTCTCCCACTCTCCCACTCTCCCCCTCTCCCCCTCTCCCACGCTCCCCATCCCAGAGAGTCCCACTAGATTATACCGACTGCTGAGGGAATCGTAGGGGTTGCTAGGTAAACCCCCAGTGCCAGTGACGATGAAGTTTCCCTCTCCTCTACCGCCACCAACGAGACAACCGTTGGTTAAGAGAGTATCGGGAACCACAAAATTAGTCAAAAGGGGTGCTAAAGCATTTTGTAGCTTAGAATCGGGGGTTCTAACTTCTACAACGCCACTGACGCCACTTGAGGAGCTAGCGGTGATGGAGCTATCTGGAGTATTAAAGATGCCTTGAGTATTAATTTGGATATTACCCCCGTTTCCCTTGAAAGCATTGGCAGTAATATTGCTATTTCTCAGTGCTACTAATGTATCTGTGGTGATAATAATATTGCCACCATTGCCCGTACTGTCTTCAGTAGCTGCGGTAGCGGAGATAAAACTATTGTCCGACATTTGCAAAGAACGCGATCGCACAGTGATATCTGCACCCTCACCCGATACAGCCGTTCCTTCCAATCCCCCTTCGTTACTCATAAAAATCAGGTCAGCTGTCACATTTAAATTGCCTGTCCTTCCCATACCTCGACTGCGAACGCTGAGTCTCCCCCCATCCTGAAGAATCAACCTGACCGTATTTAATGTGAGATTTCCGCCGTTACCTGTCGATCCTGACTCAGTTACCGCCGCAATAGAACTGAGAGCCGTACCATCAGGCGAACTCCCAATTAATTCCACTGCTTCCGGCGCATCAATAATAATATTACCACCCCGTCCCTGAAAAAACGAACTCGCTGATAATCCCGCCCCAGATAGCACCGTTAACCGCCCAGTATTCACCTGCAACTCACCAGCATCTCCAGTCCCCAAACCACTTGTAAAAAAGCCAGTAAAAACCCGGACACCCGGTGCAAGCGGAATCGGATTGCTACCAATCAATTCTATAGCATCCGTTGCATTTACCGTCAGTTGTCCTCCCTTACCTGCCCCAATACTAGAAGTTGTCGCTACGGCGTTATCTCGCCCTCTAAAATTGCGGGTATTAATCGTCAAATTTCCCGCCGCACCCGCATCACCAACGCCAGTCCCCGTTGCGACAAAAGATGCCCTCAAGTCTACTGAATCTTTAGCATTTATGGTGACATCTCCCCCTTTACCTGAGCCAAAAGTTGAAGTAGCTACAAATGTGCCGTTGTTGGCATTAAACTGGCGAGTATTAATTAAGATATTACCAGCCGATCCCGAACCGAAACTGAGAGTAAAGAAGCCGTTGCGAAGATTATCGGAACTAACACTTCCAGCCACAAAATCTAGCACATTTCGCTCGTATTCTCCTGTTCCAGTTATTTCCACAGACTCGGAAGCGTTCACCGTCATAGTTCTGCCTGCATCGCTACCCAAGGTAATAGATGTAATGCGAGATCCTTCGTTGAGTCGCAAATTACGTGCTGCAATCTGGATTTCACCCCCGCCAGTCCCGCTGGTATCAACTGTAGCGCCACCAGACATTTGGATATTACCAAAATTTTCGATGCCTGCGTAATCTAAAGCCAAACCAAGTTGAGTAGCTGTTAAACTTATATTACCTTCATTCACGCTGCCTATTTCAATACGTCCTCCTGGTGTCGTCGCGACTGGATTTCCTGCCACTATGGCTAAAGGAATTCCACCCGCAGTTAGACCTCTATAAAGAGGATTTGTGCTACCAAAAATTGTGATATTACCGCCTAATAAGACTAAGGTTTTGCCAGTTTCTACTGAGAGATTCGCTCCTTGAACGAGAATAGATGCTGACTGGGTATTGGCACTAAATTGTAAGCCAATTGGTACACTTATTGTTAATAAAGGTGTGTTTTGAGTAGATGTAGCACTCAATATTGTACCATCGGCAAAGCCAATCGCACTTGCGGTACTAGCAAGGAAAGAACCGCCGATATTCAGTTGGGCATTAGGGCCAAAAATAATCCCATTGGGATTAAGCAAAAATAAGTTAGCGGTGCCGTTAGCTTTGATAATGCCATCAATATTAGAAATCGCTCCCCCAGTAATGCGAGTGAAGATATTCTGAATATCTAGAGGGTTATTGAAAAATGCGGTGCCGCCAGTGGGAACGGAAAATTGTTGAAAACTCTGAAATAGATTACTGCCAGCTTTTGTGCCTCCTTCAATTAAGCTGGTATCGCCCTGTGGAGTAACTATAGAATTCACTGGCAAAGTGGCGTCGGGGACAATTTGCGCTTGAACTGTTGGATTAAAAATGAAAAAAGCTAATGGTAAAATAAAAAGGTTTAATTTCTTGATTACTAATTGCATGATATCAAGTCCGTTAGCATCGTTAGTATATTAGTGATATCGTCAAATTGTCTGTTGTAATCGTTGGTTAAAATTTTACCACAGATGAAGACGGATGAACACAGATGAACACAGATAAGAACACGAATTTTTTAGCTAACCGATGTTACGGGAAATGATATTATTTTTTATCTGTCAATAGTCATTTTTCAAAAGTTGGTTGCCAATAACCGATTACTAATGACTTTTGACAGATCGCTAATTACTAATGACAAATTAAATCTTTAGCATTGGCGATCGCGCTTTGTGCTGCCATTAGTGGTGATAATCGAATTTATGGGTAGAGTGCTGTCTGGGACAATTTGAGCCTGTCCCACAAATGCGATCGCATTCAGGAGGTAAATACCCCCAGCAATCCAAAATAGGTGACGAAGCTGTGTCATAGTTTAAAGTTGTTAGAGATCGGTTAATTTTTCTTCTCTATAGCCAATTTCCAATTAGAATAAATGGCGACCAAACGCTTGGGTGGTTGTAGTCATCTGAAGCAATCAATTTTAGTTGTGCTTTTTGCAATGCTTCTGCTTTCGTAATATTAGGTTGACGCAGCTGCGTGTAAAATTCTTCAATCAGCGGTACGGTAGCTTCATCGTTAATAAACCACAGACTGGCAAGGGCACTTTTGACTCCGGCGCGAACGGCGACGCCAGCAATTCCCAAAGCGGAGCGATTGTCTCCTGCTGCTGTTTGACAGGCACTTAATGTTAGCAGTTCTACGGTTTTTTTGTTTGTTATCCTCGCTCTATTTCTTCCGGTAAATCGCAATAAATTATCAATTTGATCGATGCTGATTCGATCGTCAAATCCTACTAGAAAAGTACTTGCTGCATCTGCACCGAATTTGCCGTGGGTAGCAATATGAATAATTGGAAAATTATTCTGGCGCAATTCTGTTTCTAAGCGAGCTATGGTAAAATCTTTATCTAGGAGTTTAGTTCCTCCCAAAATTTTTTGAACTTCGTTTACTTCAGCCGCTACATTTAACAGGGCAGCAAATGGTGGACGCTCAACTGTTAAGCCGACACTTAAAACTTTTAGTTCGCCTCGTTCTACTGCTTTGCTGGCAGTTAGACTTAGGCTAGGTGTTGTGGCGATCGCATATTTTTGGATTAAAAATTTCTGCCCGTCGTGCAATGCTGCCATTGGCACTTTTCGCAATACGCCATCGTTAATAAATACAAGTGTTTTCGGCTTTGCTAATTCCAAATCTTTCTCGATCGGACGAATTAGTAAGTCGTAAATTTTTTGGGATTGAGGAAGATATTCTTCGGTAGCTCGACTTTCTAACAACAGGCGCAATTTGTCAATTTCTTGCTGGAGGATATCTTGCCCCATCGCTACAGGATAACCTTTTAGCTGACCATTGGGCGATCGCATAATCATTTCTGTGCGATCGTCTAGAATAATTGAGTAAATTACTGCTGCGCCAGTGTCTGCTATGTTCCCATCCGCTGCGGCATTATCTTTGGCTACTTGTACGCATTCATCGCCAAAGAAGTTTTGCAGTTCTGCTAACTTAAGTAACTCTAAAGTATTTAAAACCTTACTTAAGTTTTTAGTGTAAATCTCCCTGTTATTTGTAGGTTGCAACAGCAGCCCCATCATTTGCCGATAAACTGGTTCGACTGAATCGCGAAAGTCAAATTGCAAGTCTTTATTAGCGGCCAGAATATCGCTGCGAATGCTCTGAAGTGAGGCGATCGCTTGTTCGTAATACAAAATTGCTTTATCGGTTTCACCAGTTGCTCTCAGAATACGCCCTGCCTGCCATTGCCACCGATATAAACTATCAACAGCGTTCACTTTTTGGGCGGCAAATTGAGCTTGGCGATTCAAATCTAATGCTTCCTTATATTGATTGGCTTTCTCGTACACCTGTGCTAGGCTACCTAAACCAAAGGATTCTGCTCTAGTATCGCCAATATTTCTCGTCACTGCGATCGCATTAGCCAATAGTTTTGCAGCTTTCGCTGAATCTGCATCTACTGCTAAATTAATTAAGGAATAAGCTTTATCCCGCGACTCAGGCATTTTTTCGAGCAACGCTAAAGCTTGGGCACGATTGCTAGTAATGATATCTGAATTAACTGAGGGCGTCACTTGTGGATTAAACACCTTCGCATTTCGCTGTAGCAAGCGATTCAAATTCAGCAAACCTTGTACTGTTACGGCATCAGTTGTTTTTAGTTGAATGCTTTGTTCAAATGCTGCTTTGGCAGCAGCAATATCCTGTTGTGCTAAATCGAGCAATCGAGTTTTTTCTCGCTCATCGCCTTCTAACTCAGCTACATTAGCTTGATAACGATATCGATCGGCTCGCTTTGCATAAACATTCCCCAAATTGTTCAGCGCAGTTTGGATGTAATTGGGGACTCTTGACTGGGAAATTTTGTAGTTCTCCCCCTCTATCCTGCTCCCTCGATCCAATTCACGAGCTATTTTCAGGCTATTTTCTTGAAAAGAGAGTGCTTTTTCGTAGTCTCCGAGCGCAAAATAGGTATTGGCTAAACCTCCCATCGCCGCTGCTTCAGCGAGCTTATCTTGATTGTGCTGTGCAATTTGGAGAGCAGATTGCAAAAGGTTAATGGCGCGTTTGTGCTGTCCCAGTTCGCTGTAAGCTTGTCCCTGCTCTGCGATCGATCTACCTAGTTCGATGCGAGCAGTGCTAGAGCCTGCTTGCCGATAAATTTTAATTGCTTGCTCCCACTGGTCGATCGCTGGCTCTATTTGTCCAATTTGCCTAAAAGCAGCAGCCAGGTTGCGGCGAACCCCTGCTCGCTCCTGTGCGGTTGAAATCCCGGCAAGGGCTTGTTGCCAAAGGGTAATGGCTTCAGTATATTTGCCAGCCTCATAAAGCTGCTCTCCCCGCTCTACCAACTGGCTTACAGAAAATTGCACGTTGGAGATGTCAGATTTTAGATTAAATTCTCTAATTTGCTGAGAGCTTAAATCTGAAACTGGCGTTTTTTCAACATCTCCAGCTTTTACCTGCAATGGCGAACCAGTTGTATCTAGTAAAATACAAAGCAGGAAACCTGCTAAAAATAATAAATTCCAATTAAGCAGACGCTGTAAAATTTTCATTTGTTAGCGGTTAATAGTCAGTTAAATTCTATATTAACCGCTAACACTTGACTTACTGAATATGTTTCTTTTCTTGACACTCCCACCCCTAAAGGCGGTAGGATTATTGCTTCAACGAGTGACGCAAGCTTCAAGAACTGTTTCCAGGTTTAAGTAGAGGGTCTTCTCTCCACAAGCGTTAATTTCGGTATGCCCTACCGTATTTGTTGTGTACTTATCAGTTCTATATTTTCAAACCACGAAATCGCTAGATTTCATTACGCACCTTGCCAATTTTGTGGCAAAGTCTTTACGCTGGTGTGAAACTGGAGATTAGATTTACAGTAACATAACATTAATTCCACAACAATGCAATTGTTTTCAATCCTGACTGCACCATTAGGTGCTGGCCGCGCTGTATCCCATCCCTAAAGGGAGTGGGTTTTAGCACGGGAGATCATTATATAGCAACCGCCAGGGCGATTAAGCCAAATCCAACTGTTACATGAAGTCCATAATCCCTTACGGAGTAACCTCTTCCCTCTTCCCTAGTCCCTAGCCCCTAGCCCCTAGTCCCTAGCTATAACTTTCGCGTTGCCACCGGATGTCTGTACTGGTAGGTGACAAAGGCAAGAAAATGGTCAGCACTTCGCCCTGCTGGGGTCGCTGGCGTACAATCAGTTTGCCCCCCAGCGCCTGAAAGAGATTTTTGGTAACCGTGTGGTTGAGACTCAGGCTGCCTGTTTCTGGTTGGAATATCAGTAGTTGACCGATCGACTTCCGCGTTAGTTGAGAGTCTGCTGCTTGTGGCACTAGAGTATTTTCGCACTCAGAACTGACGCCGCCACTATGTGGCTGAAGTCGCAACTTCAGACGATCGCCCGCAGGCGTCACCTCGACTTGGATATGGCTACCGGCAGGGAGGTTGCGGGTGAAATTCTCGATCAAGCCGGTGAGAACGCGATCGAGCATTGTCGGATCGCTGACTACCTGGGGCATATATTGAGGTAAGATCGCATCCAGGGTCTGATTGCGCCTTGAAGCCTGTTTTTCCCAGCGTGGCAAGCTTTGCTGGAAAACCTGGGCAAGGGACATCGGCGTCAGGTGAATGGGATGAGTTTCTTTTGTTGATGTTTCTAATTCTGCCGCTTGGAAAAGCAACTCCATGCGATCGATTTGCTCGGTACATTCGCGATCGATAATTTCCAAGCGCTTGATTATGTCAGAAGCCAAATCTTTGCGTCTGAGCAGCAGTCGCGTCAGGGTGCGAATCGTTGTCAGAGGCGTTCTGACTTCATGAGCAAATGCCTGCAACAACTCCACATCGTCCGAATGGCGATCGCTGCGTGAGTAGTGGACACTAGGAATTTCCCCAGGGCTACTCGTTCCCTTAGTCCTCTGTTCTCCATGTCCCACCTCATCTTGCGGTAGATGCTTTAGCAACAGCCGTGTAAACTCCATCACTGTTCGGTAATCCGGTGCGGTGGGAGGGAACTGTAGAGAAAACCCATCCAGTTGATTGATGTAATGGGGACAAGTCAGCAATATTCGATTCCTCAGCGATACCCACGCCCGCTGGACAACCTCTGGATCGAAAGAAAACATAAAAGCCGGTTGATAAGTGGGATCTTCTCCCAACACCATCACCAAGCTGAAACTAGCAGTTAATATCAAACAAAACTGTTCAGCCGCCAGAGGATCGACTGGCAGCAAAGGTAGCAAATTACCATAATTGTGTTTCTTGAGGTCGTCCTCTTGAGCGGGAGGCAGCTGAAACGGCATCCAAACGCCGGGATTAGCCAGCTGGGTGCTGAAAATCCAAGTTTGGAAGCCAGAATTTATCGCTGGATCGCTCAAAACGGCCACAGGGCCAGCTAAAATTAATCCCTGGGGCATCGCCTCATCTGCATCGCCGCTATGACTGGATGTTAAAGTCGATCGCAGCAAATCCTCCAAGGCGGCTCTAGCACCGCACCATTCTTGTTCTGATTTCAAGCGCTGTAAAGCAATTCGACCCTTGGAGGGCTGCTGAGTGTCAGTTTCGGTTGCAGCCTTCCAGCTTGTCTGAGATACAGCATCTTGAGCCCCATTTTCTGTACTTTGGGCTAAAACTTCACTTAGCGTTGGCAGTAACCACTTATACACGGAATATCCACCCACAACGACTGCAAGTAACCAGCAGTAATTACAACAATAGTGGAGCCGGACGTTAAACAGCTCTACTAATTATGAGGTTATCGGCATTTGTCATCCGACCAGGGTAGTATAACCGAACTTATAGTTCGTAATCTCCGCTATTAAATAGGGTAATTGGTCATGGGTCATGGGTCATTGGTCATTAGTCATTATTCATCGATCGTTGGTCATTACCAAAAAAATGACAAATAGCAATTTAAAATCTAAAATCTAAAATCTGAAATCTAAAATCTAAAATCTAAAATCTAAAATCAACCTTATCCCTCCATTGATAGAGAGTAACTTACACCTAGCGGCGGATGGTTATTTAAGCTAAAAAACCTATAGTTGAAATTGGGACAAATAAAAAAAACAGATTTATATTTACGCTGGCTTTTTAAGTCCCTTATAGAAGCTCGCGTATGGAGGAAAAATGGTTCTAGGTCACAACAAACGTGCAGTTGGTGTATTTTCCAATCGTCGCGATGCGGAATATGCTCTCGAGGAATTGAGAGATGCAGGTTTTCAGATGGATAAGGTATCTTTAATTGCCAAAAACGTAGATGGCGACGATCGCTTTAGTGACGCCAACGTGCGAGATATCGACCATGACAACAAAGCTGACGATGGCGCTAAAAAAGGTGCTTTAGCAGGCGGTGCAGTCGGCGGTTTAACCGGCTTACTTGTCGGTCTTGGTGCGCTAGCAATCCCCGGTATAGGCCCTGTTATGCTAGCGGGAGCTACTGCAACGGCTCTGGCGACAGCCCTTTCTGGCGGTGCGATCGGTGCAGCTGCTGGCGGCTTGATTGGTGGCTTAATTGGCTTGGGAATTCCTGAAGATAGAGCTAGAGTTTATAGCGATCGCGTCTCTCGCGGCGACTATTTAGTAATGGTAGATGGCACGGACGACGAGATCCGTCGCGCTGAAACAATTCTAAGTCGCAGGGGCATTCAGGAATGGGGTATCTACGATTATCCCGGCGTTGATACCGACCACACCGCCTACACTACTGGCACAGTTGACCGTCGCGATAATCTTGGCAATATCGACGACCGAGTAGTAGTTGTCGATCGTCGGAACGAAGTTCTTTAGTCTGACAAAGTGCCTGCTGATTGACTGACACAATTTTGTCAGTCATTTAGCGATGTAGTTGCAGAATTGAATTCTCAATTTGACAATACCCGAACATAAATCTTTAGTAGTTCCAAAACGGAAGAAAAAAATGAAAAAGCTAACTCTATTTATCCTCAGCGGCGTCCTCATGTTTGGCGGAGTTGCTTGCCAAAGCTCTAAGACAAGTGCTGATGCTCCTAATAACGCTGGCGAAACAAGAAATAGTAACACAAATCCCAGTGCTACCAATACCTCTGACCAGACTAACAAAGCTCCAGAGGCAGATTCTGTCAAAGCAACCCAGCAGGACGCGCAAAGTGAGGTTCGCAAGGCGCAAGCGAATTCTGATATTCGCGCACGAGAGCAGCGCAACAATCTTACTGGGGGCGACGCCGACAGAGCTAATGGCGATCTGGCAAGCGAAGTTCGCAGTAAGCTAGAGGTAAATATACCAAAAGGTCAGATAACTGTTGACGCTGAAGATGGCGCTGTAACAGTAGCGGGAACGGTTCCTACCCAGCAAGACTTAGCTAAGATTGAAGGTTTGGCAAAGCAAATTAAAGGTGTCAAGAGCGTGACTGTGAAGACTACAGTTGCGACCGCAACACAAAAGTCAGGCCAGTAATACAGCGGTTTTCACTTGCCTCAAGTGTAGTCTAGAAACCGGGTTTCTTGAAGAAACCCGGTTTCCCTTTGTGATATAGCAACCGCTCTCGTCGGTTAGGGCAACTCCAACTCTTACCTATGGTTCATAATCCTTTACGGAGTAAGCTTTTCCCTCTTCCCTCTTCCCTAGCCCCTAGCCCCTAGTCCCTAGTCCCTAGCTATATATAGCTAGGGACTAGGGTCAGAAGGGTTTAGAATCAAGGGTTCGTTCGGCTGTAGAGACGTTTCATGAAACGTCTCTACTTTTCATAAAATTGCTTTTAAAACTGACACCAATTTCTGAATATGGGCTGGTTCGTGAATTGCCATGACGGAGATGCGAATCCGACTTGTAGGCACGGTAGGAGGACGAATAGCGGGGGCAAAAATACCTGATGTTTTCAACTGACGCCCAACGATTAACGCTGCCTTGGCATTGTCTATATGAAAGCAGAGAATGGGCGACTCAGAAGGCAGTAGTTTTAGGTGCGGGAGATCTTGGGCAATCAGCTGCTTTAAATAATCTACATTGCGCCACAATTGGGTGCGACGTTGAGGTTCTTGTTTGACGATATTAATTGCCTCCAATGCGGCTGCTGTATCGGCAGGGGTTAAAGCGGTGGTGTAAATCCAACTCTGGGCGCGGTTACGCAGGAAGTCGATTAAGGCAGATGAACCGGCGACATATCCGCCTAAACTACCTAACGCTTTGCTGAGGGTGCCAATTTGAATGAGGGGGTATCCAGTACAGTTAAAATGTTCGACACAACCAGCACCGTTTGCGCCGAAAACTCCGGTGGCGTGGGCTTCATCAACTAATACCATGCAGATGAATTTTTCAGCTAAATTTAATAATTCCGGTAATGGACATAAGTCGCCATCCATGCTAAAAACGCTATCGGTAATAATTAGGCAACGGCGATATTTTTCCCGATGTTTATTTAACTGATTTTGCAAGTCCTGAATATCGCAGTGTGTGTATTCGATGATGGTGGCACTGCTGAGAATTGCTCCGTTTTTGAGGCTAGAGTGATTGTATCGATCGCACAGAATTAAATCCCGTTTTCCTACGAGAGATGCGATCGCTCCCAAGTTCGCCAGATAACCGGAACTGAATACTAAGGCGTCTTCAGTTTGTTTGAGGGATGCGATCGCCTCCTCCAACTGTCGATGCAGTTCCCGATGTCCGCTTAGCAAGCGGGAACCCGTGCTACCAGTGCCGAATTTCTTCACAGCAGCAGTTGCAGCGTCGATCGAACGTCGATCTCCTGCCAAACCCAGATAATCATTACTGGCAAAATTGATCGCAGGTTGACCCTGTAGCTGTACGATCGCACCAGGCATACTTTGGATAGTTTGCACAGAACGATACCAATCAGCCCGATGAATCGTAGCGAGGGATTTAGAGAGCCAAGCGTAAGGATCGGTGGCCATCAGAAATGCGATCGCTCCTATTCTGGGGGAGTTTCGGTATTTTTAATTTCAGCACTCTTGCCCTTAACTGGCGGCAGTTGCTCGACTAAGCCCATTTCAAAGGCGATATCCGGCAATTCACCAACGATATACTTTCCAGGCTCAAACACCCGCCCTGGAGTAAAACAGTATTGCTTTAGCTGAACTACCTCGCCGGGGGCAAACACCCCTCTGAACATTTTTCGCTCCAGTCCCATGACTAAATTCTCCCACGACAATCTCAATATTACTCAATTGTGGCAGTTGTACTGGCATACAGGGTGCGATCGGGCCTTGAGAGCATCCACCTCCGGGTACTTACGTATTAAAGTTGCCAAAACTGCCAAATTAGGCACAGAAATTATATCTGTAGTTAGTTGATAATCAAAACGCCATTTACTATCATTCCTACCTTGGAACGTTCTTATCCAAACCCGAACATAAAAATTCCTAAGAACTCAAAGTTGATCGCTTTCCTGCAAGATTTATCCAAATCGGCCAGTATTGCGGTCTTCCTGATTGGCTTTGTCGTCATTATGGGGTGGATGTTCGACATTACCATGCTCAAGAGCGTTTTGCCGAGACTCGTGACCATGAAAGCCAACACAGCCATTGGCTTTTTGCTCAGCGGTGCTTCCCTGTGGTTGTTGCACAAGCAGCAAGTAAAAAGCGTTACCAGGCTCTACCAAGAAACGAGGACAAAAGGCAAAAAAAAGAATTCTCTTTTTACTTTTGTCTTTTACCTTTTGCCTTATTTTGTCATACTCATCGGTCTGCTGACGCTGATTCAGTATGGCTTTGACTTCAACATAGGTATCGATCAATTCTTTTTCAAAGAAGACGCAAACGCAGTTCACACCTACGCTCCAGGACGAATGGCTCCAAGTACTGCCGCTAGTTTTATCCTGCTTGGCTTTGCCGTGCTGCTGTTGACTAAAAAGTTGTACTCTCCGGCTCAAAGCTTTAGCCTAATTGCATTTTTGGTGGCTTTTCTGGGTTTGTTGGGTTACCTCTACGACATCACCTCTTTTTACGGCATTGGCTCCTACACCGGAATGGCCTTGCATACAAGCGTAGCTTTTATCCTGCTCTCTTTTAGTATTTTGTTTGCCTGTCCAGATAGGGGGTTTATCGCGATCGCTACAAGCGAACTGGCAGGCGGAATTATGATCCGGCGTTTGTCTGCGCCTGTAATTGGAATACCGCCCATTTTGTGCTGGTTAATTTTGCTGGGCGAACGCTCGCACTTATACGAAAGCGATGTTGGAATGGCGCTTTTTTGCGTGTTGAATATTGTCTTTTTAGCCACTGTGATTTGGTGGAATGCCAGAACTTTGGGCGCGGTAGATTATCAAGCTTTACATGACTTGCTGACAGGTTTGCCTAACCGGATACTATTTAATGAGCGGCTGTTAATTTCGTTAGCAAATGCTCGTTCAAACAGAGAAAAATTGGCTGTTATGTTTCTGGATTTAGACCGCTTCAAGAAAATCAACGATACCCTGGGACACGAAGTTGGCGATCGCTTATTAAAAGTTGTTGCTCTGCGACTCACTAGCTGTATTCGGGATACGGACATACTCGCTCGTTGGGGAGGAGATGAATTTACTCTGTTACTACCCAATATTAGCGGTGCTGAGTGTAGTGCTGAGATTGCACAAAAAATTTTAGATACTTTGAAGCCACCTTTTTTTCTAAGTAATAACTACTTTCATATCACCAGCAGCATTGGCATTGCGCTTTATCCAGACGACGGTGAAGATGCAGAAACGCTAATTAAAAATGCCGATGCGGCGTTATACAGTGCTAAAGCCAAGGGGCGCAATAATTATCAGTTTTATACTCGTAATATCAACGAACAAGCCTCTGAATTGCTATTTTTGGAAAATCGACTGCACCATGCCTGGGAGCGGGGAGAATTTCTCGTTTATTACCAACCCAAAGTAAATGTAAATACGGGAAAAATTACTGGAATGGAGGCTCTGGTGCGTTGGCAGTCTCCTGAATTGGGTTTTGTTTCTCCAGGAAAATTTATTCCGATAGCTGAAGAAAACGGACTGATCGTACCAATTGGTGCGTGGGTGCTGCGGACTGCTTGTACACAAAGTAAAGCTTGGCTCGATGCTGGATTATCACCAATCCTAATGGCAGTTAATCTTTCGGCTCGACAGCTTCAGCAACCCGATTTAGTCGAAATGGTGGCGCAGATTTTGGCCGAAACAAATCTGGAACCTCGGTTTTTGGAGCTGGAAATTACCGAAACTACTGCTATGCAGAATGTTGACTTTACCAAGGAAATTTTGAGAGAGTTAAATAGAATGGGAGTCCGCATATCTATAGATGATTTCGGGACGGGATATTCTTCGTTAAATTATTTGAAAAACTTTCCTATACACACTATCAAAATTGACCGCTCTTTTGTCCGCGATATGGCAGTTGACCCTTATGATGTGGCGATCGCTTCGGCGGTGGTGGCGCTAGGAAAAAGCTTCAATATGAGCGTTGTGGCAGAAGGTGTGGAAACTGTAGAGCAATTAGAATGTTTGCACAAACTCGGATGCGAAGAGATGCAGGGTTACCTTTTCAGCAAGCCTTTACCAGATAAGGATGCGATCGCACTCCTCAGAAAATTTCAATTGCATACAGTCAAAATTAATTGATTTCTCGGCCCACTACAGCGCTTTTCAGGTGAGTGAGGTAGATGGAAACCCGGTTTCTCAAATAAACCGGGTTTCTGGGGTATACTTCATTCGACTGCAAAGCCGCTTTATGTTTCTTTCTAACTTGTTGAAGCAGCATCTTGCAGATAACCTAACAGCCAATTAGCTGCCGTTGCCCGCCGAGTCTGCCTTGGCCCAAATTCACCTACTTTATAACCTTTAAAACCCAACTTTTCCTTCAACAATTGTTTATTTTCAGCAGGAATAGAACGAGTTAGCTTCACCGTTGGCGGACGACTTTCGATAAAATTAGGCGGTTCTGGATACTCATCCCGCCATTGATCTGCAACGCCAGCGGTATCCCATTTTCCAGTTGCTTCGTCGTAGCGATAACCCAAGCAGTGCCAAACCAGTTGATTCACGGTGGGATCATCAATAGTGTCGTTGAGAATAGCCCAAATCGTTTCGGTATTCAGCGGCGGTAGGTTAGACATGGCAAAAATCTGGAAAAACAAAATAATAGTAATTTTTTAACATATACTAAACTACGTTGAAGTACGATCGTAAACCAGGCCCGATCGCAACCATCCCCATCAAACGGTAAAGATTACTACAAACAGCCACCTAACGAGGCTAAAGAAGAACACTACAACAAATATAATGACGACTATACGCCTTTTAAGAATTTCAGCCGCAAAGATGTGGATACGTGGTTAGATTAAAAGTGAAAAAGATTACCGTCTTTGGCAGTATTAATATGGATTTGGTGGCGCGATCGCCTCGTTTGCCCGTTCCTGGGGAAACTGTGCTGGGTCGCGATTTTTTTACCGCGCCTGGTGGGAAAGGCGCAAATCAGGCGGTAGCAGCGGCGCGTTTGGGTATTCCTACCCAGTTAGTTGGGCGCGTTGGTAATGATAACTTTGGCCGATCGGCCCTCACAAATCTTCAAACATTTGGGGTGCAGACAGACCGTATTTTAGTAGATGAAACGGCTCATACTGGCGTCGCAATTATTGCCGTAGACGACACGGGGCAAAATCATATTATCGTTGTTCCCGGCGCTAACGGGCGCGTGAATGAGACAGATGTAGAAAATTTGATTAATCTTTTGGATAACGCTGCTGTATTGCTGCTTCAGTTCGAGATTCCTTTAACGGCGGTACTCTCAGCTGCCAAAGCCGCTCAAAATGCCGGTGTCAGGGTAATTCTCGACCCAGCACCGGCTCAAGTAGATGTCCCGGATGAGCTTTATCCACTTGTTGATATTATCACGCCGAATGAAATTGAGGCTGGGCAATTGGTTGGTTTTCCGGTAAATAATTTTGAAACGGCAGCGAAAGCGGCGTCTGTGTTGCGCCAAAAGGGTGTGGGAACTGCGATCGTCAAATTGGGCGCACAAGGTGTTTGCTGTGCGACGGCAGAGTCAACATTTTTTGTGCCAGCTTTTCCAGTGCAGGCGGTTGATACAGTGGGAGCTGGGGATGCCTTCAACGGTGGTTTGGCAGCAGCCCTTGCTGAGGGGCAGACGCTTCATGAGGCGGTGGTTTGGGGCGCTGCTGCTGGCGCTATTTCTACAACAAAATCTGGTGCGATGTCTTCGATGTGCGATCGCGCCACGTTCGACACATTTCTTATTAAAGAATGGCGGACTGGGGAATTTTAGATTTTCATTAGTCATTAATAAAAAACTTTACACTATTGACTAATGACCAACGACTAATGACCAATAGCAATTCTTCAATCTAAAATCTAAAATCTAAAATTTAAAGGGGGGATTGTGGAGTCAAAGCGTTATGCCTCTGGATGCTTATTTGGCCTGGGTTTGGGCGATGCCCTTGGTGCTAAGACCGAGTTTTTGAGCGTTGAAGAAATTCTCCGCCGCTTCCCACCCGACGGGCCGCAGGAACCAACAGGAGATCCCGCACTTGTCACCGATGACACGCAGATGGCTTTATCTGTCGGAGAGGCGCTGGTTGAAGCGGGTAGAAGATACAGCGCCGCCAGCCTGGAACCTACACTGCGGCGTGCTTTCGTCGCTTGGTGGCTTAGCCCTGACAACAACCGCGCCCCCGGTAGAACCTGCTTGAGTGCCTGTGCGAACTTGGCAGCCGGTCGCCCTTGGTATCAGGCGACTGTAGCCGAATCCAAGGGTTGCGGTGCGAATATGCGTGTCGCGCCTGTGGGTCTGCTGCCACTGGAGAGAGATAGTTCGATTCGGGGTGCGATCGCACAATTCCAAGCAGCATTAACCCACGGTCATCCTACCGCCCTTGCAGCTTCAGATTTGACTGCTTATGCGATCGCCGATCTAGCCGCCGATGGGACTCCAGAAGAACTCCCCCTGCGACTCCGCGCCTACGCTTTATCTCAGCGCACAGTCTACCACAGCGACTGGCTAGGCCCACTCTGGAAACGTCCTGACACCGACACACCAGAGGAATTCATCAGCCGTGGTTGGGATGAATGTCTGTCGGTACTCGATCGTCTCGATGCTGCATTGGCGGAACCGAAGCGCGATCGCGACCCCTGCGAAGCTACGGGTGAGGGATGGGTCGCAGAGGAAGCTTTTGCGACTGGTTTGTTGTGTTTTCTGTTATTTCCTGAAGAACCACTTGCGGCGTTGCGTCGTGCGGCAGTTACTTCAGGGGATTCAGATTCGATCGCCTGTTTGACTGGTGCTTTTGCAGGTGCTTATCTGGGGATGGCGGCGTGGCCAAAAGACTGGACGAGTCGGATCGAGTATCGCGACAGGTTGGCCGCGCTGGGCGAACTGTGGGATGAGTAGCCGATCGAAACCCCAGCAGCTATGCTGGGTTTAATAATAAAAAACTAGGTAAAAAATATGAAATTTGAAATTTGGGGATTGGAAAATCTACCTCAAGATAGAGGATCTTACTATCGCGTTTGGGTAGAGCAAAAAGGCACCATTAATATAGAAGATTCCTTCAAATTGAAAGAACGCTGGGTAGTCAACGATACCCGCGAATTACTTTATATTCCCGAAGAATTACCCACTTTTCTCAGATTTTGGACAGAAGAAAACGGCATTTTAGAACAATGTTTGATTCACTTACATAAACCACAGTTAGAGACAAAAGCATTAATTTGGTTGCCAACTGCCAAAGTGCGACCCGGTGCTGATATTCAGGGATTTGTCCTACATCGCGATTTATCAGAAAATGGCACAATTCAACTATCGCAAAAACCGATAAGTTTAACGCTTGTTGACCCCAGCGGTTTGGAAAGAAGAGCAATTGAAGTAAAAGCGGGATGTTTGCTATCGCTATTTCGCCTAGAAATATCAGAACACGACCCTACCGGAGAATGGAAACTTGTCCTCAAACAGGAAGAACTTCAAATTGAGGAAGCAACTGTAGAAGTAATTCGTTTCGAGAAACCGGAAATCGAAATTCAACATGACTTACCCGGTTGGTTTTTGGTAGGTTCCCAAATTTCGCAATCTGCAAAAGTTCGTTATTTCTTTGGGGAACCAGTAGAACAAGTCAAACGCGGACAGTTCCTATTGCACCGAGTTATGCAAAACGGGGACAAAGTTCTTGCTAAAGAGATTGTACTCGATCATCTGCAACTGCCTGCTGGTGCTTATCAGCTTAACTTGGAATCTGGCGAAACGGGGAACTATGAATGGGAATTAGAAATAGAAGACCCCCAATCTCGCACAGGCACTTGTCAGGGCAGTTATAGTGTTGTCGCTCAACCTTTTGATATTTCCATCAATACTATATCGGCTTTTAATCCTCCCAAACCAGACATCCCGGTCACGATCGAATTTAAAATCGCCGACCCACTTGGCACACCAATCCAGTCAATTCCGATTCAGTTTTCCATCCAAGGAGATGATGAATGTTGGGAATATTTGGAACAGCCTAATTTAGTTACTGCTGCTAATGGCAAAGTTGTCATCAAAGTGAAGTTCAAAGATGTTGATGACCCGATGACATTTAAGCTGAAAGCATCAGCGACAATTGAAGGTATCGCGCAACAAATAGAAGAAAGTATCCGGGTGATGCCTTGGATGTCTCAAGATATTTGGTTGGATGCTTCTTTCGACAAGTCGGAATACCAACCGGGTGAAATTGTTACCGCAGATATCCGAGTTAAAGGACGACCTGAAATTATTGAAAAAATGACAGTAGGTTCGGCAGAAGTAATTGGTGATGTGGTAGTGCGATCGCTCGATTTCAGATTAACAGATGGAGCCGGACAAGTTACATTTAAACTGCCAAAACAAGTAACTTCGCCACTAAATCTCAAAGTCAGTATATTAAAAGATTTCCCTGAATTTCAAAAACGGGATATTCCATTGCCAGTAAGAGTGTCACAAAATAGCGATAATTCACCACTTTGGAAAGCTACCACGGAAGGACTAAAGGAAGTTCCCACAGGGGAAGCAATTCAAGTAAAAGTTAATTTCCCCCAACCGCTGACTGAGGATGCCAAACTTGTCGCCTGGTTAATCGATCGTCGAATTCCGCGATCGACAAAAGATGATGTTTTAGCTACTCGCTTTACCAGGGAAGCAGCTACCAGAGATTTAAAACGTTTTTCCTCTATCAATATTCAGGAATGGTCGAGAATCCAGCAAGAAGCAAGGGTATGTGAAGTAAATTTAGCCGGAGTTTCATGGCATAGTTTTGCGTATGTTGACCAGAATTATCAAGGTAGACTGATTTTAGTTCGTTTAACCGAAGAAAGTTGGTTCAAAAAGTTATTTGGTTCATCAAGTGAAAATTGGATCGAAGAAAAAAAACAATTCATCCGCACATTGCTGTGTAGCGCCTACCAGGTTAAAGATGTATCCCAGGTGCTGCAAAGTTTCGGATTGATCGAAGAATTTCAAATCTACCGCGTAGAGTTATATGCAAGAGGTTTTAATCTTGAATTCCAATGGGCAAAACCTTCAAAATCACCCACAAACATTAGCGATAATGAATTAAGGTCGAAAGCGTTCTATCAGTTAATTCAGATAGCGCAAACCAGAGGTTCTGTAAGGAGAATAGCCAATAATTTTAACCAAGATGACACACCTGAATTTATGCAGGTTCGTAGGGGGGGGCCAATGGCGCGAATGATGCCGATGTCAGCACCTGCGGGAGGATTTATGCCGCCAGAAGAAATGGGGGGAATGCCACCAGACTTATCTGATATAGAACTTGCTTGTTCGTTTGGTGCAAAGAAGAATGATGAGTGTGAAATTGAATCTGTTCAGATGCCTTCCCTGGTGGTGAGAGAAGACTTTATTGAAGTTGAATGTATCGGCCCGATCGATATCAAAAGCGGTGCAAGTTCGGCAACAATTAACTTTAAAGGTAGCGATGCTATCACCGAATACGATATCGTCATTTTTATTATTGGCGAGTCGAACTTCGGCACAGCAACTCATCGCGTAACTGTCCGAAATCCCCTATTTACTACGATCAAAAATCCCCCGGAAATGATTTGGGGAGATAAAAGTACGATTAGAACAATCGTTCAAAATTTATCCGATCGAGAATTTACCGACGTTACCCTCAAACTGCAAACGGAAAAAATTCGCGCTTCCTTAACAGAACAGGCAATTACATTATTGCCACCCAAACAAAGCGTATTGGTAAATTGGGGAATTGAAGCAATAGAAGTAGGCAATGCCAACGTTTTATTATCTTTAGAAACGAAGAATTTCCGCGAAATTTCCCAACTAGATACACCGCTGCGAGTGCAACCACCTGGAGAACCAGAAATTGACCGATTTACTGCACCTTTATCACCCGCCAAACCTGTAGAATGGGAATTTGAATTAGCGGGAGATGAAATATTTACTTTAGGGATTCTCTCGCTGATGCCAAACGTACAAGCTGCTGTAATTGAAGGCGTGGAATCTCTAGCGGGATATCCTTATGGATGTTGCGAACAAACTTATGCTTCCACTTTGCCGAATTACATTCTTTACAGATATTTGGAACGGCATAATAAACTAACACCTGCATTTGCCAAAAAGCTAACAGAAAATTTGCAAGCAGGACGCGATCGCTACCTGACCATCTTCCGCAATCCTAACACAGGTGGCTTCGGTTTGTGGAGTGGCGAAAACACTTCCATCTTCCATACTTCCTTAGCATTCAGCTTGTTAGCATTAATCGGTCAAATCGTGGATGTCAACCAAGAAGTATTGGATAAAGCTGTTTCTTACCTGCAAAATTATCGCCAACCATCTGGCAGTTGGGAACCGCAACGCAGCTTAGAAACACCTTTCCCTTCGACGCTTTCCGAAGCGGGTAACACATCCTTTATCTTTCACGGTGCTAGCTTAGCAAAAATATCTTTACCGGAAACTTTAAAATGGCTAAAACAAAACTTGTCGAGTTATCAAGATGATGAAACTTGCCTATCTTTAGTATTAGATGGTTTAACGCGAGTTGAGGCATACCAAGAAACAGAAAAGCAATTCATGGCACAACTCAAGGATATTTTGTTGAACGCACAACAGCAAAATGGTACTTGGATTGGTAAAAGCAGTCTGACTGGCCCGATCGAAACTACAGCATACTGCATGATGGCATTAGGTCACGCTTTTTCAGCCGATATGAACGTGCGAAAATCAATTAAAAAAGGATTAGATTATTTATTAGCAAATCGCCGTTCTACAGGTTGGTATTCGACTCGCGATACTCTCTATGCTTCTTGGGCAATTGGAGAAGTCGGTCACTTAGCTTGGACAGAATCTGATGTTGAGGGAAAAGTCAGCATTTCTCTCAACAATCAACCTATTAAAGCTTTTGATTTTTCCAAAGCTGAAGGTATAGAACAAATCGATTTACTTTATCAAGCACGACGAATCTATTTGGATAAATTCCAGAATGGTAAGAATAAAATATCTTTCAATTCTTCAGGAGGTTTTAACGCTCACGTTTTGATTGAACTGCATACTTATCGACAATCTGTAAGTACAAACAAGGTACAGAGTATAGGCAATCTGGATATCCAATGGAGTCAGCAGCAATTTGCGATCGGCGAATATACAGATTTGAGTTTGCAATTCACACCCAATCAAAGTCTGGAAGCGCTGATGATTGAAATTCCGATTCCTGCTGGAGTAACCTTCAATCAACAGTCAGATTTGATGGAAGTACCGCAGCAATTTGACCATCTGGAGGTTAACCAAAATAAAGTGGCTTTATTTGCCTCCAATCTCAACGAACAGATTCAGGTAAAAGCACGTTTCCACGGCGAATTACCGGGAGAAGTACAGGTGAATCCCATCCGCGTTTACCAAATGTACAAACCGGATTTGATAACGCTAAGCAGTAGCAGTAATTTGGTTGTTAAATAGTAGTCTGTAGAGTGCGTCAGACAGCTATAATTTTAAGGTTCTGACACACCCTACTTAATCTAGGCATTTAAGCAAAAACAAACCTCTGCGTACCTTTGCGGAGACCTTTGCGTCCTTTGCGTTAAAAAATAATCCGATCGCACCTTTGCAAAAACTCACATCTTCGGCCAACATGAGTAAGACATGAAACTCGAATCTTTACTCAAACTCGATCGGGCCATTCGCGTTATCGGTTTCGACGATTGGTAAAATTACAATTTTTGATATGTCAAGGGATATTTCTAATTTATTAAAAAATATTACATAAACTTAAAAAAACTGGAAATAAATTAGTTTTTATGGGCATCTTATAATCAGCTACTTCTATTGATAAGATCTGTAAGGTTTATCCTTGGGAGTAAAAGCAGGGTCACTACTATCGACGCATCTCATCAACCTATTAAAACCGAATGGCGCTTTTGTGTAGCGTGCGGGAGGCATTAGCTGCTATGATATATGACTCTCAGGGAGAGACTGGTATCGGGGCTAAGTCTTCGGAAAGGATTTAACCAGTTCTAGAAAGGAAAGTCAAGAACATGAGTAGAAACGAAATTATAACAGCTGAAGAAACGGATTTAACTAACTGTGAAAGAGAAGCGATTCACCTGCCTGGTTCCATTCAGCCTCATGGTGTACTTTTGGTATTGAGGGAGCCTCATTTGACAATTTTACAAGTGAGCAACAATACGTTTGAATTTTTCGGTATTCCTGTGGAAAAATTAATTAGAAAGAATTTGGGGGAATTGCTCGATAATTCTCAATTGGAGCATCTGAAGCAATGTTTATTGACTAATGAAGATCTGGAAACCATAAATCCGGTTAAATTATCGATCAAAACGGCTGGGGCCGATCGCTTCTTTGATGGTATCGTCCATAGAATTGATGGTGTCTTAATCCTGGAGTTAGAACCAGCTATCCATCAAGAAAATAATCTATTTTTAAGCTTTTATCATCATATAAGAGGGGCTGTATCTAAGCTTCAAGATACATCCAATTTAGAGGAGTTATGTCAAGCGATCGCGCAGGAAATCCGAAAAATTACTGATTTTGACAGAGTTATGGTATATAAATTTAACTCGGAAGGACATGGCTCTGTAATTGCCGAAGATAAACGAGAATATTTAGCTGCTTTTTTAGGGCTAAATTACCCGGCGACAGATATTCCTCAATCCTCCAGAAAATTATATTGTTTAAATTGGCTGAGGTTAATTGCCGATGTGAATTACCAACCCGTTGAAATTATACCAGCTAATAATCCTGTTATCAATAACTCGCTCAATCTAAGTTTTTCTGTCTTAAGAAGCGTATCACCCCTTCATATAGAATACCTGCAAAATATGGGTGTTACCGCTTGTATGTCTATATCTTTAATTAAAGACCGGAAACTTTGGGGAGTTGTTGCTTGCCATCACTATTCACCCAAGTATGTTTCTTATGAAGTGCGGACAGCTTGCAAATTCCTGGGACAAGTCATGTCTGTAGAACTGGAAGCAAAAGAAAATAATCAAGATTATGATTATAAGCTGCAATTAAAATCGATTATTGCTAAGTTTATTGAATATATGTCTAAAGAAAAAAACTTTGGTGATGGCTTGGTTAAGTATTACCCAAACTTACTAGATTTGGTCAGCGCTGAAGGAGCCGCAGTCTGTATTGACGGAGATTACAAAATTATCGGCAAAACGCCTTCGGAGGTAGAGATTAAAGGGTTAATTAAATGGATAGATAATAGGTTTAAACAGGATGTATTTTATACCGATTATTTGGCGAAAATTTATCCAGAAGCAGAAGATTTTAAAGATGTAGGAAGTGGGTTAATAGGAATTTCAATTTCTCAAACGAGGAGTAATTATGTTTTGTGGTTTCGGCCAGAAGTGATTCAAACAGTGAATTGGGCAGGTAATCCCAATGAACCGGCTCAAATAAAGGAAAGAATGCTGGATGGGATTTTACGTTTGTCTCCTCGCAAATCGTTTGAATTGTGGAAAGAAATTGTTAGTTTAAAGTCTTTGCCTTGGAAACAGTGCGAAATTGATGCTGCATACGAACTAAGAAACGCTATTATCAGTATTGTGTTGCGTCAAGCGGATGAGATTGCTAAATTAAATGCAGCTTTGCAAGAATCGGAAGCGCGAGAAAGAGAAAAAGCGTCTCAGTTAGAAGTAGCTCTTTTAGAACTGCAACACACCCAAACTCAACTGGTGCAGAACGAAAAAATGTCTAGTTTGGGACAAATGGTAGCTGGTGTTGCTCATGAGATCAATAATCCCATCAACTTTATCTATGGAAATCTGGTTTATGCAGATGACTATACCAGAGACTTGCTTGACTTACTAAACTTATATCGCCAGAATTTTCCGTCACCGGGAGATGAGATTACCGAAATAACAGAGGAAATAGACTTAGAATTTATGATTGAAGACTTGCCCAAGCTGTTGGGTTCGATGAAAGTGGGGGCCGATCGCATTCGGGAGATTGTTCAGGCACTGCGAACCTTCTCGCGCATTGATGAAAGCGAAATGAAGGCGGTAGACATTCACGAAGGGATAGATAGCACGCTGTTAATTTTAGGCAATCGGTTCAAAGCAAGCTCCAATCGTCGCGCTATTCAGGTGATCGAAGAGTATGGCAAACTACCTAAAGTAGAGTGTTACGCGGGTCAGCTAAATCAGGTATTTATGAATATACTGGCAAATGCGATCGATGCTTTTGATGAGTCGGGAATTCGGAATGGGCAGTCCCAAGTCTTAACGCGCCTGCATCCTACTATCCGAATTCGCACTTACCTTGCAGATAAAAACCGCGTGGTTATTAGCATTGCAGATAACGGCCCCGGTATCTCAGAGAAAGTGCAGCGTCGGTTGTTTGACCCGTTTTTTACCACCAAATCTGCCCGCAAAGGTACTGGGATTGGGCTGGCGATTAGCCATTCCGTTGTGGTGGAGAAACACGGCGGTAACTTGACTTGTGTCTCAGCGCCGGGACAGGGTGCAGAATTTATTGTTGAGCTTCCCATCAAACCAAGGCTAAGCTAGAGACAGTACAGGTCTTTTTCGCTTGAGTAACAGAATAACTATGAAAAAGCGCTCCGAAGCTCAGATATACTCGGCGTTAGCGATCGCACTCTTGAGTGCATCTACCATAACTCCTCCCAGCCGTGCCCAAAGCAGCACCACCAACTTCTTTTGCGGCACCAGCAACGGCGTCCCGGCGACCATTGCCCGCACGCCACAAGGAGAAGTGCCGATGATTCTCTGGAATTCGCCAAATCTCGTCAGTTCAGGCGATACCCCTCAAAAAAGTTGTGAGGAAGTATCTAGCAGACTCCAGACTTACTACAACAACGGCACGCTAAAATATTTCACTACTGGATTTAGGAACGGTCAAACAGTTGTGTGCGTTGCCCAGGAAGAGAATGGGTCTTGCAGCGGCGAACCGTTATTCGCCCTCAATTCTAATGGCAGCACTCCCAGAGACAGTCTGCAAAGGATATTTCGCATCCGCGTTGCTTCTGCGGCCCCTATCAGCGAATCCACCCTGCCTGTCTACATCAGTCTAGATAAATTTTTAAACGGTCAGTATACGCCTATGGGAAGCGCTTCCAACCGTTCTAAACCTGAAAGTTCCGATCGGCGGCAGTGATGGCTATGACTCGGCTCAGCTGCGGTGCAATGATTTTATCTGCTGTGTTGCAGTTGAGCTGTAACCAGAATTACCGCTATGCCCGTGGTAATTCTGAGATCTCTGGTCAACCACTCACCCGCCTGGGAATCAATTCCCAGGCTGATAGCGAAAGTCCACTAAAGTGGACTGAATATCTTTCTACAGTCCACGGACGCCTGGGGTTAAAACCCCAGGCTGATAGCGAAAGTCCACTAAAGTGGACTGAATATCTTTCTACAGTCCACGAACGCCTGGGGTTAAAACCCCAGGCTGATAGCGAAAGTCCACTAAAGTGGACTGAATATCTTTCTACAGTCCACTTCAGTGGACTTTCGCTATTAGCCTGGGAATTGATTCCCAGGCGGGCTTTGTACGGGGAATTGATTCCCAGGCGGGCTTTGTACGGGGAATTGATTCCCAGGCGGGCTTTGTACGGGGAATTGATTTCCAGGCGGGCAAAGCCAATCGGATCATTAATTCCCACCCAGGCAAAGCCAACAGCATCATTAATTCCCACCCAGGCAAAGCCAACAGCATCATTAATTCCCACCCAGGCTTTGCCCAAAGTCATAGCCTCCTCCACTTCCACCAAAACTCTCAGGCATTCGCGCTATCCTGTCAATGCCGTCGCCTTCATCCCGCGCCGCAACATCCTTGCCAGTGGTGGATATGATGACATCAGCAGAGACGGTCGGGAAGGCACCATCAAGCTGTGGAACCTAGACAACGGCCAACTGCTACGCACTCTCAAAGGACATACAGACGAGGTGCGTGCGATCGCAATCAGTCCCGATGGCAAAATATTAGCTTCCGGCAGCCATGACAAAACCATCAAGCTGTGGAACCCCAATAACGGCCAACTGCTACGCACCCTCACCGGACATTCCGACTGGGTATCCTCCGTCGCCATCAGTCACGATGGAAAAACCTTAGCCAGTGCCAGTTTTGACAACACCATCAAAATTTGGGATCTGCACAGCGGAAAACTGCTGCATACCCTTACCGCACATTCCGCCCCAGTGCATTCCGTTGCTTTTAGTCCCGACGGTACAACCTTAGCCAGCGCTAGCAATGACAAAACCGTTAAACTGTGGAACCTACGCACCGGACAATTGCAAAATACCCTCACCGAACATACCAACTTCGTGTTGTGCGTTGCCATCAGTCCAGATGGTAAAACCTTGGTAAGTGCTGGTTATGACAAAACTATTAAATTATGGAACTTACGCACCGGCAAACTGCAAAATACTCTCAAAGGCCATTCCGACCTGGTGCCCGACATCGCCATTAGTGCCGATGGCAAAATTTTAGCCAGCGTCGAGGGCAGTTGGGACAACACTGTTAAATTATGGGATTTGCGTACTGGCGAATTTTTGGGCGACTTGCAAGCACACAAAAGCAATGTGATTATCAAAGGTGAAACTGTTGCTTTTAGTCCTGAAGGTAACGCAGTCGCCAGCGGTAATAATGACGGAATAATCGAAATTTGGCAGGTGGATCGATGAAATTTTCATCTGGATTATCGGCGGCGTTAATTGGTGCGGCAATTGTAATAGTGCAACCTCAAGTTGTAGTGCCGCAACAACAAACATTAGATGATAAAGCCATTGGCGAAATGGCTAAAGATGTTACAGTTCTGATTAACGGCCAAAATCCTGGTTCGGGCGTAATTATTTCCAAGCAAGGCAACAATTACTACGCCCTCACTGCCAAGCACGTTGTGGCAACCCAAGATCAATATGAAATCGTCACTTCTGATGCCAAGACACATCCCTTGAACTATAGTACCGTCAAAAAATTGCCTGGGATTGACTTAGCCCTAGTCCAGTTCACCAGCGACCAAAACTATCGCGTTGCCGAATTAGGCGATTCCGACCAAATAACTGAAGGCGCTACAGTTTATATTGCCGGTTGGCCCCGTCCCGGACGTGCGATCGCGCAAGCCATTTACCAAATGACCAAAGGTAGCATTTCCGGTCGTCCACTGCAAGCATTAGAAGACGGCTATGGCTTAGTTTATACCAACATCACTCGTGCAGGCATGAGTGGTGGCCCTGTATTGGACGGACAAGGGCGCTTGGTTGGCATTCACGGAAGGGCAGAAGGAGAACCTGTTTTTAATCCAGAAACTGGAGCGACAGTTGATGTTAAATCAGGATTTAATTTGGCAATTCCTATTAGCACATTTCTGAAAGCAGCGCCACAATCAGGAATTAACTTATCTTACTTAGGAGACAACTTTTCTCCAGAGAAAGTCCTCTCCGGGCATACAAAATCGGTTCAGAGTGTCGCTATCAGCCCAGATGGTCAAACATTAGCAAGTGGCAGTTCCGACAACACTATTAAAATTTGGAACACAACTACTGGCAAAGAGTTACGTACTCTCAGCGGACATTCCAAACCCATTTGGAAACTTGCGATCGGCCCAGACGGTCAGACTCTCGCGAGTAGCAGTAATGACGCAACCATTAAGATATGGAATCTAAGCACCGGACAACTGCTGCAAAGCATCAATAATGGGGAATCAACATCTAACTCAACCGTTAGTTCTGTCGCCTTCAGTCCAGATAGCCAAACTTTCGCTAGTGGCGGTTACGCGCCTCAAAGAAATATCATCAAGATTTGGAATAAAAGCACTGGCAAAGAGTTGCGGACTCTCACCGGACATCTGGATTTTGTTAATTCTGTTGCCTTTAGTGCGGATGGTAAGATTCTCGCCAGCGGCAGTTCTGATAAAACTATCAAAATTTGGAATCCGAACACGGGAGAATTGCTGCGTACTTTCACCGGACATTCAAATGGAATTATCAGCATCGCCATCAGTCGTTTTGGACAAATTGTCGCCAGCGGTAGTGCTGACAATACTATCAAAATTTGGAACGCAAATACAGGAGAATTATTGCGTACCTTAGAAGGACATTCTGCGATAGTGAGGTCTATTGCGATTGACCCTTACGCACATATCCTCGCTAGTGGTAGCGATGATGGTACAATCAAAATTTGGAGTCTGCATACGGGTCAACTGGTGCGTACCCTGGAAGCGCGTAATTCTCAAAGGCAACTCGTGTCAGTAAATTCTTTAGCTTTCAGCGGTGATGGGCAAATACTTATTAGTAATGCTGATGTGGGTATAAGGATTTGGCAGGTGAAGCGATGAAATTTTACAGTGGATTATCGGCAGCAATAATTGGTACGGCAATTGTGGTAATGCAACCGCAATTTGTAGTGCCGCAAGCATTAGACGAACAAGCGATCGCATCTCTCGGCAAAGAAATAACTGTTGTTATTAACGGTCAAAATCCCGGCAGTGGGGTAATTATTGGCAAGAAAGATAATACTTATTATGTGCTAACTGCTAAGCACGTTGTTGCTACGCAAGATGAGTATGAAATTTTGACTCCTGACGGTACAAAACACGCCCTCAACTATGGCACGGTGAAAAAACTGTCTGGGGTAGATTTGGCATTGGTGCAATTTACCAGTAGCCAAAATTACCGAGTTGCCGAAATAGCCGATTCGGATACAACTACGGAAGGTGCAACCGTTTATACTTCTGGTTGGCCTCATCCCGGACGCGCCATCACGGAACGCATTTATCAGATGACGGCAGGGCGGATTTCGGGCCGATCGCGCAAACCTTTAGAAGATGGCTATGCGTTGATTTATACCAATATCACTCGTTCTGGAATGAGTGGTGGCCCGGTTTTGGATGCCCAAGGGCGGGTTGTTGGCATTCACGGACGGGCGGAAGGAGTGCCGATCGTCGATCCCGAAAATGGCCAAACAATTGATATAAAATCCGGGTTTAATTTGGCAATTCCGATTAAAAGTTTTTTGGAAGTTTCAGCTATAACAGATACTCCCCCCAACTCTAGTTTAGCTCCTCTTCTATTAGCTTGGGGAGAAAAAATACACAAAGAAAACCAAATTAAAATAGCCGCAGATTACTATCAAAAAGCGCTTTTACAGGATGCAAAGTTAGGATCTGCTTCTTTCTTTTTAGGGTTAGCTAAATACGAACTAGGAGATGTGCAAGGAGCAATTAGTTCCTGGCAAACAGTCGATCGGAACGCAAATTATGGTAAATATGTATATCGCATCCAGTTAATGCAATTAGCGCTAGCGGTAGCAACCTATGGAAAGGGCGATCGGCAAGGTTGTTTGGAAATAATGAATAAGCTCGATAAACCCCATCAATATTTAATCGAAGTTGAGAATTTGAAAAAAGAACTTTGGGGCGATCGCTTGCTGGCAGATACAAAAAAAATGATGCCCGAATTATTCCCTAGCAAAACAATTGAAACTTCCTCTAAAGTATATGCAGTTGCTATTACTACCGACGGTCAAACTTTGGCAACTGCCCATCCTGACAAAACGATCAAATTGTGGAATGTCAGCACAGGCGAATTGAAAACTACCCTCACAGGACTTTCTGCCACTCTTTCTGCCTTAACCATCAGTCCAGATGGTCAGATATTAGCGGGTGGAAGTAGTGATTCTAGCATCAAATTGTGGAACCTTCGCACAGGAGAATTGAAAAGCACTCTTACTGGACAT
This sequence comes from Argonema antarcticum A004/B2, assembly GCF_023333585.1. GTDB lineage: Bacteria > Cyanobacteriota > Cyanobacteriia > Cyanobacteriales > Aerosakkonemataceae > Argonema > Argonema antarcticum. The sequence goes on from NZ_JAIQZN010000028.1 coordinate 41,010, forward strand.
TCAGCTGGCATTGTTTCTATTGTTTTCAGTCCAGATAGTCAGACTTTAGCAAGTGCTGGTGACACTACGGTGAAGCTGTGGGATGTTGGCAAGGGTCAACTCCAAACTACTTTCACAGGTGATAAAACACCAGTCAATTCGATCGCGTTTAGCCCAGATGGTCAAACTTTAGCTAGCGTCAATGGACGCGGAAATATCAACCTGTGGAACGTGAAAACAAGACAAATTAACAGTACCATAAATAGTCGATCGGGCCGACGATCGATCCCTATGTTTTTATTTGTCGGTTTTAGCGCAGATGGTCAAACTCTAGCTAGAAGGACAGGCGACAATATTGAATTTTTAAATATTAGGACGCAACAGGTTATAACCACCATAGAAAACAATAGCCCTAACTATTTTGCATCGTTATTAACGAATGGCAAGACTATGATCACTCAAAATTTTGATAACACCTTCAAATTCTGGGATGTCACCACCGGAAAATTGCAGCGCATCCTCTATGGAAACAGTTACGCAGATAATCGCCAGAAGATGATTGCCATCAGTTCGGATGGTAAAACTTTAGCTAGTGCATATGACAAGAAAATTTGGATTTGGCATTGGCCCGATCGCTAATTTTTCTGGCAATGGAAAATATGGTACAGTTTTTTTTAATTAACCAAATGCACCTCCGCCTTCATTACCTAATCCCGATCGCTTCCACCCTGCTGTTTGCCATCCCGGTGACACCGTTGACTCACAATGGAAGTGTCACGGCACAGATCTCTATCACAAATACAAAACCTGAAGCAGACCGACTATTTCAACAAGGTATCGCACAATTTCGTTCCGGTCAATTTCAACCCGCACTCCAAAGTTATCAACAAGTCCTAAGTATTCGCCAAACTCTCAAAGATAAACCAGGTATTGCCGAAACTCTCGACAACATCGGCGAAGTTTACACCAGTCTTGGCGAATACGATAAAGCTTTAGAAATTTTGCAACAATCTTTGACTATTCGTCAAGAAATTAACGAAAAAGCTGGTGTTGGCGAAACTCTCAATAATATTGGTTATGTTCATCGCTTATTAGGCGATTATCCCAAAGCATTAGAATTACATCAACAAGCTTTGGAAATTGCTAAACAAATCGGTAAACGTGCAATTGTCGGAGAAGCGCTGCACAATATAGCTGCCGTTTACGCCGCACAAGGTGATTATGACAAAGCATTAGAATTATATCAACAAGCTTTAGTAATTCGCAAAGAAGTAGGCGACAAACGCGACGAAGGACGCACCCTTAATAATATCGGCGGCGTCTACTCTAGTTTGGCAGAATATAATCAAGCGCTGGAATACTATCAGCAAGCTTTAGCGATTCGTCAAACTATCAAAGATCAAGCTGGTATCGGACGCCTCCTCAGCAATATTGGATTAGTTTATCGCCAACTAAGTCAGTATCCCAAAGCGCTTGAATACTATCAACAAGCTTTACCAATTCTCCAAGAAATTGGCGATCGGGCCAGCGTTGGTAGCACCATCAATGGCATAGGTGTCATTTATGAAAATTTAGGTCAATACGATAAAGCTTTAGAAGCTTATCAGCAATCTTTGGAAATTGCCAAAGAGATTGGTGACAAAGTTGGTATTGGCAACACCCTCGATAATGTGGGCGGTATTTCTTATAGTCTCGGAAAATATCCTCAAGCGCTGGAATATTATCAGCAAGCCATAGCAATTCGCAAACAAATTGGCGATCGCGCTGGCGTGGGAAACTCTCTCAATAATATTGGCGGCGTTTACTATAATTTAGGTCAATATCCCCAAGCATTAGAATTATTGCAGCAAGCGCTGGCGATTCGTAAAGAAATAGGAGATAAGGCGGGGGAAGGTCGAGCTTTGGATGCGATCGGCATTATTTACGATCGTCTTAAAGATTATAACAAAGCACGGGAATATTATCAACAAGCTTTAGCAATTTCCCAACAAATTGGCGATAAAGCTGCTGAGGGAGATGCACTGGATCACATTGGCGGCGTCTCTTCTAATTTGGGACAATATTCCCAAGGACAAGAGTTTTTACAACAAGCATTGGCAATTCGTCAAAAAATTGGCGACAAAGCGGGAGAAGGTCGCACTATTAACAGTATTGGCGGCGTTTATTACAGTTTACGTCAGTATCCCAAAGCCCTGGAATTTTTACAAAAATCTTTAGTTATTCTGCAAGAAGTAGGCGACAAAACTGGAGAAAGTATCGCCCTCGGCAACATCGGTTATTTGTTAGAAAAACAAACTCAGCCAACCTTGGCAATTCTTTTCTACAAACAAGCTGTTAATCTTACAGAATCTATCCGCAAAGATTTAAAAGTACTTTCTCTAGAACAACAGAAATCTTTTACAGATACTGTTGCCGATACCTATCGACGTTTAGCCGATTTGTTACTAAAACAGAATCGGGTGTCAGAAGCACAACAAGTTTTGGATTTACTGAAAGTTCAAGAGGTAGATGAGTATCTGCGAAATGTGCGGGGAAATGAGAAAACAGCAAAAGGCGTTGATTTTTTGCCGCAAGAACAACAGATTTCTGAAAAATACTCCCAAGCGGTGCAATTAGGTAAAGAATTGGCACAATTACGCAACATTCCAGATAGCCAACGCACACAGACTCAGCAACAAAGGATTGCCGAATTGGAGAGAATGCAGCAGCAAGAAAAGCCAGAATTGAATGAGTTTGTCCGCAGTCCAGATGTTGTGGCGTTGGTGCAGCAGTTGAATCAGAAATCTAAGGGAGAAAATTTAAATCTGCCCAATTTAAATCGCGTACAGGAGAACTTGCGGCAGTTGGAAAAACCAGCGGTATTGCTTTATCCGTTAATTTTAGAAGACCGAATCGAATTGGTACTGGTGACTCCTAATTCAGCGCCAATACATCGATCGGCCCCTGTAAAACGGCAGGTAGTAAAACAAGCGATCGCACAATTTCGCCAAGCTTTACAAAACCCCTCCTCCGATGCTAGAATACCAGCACGTCAGTTATATAATTTATTGATTAAACCAATAGAAAAAGACATATCCAATGCCAAAGCTCAAACAATAATATATGCCCCAGATGGACAATTACGCTACATTCCTTTAGCTGCACTTTTTGATGGCAAACAATGGCTAGTGCAGCGTTATGCAATTAACAACATCACCGCCGCCAGTTTGACAAACTTAACCCCCGCACCCAAACATACTCCCAACGTTTTAGCCGGTGCTTTTACCAGAGGTAATTACAACTTTCCAGTTGGAAATAATGAATTTTCTTTCGCTGGACTACCCTTTGCCGGTCGGGAAGTAAACAATCTGGCAGCGAAGATTGACAACACACTTATATTATTAGATAATGCCTTTAATCGCGAAGCAGTTATTCCCCGATTGAATGATTACAACATAGTTCATTTTGCGACTCATGCTGCCTTCGTCACAGGTCAACCGGAAGAATCTTTTATTCTGTTTGGCGATGGTAGTCGCGTTAGTCTCCGCGATGTCGAAAGTTGGTCATTACCAAATGTAGATTTAGTAGTGCTAAGTGCTTGCGAAACTGGTGTCGGAGGTCAGCTGGGTAATGGAAAAGAGATTTTAGGCTTTGGTTACCAAATGCAACAAGCTGGCGCTAAGGCAGCTATAGCTTCATTGTGGTCAGTTTCAGATGGTGGCACTCAAGTGTTGATGGATACCTTTTACGCAGCATTGAGAAAGGGCAACATTACAAAAGCCGAAGCTTTGCGCGAAGCTCAAATCGCTTTAATTACCAACAACTCCACAGTAGGAGACGAACAGCGAGGCATCGCCGTGCGTGCGCGTCCTGATGGTAGTGTGTCCAGGACGCTTACCAATCGCCTCAATCATCCCTTTTACTGGGCACCATTCATTTTAATTGGCAATGGATTTTAGCTGGGCATCACCGCTATGCCCGTCCCTATTTTGACAATCTCGATCCGTGTGTTATGACAGATTATAGGTAAAAAATTATCCAATATTACCCTCGGTCATCAAAAAGGGGTTTTAACAATAATTGGTTTAATGCCGTAGGTACTAAGCTGCTACGCATCTAAATTGTACTTTTTGGAGCCTGAAAACCTTACTGTGCGGTGTTCGACTTGAAAAATTAGATGCGTCTTAGCTTAATAATTATGCCTCACTCGACGCAATCTCTTGGTAATATTACTGCCAATAGCAATGCCAGCACAACTTTTAACAGCACCGTCAAAGCTGCCACTATCACCACAGATGCAGGTGGCACTACCAAAATTAACGGCGATATCACTACCGCTGGCAACCAAACTTACAACGATATCGTCATTTTAAGTAATAGTGTCAATCTCACTACCACGAATAACGGTAATCTCCAATTTAATAACGCCATCGACGGGACAACTGCGGGTACAGAAAATCTTACCCTCAATTCCGGAACTGGCAACATTACCTTCAATGCAACAGTTGGAAATACTCAATTCCTTGGCAACATTATCGCCAATAGCACTGCTACCACCAATTTTAACAACACCGTCAAAGCTGCCACTATCACCACAGATGCAGGTGGTACTACCAAAATTAGCGGCGATATCACTACTACTGGCGACCAAACTTACAACGATATCGTCACTTTAGCTAATACGGTTGCTCTCAGCAGCACCAATAACGGTAATCTCACTTTTAACAATACTATCGACGGTAATATCGATACCAGTGCTGGCAAACTCGATGCCAGTTCTAGTAATGGTGATGGCGGTGCAGTTCGGATTGATGCTGCTGGCAATATCACGACAAATAATATTATTTGTTCTGCACAGATTACGACTGGTAAAGCAGGTGCGATCGAGCTTACAAGTGGAGGTGCGATCGACACAAAATCCGGCATATTAAACTCATCATCTGTAAACGGTGCAGGAGGTGAAATCTCTCTCAACGCCAGCAGTAAGGCATCGCCACCGGCATCACCACCGGAATCACCACCGGAATCACCACCGGAATCACCACCGGAATCACCGGAATCACGTTTCTACGTATAAGATGGAAAGCTGCCAGTATTTTAGTTGCTGGAAGTATTCTCACTCTAGGCTGTTATCTGGCTTTCTTGGCAGGTTGGTGGATACCCGTGATTCCGCCGTTACTAGCCTTGGCAGGATCTGGGGTCACTATCACAGCATACATTGCTTATCAGGAGCGGGAAAACAGACAAATTGTCATGAATTTATTGGGACAGCACGTCACGCCAAAAATTGCCCAAGCTGTTTGGCGCGATCGCCACCAGTTGCTCAAAGAAGGACAGTTGTTGGGGCAAAAGATGACTGCAACGGTGCTATTTACCGATTTAAAAGACTTCACCAGTATTACCGAACAAACCGATCCAGAAACTCTGATGTTCTGGCTCAATGATTACATGAGTGCTATGTCTCAGATTGTTCTCGATCGCGATGGAGTAATTGATAAATTTATTGGGGATGCGATTATGGCGGTGTTTGGCGTTCCCATTCCCAGTACTGCGCCAGAAGCGATCGCCAAAGATGCGGCGTCAGCTGTATCTTGCGCTGTTGATATGGCAGCTAAATTGCGATCGCTCAATCAGCAATGGCAAGTTCAGCAACGTCCAACTGTAGCTATGCGAGTCGGAATTGCTACAGGTACAGTGGTAGCAGGTAGTTTGGGTAGTCGCCAAAGGCTAAATTATACAATCATCGGAGACAGCGTTAATGTGGCAGCTAGACTGGAAAGTTACGATAAGTCTCTCGATGGCGGTATTTGTCGGATTTTGATCGACGAAGAAACTTATCAATATATCCAGGGCAAATTTCCCACCCAATTTATAGGTAGCGTACAGCTCAAAGGACGCGAACAGCCAGTCAAAATCTACCAAGTTTTCTGCGAATAAGTATAAAGACTAACGATCGATGACATTCCGAGTCATTTCAAACAAATGTGTGGCGTTATTTCCTTGAAACGCATCAAAAAGTGCTTTCTCTCCAGGAGCAATTTCGACAAAAAAGCGCTCGGCAATCTCATAATAAGCGTAAGTCCAAGGAATACTTATCAATTTCTCAGTGAAATCATCTCGCACAGTCACCATTTCTGTGATTGCCTGAGTCGCAGTCTGACGCAAACCAATATCCATGCTGCCCTCAATCTCGGCTTTCATTGGCACACCCCGCTCGGATAAACCACTGGCAGTGCTTTCAATATCTGGGTACAAGGGAGTGTTCTGCCGATTGATATAGCCAGTAAAGTGGTTAACTCCGTATCCGTGCAGGAGTACCCAGGCTCCATACTGAGTTGCTTTATTTACCTCTTCAACAACAGAACGACGAGGGGGTTGCCAAGGGCGATCGAACAAATTTTGCAGTCGATCTACAGTTTGTTCAATATCTGCTATTTCTAAATCGGATAAGTTTGGATAACTGATAGAATTAATTGACTTAACTGTTTGATAAATTTGTTGGGCAGTTGCATCCGGTAACTCATCCACAATTAACTCGCTGATAAACAATTTCGGCAAATCAAAAGCATCTTGTTTCGGATGGCGATAGTGACGCGCATACAGATGTTTATCGGGGAAAATATATTCCCCTGCTGCCGAGTAACCCAAATCTTTAACGATGCCTTCTAAATAAGGAATTCCCAGGTCGATATCGTTGATATTAAGACGCAGAGAACGGAAGGCAATATGGTCGTTGGCAACAGTACCACCTGCTTCGGTTATCATTTGTTGATAGACTTGAGCATAATTCACTCTGGCGCTATAGTTTTCCCAGAGTTTATGCCAAAGATTAAGGGCAATTTTAGTGTAGTTCATGTTTAGTAAAAAATCTTTTAGATCTTTTTATTAATTTGGTCGGCAATCAATTCGGTGAGAATTTGCAAAGCAACCTGAATTTGGTCGCGATCGATAACTAAAGGCGGACAAAAACGAATTGCAGATTTACCGCATCCTAACAGCAACAAGCCTTTGTAGAAAGCCTCATCCACAATCTTATCCCTTAACCGAACATCAAAATTCCCCTCCTCATCCAGCAAATCAATTGCCACCATCAAACCTTTACCTCTAGGCGGCGAAACTTGCTTAAACTGCTGCGATAATTCAGTTAAACCTGCCTGTAATAACTCTCCCATTTTCTGAGCATTATCCATCAGTCCATTTTCCAAAAGTCGCAAGGTTACGTTAGCAGCAGCACAGGCAACGGGATTGCCGCCAAATGTGGTAGCGTGGGAACCGGGAGGCCATGTCATTAATTCGGGTCGGGATAAGATTGCGCCTAATGGTAAACCGCTGGCGATGCCTTTAGCTAAAGTAATGATATCCGGCATGATTCCCCAATGTTCGATCGCAAACAGCTTACCCGTCCGACCCATGCCCGATTGCACCTCATCGACTACCATGAGGATATTGTAGCGATCGCATATCCTCCTAATCCTCTCCAAAAAACCATCCTCCGGCACAATATAACCGCCTTCCCCTTGAATCGCTTCCACCACAATCGCCGCAATTTCTGTAGGCGGCAATACTGTAGGAAAAAGCTTTTGTTCCAAATAATCTAAACCCTCGTGAGTACCGTAGGGAATATGAGTTACTCCAGGTAACAAAGGGCCGAAATTTTTGCGCTGCACAGCTTTGGAACCAGTCAGCGACATCGCACCATAAGTGCGCCCGTGGAATGCTCCCAGAAATGCTACTATTAAAGATCTACCAGTATAATAACGAGCTAGTTTAATCGCTCCTTCGTTCGATTCGGCACCAGAGTTGGTGAAAAACACTTTAGCACCGTTGGGAAAAGGCGCAACCGCTACCAATTTTTCCGCCAATTCTATCATCGGTTCATAGTAAAAATCAGTACCCGAAAAATGGATAAGACAGGCAGATTGTGCTTGAATTGCTTGCACAACCTCTGGATGCGCGTGTCCGGTATTAGTGACTGCAATTCCTGCGGTTAAGTCTAAAAACACATTGCCATCCACATCCTCTAACATACAGCCTTCGCCACGGGCAGCTACTAACGGGTAGCTACGGGTGTAGGATGGGGAAGTGACAGCGCGATCGCGATCGACCAAAGCGCGGGCGCGTGGCCCAGGTAGGGGGGTGACAAGGCGCGGAATGCTGGGTAAAGTACGATCGGTTGAAATACTAAGCATTTTCACTCAAGATTTTTGGATAAGAGAATAAACGATTTATCGCTTTTGTCTGTAGTTTGTGATTCCATATCTAGAATTCCCCGATCCGAAATTTAAAATCTAATTAACTGAAGGCGATCGACACAAGCAAAATAGTGTTAAGTTTTGTAACATAGTTAGTTGGATATGTTTCTCCTCGCTTGAGGAATAAGTCGATCGATGCCTATGTCCTCGTCAAAAACCCAGTTTTCCCAATCAGTTGAAGTCGCTACCCAACCCCAGTCCTCTTCCCTCTCCGTTAACGGGGGGGGTTAGGGTGGGGTTGTTTTCGTGATGCGATCGCATGGGGAGTGCTTCAATCACAGCGAAATTAACTATTCCGGAAAGAAATTTTCGTCAATAATTTGTGCTGGCTTAAAAGGCGACTCACTAGGTAAAGTATCTGATCTTAATTCCATTTCCAGTTCAACTAATTTTTTAGCATCTTGATAAGTTTGAGCAAATTTATCGAGCAATAAGGAGCTTAAACTAGGGCTGTGTGTCAAAATTTTCTCTAGGCGGATGCGATGTTCTCCTATTGTAGTACGCCATTCATCTAGCCGCTGCTTTGGACAGTATTGGTACTTGAGCAAATGCCGCATAATTGCCAAAAGACTCTCATCTAATTCCCGTTTTTTCCATCTCCCTAAACTCTCAACTTCATCGACTAAATTTTCAGTATCTAGCTCAGAAAATTTGCCATCGCGCAGTAACCTAGCAGTTTCTTCAATCCACAAGTAGAAGTCTCGCTCGTATAATTCGCCAATATTGGTATTTCTATAGCTTACTGCCATAAGACTAATCCTCAACTTCGGGTAAAAAATCCGGATTCAGGCTCTCTTCAAGAGTAAATGGAGAACTCAAAGGAAAGGTTTCGAGAGGCAGTTGTGTTTCGTCTTTTGCTTGCTCTCTAGCATTTTGAAAGCAGCTATCAAAAATCGTTTCTAAATATGGCCTTAAACTGGGGCTATCGTCTAATTCTCGATTTAATCGTCGCCGATGTTCTCGGATACTTCCCTCCCAACTACCAGAACGTTTTTCGGCTTGATATTTGTATTTAAGTAGGTGGATCAAAACCACAACCAAGTTACTTTCAACTGCCCGCTTCTCACGCTTTCCCATCTCTTCAATTTCGAGGAGCAAATTTTTCACATCTAAATCTGCAAATCTGCATTGGCACAATATTTTAGCAGTTTCTTCCGTCCATAAATAGTAATCGCGATCGTAAAGTTTGGAAGTTTGATTTTCCGACTGAGATACCGTCATATCGCAATGCCTCCTATAAGCTATTTAATGGTTATCAATTTGTGCGCGTTGCAAACGACCCGAAAAATCTACATAAACACTCTTCCATTCTGTAAACACATCCAACGCAGCACTACCCGCCTCCCGATGTCCGTTACCCGTTTGCTTCACACCACCAAAAGGTAAATGCACTTCTGCACCGATCGTCGGGCCATTAATATAAGTAATCCCCGCTTCGATATCGCGCATCGCTTGGAAAGCGCGGTTCACATCGCGAGTATAAACCGAGGAAGATAAACCGTATGGCGTGTCGTTAACTACTTTAATTGCTTCTTCAAACGAGTTAACTTTAATCAAAGATACTACAGGCCCAAAAATTTCTTCGCGGGCAATACTCATATTTGGGGTAACATTGTCGAGGATAGTCGGCTGAAAAAAGAAACCGTGTTTTAAATCTCCATCGTTAGCTATTTTTCCACCGATTAAAACCTTTGATCCTTCAACGTGAGCTACTTCCAAATAACCGCTGACGCGCTGAAGTTGAGCCACATTTACTAATGGACCCAGATCGGTATTCGGGTCTATGCCAGCACCGAGACGTAACTTGGCGGTACGCTCTAAAAGCATGGCGGTAAATTTATCTTTGATATCGCGATGTAGAATAAGCCGACTGGTAGCTGTGCAGCGCTGACCAGTTGTGCCAAATGCTCCCCAAACAGCACCTTCTAAAGCTAATTCTAAATCCCCATCTTCCATCACAATTTGAGCATTTTTGCCGCCCAGTTCCAGACAAACGCGCTTGTGGGTGCGTCCGCAAGTAGCACCTATCTCTGCACCAGTTTCAGAAGATCCGGTAAAAGATACTAAGTCAATACCGGGATGTTCGACTAAGGCTTTTCCTACTTCTGAACCAAAGCCATGAACTAAATTTATTACTCCTTTTGACAAACCTGCATCGTGGAATATTTGCACCAGTAAAGTAGCACAGGCGGGGGTGTCTCCTGCTGGTTTGAGGATGACGGTATTGCCGCACACCAAAGCTGGTAAAGCTTTCCAGCAGGGGATGGCAAGGGGAAAGTTCCACGGAGTAATTAAGGCGCAAACTCCTATGGGCATTCGCACTGTCATGGCGAATTTGTTGGGCATTTCTGATGTGGTTGTTTGCCCAAACAATCGGCGACCTTCTCCTGCATAATATAAGGCGCAGTCTATTCCTTCTTGCACATCTCCACGCGCTTCTGCGATCGCTTTCCCCATTTCCCGACTCATCAGTTGGGCGAGTTCTTCTTTGCGTTCCAGTAACAACTCTCCCACCCGATAAATAAAGTCGGCACGCGCTGGCGCTGGCACAAGACGCCAAGTAGAATAAGCTTTTCGGGCTGCTTCCACCGCTGCATCCACGTCGGCAGCTTCGGAACGTGGAAATGTGGCTACAAGTTGCCGCCAGTCGGCTGGGTTACGACTTTCCAGGGTAGCTTTCGATCGCGCTGGCAACCACTGTCCGTTGATGTAATTAAGGCAATCTTTTGGAGTAGTCATTTTGGATTTTGGATTTTAGATTTTGGATTGGGGAAAACTAGGGATTAGGTACTGGCAAGTAAAAAGGCTTACTTTTGACTTTTGACTTTTGACTTTTTTAGCCCCTATCGCTTATAACTTTTTGCAATGCCTGAGACATTAGCAGTCGTTGTTCGGTATCGTAACCCCAACGTTCCAGAAAAGCTTTATAGTTTCCCTCTCCTGTCATGGCACTTTCCAATATTTCCCGGCAGATGGAGTAGACGCCAGGACGATCGATCAATTTAATCAGATGGGATGTGCGATCGCGTACTCTCTCACTAGACTCTGCCATCTCTTCGTTCCCATTGCGCCGATGGGTAAGTGCCATAGCCGCCGACATCGCTACATTCTTCGCCAATAGTTCTGCTACCGTATCACAATGCGATCGCAATGCCTGCACGACTTCCGGCGAGGGATTGTCTGCAAAAGTTTGGTCAGATGTCAAGTAGGTGACGAAAAACCCTCTAGCACCGTTTTGAGTTTTAGCTAAATCTGAAACGATCGTTTCTATCTCTGATGGCGATAATTCACCCGCCTCCATCTTCTTCAGCAAAGACCCAGAGAGTGCGATCGCCTTCTCAAACGTTACATCTGATGGAACTTGTATAGATTCAAGCATTTCAACTCCCTATTGTCAATAATGCAGCCCTATTTTCAGATTCTAACCAAAGAAAGTTTCTTTTTGCAGCTTAATCGTCTATTTTGAGCGATAGTTTCAAGATATGCAGGTACAAAATATGAGCTTAGCCAAATCGACTATTACTGATGAGCAGTTTGTCAAGGTACGTTGCAGCACTGACGGTAGAACTCACTATTTTGAGGCTACAGGTTCCATGTACGCCCAACCGATGGACGATGATGAACCGCTACACTTGTTTGATTTTCTCGGTGTGGATATCTCGCGCTGCATTAAGGATGAGGCGACTTCGCGTTGGACTTTGGTGAGTCGTAAAATAACTCTTTATCTCGATCGCCAAACAGGTGCAATTTTAAAGTCTTGGCAAAATCCCTGGACTGGCGAGACACTTAACGTCTTGCACCGTTCTTACGACTACCAGGAGTTCCAAATTCCCCAAAAATTAATAGCTTACATAGCTTCCGAAATCTCTTATATATCACTAGACTTTAACGCTAAACTGCCTAACCAGTTAGCAAACAATCCTAAATATGCCGATTATTCACCTGAAGAATATCTGCGAGCGTCAGATTCATACAAATTCATTTTTCCGACCAAGATGCTTGATGATGCCGAAGTTAGTCCAAGTGAAAATCGTTCCGTAGCGCTATCTTATTATCGCATGGGGCCGTGGGAACCTTGGATGAAAATGAAGGGTAAGCCTGGATTTCTCGTTTTGAATTATACTGGTAGCAAAACAGATCTATTTGAGGAGTTAGATCCAACTATAAAAACAATAATTGAAGAGAGGATGCCTTTATTTCGCGAAGCTCCTTCTTGTAGATTAGACCGTTCGATCGCCACCAGTTGGAGTCGTTTTGAAGAACAGTTTGATGCTTACTTACGAGGCGAGGAATTTCCTTTGCCAGCACCAATGAAGGATGAGCCTTGCCTGTAATATTATATTTAGTTGAATTTGTCAAGATGCAGCCAATCCGTCCTGGGTCATAATCAAACTGAGCCAAGACGGTCTGGGTGCTAAGAATATGTATTTTATGAGAACACTCGACGTTTATCACCCAAGACCGCTACTGTTGAGGATTTCGCCTCGCAGGGGTGATAATAAAGGGGAGTAGGCGACAAAAACTCCACACCGTCTACGCCATTAGGCAAGCACTGTTCAGAATCTACAGTCGCTTTATTATAGATCTGACATGGAGTTACAGCGGCATAACACCCATCCAGTGCTGTTTCTTTCTTTCAATACAATAACTATTTGCCAGCTTTAATTCGATCGTCCTACAGGCGTAATTATATTCAGCCAGTAGATGGAGTTTCCTAGCCCGTAATATTAATAGTGAGAGTGATTTATAAATAAAGTATTAAATAATTACAGGTTGTACCGTATAAAGACTATTATATTAAATCCGCTAAAATAAATATCAGCGAAATGCCCGGTGAATCAAAGGCGATCGCATCCTGACAGTTGAAGGGTGCGTCAGAACCAAAAAATTTGCAAGATGATCGCTAATTTTATCGCTCTGACGCACCCTACTTAATGTAAAAATGCAACTTGCCGTTATTATAGTAACGCCGCTAAAAGAAATATCAGCGAAATACTGGGTAAATTAAAGGCGATCGCATCCTGACAAAATAAAAGATAAAAGCGTTAGTCAGCCATCATTATCTACTCGACATCGACACGCTCACTTGCCTCAGTACTAATTTCTGTCTTAACGGCATATTTGCTAGATATGCCCAGATATAGGCCCAGCAAAATTGCGGCAAAAGCGAGCCACTTGGACAAACTCAACGTTTCTGAGAAGATTACCCAAGCCCAAATGGCAGTAAGGACTGGAATGAGCAGATTGGATAGAGCAACAACTCCTGAAGACAACCAGTTAAGGCTATAGAGTAGAAGTCCTTGACCTATAACTTGGGCAATAAGAGCCAAAGAAATGACTGCCAGCCACCCTTGCCAAGAATTGGGGAACAATCTATCTTCGACGAGCGGGGTAATCAGTAGACCCAGCCCAGCCCCGCTAGCACAAGCCCAAAGCACAATAGTTATAGTGGAAAACTTGCTTCGGAGCTGTTCTGAAGCTATCAGGTATCCAGCTGCTAACAGCGCAGATAATAAGGACACTGCATCACCTTGCACTTGGACAGAGGCGATTTGCACATCTTCTAGTCCGATCGCGATCGCTCCCCCTATCGCTACCACCATCCCGACAAGGAATTTGCTATCAAAGCGCTGACGAAATAACAACCACAGCCCTAAGCTGGTGAACAGGGGAATCAAATTGTGCAGTAGGGTAGAAATGGCAGCACTGGTTTGAGTGAGAGACAAAGCCCAAAACACTTGCTCGCTAAGGAAAAATATTCCTACCACCAGCAATAGTCCTATATCCCGACGGGTGTAAGGTTCGGGTTGTTCGGATTGGTTTTCAGAAAGTCGGCAGCGTATAGCCAGTACTCCCTTCCACAGTCCGAAAACTACACCAGCGATCGCAAGACGATAAAATATAGTGGCATTGGGGCCAAGTTCCTTTTCGCTCAATTTGATCAAAATAGCAGCGAAAGATATGGCAATATTGGCTACCAATAGAGCGGCGCTAGCCATAAAGGCTGGTGCTTTAAACAACTTTTGCGCTGGTAATTCCAGTTGATTGGTCATTCCATGAATAAAATGAGTGAAAGTTTAACCATGTCCAAAAATAGATTACCAAGTATATTATTGCTATTTGCAGCAATAATAATTAGTCCTCTAGCGGCTGTAGCACTTCCTAGCGCCGAAACTGGTCAAACTACACCCTCAACCGGGCCCAATTACGGTTGCATCAGCGGATATAGCAACGGCACCTATCAAGGGAATCGCCCCATAACTCGCTACGAATTTGCCGCCGCCATGAATGCTTGCCTAAACCAAATCGATCGGCAACTGGAAAATAATCCAGCCGATCGGGCCACAAAAGAAGACTTAGTTGAGCTAACCGATCGCATAAACCGCGATCGCCAGGAATTGCAAAACTTGAGCGATCGCCTAGATAATCTTGACTCTGACAAAAAATAACATTATCGCTTTTTCTCAAAGATGGGTAAAGTAAACCAAAACATTGTCCCAGATCCAACGCTACTATTAACATCAATCTGTCCGCCGTGTGCGTTGATAATTTGCCGACAAAGGTACAACCCCAAACCGAGTCCCGGCACATAGCGAGAACGAGAACCTCGCGCATACAATTGAAACATTCGGCGACATTGCTCTTGACTCATCCCCACCCCATTATCTCGAACGCTACAGCGAATCATTTTGCCTTCAACTACAGCATTGATGGTAATAGTAATTTCAGGTGGATTGTGTGTAACTGCATTAGTAATTAAATTGCCGAACACGCGCCACAACTGAGTTGAATCGGCATTGACTGGCGGCAAATCCTCACTTACCAGATTGCTAAAATTAACCTGATTTTTATTCAAGATAGGTGCCAAATCTGAGTACACTGCTTGCACCATACTACTGAGATGAAGCGGTTCGCAGTGCAGCACAATTCCTTGTACTTCGCTGCTGTGAGCTTCCAGCAGCGAATTGATCAAATTGAGTTGGCGATCGCTCCCCTGAAGCATCCGTTCCAAAATAGAACGTCTAACAGTTATGCGATCGTCCGATTTATTCAACAGGTTTTGCAACACCATCGACATTCCCGTTACCGGATTTCGCAAATCGTGAGAAACAGCGTGCAAAAAAGCACGTAATTCCCGACGCGATTCAAACTCTTCTCGTTGTAAGCGTTCGTACAAATACACTGCCAAATCGCAGACAAAACAAAACCAAAACAAGTACAAAAAAATCGTCACATTGTAGATTGGCTTCCCCTGCATAGTCGTCAAACCCAGCGCTAAATTGACGCCCACATAATAAACTAATACACCCAACTGCGACAGCAAATGCAGCCGCCAGCGAACGGGAATCAGCGTCGCTTGAACCAGGAAAACCATAGTCCAAGCCAGAAGATCGGGAAGCGGCGAACCCCGAAATGTCGCGAGAACTTGCGGTAATAATGTGATCGACCAAGATAATCCCAAAAAAATTGCGATCGGGTAACGACGACCGAACTGAGTTCTGAGCAAGAAAAGGCAGGTAAGTAAGAGCAGCGTTATGGTAATATCTAAAACAATCCAAAAATCTTTTAGTTCGTGGGGAATGTTTTGCAACTCCTTCAGAGGAAATACAGCGTTGTAAAGATCGCGGATAATAAATGTGAACAAGCAAATCAATGCTACCCATAAACCTAAGTGCAGACGTTCTAGCAAAAATCGGTGTCTCCATAACTTGTATTCTGCTGACTCCGAGGCAGGTTTCAACTGTATAAATATAGCTTGCACTTTGCTAGCTAGAGCCTCTTTCATCCTGCGAATCAGTATCCACTTCCTCTCTTCGGATGCCATAAAGACTATTCCCGATCGTTTTTTACCGTAAGGAGTGAATTTTTCGCTTGGGCTACACCCTTAAGTCGAGCAATGCAAAGATATCGCCATACAGTCTCCTCCACGTCTTGAGAATTCACGCTCAAGTCTAACTCAAACTGCTTGGCACCTGACTCAAATTTCTCGGCATAATAGAAGGACAAGCCCCGCTGCCACAGGTATGGCGCGACCTTTGGGTCGAGCTTTTCTGCTGTGTCAAAATCTTGAATAGACTCATCAATTTTAGCGAGTTTAAAATTGACCGCGCCGCGCCGAATGTAAGCCTTTGGGTCAAAATGGTGAGAACGGATGAAGTTGTTCCACCAAGACAGTTCATCAACAAGTGAAGTTTGACTAGCCATTAGTATGAGTAAGCTTTCGTGAAAGATTATTTAGTAGAGTGGTAAGAACTTCACTATAGCGGACTCTACCCCTCTGGCTCAAGCCTCTGGATTTATCAGTGGTATGTTTACACAGAAGGCTTTTCTTACATTAAGAGAATGTATATTTTTAGTTAGTTCTGGTTGGAAAATGGTATGCTATGAGCAAGGCTCATCTGAATCAAAGCATCTACATCTGATTAACCTGTTTAAAAAAGCTCAGCAATACGGTGTAATTCGACGCTGAACTATAAATAAGAAGTATACCTTTATGAAAGCTGCGTAAAGCCGCTCTGGACTTGGTTTTCTTTGACGACCACACTTATCTATCGGAGATTCGCATATTACCATCAGTCTTGGGATATAAATAGGAAGTTACTACGCTTGATAGAGTTTTTGACGATCCCTGGCAACTATCTTTAAGTTATCAAGGCTTACGTCAAAGTCTATAGTTATAAGCAATAGGGTGCTAAGCAAATCTACTATCAATCGCGTTAAAATTGCGTGAATCTTGAAGGTGTGGTTAATCAAACATTATAAACTTGTTATGCACTCCTCAGTTTGCAAGATCAAAATAGTCTCCATTCACATAGAGGAGTTCCTGGCTGTACCACAACAGTTTCAAGAGAAGGTTTAGATATGGATAACTCTATCCCTGAAGAGACTTCTTTTGTCCCATCGGAGCTTTACGAAGTATTGGCTAGGATTGCTGCTTCCAGTCAGATTACAACAGCAGACCAAGCTGTGTTGAGAAAAGCCTTTTTAGAAGATCAACTAAATGAAGAAGAACATCGCGTAGTTGATCGTCTGCATCGCGCCCTGTTAAAAGGTCGTATTAAGGTGGTATAGTATAGTAACCGCCAAAGCGGTTACCAAGGCGGTTAGTACAACTCCAACTCGTAGTTCTCACTTTCTATCCCTTACTGCCTAACCCTTTTCTCTCTTCCCTATTCCCTATAGGTATGTTGTTGCGCTTCAGCGCTATCTTAAAGAGCGATAAAGCGCAACAACATCCAAAATATTTAACTATGGTTAAGCGACCGGCGATGATATCACTTATTACCTTCCGTCGCCTTTTTGATAGCAGCCTTTTCTAGTGCCGCCTTTTCTAAGGCTGTTGTAACCATTGCTTCATCCAAGGTTTTCCGCGCTTGTTCGGCTTCGGTCAAAGCTTCTCGAAGTTGAATATTGGTTTGGGCAAAATTTTTCAGAGATTTGAGTCCTTCTTTGATTTGTTGTATCTGTTCAACGCTTACAGTACCTTCAAACAAAAGGTCGATTTGGGTGCGGGCTTCTTGTGCCGTAGGACGTAATTCTTCTACCTTCTGACGGAGGGTTGCAAATTGCGTCAAAACTTGTACTGCCTGTGCAATGGTGTCAGTTTCTTCTGTTGTTCTCTCCTGTTGATTTGAAGAACCTTGCTTTGAAGGCGTTTTAATCAAAATTAACTCGTCTGGGCCAAATCCATCTTTTAAATCAATCTCTACTTCTCCTGAATCCATGAGTTCGAGCAATTTTTCGATCGCTGCCTCACGATTTTTCCTGGTATCGTTTCTTCCGGGAATGTCGAGTATAATCGATGGATCTTCAGCTAAGGAATATTGTGGCATTCTCTATCTCCTCTGCGGTCAAGTGTATATGAATTAGCCGGTTTTGGGGTTGTTTATAATATAATTATACTAAATATTTTGGCAATAATTACTGCTATTATTAGATTTTTGCTGAAAACAAAAGAACTTTTTTAAGATTCTAAATATAGTTAAAGTCAGATATGTTATACCAAATACGCTGGCCTAAACCATTTTTTACCAGACAACCGCACCTCCATCACTCGTAACAGAACTGCTATCAATGGTTCCAGCCGTCGTATCAATTTGCCCTTGTTCGCTGGCGATCGAAATATCGCGACCTGGATTGATAATACTACCAGTAGTAATATCTCCCTTAGCTGCTAAAGTAATAGTGGCATCGTCGGCACCTCTGAAAGGCAAATTGAGTGTGAGGAAGAATGGCTCTTAACTATACCGTCTTTGACGAACCGTACTACCTGCAAAGTTACCCGGATGTCCGCGCTGGGGTAGGTGTTCCTTTAGGATTTTTTTCGGGAATAGAACACTTCGATCGCTTCGGTCGATTTGAACGCCGGGTAAACGTCTCACCATACTATAACGAAAATGCTTACTTGCAAAAATACCCGGATGTAGCTGCTGCCGTAGCATCGGGGGTTTACTCATCTGGGCTACAACACTTTGTGGAAATTGGCTACGATGAAGGACGCGACTCACCACTGGGAACTGAAGAAACAGGCTTATTAAACAGCGAAGACGATTGGTTCTCTAGTTCATCAAATAAGTTACCAGGGATTTCCAATGAGTACAAATGCAGCCCAATAGTAAGGGTGAGCAAAATTTATCGCAGGGGTTTCAGTTAATTTGGGAGGCAATACCGCTACCGTATTTTCAAATATACGCAATTTTCCCTCTTCTACTCTCACCTGACCTTTCAGTAGGGCAATTTGAGCTTGCCTGAGAGCTTCAGCCCGAATTGGAGCTTGCTGCAAGTACTGGTAAAATACTACCATCAGTCCGAGGGTGCCTTTATCGTTGGCATTCCACAAACTTGCTAGGGCCGATCGCACTCCAGCTTGCACTCCCAATCCGGCAAATCCTAATTCTGCTTGTTCATCTCCTAATGCTGTGCGACAAGCAGAAAGCACTAATAACTCGACAGAGGGGTCATTCCATTTTAACTGGTGCATCTGAGGCAGTCGCAAGCGAGTATACCAAAGCTCAATGTAAGAATTATCGGGCGATCCAGTTTTAAATTCTGCATGAGTTGCTAGGTGAACAATTTCAAAATTTTGCCGATTGCGTTGTGCTTTGAGATTGTTCAGCGTAAAGTTTTCGTTTAAGAAAACACTACTTGCTCCTAACTTAGAGGTAATGCTTGCTAACTCAATGGGAACCAAAGGTAATGGTGTTAGGTCGCGAAATTCGGAGGCTCCCATGCCCAAAATTCTAGCTCTCTTAAGATTGACGTAGCGAGGTTGGCTTAAGCTGAAACTGGGAATCAAAGCCAGACTATATTGTTCGATGAGGAATTTTTGACCGTCGTGAAGTGCTGCAAATGGTAGCGATCGCAAACCTGCATCTGGAACGAACACCAGATTTTCAATTCCTTGCGATCGCAATGTTGGTTGAATGGGAGCAATGAGAAGATTGTAGAGTTGTTGGGCTGACGGTAAATAACTGGTTTTACGAGTTTTGTAAGGATTGGTGACTTCTGCACGCAATTCAGTTGCTAATGCTAGCACTTGTTGGCGTTTGGCTGCGGGAATTTGCAGGTGAATAGGTTGGCTGCTTCCCGTCACTACTATAATTTCTAGCCGATCGTCAGGAGAGCGATCGCACAAAGGCTGTTGGCTTCTTCTATTTCCCTCTGTCACTGACCCAGATTCTTGTATGGGACAGACTAAAACAGCATTCGCGCCCAGCTTTTCAGGCCCAAACACCATGTAAACCAATGCCGACTTAACCCCTGTTTCTTGTTCCGTTTCCCGCAACCTCTGCTGAATTTGCGGGAGAGTGACGATGGGGGTAGTACCGGGCCGATCTAAGTAAGTTTCAAATTCCCGCGTCAGCACCTCTTCAATTGCAGCGATAGAAGCATCAATTTCTACAGGAACACTATCCCCGGTTTGAGATTGAACTGGGGGATTTTTTTGGGCAATTAATTCCCTATTGTCAACATTCTCTTGCTGTGAACTAGGTTGTGGTTGCAGTTGCAGTTCTGGCTGCGGTTCAGGGTAACATTACCACCATTTCCAGTCGTTGCACTAGAGTTAATTTCGCCAGATGTAATAGCCGTTTGAGCTTGAACGACAACGTTACCGCCACTGGTAACTCCAGATGAGTTGAGGTTACCTGTGGTAATGCTTCCCGTTTCAGCGGTGAGAGCAATATTTCCGCCCTTAGTTGCAGTAGAACTAGAGTTAAGGTTGCTAGTAGTGATGTTACCGGAAGTTGTGAGTGCGATCGCACCTCCATCACCCGTAACAGAACTGCTATCAATGGTTCCAGCCGTCGTATCAATTTGCCCTTGTTCGCTGGCGATCGAAATATCGCGACCTGGATTGATAATACTACCAGTGGTAATATCTCCCTTAGCTGCTAAGGTAATGGTGGCATTATCTGCGCCTCTGAGAGTACCATTTTGATAAGTAATGACACCAAGAGTTTGCAACGTTACTGGGTCTTCAAAAGTTACATCACCTGCTAGCGTTAGCGTTCCGCTTCCATCCGCTTTTCCAATAGTAATAGAGCGAAAGCCATTTTGCAGAAAACTTAATTCTGCACTGGTTAAATCTAAAACCCTATGACTACCGCTATCTGTTCCTCCTATTTTAATTTCTTGATTAATCGTTAAAGGTTCAATTTTTAAATCACCTGTTCCAGAAACAGTTCCAGAAAAAACAATTTCATCTCCAATTAGCATCATAATACCAGCACCGCCACTGATATTTCCGCTAATACTAGCTAGAGGAACAAAAACAAATATATCGATTCTATCACCTCCCGTTAAGTTTTGAAATTGACTGAAATTAAGCGTATTGTTGTACGTACCGCTATTATTTCCACTTAGAATCCAAGCATTAGTTGTATTTCTCCCGATCAGCGTACTGGCTGCATTGTTGGTTCCAACGATATTTTCAATGCTGGTAGCTTCTAAAGCTTCTAAATTTACAACTAAATTACTGCTAAAAGCAGCATAATTTAAAGTATCTGTTCCATTTTTTCCATCAAGAGTGCCATTCCAGTTAATCCCATCATTAAAAATAAAGTCATCGTTGAGATTAGCACCAACAAGCTGTTGGAAGTTCCGAAAATTGATGTTGCTATTAAATGTGCCGCTATTATTTGCGGTAATTGTCCAAACATTATTCTCGTTTGTTCCAATTATGGTGCTAGTGGCATTCGTCGTCCCAATAATATTATTAATATTGATAGCCGTGGTTTCCAGTGTTCCTAAATTTACCGTTAAGGGAGTAGTAAAAGCAGAATGATCGAGAGTGTTTATACCTACATTTCCATCAATTATTCCACTCCATATCGCTCCATCAGCAAAGATGAAATTATCCTCTAAGGTTCCTCCAGTAAGACGTTGAAAATTCCTGAAATTGATGCTTCCATTTAGGCTACCGCTGTTACTATCTATGATATTCCAAATATTGTTATTATTAGTCGCAATTAAGTTACTGGTAGCATTAGTTGTGCCAACGATAGTTTCGATATTGACGGCATTGAGAGTAGCTAAATCTATATTAATAGGACTCTTAAAATTTGAATAATCTAGCGTGTCAATTCCCGATTTACCATCGATACTGCCACTCCAACTAATCCCATCACCTAAAACAAACATATCATCTAAGTTTCCGCCAACGATATTTTTAAATTCAATAAAATTAAGCGTATTATTCAGTCTGCCGCTATTCGTTCCACTAAAATTCCAAGTGTTGTTTGCATTACCGCCAATCAGGTTACTCGTTGCATTGGTTGTACCAATAACTGTTTCAATACCAGTTGCTTCCAACGCAGCTATGTCTACAGTTAAGTCAGTTGTAAAAGCAGAATAATCTAAAGCATCTGTTCCCGTATTACCACCAATCGTTCCACCCCAGTTCACACCATCACCAAAAACAAAATTATCATCCAGCGTTCCACCTACAAGATTTTGGAAGTTGCTAAAATTGAGAGTGTCGTTTATATTACCGCTGTTCGTTCCTGTAAGATTCCAAGTGTTGTTTGTATCAGCACCAATGAGAGTGCTAGTTGCATTGGTCGTACCAATAACTGTTTCAATACCTGTTGCACCCAAAGCAGCTAAGTCTACAGTTAATGAAGTTGTAAAATTAGAATAATTTAAACTATCTATTCCGGCGTCACCGTCAATCTTTGCACCCCAATTTTGACCATTGTTGAAAACGAAATCATCATTTAATGTTCCACCTTTGAGATTTTGAATATTACTAGCAGTTAACCCATTGGGATAACCGCTGAGACTGACTGAATTGCTACCTGTAATTGTCCAAGTTGTATCGCGGTTAGGGCCAATTAAAGTTGCACCGCCTGCAATGTTAACTGGTGCGTTAAAAGTAGTGGTATCATTAAGTATAATGGTTTCAGTATTGTCAGGACTGGCAATAATAATTTGAGAAAAACCATTTTGGA
Source organism: Argonema antarcticum A004/B2 (assembly GCF_023333585.1). GTDB lineage: Bacteria > Cyanobacteriota > Cyanobacteriia > Cyanobacteriales > Aerosakkonemataceae > Argonema > Argonema antarcticum. The sequence goes on from NZ_JAIQZN010000028.1 coordinate 63,670, forward strand.
AAGTAGCGAGTTCGGAATCATCAATATTTAAGTCGTCAGTCGTGAAAGTTCCCCCTACAGTAATGCCTAAATTGGAGGTAAACGGTTGTAATGAAATCGAAGCACTTCCCTTAAATTGACTTGTGCCAAGGAGGTTAATTTCATCAGCGATTAGAGTAATATTACCGCTGGTAGATTGGACACTAGCACCATTAGTCACAAGAATACCAAAGCCATCAGGATCGGACTTACCTGTAAGGGTTATGGCACCGCTATCGGTCACAAGCTGGGTACTATTATTGAGTAGAATACCACGACTGCTCCCAGTGCCGTTAAGGGTGATAGTTCCAGTCCCTGTGGTGATGATCTGGCTAGGATTATCGATCACAATACCATTGAAACCACTGCCAATGGGGGTATCTCGACCGTCACCTATGGTAATACCGCCTGGACTGACTATATTTGGATCGTTAAAAGGTAGGCCATCAAGATTGGTACTCGTACCATTAAGGGTAATATTGCCCCCTCCTGCATTGATAGAGACTAGCCCAAACCTAATCCCATCAAAAATATTGCTCGTGCCGTTAAAGGTAATATCTCCCCCTCCTGAATTAATTACACCTAGCGTCAATCTAATTCCATCACGAAGGTTGCTAGTACCGTTAAATGTAATATTGCCGCCTGCCGAATCTATGGAAACGTTGCCAGGGGAAATGACGCTTCGGAAAATACCCTGAGAGTTGAAACTATCGCCTGTGATGCTGATGTTGCCACCTCCTGAGCGAAGTTCCCCATTGAATACGACACCTTGAGAACCGTTTTGAGTAACGCTGACTCCGATGATGTTAATATCGCCGCTCCCGGAATTTAGATGCTCTGAGATTTCAACTCCACTACTACTGTTACTACGCCCGCGTATCGAGATATTGCCACCCAGAGTATTAATATTACCAATACCTCCATTCAAAATAACTCTGCCTACATCTGCCGCCAAATCTCCGTTATTGCCGTTGAGGACAAGATTCAAAGGGGCACTATTCGATCCTGCTGGCTGAATGGGTTGGTTAATAAAAATATCGTTATCTGCATTCAGTGTCAGAGTTCTTTCATCTGTTAGATTAAACGTTAGCGGTGTACTGAGGGTAATATCTCCAGCTTGCGTACCACCAGAACTCGTTGAGATAGTTACATCGCCAAAATTAAGTGCTGCGGTAATTAAATCAACACCTAATTGTGCATTATTAGCAGATGGTTCAAACGGGGAAGTTTCGTTGATGTTGGTGTTGCCATTTCCTGCAACGATGGTGATATTGAAAGGATCGATCAGCCATTCGCCGCCTAAACCTGCTGTTGCGCCTACATTAGGGACAGAGGTGATGGTAAGCCGCATCCCACTCGTCTCAATAAACCCGCCATTGCCTCCCAGCAACCCGCCTCGCGCCGTCAGCGTGCCATGAATTTGGGCGGTATCTTGTGCAAAGACGATAATTTGACCGCCATTACCCTGTTGCAGCGCATCCGCAGAAACAACGGAATCGGGACTAACGAAGGTATACTGTGCATTGGGGAGAGGGCCAAGGCCCGATCGGTTACCGCCGATGAAGATATTGCCGCCGTTGACGCCAGACGCATTAATGTTAGCATTCAGGAGAGCGATGCGATCGCCTAAAACATTAATCTCTCCACCAACTGACTGCTGACTGCGACTCGAAACCGTTCCAGAGACAATAGCAGTTCCTCCTACATCGGGTACTGAAATACCAGATCCTGTCAAAACCACTTGTCCGCGATCGTTTACTGAAATAGTATTAGCATTGCCAACATTAGCGCCAGTAAGTAATTGAGGTAAAGATAGCGGTGTTATCCCTTGTTGTCTCTCTCCCTCTGGTATCAGTGGCAGTTCAACACTTAGTAAACGTCCTTCTTGCGAAATGCGAACAAGATTTTTACCCGGAACGGCGGCAACAGTAATTCTGCCGCCAGGTGCTGACAAAGTGCCAAGGTTAATAACACTACCACCAAGTAAAGTTAAACTTTCTCCCGTCCCCACGGCCAAATTGCCAAAATTAACAATACTTCCGGGCTTGAGGGCATCAAATCTAAATTCATTCGGCGTACCAACTAAAGCTGACCAATTATTATTACCAACTGCATTGAACCAATTATTATTGCCAAAACCAATCCCTGTAGCACTGGTGGCAGTGAATGCAGCAGGCACGTTCAATTGAGCATTAGAACCGAAAATAATCCCTGCTGGATTCATCAAATATAAGTTAGAGTTACCCCCAACCACTTGAATTAATCCGTTAATTAAGGATGCTTCCCCGCCATTTATCCGTCCGATGATATTGCGGATGTTGGGGTTAGAAAGAAAAGTAGCAATTTGACCGTCTGATAAGCCGAATCTTTGAAAACTGTGAAAGAGATTTGCCCCATCTCCAGATAATTGTCCTCCCTGGATGTTAAATTCATTGTCGTTGGGGATAACTTGAGTGTTAGTACCATCTGTTGCGGGAACAATGGTTTGTGCCAAGGCACTGGGAGGATTAATCTGAGGAATTTCGATTAATCCTGTTAGCGCTAGACAAGCTAAGGATGAGCCAAGGGAGACTGATTTTGACATCGGATGCGATCGAAAGTAGTTGTTAACTCAAATGGCTAGGTACAAAAATACCAAATCCAATAATAATGCCAAAACAAAAGCACTGATTTTGAGTAGAAATACCTTCAAAATCACTTTCTGATATAGATGTGACAAAACCACGATTAATTTGACTAATAAATTGTCTTAATGAAAATAGCGCGTCTTTGGCTTGCTAATGCCACTTTTACATTGTATTATATACGGTAATATCATAATTCACTAACATTGTTGTTGTAAAAATTAACCGCAGATAAACGCAGATGTAGAGACGGAGAATTGTGCGTCCCTACAAGTAAAGTTTTTATTTATACAGTCGATACAAGCGATGTTCGGATTAATACGCTCCTTGTCCGGCAATTACCACCCAAATAGTCTTGAAAATTAACCAAATGTCATACCAAGGACTCCACCGCCGTTGGTAACGCAGGTCTAAAGTAACTATGTCTTCAAAATTCTTAACACTAGAACGACCATTAACCTGCCACTCCCCTGTTATACCCGGTTTAACATTTAACCTGCGCCAATGACGTTTGTTGTAGTAGAAGACTTCATCGAAGCTTGGCGGACGAGTACCAACCAAACTCATCTCTGCCAGCAAGACGTTCCAAAACTGCGGTAGTTCATCCAGACTGGTGCGGCGCAAAAAACGACCTACTCGCGTGATGCGGGAGTCATTCTCACTCTTAAAGATTGCTCCTTTGGCTTCGTTTTTAATCTGAGATTTCAGTACATCGGCATTCTTAATCATCGTGCGGAATTTGTAAAGAGTAAAGAAACGTCCTCTAAGTCCGCAGCGCTTTTGTTTGTAGAATATAGAACCAGGGCTATCTAGCTTGATGGCAATGGCAATTGGGATAAACAAAATTGCTAAAATCAGTAGTCCTACAATACTACCTGCGATATCCAAACACCGCTTAAATTTGGATCTAGTAGAGGGGTGAGGTGTTATAAATAATGGGAAAGGCGATGAGGCAAAAACGGTTGATGAAGCTGGCGAGTAAGTCAGCATAATTAATCCCTGAATCGAACACTGTTAGTAAATTTTTGTTGATATTTTAAGGAAAAGGCGATCGCAAATTATTGGTAGTTAAGATAGTGCTTTAAGCAGACTAGCTTTCTGTGGCTGTTTACACTTCAGCGATGTTTGTGTATGAGACATGGAGAATACTCCTTGTAATTTTTCAGAATAACCTACAGAGTTCGCAGGCACACCCTAAGCTGGAAAAACTACAGCTTTTAAAGTGGAAGATGTGAAGTTGCCTAACCTGTTAGCGATCGCCTCTAATTGAGATATCTGCTAAAATTTAACTTTTTCGCAGCAAATCGAAGTTGTTACAAATGTTCTTACAGAGGAGCGATATCCTAAATAAACTGAGTCAAGACGATCGCAAAATCTGTGCCTCTATTGAGGATGCGATCGCGCTTTTATATTAATCAGTTGAAACTTCCACCAGATAATTGCTGTTTGCGTTTCAGCCACGAACTGACACCAAATGCACCTAACGCCAATAAACTCAACGTAGAAGTAGGTTCAGGCACAGATTCAGATACACCAGGAGCGACATCATTAAAGGTGAAATTGTCGAAGGCGGCGGAACCATTCCCGGTAATTTTGACAGAATGAATTCCTTCGACAGAAATGCTTAGAGGTGATGGGTCTAATGCTGAAAAACTCCCTAACAAATTCCCGTCAATTCCAAATGCTTCAATTAATAGAGATTTCGTAGGATCGGGCCACCTGTCTGGTGTGATAGAGACAAAGTTAGTAACTGCCTTAACAGAAGGGTTGGACGGCAGAAAAAAACTGGCAAAAATTGGATCTGAATAGCTTAATAGGTCGTTTTTGATCGCTCCAATTCCATTACTTCCACTCACCGCATGACCGAATCCTAGATTAACAAGTGCTACCCCAGAACTATCTGAGCCAAAGAGAACGCCTGATGTCCCCAAGAACTGATCTGATATACGCGCCTCTGGAGGAACTGGATTACCTGAAAAAAAAGTCATTGCTCCACTGAGGTCATCAAAATTTATGGTGGCAGCGAGGCTGGGACTAGAGGCAAAACCCACAATGGCAGATGCCATCAACATAATTTTGGATTTTTGTAAGTAAGACATGAAAAATTCTCCTTGTAATTCTTCAAGAGCATATAGAAACAATTCATGTTTGTGAAAATGAGCTAATCTTTCCAAAGATCGATCGCATTCATGAGGAGAGAAATGCACCAATGGCTCCAAAGATCGCTCGCATCTAATTGAGATATCTGCCAAAATTCAAGTTTTTCGCGACGGCTGGAAATTGTTACAAAAGTTAATATTAGGGAGGCGATCGGATCGCTTAGCGATCGCTTCTATTCATCAGCAAGAAGGGTGAGCCAAAACAGCGGCAGGACGATCAAGAATAAGAGCGTCAAAAATAAAATGCCGCTCCAAATCTTGTTGAGATCGATAAGGGTAATTGTGGGCCAGCAGGAACATGGCTCTAGAAAGGTTTTATTTTGGTACATTGTTCTGTCAACCAGAAAGGCTTGCGGAAATGAGCTAATCTCAATAAAGAGCGATCGCATTCATCAGGGAGGAACGCGCTAATCTCCGCATTTATGCGATCGCATCTATTTGAGATATAGCGCTACGCGCTATAGTTAGGACAGTGATATAATTTCAAAATAGACAATAAAGGATGCTGCCTTCAAGAATTGTCCTAACGTATGCGCTACGCGCTATATCGGTTCCAAATTCATACTTTTCGCGACAGACTTAGATCTTTTACAATTCTTCACATTACTGAATATTCAGCAATGTGTAAATATCCCAAAACTAAGTCAGACAGTTAGTTCGGCGACTAAAACCCAACTCCAACAGTAACAGGCTGCATTTTTTTTGCCCGTCCTGTCGGGATGGAAACCTGGTAAGCAGTTTCAAGGTGAGCTTTAAGTTTGGTGTCCTGTTGGGACAGAGTAATGATGACGGGTGTACCGTCAGGACGTTGGACTAAACGTACCTGATTGCTTAGCTCAATAAAAGGTAAAACATTGTCATCGTAGACAGTAATAGTTTGCGTTCTATCATCGTGGACGAGTATATTGAGAACAAGAGTTTCGTCAGGACGCTGAACATCAACTGAAACTCCCCTTTGTTTAACTTTTATAAACCTTAACTCGTTGTCATTGTGGATAATAATTGGTGATTCCACCAAAAAGATTTCGGGACAGCAATGGCATGGGTCTTGAGAAGTTTTGTCTTGGCACATGAGGTTTTTTCCTTATTATTGCTTAGCGAAAAGACCGATTCGTTCTTACAAGAGGACAATTCCCGCGAGGTGCAGGGATTGCCTACGTAAGTTCTTGTATCGGTAAGCTCAAACTGAAGCACCTGAGCCTTACTAATAATCTTGCCAAGCCACCAAGGGATTGTCTGTACTATAAAGTCACGACTTCAATAGCTAATTTAGTCAGAAACTGTCAGGTGACACAGGAAAAGGACATCAGAAAATGTCAGGTTATACTAGAGACCCGTGATTAATTGCATATCCTACTGACTAATGAACGCTGAAGAAGCCTTAGAAATTGCAGATAGGGTGTTTTTTCGTCATACAAACAAACACCTGAACAATCTCGAAAGCGCTATCATCCAGGGCGCTTGGTCAAATCAGACCTATGACGAAATTGCCCAAAAACACGACTATGATTCTCAGCACGTCAGGAATACTGGTGCTAAGCTATGGGAACTGCTATCAGCAGCCTTGGGAGAAAGCGTCTCTAAAGCCAATTTCAAAGCATCCCTGGAACGTTACAGTCAACCGCCGAAAGTAATCCGTAACCCTCGTAAAGATTGGGATAGAGCGCCTGATGTCTCAGTTTTCTACGGTCGCACTAAGGAACTGGCTACTCTAAAGCAATGGATTGTAGAAGAACGATGCCTAGTGGTGGCGTTGCTGGGCTTGAGCGGAATTGGTAAAACCTTTCTGGGGACAAAGTTAGGCCACCAGATTCAGGATGAGTTTGACTATGTAATCTGGCGAAGTCTCAATCATTCTCCACCGCTGACTCAACTCCTGGCCGAACTGATTGATTTTTTCTGTGGTAGGCAAGAAACTGACCTAAGCGTGAACAGCGGCATCTCTCGGTTGTTGGAGTATTTGCGATCGCATCGTTGTCTGATGATCCTCGATGATGTGGAGACGCTTTTGAGTACAACAGGGCTAGCGGGAAGAGAATACCGAGAGGGTTATCAAGAATACGGTAGCCTCTTTCAACAGATAGGAACATCCTTACATCAAAGCTGTTTGGTGCTGATAAGTTGGGAAAAACCAGGAGAAATTGTTTCCTTGGCAGGTGAAAAAAGCCCGGTGCGCTGTTTAAAACTGGCAGGTTTAGAAGTAGCCGCCGCCAAAGAAATTCTTAAACACAAGGGATTAGTTGAAGAAACCGAATGGGAAATCCTCAGCGAACGCTACGGCGGTCACCCCGAAGCGTTAAGAACGGTGTCAACTACAATTCTAGATTTGTTTGGGGGTAAGGCTTCTGAATTTCTCAAGCAAAACACCATATTTTTAGGTCGAATTCAACAAGCGTTCTCGCGACAGTTTGAGCGACTTTCTGACTTAGAAATAGAACTGATCTGTCAGATAGCTGAAGTCGGTCAACCCATTTCTTTTGACCGATTGCAGGAGAAGATTCGTTCAGCAGAATTAAAAGAAAAATTATTAGAGACCCTAGCATCATTAGTGTGGCGATCGTTGATTCAAAATTGTTCTCACAACGGTCAACCGCTTTTTATGCTTCCGCCTTTATTACCAGAGGTACTGAAATACGCCCCACCGCTGCGAGGTGCACCGGGCAATCGAGGCGATGCAAACAATCGCATTGCATATAACTTCTTGGCTGTTGTTCCTGTCACTAATTTTGGTTTTACTGCTGCCGCATATCCGACATTTTGGCTTGACGTGCCGATTCTACCTCCATCTTCTATTCCCTTTGAAATGGTGCTACGGGATGAGCAACAAATGGTGGTCTACCGAACAACTTTTAGGCTGACTCAAGAAGCTGGGCTAGTTAGTTTTCGTCTCCCGGAAACTGCACCGCCTTTGGAAATTGGTAAGAAGTACCATTGGTTTCTCTTCTGGGATAAAGTCGTCCGCGATGGTTGGATTGAACGAATAGCACTACCCTCGGAGATGGAAAGTCAGTTAGAGAATGCAACACCACGACAGCGCATTCTTTTGTTAGCGCAACAGGGTTTATGGTACGAGACTTTTACTGAACTTGCGGAATTTCGCTCTCAGCTATTGATTCGGTTAGAGAATGCAACAGTGCAAGAACGCACTCTGATTTATGCCGAAAATGGACTGTGGTATGAGGCTATAACTGAGCTAGCTGGATTGGTAACAGGGGTTGCCACGCTGAATGCTGATTGGGCGGCTTTGTTGCAGCATCCCTTGGTTCGCTTAGATGAGATGATTTCAGAGCCAATGGCTTAGTAACTGCTTGGAGGAAAAACACCATGTTTGAAGGCTTCACAGAAAGAGCTATTAAAGTCATCTTCTTAGCTCAAGAGACAGCAGATGAGATGGGTCTTAACTGCGTCGGAACCGAACAAATTCTCCTGGGTTTAATAGGACAAGAAAATAGCATTGCTGCCAAAGTACTTAAATCAATGGGGGTCAACTTCAAAGATGCTCGTATTGAAGTTGAAAAGATTATTTGCAGAGGCTATGGTTCCTTCACAATGGCAAAAATCCCTTTTACGCCTCGTGCCAAGCGGGTGTTTGAATTGTCACTGGAAAACGCCCAGCAGCTAGGTCACGACTATATTAGCGCAGAACATTTGCTTATGGGGCTGATTCAAGAACAGGAGGGTATTGGAGCTTTTGTTCTAGAAAATTTAGGGATGGATCTGTTTGAAGTTCGTACCCAAGTAATTCGGATGTTGAATAAGATGACAGAAATATCTGTTGAAATTATTCACGAGTCTTTTAAAGCTTCAATACTCAACAATTCTGGAACTCACTTGACCCAAATAGACGCTGAAAGTGAGTTGGCTTCAGTTATCGGTCATCTGCAACGAGTTTCGGAAGACGTTTGGAAAAAGGGGGGATTTGACCAATTAAAAATTAAGGCTGAAGAACTGTTTGAAAAAGGTTTTGAGGAATTAAGTAAGTTTGGATTACAAGAAGCACTTAAAACATTCGAGGAGTACCTATCGGTTGCTAGAACACTTGGCGATCGCACTGGGGAAAGTCATGTTCTTTACTACCTGGGTACTTCTTACTATTACCTGGGCGATTATACCCAGGCGATTGAGTACTTCCAGCAAAGTTTAGCTATCTTACGAGAAGTTGGCGATCAACCTGAAGAAGATTCAGTTCTGGGCTATCTAGGTTGTTGTTATTATTACCTGCATGACTATACTCAGGCAATTGAGTACCACCAGCAGTGGTTGACGATCGTCTCTGAGATTGGCGATCGCACTGAGGAAAGTAATACTCTGTACTGGCTGGGTTGTTCTTACAATTCCCTACGTAACTATACTCAGGCAATTGAGTGCCACCAGAGGTGGTTAGCGATCGCGCGTGAAATTGATGATCGTGATGGAGAGAGGGAGGCTTTATACTGGCTGGGTTGTTCTTACAATTCCCTACGTAACTATACTCAGGCAATTGAGTACCACCAGCAGTGGTTGACGATCGTCTCTGAGATTAGCGATCGCACTGGGGAAAGTAATACTCTGTACTGGCTGGGTACTTCTTACTATTACCTGGGCGATTATACTCAGGCAATTGAGTACCACCAGCAGTGGTTGGCGATCGCTCGTGAAATTGGCGATCGTGATGGAGAGAGGAAGGCTTTATACTGGCTGGGTTGTTCTTACAATTCCCTACGTAACTATACTCAGGCAATAGAGTGCCACCAGAGGTGGTTAGCGATCGCGCGTGAAATTGATGATCGTGATGGAGAGAGGAAGGCTTTATACTGGCTGGGTTGTTCTTACAATTCTCTACGTAACTATGCTCAGGCAATTGAGTGCCTCCAGCAGTCTTTAAATATTCCACTAAAAATTGACAATTTCGCTGAAGCGGGGAAGGCTCTGAGCTGGTTGGGTGATTCTTACAAGTCCTTGCATAACTATACTCAGGCGATTGATTACTACCAGGAGTGGTTGAGCATCACTCGTCAGATAGGCGATCTCACTGGGGAAGGTAATGCTCTCAACAAGTTAGGCGGTGCTTACAGTTGTTCGGGCAACTATGCTAAGGCTGTTGAGTATTATCAGCAACGTTTAATTATTGTACGAAATATTGGGGATACCAAAGAGGAGATACGGAGTCTGCAAAACTTAGGTGCTTGCTATTTAATGTCTCTAGGAAATACCTTAAACTCGACTAACAAAACTAAGGCGATCGAGTATTACGAGCAGAGTTTAGCCATTGCGCGGCATATTAGAGACACTCAAGAAGAGTTGAGGGCTTTGATGTCTCTAGGAAATACCTTAAACTCGACTAACGAAACTAAGGCGATCGAGTATTACGAGCAGAGTTTAGCCATTGCGCGAAACTTTGGAAACTCCCAAGAACAGATGTATATTCTAATCTCTATGAGCCAATTTTATCGTATTTCACATGACTTTGCTAATGCGATTGAATATGATGAACAGATATTGAGTATTGCGCGGTATATTGGGGATATCTCCCAACAGTTTCGGAGTCTGAATTCTATCGCAAATTACCATTGGCAATTAAATAAAACTGTCAAAACAATTGAATACTACGAGCAGGCATTGGCTATTGCGCGTAAAATAGAAAACTCTAATGGCTCTCCCGTACCTATGGTGATAAGTGAAACTTATTTAAATAAGCAAGCTAATAGCTTCTCTCGTAAAGATTGAAAGCTCTTAAAACCATAGCTTTGCCGAATAATTAATTTTATTCTATTATTAATTCCCTCCATGACACCGCTAGTTGTCCTATTAATAAAATAATGACTA
>NZ_JAIQZN010000029.1 GCF_023333585.1 Argonema antarcticum A004/B2
GTCTCTTTTTACTCTTGCTTAGCCTTTTTTTCTCCGTAATTTCCGATTGTGACAGTTGCGGGTGCGGAATGTGGGTTATAGATGGTCCGGGTTCAACGGCATCGGTGTCTAAATAATCTCGATGGTTGGATACAAACAATCTTCCATATACACTGGGACCTGCGATATGACGGATCTGACCACGGTCAACCCAGAAAATCCTACCATCACCCGGATTTCTAACTAGCAGACCGTTTAAATCTGGGCGATTGCGTTGGAATGACTGAGCATTAACGCTTTTATGAAAAGTGCTTTCAGTTGTAGCAAGGAGGAGAACAGACGAGAGGAAAAAGAATGGAATTAACTTGTTCATATTGACAAAGTGAAGTAATAGCTGTTGGCTATATCAATTCTGTATTGTGGCTGACGCTCCAAATACACCTATCGATAATTCGGTAAGTAATTTAACCAACTTGATACTACTTATCATGTCAACCGATCGCAGCTTTGGCAAGTCGGAAAAAAGCGGATAAAGTCGGAAAAAAACGGGTTATACTAAAATAGTGTTGTATTCAGATATACTGATGGATACCCAAGATGTCTTAAACTCTATTGATGAGCTAGTGTTTGCCAAGACAGGCAAACACCTCGACAACCTGCAATTAGCAATCCTCAAGGGAGTCTTGAATCATCGGAAATACTCGCAAATCGCGGAAGAGTATCACTGTAGCCAGGGTCATATAAGGGATACTAGCTATCAGTTATGGCAGATACTATCAAGTGCGCTGGGCGAAGACGTTAACAAATCAAACTTTCGGGCTACAGTAGAAAGATGGAAAGTAGTAAACTTCTCAAATTCTGGAAATCCTGTCCAAATTGGGCATATTAATTTTTGTAGTAATCCTGCACAAGAATCTGAATCATTTTCGTCAGAGCGATCGCAATCAGAAAATAACAGCAATAATAATGTCAAAAAATATCCAAATTATCAAAAACTTTTAGAAGAAGCTGAACGCAAAGCTAAGCGAGAAGCAGTACCAAAATTGGCAAAACTAGGTTTGAGTGCCGAACAAATTGCAGAATCTTTAGAACTGTCGTTAGCAGAAGTGAATCAGGCAATTCAGGCTGGAAAATAGCGATCGCACCTTTTCATTTCCCCCAGATCTCGCTACAATCAAATTAATTCGTCTCTTACCCAGAACTATGTCAACTTCCATCGAGAGTAGCCAAACAACCAAAATTGAAATAACCCTTACTCAAGCACAAAAACAAACCCTAGAAAAAGCCGCTTCTATTAGGTGTCTAAGTCTGGACGAGTATTTGCTGGAAGCAGCTTTGAATCTAGCAGAAGAACAACCCCTACAGCCGGAGTCGATCGTTCTTTCCGATAAAGACTGGCAAATTGTTACCACAGCAATTGAAAATCCACCAAAACTCAACCCTAGTCTGAAAGCAGCAATCAAAAGATACAAAGAAGAATATCAACAGAAATAAGCAATGCAATGGATCTAACTCAACCTCAAAAATCAGTTTTCCCCGTTCCTCAAAGCGTCCCAAAATCATATTAACCCACAATAACCATCTTCATTCAGGCGAAAAGCGGTTAATCTGACTGTACCATTAGACGGATAATGAAGGTTTACTTTTTGCATCAAACCATCAAACTTTTCATCCAGCAAATAGTTACCCGTTTCTGCATCAATAGCGATAAACCAATTGTAATGAGTTGACATTAATTGTGGACGAATTTGCTCAAAAATTTGGCGACAATGCTTACCTAATTTTTCCCTTTGGGCGATGCGTCTAGCGCGACTTTCTGGACTACTCTGCCGATCGGGAAAAATACGACCTCGGCGAACTTGGCGTTTCTGGGTTGATTCTGTCATCGGAGGAAAGGAACGCATGGATTTGGAGATATTCTTATTGTATACCGCAGAAAGCCTTTTTTTGGCAACAGTTTGGATTGGAAACGCGGTTTTCTCGCCTAAAATGTAAAACTATCGGAAATGCGGGTTGATGAAAGAAAGCATATTTTTGGTTTTCGCGTAGGTTCAGTTTACTATATCGTTTGGTTTGACCGAGATCGTAGTGTTTGTCCAGAATGATAAATGAGACTCAAACCGAGTCACAGTAAGAAAAAGCCTAAATCGACATCAAAATATTTTGATAACTGGGTTTGAGCCTATTTCAAAGTCAGCTATTGTTTAAGTTCCAATAGAATCTCCGTCTGGTCTAAAGGATTAGATAAAATAGCGATACGCGCAGGCTACGCCAACGCACTTTCAGGGAAAGGAAATGCGATCGCACTCATTCCCCTTCATTTTTTTCTGAATCTTCTGTCTCTTCTTCTGACTCCCCAGCCTCAAAATCAACCCGATCGTAAATATCTGCCAGAGATACTTCTACTTGGAAAGAACTAAAAACTAGCGCCGCATCTTCTTCATCGTAAACAGAATAAGACCATCGCTTATTTGCTTGCTTAGAATACTGTTCGATCGACATCTGCGTTTGGTCGAGCAAAATATATTCTTGAAAAGTTGGAATTGTTCGATAAAACCCAAACTTATCAGTGCGATCGTAACCTTTAGTCGATTTCGATAAAACTTCAATAATCACTTGAGGATTGATAATTGTATCCTTGCGATTATTGTAATATTCAGGTTGACCTGCAATTACCATCACATCAGGATAGGTAAAGCGTTTGATTCTAGGTATCCACAACCGCACATCACCGATGAATACTCGGTAATTCTTTCCTTTTTGAGCAAGACTTAACGCGATGTAAATATTTCCAGCAATTTGATTGTGATTTGTAGTTCCACCCGTCATTGGTACTATCTCCCCATCGTGATATTCACTTTTGTATTCGGCTGTCTCTTCCAGTGCCAAATATTCCTCTGGCGTGTAGTAGCGCTGTTCTGTTACTTGTAGAGTAGCTGTCATGGTTATTTTTCCCAAACTTAACTCTTGAATTGTGTCTATTTTAACATGAGGAAAAAGAGCAGAGCGATCGGGCCTTCGCTGGCTCGATACAGCAGATTGCAGGTTTATCAAGTACACCCCAGAAACCCGGTTTCTCTGTACCTCACTTACCTGAAAAGTGTTGGCAAAATGCTCTAGCTCGGTAAACTGCTTGTACTAGCAGTAAAATTACTGTCAAAATGAACAGAACAATCAATTTTTATGCCGATCTGCCTCTGCGAATAAGGCTAGTATAGATTGTAGGCGTTGTCGATTTCTAAACTAAAAATGTCAGCAAATACTCTTGGCTTTGACACTCAATTCTATAATTACCTGTTATCCGCGTCTTTGCGGGAGGCAGACGTACTGCGGCGTCTGCGAGACGAGACCACCTCTCATCCCCGCGCCGTAATGCAGCTAGCGCCAGAACAAGGTCAGTTCTTGGCGCTGCTGGTTCAGCTGATCGGAGCAAAGAAAACTCTGGAAGTCGGCGTCTTTACTGGTTATAGTTCGCTTTGGGTGGCTCTGGCACTTCCAGCAGATGGTAAGATGATCGCTTGCGATGTTAGTGAGGAATACACTTCTGTAGCTCGTCGCTATTGGCAAGAAGCTGGAGTGGCAAACAAGATCGATCTGCGAATAGCGCCAGCACTGGAAACGTTGGATCGATTATTGGCAGACGGACAGGCATCCACGTTTGATTTTGCTTTTATCGATGCGGATAAAGGGAATTACGAGGGTTATTATGAGCGATCGCTCCAACTTGTCCGTCCCGGTGGTTTGATCGCAGTTGATAATGTGTTGTGGTACAAACAAGTCGCCTACCCTGAAAGTCAAGATAACATTACCCAAGTTATCAGAGCTTTCAATGAAAAATTGCATCGCGATGAACGAGTTTTCCTCAGTCTTGTTCCCATAGGAGATGGATTGACTCTAGCTCTTAAGCGGTAACAAAATCGGCGTAGGATATTGTAGGGGCGAGTTTAGCTAAAAATTACCGCTTCAAACGAAAATGGTAACAAAAAATCAGCCCCTACCAAGCCTATTTCAATCGGTTTAATTATTGGTAATACTGCTGCTCAATCCACATCCGCATTTCGGCGTCGGAGGCAACGCAGGTAGAGCGACCTGTAGCTGGATCGTAGGCGTGCCACTCCGTATTACCGCTGCGATCGCTCTTTTGCCAAACCCGCAGATCTTTCCCACTCACAATACCTTTGACTAGACTCTGCCAAAATTTATTAAGAAATGCGAATTTGTGTGGCGTATATTCTTTCAAATTAGTCTCAGTATTATCCCTTAATTCCCGTTGTTGGTTATCTAAAGAAGCTGTAGCTAATTTCATATAAATCTCCTGATAAGTAAGAGGGAATTTATCACCTTAATTTCACTGTAACGGTATCTAAATCGATCGACCATACACAAATCGCATGGCTTGTATGAATAAAATAGATAGATAGGAAGGCTAAAATAATTTGGCGGCTTTTGCGATCGCGCAGAAACCGCTTGTATTCCAGGAGGAAAGAAACATGAAGCTTTCCCAGCTTCGTGCTTTAGTCGCGGTGGCAGACTACGGCAATTTCAGCGAAGCAGCACTGCACATGGAGATATCCCAGTCGGCAGTCAGTCATGCGATCGCGTCTCTGGAGGAAGATTTGGGCGTGGTATTGCTTTCTAGGGGGCGTCACGGGGCGCATCTCACCCCTGTAGGGGAGCTAATCACCGCTCATGCGCGGCAAGTGCAGCGGCTTTTGGAGGCGATTCGGAAAGAAGCGAACTTAGAAAAAGGCTTAGAAGGCGGCATTGTGAGGATTGCCTCGTTTCGTAGCGTGGCGACTCATATCCTACCAACTGCGATCGCGCGATTTCGCAACAGCTTCCCCAATATCACCGTCACTATTACAGAGAATGACGCTTTCACAAATATCGAACAAGCTTTGCGCGAAGGTTATGCCGACATTGGTTTCACCTATTTACCTGCAACAGATGAATTTGAAACTTGGGAAATCTTGCGAGATGATTACATTCTGCTTCTACCACCAACAACTCACCTGAGAAATGCCCAGATTACCTGGAAAGAATTAGCCACCTATCCACTGATCGTAAGTTGCTTGACTCCCTGCAATGAGTGGGTTCGCAAATATTTGTCCATCGCCGAATTTCCCCTCAATATTGCTTATGAAATCAAGGAAGATTCAACCATTGTCAGCATGGTTTCACAAGGTTTGGGGGCGGGTATTATGCCTCGTCTTGCTGCCGAACCCGTACCGCCAGGAGTGCAGGTGTGCAGTTTGCCATCTCATCTGGAAAGGGTAATTGGCGTAGCGCTTTTAGCAAATGCACTTCATGCTCCAGCGGTTTATGCGTTTCTCGATGCGATTAGGAATACGGGCAGATTTGCCGTGAAAACGGCAGTTTGAATTCAGATGTTTAGATATTCCTGAGCCGAAACTAAAGTTTACGTGAGAATCATTTGCGGTGGTTCAGGGCTGCTAGACCCCTGAAAGTGTTTCGTAGAATTCCCCAACATTTGCTGAGTGACAGGCATTTCATCCCATGTCCGATCTTCGAGTAATCGCCCAGCCTTCTTTTTATTAGTTCCGCCCCATTGTTTAAAAAAGAAGGGTACTTCAGCCCTTTGACACCGATCCCGGATATCGATAACCCATGATGGATCTATATGTCTGGCTTTAGGGCCAGATTCACCACCTACAATAACCCAATCTATTCCTGCCAAATTGAGATCGTGTAATGGCCCTAAGAGTGGTTCAAGAGAGAGAAACTTAATTTTTGCTCCAGTTTGGCGGAGGTGATCGATCCGAAATATGTAGTTCTGATTTTCTACACTCACGCCCATCCAAATATTAGGCATCCAAGGTAGTTCATTACTAAGTTCTAAAAGTCGATTTGACCTTTTAGTTAGAATTTGAAAATGATGCCAATGTGCTTTTTGCATGACATCAAAAACTTTTCTAATAAACTCAGTTGGCACATCCTTATGGAATAAATCACTCATGGAATTTACAAATATAGTTCTTGGCTTCTTCCAATGCAGTGGCAGATCCAATATCTGTTCGTGCAAAGTGACTTTAAAACCATTTTTGTAATTCGGTTGTCCCATCGCTTGAAGACGTATCGCCATTCTTTCAGCGTAACAGTTACTGCACCCAGGACTAATTTTTGTACAGCCTGTTAGTGGATTCCAAGTTACTTCTGTCCATTCTATCTGTGATTTTGCGCTCATTTATTCTCTCCTCAATATGTCTTGTGCGATTTTAATTGCCGTAGGTGAGCCACGTCGATTGCCTGATGCAAAACATAGAAGATATAAAGGGTTATTTTTAGAATTATATAATAGTTTTGGATGATCTGCTACTCCTGGAAATATAGTTTTTAATCGTCCCACAAAGTACTGCTTTATCGAATCGAAATTGGCAACTTTTACTATGTCTAATTCTTCGCCGAATAATCCCAGTTGTTTGCGTTCCTCGTAAAACACATTGTACCATTCATTCGTGCCAATTATTATATCTATTTTTTGCCGATATGACTCATTTATTTGGCCCTTTTTTTTAAGTAATCTATTTAAGGCCACACCTATTGGGAAAAGATACCAAAGGTCAATAGCTTGTGTTTGGGCAATAGCTGCAACTGTATCCCAAGGAACCTGCATTCCATAAGGATCTAAAAATAGAACAGCCCGCTCGCGCTTCTCAATCCAATTCTGGTTTTGACATATTTGTCTTATAAACATATTGGCATCTGAGTTTGATAATGAAATATCCCTGTCTGGAAACTCCAGTTTGATATTTTCTAGTTGTTCAAATCGTTTTTTATCCTTTTCAACAAAAATATATTTTGTGAATCTCGGCTCAACTTGAAGCGCAATCCGCGCAGAACCTTCTAAATTAGTCTTTGAGTCTTGTTCAACAATTCCAGCAAATAGCGGTAACTCTGATTGCAGTTCTGATTGCTCATTTTGTTTAAGAGTTAGCCATCCGGTTCCTGCAAAGGCATCTATATACATATACTGCTTAAAATTTTGTTTTCTCATGATTGTTGTATATGCCACAAGATATTTGCGTATACGTTGCAATTTATCAGTTGTCCAATTACCACCAAACATCGCTAACTCCATCCATTAGTTTCAATTTAAAGTACCGATTCTTTGTAGCAAAACAATATTTCAGACTCCATCAAAATATGCCGGATATCGCACGATTCCGCTAACATCTTTCAACGCATCCGGCATAAGTTCCAACACCATAAATGCTTCATCGGGAACTGGGAAGGGTGCTTGCACGCCGAAGTTACTCGCTGTCTGGAAACCAAAACGGCGATAATATTGCGGATGCCCAAGAACTACGACAATACTATGGCCTAAGTCACGGCATTTAGACAAACCCACTTGCACCAGTTGGGTGCCAATAGCTTGGCGCTGACGCGCAGGTGTCACGGCGACGGGTGCGAGTGCGATCGCGCCACTTATCTGTCCTTGTGCTTCAATTGTAATAGGGCTGAACAAAATGTGCCCCAGCACATTCTCATCCTCTTTTGCCACTATCGAGAGTTCGGGAAGGAAATTCGGGGAGTTGCGGATCGTTTCTATGAGTTGGGCTTCATTTGTTTGACCAAAAGCATCTGCCACTACTTCCCGAATTTTGGCTATATCGTTGTTTGTTTCGCTAGAAAAAGTCAGCATAAGATTATTGTTGCATCAATCTAATCATTGGAGCTAAAATATGACATCAAGACCAGTCTTAAACATTCCCCGCTCTACCTTAGATACAGCAATAGAAATCGCCGCTGTAGCAGGCATTCTCTTAACTATTATACTCCTCATCACTAAGTGGGCTGCTTTACCTGATGTTATTCCCATCCATTTTGATATTTCAGGAAAGCCAGATTCCACAGGCAGCAAACTGACTATATTACTATTTCCGGCGCTCAGCATATTGATTTATGCGATGCTGACAGTCATAAATCGTTTTCCCCATACGTTTAATTATCCTTGGCCAATTACAGAAGCGAATGCTAACAGGCAATATCAGTTAGCTGTGGGTTTAATGAGATGGCTGAAACTGGAACTTGTCTGGGAATTTGCTTTTATAGAATGGCAAATTATTCTGGCAGCGTCAGGAAAGGCGTTGGGATTAAATGTGGCGCTTTTGTTGATAATACTCTTGGTTGTGTTTGGCACTGTGGGGTATTATCTTTGGCAAGCATATCAGAGCCGTTAAGTTTCGAGGCTGGCAGTTTAAGTGCGAACGGTAGAACCCTTGCCCCTGCCCCCCAACCCCCGACCCGTTGACGAGGAGGAGGGGCAACAGTATTATCCCAAACTAAACGGGCGACACCGCCCAACGCTACCAAAACTCCCAAAATAGCTCTGAACGCTAAACGACAACAACGTACCAAATCCAGAAATTTTACGTTTTGTTACATAGCTTCTTTTTAGATTGCGGATATACTTAGTTAATCATTCTGATGGAACAGAAGGAAAATAGACTTAAGTTAGATGCCATTTTGTAAATCAGGCGACCATACTTTTTCTAAAACTTAGCTTTACTTACAAAAAGAGAAGACTGATTTAGGAGTTGGGTATGAAATACAGCTTTGACCTCCTGGGAGTATCTCCAGTTTTGTACTTTTTTAATCAGCAACAGCAGATCCAGCAGCAAAAACCACAGAATGGTGTAGAATACGTGGGAGCCTATAAATGCACCCTGGATGCTTTACTAGAATCTGTGGAACCTGTGCCTCCAATGCGAGGTTGGGATTCGGATCGAGTTGTGGATACCGTGATTAACTTCTGGATGAACAACTCCGAGAGCATCCAGTATTGGAAAGAACGATTGCAGGATGCCGGAAGCGACAATCTTTTGGTGGCACGAGTTGGGGATATCGAATCATTACAGGCTGAATTTGAATCCCTGTTAGGGAAGAACAGTTAAAGAATTCCTAGAGCTAGGATTCAGTCATCTCAAAAACCCGGTTTCTGTCGCTCTATCAACTGATATTTCGTTAGCCTAACTCAAAGAAACCGGGTTTTTAGCCCCTATACCTCAGACTGAATCGGTGTTCTAGCAGGGGAGTTTAGCTTTACTTCATATACCAAGAGTTGTTATAATCTGTTGCACGATCGCATCTGGCGGCTGGGACGCATCTACACAAATAGCCGATTCAGGTTCCTCAAGGGTGTCAAACTGGCTTTGCAGCAACTCTTTACTCATAAAGTGGTGCTGACGTATTGCCAGCCGCTTCTGGATAAGTTCAAAGCTTCCCTTCAGGTAAACCAGCCGTATTCGTTCCGGGTCAAAGTAAAGCATCTCGCGATAAGAAGATTTTAGGGCAGAACAGGCCAGTACCATGTGGCGTTCTTCTCCCAGCCATTGAGCTTGAGCCGACTGCATTGCCAAAAGCCACGGAATCCTGTCCGCATCGGTGAGGGGAATGCCTTGGCTCATCTTTTCAACGTTCGCTGGGGAGTGAAAGGAATCCGCGTCGCTAAACTCCCAATTAAGCGCTGACGCCAGCATCATTCCAACGGTAGATTTTCCCGAACCGCTAACCCCCATAATTATAACGATCATCTTGCCATTATTAAGAGTTTTTAGCTATGAATAGTTCAGCTTAATCCTGCTTAACACAGTCGCCTCTTACTTAAGCAATAAAAATTCTGTTTCCCCGAATTGTTAAGATTCTGCCTTAAGAGCAAAGAACAAGTTTAGAGTGGGAGATAAAATTAGTTAAGGTCGTACATAATAGAGGGAGTTTACCAAATGTCCAGAGAAAGCGCGGATCTATTTTTAGAAGCTGCTACTCAAGACGCGATTTTACGCGATAAATTGAAAGCAGCAGGCAATCCAGATGAATTCGTAAAAATTGCTGAGGCTTTGGGCTACAGTTTTACAACTCAGGAGTTAAAGTCTGTAGTTAGAGAAAATAGCGAGCAGGTGACGGTGAGAAGAAAAACAGGTATTTGGCCTTGGCTGCGGCAGGTCACCTGGATTTGATCCGCTCGGCTTGTTACCCCCCCCTTAGCTACCTAAATTCGGGGGAGCGGGATATTTTCAAGCATCAGGTTTCGTTATTGTCGGAAAAACGGATAATGTCATCTTCTCCAAGATATTCCCCATTTTGCACTTCAATCATTACTAGGGGAATCACCCCTGGATTTTCGACCCGGTGAGGCGTAGACAGGGGAACGTAGGTAGACTCTTTTTGCTTGAGCAGTGTTTCCTTACCATCGCAGATGACTTTGGCTGTGCCAGAGACGACAATCCAGTGTTCGCTGCGATGATAGTGCATTTGAGTACTGATGTGATGACCTGGTTTTACCTCGATGCGGTTAATCCGGTAGCGTTCCGCTTCTTCTAAAAGTGTAACCGTACCCCAGTGTCGTATCCGAGTTTTAGCAGGCTCAGAAGTCAAGGTCGTAGTAGCTTGTTCGTCATTTTGGTTTTCAGGCATAGCAGTCTCCTCAAATTCACTTGTACTTTGTTTTTAGGACAATTATTATTAAATTCAAGACAAAGGTTAGCAGGTTGGCGAGAATAACGGGCAAATCATTTTTGGCAATTCCATAAAGTAACCACAGAAACACGCCTAGACTGAAAGTAATTAGCATTCCAAACGAGAAATCTTTAGCTGACTGGGATTTCCAGGTTTTAATTACTTGCGGCAAAAAGGCGATCGTTGTTAATGTACCCGCTACTAGCCCCAAAATAGTCAAAAAATCCATACTTATTTATATTTATAAACATTAAGGCTGTGGTTGGTGGCAGACTGCTTCGATGTTATAGCCATCTGGGTCTAGAACAAAAGCTGCATAATAATTTGGGTGGTATTGGGGCCGCAATCCTGGCTGGCCATTGTCGGTTGCGCCAGCTGCTATAGCCGCCGCATAAAAGGCATCTACGGCTGTTCGCGTCGTAGCCTGGAAAGCAATGTGGAAGCCTGCTGAAGGTGTAACGGCTGTGGGTAGCTCGTTTTTATGACCAATCCAGAAGGGGGGTTCAGTATCGGAATCGGAGCCATAGCCCGCTGCTTTGATCCCGTCAAATTCAATATCCATGCAGCGCTTGAAACCTAGTTCTGCCAATACGGTATCGTAAAAAGCTAGACTTAGCGCAAAGTCTGACACGCCGATAGAAAGATGGTCAATCATGTTAATATTTGCTTTCCGTTTGGTACTGTGTTGCTGCGATCGAATCCCAACTCAACACTAACTCAGACTCTGATTTTGAGCATTTCCTTTGATTGTGCTATCTACTCATGTCTAAATTTTTACCAGGAGTTTACCATACCCTATTCACAGCTGCAACGATTGTGGGACTGTGGATAGGCGCACCTAAAAACAGCAGCGCCGAGAACTTGGTTACCGTAAAATTGAGTAACTTTGACACGCAGCAACTTTCGTCTTCGGGTGGGGAGGCAGGCTTTAGCGTATCGCAGGCTGCTGATAGTTTAACACCAAGTCTGATTAACCGACGTGCGATCGCAGTCATCGGTCAAGGTCAAGCAACCGCACCAGCAGACACAGCACGTCTTGAATTTCGCTTCGCCAGTCGCGCACCCGCCGAGCCACCACCGCCAGCAACAACAGAAGCACCCGCACAGGAAAGTGCTTCTCTACCGGGAGAGGAACTGCTCAAGCCTGTAGTTGACGCCCTCCTTGCCATTAAAGTACCAAAAGATCGCATCACAATTGAAACCAGTTCTTTAGAAAATCCCAAGCTGCTGGTGAAGCTCGACAAGCCAACTCGCGAACGAGTGCAAGAAGTTGTCAAGGTGGCGAGTTCAGCTCTGCAAGGGGGTGACGCTCTGTTTATTCAGGGTATCGGTGCAGAGTATGCGGTGAATAACTGTCAGCCACTGGAGAGTACCGCTCGTCGTGCGGCTTTGAAAGATGCTCAAAATCAGGTGAGAGGTATTGCGTCGGAAATGGGTGTGCAAGTTGGAGAACTTCTGTTGGTAACAGTTTATCCGATCGTCAGTCCTGCATCTGTTTCCGCTTGCGGCTCGAAGGTTGCCGTTCCAACCTCCCCCTTTGCTGCATTCAGTGAAAATACACCCCCTTATAATCCTTCTGCTCCAACGGAGGTGCAGGTGAGGAGTCAAGTCAGCGTCACTTATGCCATTAAATAGGGGCTAGGGAAGTCAAAAGTCAAAAGTCAAAAGTCAAAAGTCAAAAGAAAGAAGAAGGGGGTAGGGGCTAGGGAAGTCAAAAGTCAAAAGTCAAAAGAAAGTAGAAGAGGCTAGGGGCTAGGGCGTGGGGGAGTGGGGCTAGGGGAAGAAGGGGAAGAATCCTTCTTTTGACTTTTGACTTTTGACTTTTGACTTCCCTAGTTAGATCTAGGCAGTTATGAGGCTCTGAAGTTACAGTTGTAGAGACTTGGGTGAGAGTAGGCATACGTGCTTATGCGGATGACGCGATCGCACCCCATATCATACCCGTTACTCGGCCCGATCGCTCAGTCGATCGTTTAATCAGGTAATAAATTATGACTTACACAACTGAACCTGGAAGTTTCATCAAAGATTTGGATAAAGTCGCCAAAGTGCGGCATGATTTTGCCCGCGCTTTCGCTAAAATGTCTGATACTCTCAAAGAAGCCGAATCAGAAGCAGAAGCAGCCTCTGGTGGACTGGGTTTAGCAAGAGATATAGAAGATATCGATTTAGCCAGAAAAAACTTACAGCACGGTGTATTTCGGCTCCTAATTTTAGGAGATATGAAACGGGGCAAAAGTACCTTCCTGAATGCCTTAATCGGTGAAAATTTATTGCCCAGCGACGTGAATCCCTGTACGGCAGTGCTAACCGTTCTCCGTTACGGGCCCCAAAAGAAAGTTACCGTCTACTTTAAAGAAGGTAAACTTCCCGAACAGATGGATTTTCCTACTTTTAAACAGCAGTACACAATTGAACCAGGGGAAGCTAATAAACTAGAAGAAGAGAAAAAAATAGCTTTTCCCAATGTCAATTATGCCGTAGTGGAGTATCCATTACCGCTACTGGAAAAAGGGATTGAAATTGTTGACAGTCCGGGTCTAAACGATACGGAAGCGCGAAACGAACTTTCTTTAAGTTACATCAATAATTGCCATGCTATTCTCTTCGTCTTCAGAGCCGATCAGCCTGTTACGATGACAGAGCGTCGTTATTTGGAAAATTACATCAAAGGGCGAGGGTTAACTGTTTTCTTTTTAATCAACGCTTGGGATGAAATACGCAAGGCGCTGATTGACCCCGATGACACTCAAGAACTGCAAGAAGCTGAAGGGAAACTGCGTCAAGTTTTCCGAACCCATCTAGCTGAATATTGTCAAGTCGATGGTTACGATATTTATGATGAAAGAGTATTTGAGATTTTTTCGCTCAAGGCTCTGCGTCGGCGGGTTAAAAATGTAGATGAGAGTTTAGAAGGGACGGGATTTACAGAGTTTATGGGTGCATTGAATACGTTTTTGACGAAAGAACGGGCAGTTGCACAATTACGGCAAGCTAAAATTCTAGCACGTCAAACTTACAACCACGTCAACGAAGCGATCGATCGCCGCATCCCTTTGCTAGAGCAGGATGTTGAGGAATTGAAACGGCGGATAAGTTCGGTGGAACCGGAATTTAAGAAACTGACTGAGATACGCGATCGCTTCAAAGATGACATTATCAGCACGCGAGACAGGAAGGCAAGAGCGATCGCAGATTCTTTTCGAGCATACATTTTGAATTTAGGCAATACTTTTGAATCTGATTTTTTACGCTATCAGCCTGACATAGGCTTTCTTGATTCCCTAAGTAAAGGTAAACGGGAAGAGTTTAATGCAGCATTCAAACAAGCGTTCGAGCAATACATCAACGATAAAATTTCCGGTTGGGAACTTACCGCCGAACGAGAAATGCAAGATGCCTTCGCCCAACTATCCCAGAGTGCTTCCCAGTACGGTTCCGCCTATACAAAGGTAGCAAATGCCATCAGTGAAAAGTTGATCGGGCAAAAGGTATTCGCTTCTCAAAATATAGGTAGTGAAGAAAGTTCGCCAGCTTGGGCGAGTTGGGCGATGGGATTTTTCTCATTAGCTTTGGGTAACGTTGCTGGTATAGGGCTTGCTGCGGCAGGATTCGATTGGAAAAATATCCTCGTAAACTCTCTAGCAGTAATTGGAATATGGAGCTTTTTATCCATTTTTTCCATTTCTTTGATAACTGGGCCTGTGGGTCTTCTTATACTAGGTTTGGGTGTTGGTGCTTGGCAAGCAGATCAAGCCCGAAAAGAGTTGATCAAAGCCACAAAAAAAGAGTTTGTCAAGTATCTTCCAGAAATAGCGCAGTCACAATGGGAACCCATTCATCAAGCTGTCAAAGATTGTTTTGATGCTTACGAGCGCGAAGTCACCAAGCGGATTAATGATGACATTAACTCTCGACAAGCTGAGTTAGATAATCTACTTCAGCAAAAGTTATCCCGCGAAATTAATCGCGATAAGGAATTAAAGCGTCTGAAAAATGTAGATGCTGAGATTTTATCCGAATATCGTAATCTTGAGTCTGTGTATGAGGATTTACTTTCATACCAATCTTAACCAGAGGCGACACTGCTTTTGTGGGATGGGCGTCTCGCCCGTCCCCACAAACTCAAGGGCAGGTGAGCTACCTATTTCCAGAGTAGGTTGGGCTTTTGGTAACGAAACCCAACACAGCGGCGATCGATGTTGGGTTTCGCTATTGCTCAACCCAACCTACAATTTTAATTCACAAAAAACCCTACTTCCTAATCCATAATAAGGTGTCATCAAAATGAGTTACAAAGTGGAAACCGATCGCTTTCTCAAAGATTTGGAAAAAGTCGCCGAAGTGCGAGCTGAAGTATCCACATCTCTTGGCAGAATGGCCCAAACCATAGAGCAAGCCGAATCGCAAGGAAAACAAACCTCTGGTGGACTCGGTTTAGAAAGAGAAATAGAAGACATCAAAATAGCCAGTAAAAATTTAAGCAAGGGTGTATTTCGACTGATGGTTTTAGGGGATATGAAACGGGGAAAAAGCACGTTTCTCAACGCTTTAATCGGTGAAAACTTATTACCGAGTGACGTCAATCCCTGCACGGCATTGCTAACAGTCCTCCGTTATGGCCTCGAAAAGAAAGTAACTGTTCACTTTAAAGATGGTAAAAGTCCTAAACAGCTTGATTTTAAGAGCTTTAAGCAGGATTACACAATTGACCCCGCAGAGGCAAAGAGATTAGAACAAGAGAAAAAGCAAGCTTTTCCCGATGTTGACTATGCTGTAGTCGAGTATCCGTTACCTTTGCTGGAAAAAGGTGTAGAAATTGTTGATAGTCCCGGATTGAATGATACAGAAGCGCGAAATGAATTATCGCTGGGTTATATCAATAACTGCCACGCAATTTTGTTTGTCTTGAGAGCATCGCAACCTTGCACTTTAGGAGAGCGTCGCTATCTAGAAAATTATATCAAAGGTAGAGGGTTAAGCGTATTCTTTCTAGTCAATGCTTGGGATCAGGTGCGCGAGAGTTTAATTGACCCTGACGACACGCAAGAATTGCAAGAAGCTGAGGGGAGATTGCGGCAGGTTTTCAAAGCTAACCTAGCTGAATATTGCGTTGTTGATGGTTATGATATTTATGATGAACGAGTGTTTGAAGTTTCCGCAATTAAAGCGCTGCGTCGGCGGATGAAAGATGCCTCCGCTTCTCTGGAAGGGACTGGTTTTACAGAGTTTATGGGCGCACTCAACACATTTTTGACGAAGGAAAGAGCTATTTCGGAAATCCGGCAAGCTAGAACTCTAGCACGCCAAACTTCTCACCGAGTTTGCGAAGCGATCGAACGTCGTATACCATTGCTCGATCAAGATGTCAAGGAATTGAAAGAAAGGATTAATTCGGTTGAGCCAGAGTTTAATAAACTGACTAAGATTGGGGATGAATTCAAGCAGGAAATTAAAGCGATCCGCGATCATAAAGCGAGAGGAATTGCAGATTCTTTTCGCACTTATGTCCTCAACTTGGGCAACACCTTTGAAACCGATTTTATGCGCTATCAACCAGACCTAAGATTTGGAGATTTTATCGACCAAGGTAAACGGCAAAGGTTTGAAGCGGGACTTAAACAAGCATTCGAGCAGTACATCAACGACAAGTTTTCAGCTTGGACTCTTACTGCCGAACAAGAAATGAATGCAGCTTTTACACAGCTTGCCAAAAGTGCGGCAACCTATGGCGCTTCATATACCAAGGTAACAGACAAGATTACCGAGAAACTAACCGGAAAAAAGATATCAGCAGACAATACTACTTTGCCTGAAGATAACTCTCCTGCTTGGGCAAATTGGGCGATGGGTTTGGTTTCTTTGGCTTCGGGAAATATTGCCGGAGCCGCACTGATGGGAGCAGGTTTCGATTGGAAAAATATCCTGCTTAATTTAATCGCTGTGATAGGAATCAGCGTGACTGTTTCTACTGTTTTCGGGATTATTTTAGGCCCAATAACCCTAGCGCTGGTTGGATTGGGTGTTGGTCTTTTCCAAGCAGATCAAGCTCGCAAAGAATTGGTGAAAGCTGCCAAAAAAGAGTTGGTGAAATATTTGCCGCAGGTGGCGGATCAACAATGGCAACCAATTCACGATGCCGTCAAAGAATGTTTCGATGTGTATGAAAAAGAAGTGAGCGATCGCATAAACGATGATATTAAATCCCGCCAAGCTGAATTAGATAATCTGCTTCAACAAAAAGAGTCTCGCGAAATCAATTACAAAACGGAATTGGAACGTCTCAAGAAAATTGAATCTGATGTCTCATCTGAATCCCAAACGATTGAGGGTGTATATCAAAATTTTCTGTCTGCTGTTGGGTGAACCTTACCCCCCTGCCCTCCCCTTCAACGGGCAGGGCAGGGGGTTTCATCCAAAAATAAAAAAATATGAATTCGGATGAGCGATCGAATGTCTACAACCAAAAAATATGAATCCGATCGAGCAGTTGCAGCAAATACTTACTATCAGCACATTCGGGGACGAAGACATGAACTGTGGTTGGTATTCTTGCTCATATTACTGGGAGCAACTTCGGGTGTAAAATCGGAATTGCAATAGTAAATTTTGCTCCTTCTCCAATAGCACTTTCGCAACGAATCTCCCCTCCATGTTGCTCCACAATAACTTGATAACTAATCGACATTCCTAATCCCGTCCCAGAGCCAACTTCCTTCGTGGTAAAAAATGGATCGAATACACGCTTTCTTACCGCTTCTGTCATCCCTTGCCCATTATCGGTAATTGTTATTGCCACCCGCTGTGCCTCAACTAATTCAGTGTGAATGGTAATCGTAGGATTGTCATTTGTTAATAATTTAGTAGTCTCCACCAATGAGGAACGATCGATGACAAATGATTTTGCGATCGCATCGTTGGCGAAGCGTGACTCCAAAGAGTCAATCGCATTACTCAGAATATTCATAAACACCTGATTAATTTTTCCCGCATAGCACTCAACCAAAGGTAGCGAACCAAATTCTTTTACCACTGCAATCGCAGGACGATTGGAATTACCTTTGAGGCGGTGCTGCAAAATCATTAAAGTACTCTCGATTCCTTCGTGGATATCCACTCTCTTGAGTTCGGCTTCCCCAAGGCGGGAGAAGTTTTGTAAGCTAAGCACAATTTTGCTAATCCGTTCGGCTCCCGCGTTTATGGAACCAATGAGTTTCGGCAAATCTTCATCCAAAAACTCTAACTCGATCTCTTCAATAAATTGCTGGATATCTGTTGTAGGATTGGGCAAAGCTTCTTGGTACATTTTCACCAGCCGCAACAAGCCAGAAGTATAGCTACTCACATAGGAGAGGTTGCCATAAATGAAGCCGATTGGGTTGTTAATTTCGTGGGCGATGCCTGCCACGAGTTGCCCCAAACTAATCATTTTTTCATTCTGAATTAGGGTTGCTTGCGTCCGTTTAAGTTCGTTCAAAGTTTCTGTTAGCTGTGTTTTTTGCGCTTTCAATTGTGCTTCCGATTGCCGCATCTCTGCCTCAGCCCGTTTTTGATCGGAGATATCGCGCAGAATCGCCAAAACTTCATCCGCTCCGCTAACTACATACCTCGCTTCGTAATGATGCCATTGACCATTGACCTGTTGAACGTACTCGCCTATTTGCATCGTTTGGGTGGAGAGGGTTTCTTCGACGTAGTGCATCGTCCACGCAGCTAAGTCCTCAGAGAAAATCTCCGATACTTTTTTGCCTATCGCTTGGCGATCGCGTACCGTTTGTCCGTAGGGCAAATCGCTGTAATGCGAACTGCAAAAGGGTTTGGTCAATTTCTCATCCTCAAACTCTGTGGTTGAGAAGCGATCGAATTTTGCACCCCGGTAGTCAAGAAAGATACCATCGGCATTGATGCGAAACATCACATCCGGGATAGCATCAACTAAAGCGCGATTTTTCGCTTCCGAAGAGCGAAGCGCCGCTTCTACCAGCTTGCGTTCTTCGATTTCCCGTTGCAGAATTGCATTTTGCTCGCCCAGTTGCTTTTGGAGACGCTGAGCGGTTAGCTGATTTTTGACTCTAACCAAAACTTCTTCAAACTGAAACGGTTTGCTAATGTAGTCCGATCCACCCACATTAAAGGCTCTCACCTTGTTCAAAACATCATCCAGGGCACTCAAAAAAATTACCGGAATATCGCGAGTTTTTTCTGAAGCTTTTAGCTGAGTGCAAACCTCATATCCATCCATTTCCGGCATCATAATGTCGAGCAAAATCAGATCGGGGGGAGCCGCCTGTATTGCCATCAAAGCCGTCTTTCCGTTAAGTGCCTTGCGAACTTCATACCCCTCTTTGCTCAACATATTGGATAAAAAACGCAGGTTATCAGGCGTATCGTCAACGAGCAAAATGTTATCTTTTTTTTCGGATTTTAGATTGTTATCAACCCCGATAATCTTGTCTTTGTTCGCTTCGTATGGATTTTTAATCATTGTTTTACCCCCTGAAGTACATAACAATTACCATTGGGGTTCAGATGCGAGCAAAGCGAAAGCTAACTTACTTTCCAAAGGTTTAGAAAACAGATAACCCTGACCGAAATCACAGTTTAAAGTTCTCAATTGAGCTAACTGCTCGTGGGTTTCTACACCTTCAGCGATCGCACTTATCCCCATTCTGTGGGCCATGCTGATAATTGCCGGAACCAGACCCTTCTTTTCTAGTTTTCCATCCATCCGATTAATGAAAGATTGGTCAATCTTGAGCGTATTTACAGGAAAACTGTCCAGGTAACTCAAAGAAGAATAGCCAGTGCCAAAGTCATCAATACTTAACTGGATTTTACGTTTTTTGAGTTCATCTAAAATTATTAGAGCAGATTCCTTATTTTCCATTATGGCACTTTCGGTGATCTCCAGCTTTAAAGTTTGAGGATTTAAATCTGTTTTCTGAAGAACTTGTGCAATATATTCGATTAAGTTGGGCTGCGAAAGCAGCCGCACCGAAAGATTGACGCCCATCGTCAGCGGTTCTTCAGCTGGTTGCTGCTTCTGCCAGATACTTAGTTGATGACAAGCTTCTTGCAATACCCAAGTGTCGATCGAAGCAATCAAACCCGTTTCTTCCGCCACCGGAATAAACTCTCCCGGAGAAACTAAACCGCGAGTGGGATGTTTCCACCGCACGAGCGCTTCAAATCCGCTAATTCGGCCTGTATATAGGGAGATGATCGGCTGATAGTAAACGATAAATTCTTTCCGTTCCACAGCCCTTCGCAGGTCATTTTCTAGCTGTAAAAGTTGGAGAGCTTGTTGGTGCATAGCTGGATCGAAAACGTGATACCGAGCTTTTCCCAGTGCCTTAGCGCGATACATTGCGGTGTCGGCATTCCGAAGCAGATATTCTGGCTTATCGTCGTAAGTATTGCTCAGAGTAATGCCAATACTCACATTGATAAATACTTCATATCTGGATAGTTGAAAAGGAGTTGATAGCTCTTGAAGAATTTGTTCGGCAACTTGTGTGGCCATGCCGAGGTCTGTAATATTTTCTAGGATAATGGCAAATTCGTCGCCGCCTAATCGTGCTATAGTATCAATAGGTTTTAGACAACCTTGCAGTCGGTGGGCGATCGCAATCAGCAATTCATCTCCCACCAGATGACCGAGGGAATCATTGACGATTTTGAAGCGATCGCAATCCATAAATAGTACAGCAAACTGATAATCTGGCTGTTCTTTAGCGCGGTTGAGACTCTCTGACAAGCACTGCATAAATAGAGCCCGGTTCGGCAAGTCAGTAAGTGAATCGTGCAGCGCTATATGCAGCAGTTGATTTTGAAGTTGCTTGCGTTCCATAATTTCTACCAGGAGTTCTTGATTTGCCACTTCCAGCTGAAAAGTGCGCTCCTTAACCCGTTCTTCGAGTTCAAGATTAAGTTGGTAAATTTTTATTTCTGCCTCCCTTAGTGCCAGTTGACTTTTGACGCGAGCGATAACTTCTTCAAATTGAAACGGCTTGGTGATGTAGTCAATACCGCCAACTTTAAACCCTTTTACTTTGTCGAAAACATCACTTAAGGCGCTTATAAAAATTACCGGGATCTTGCAAGTTTGCTCATCCGCTTTCAGACGCAGACAAACTTCATAGCCATCCATATCGGGCATCATAATATCGAGTAATATCAGATCCGGCAAAATCATTTGACACGAAGTAAGCGCTATTTGCCCGTTCAAAGCTTTGCGGACATTATACCCCTGAACCGTGAGAATCTTGGCTAAAAAACGCAGGTTTGCTGGCGTATCATCAACTATGAGAATATCTTTTTTAGACAAATCAACGCTCTCGTTATTCATTTTGTACCCTGTTGTGTCAATTGCATAATTTTTTCAAACTGAAAGTTATTTGCCAAATCTGTAATAGCGTCTACCAAAGTGGATTTTTCTGGAGGAATTTGTTCTAGCAAATCCAAAATTAGCTCATCGCTACATTGAACGGCAGCATGGTATAACTGTGCTATCCACTCAGCAGACATTTCAGACAAAAGAGAAACTAAATCTGCTTCTGGCAAAAAATCTGTTTGCTGCATTGCGTTCGCTATTAGATCTTCTTGTTCATAGATATATTCAACCCCTAAATGTTGACTGATTTTTCCTAACAAAACCTCCTCTCGAAATGGCTTACCAACAAAATCGTCACACCCAATTGACAGAATCATCTGTCGCTGTTCGTCGAAGGCGCTAGCAGTAAGGGCAACGATCTTAGTTGTCTTACCCAGAGGATGTGCTTTAATCTGTTTAGTCGCTTCATAACCATCCATCACCGGCATCCTCATATCCATCAAGATCAGGTGAGGTAACCAACTTGACCAGGCGCTAACTCCCTCTCGACCATTTTCTGCCACCCGCACGGAGAAGCCGATTAATGTGAATAGTCTGACTAACAAAAGACGGCTTTCTCTAGCGTCATCAACTACCAAAATGCGATATTCTGGCTGATTTGGCGCTAAACCAATTACTTTGCATTTACTTTGGCGTGTCTTAATTTTAGCCGCGTCAGTCAATTTTATTTGAATATCAAAAGTAAACAAAGTTACCTTACCGGGGGTACTGCTGACTTTAATATCTCCACCCATCAATTGTACGTATTTTCGGCTAATAGGTAGACCCAATCCCGTTCCTTGCTGAGATTTTCGCCCCGTTTCTGTTTGCCCAAAAGCTTTAAATAAAAGGTCAAGTTC
The DNA here is from genome assembly GCF_023333585.1 of Argonema antarcticum A004/B2. GTDB lineage: Bacteria > Cyanobacteriota > Cyanobacteriia > Cyanobacteriales > Aerosakkonemataceae > Argonema > Argonema antarcticum. The sequence continues at coordinate 21,688 of NZ_JAIQZN010000029.1, forward strand.
TTCGGGTTTGATGCCGGGGCCTGTGTCTTCTATTTCAAAATATAAAGATTGATTATTGATACTTTTTTCGCCGGTTTTTAATCCCCTCTTTACTCGCAACGCTACAGTACCTTTTTCTGTAAATTTGATCGCATTGCCTAGCAAATTAATCAAGACTTGACGCAACTTATTTTCATCGCTTTGCACATATTGAGGCAGGTCTGAGGCAGATTCAAATCGGAGTTGTAGACCCTTAGATTCGGCTTTGAATCGCAGCATTTTTTCTAGACTGTCTAGCAAGTAAATTAAGTCAAAGCTGTTTTCATTTAATGTGGTTTGACCGGCCTCGATTTTGGACATTTCCAGAATGTCGTTAATCAGTTCGAGCAGATGTTCGCCAGCACGATTGATAATTACTAGGTTTTCCTGTTGCTGGCTAGATAGGGAAGTGTCACGAGTCATGACTTGGGTAAAACCGAGTATAACATTGAGTGGCGTTCTCAGTTCGTGGCTCATGTTGGCGAGAAATTCGCTTTTGGCGCGGTTGGCTGCATCGGCGGCTAGAGCAGATTTTTGTAGTGCTTGCGATTGTTTCTGAGTTTGTTCGAGTAATTCTGCTTGCTGCAAAGCGACTCCCAACTGATTGCCAATTTGAACTAGGACATTAATTTCTGTTGTTTTCCATTGGCGGGGAGCAGAATTTTGATAAGTTGCCAACAATCCCCACAGTTTATTGCCAGAGAAGATGGGCACAATGATATAAGCTCTGGCTTGAAATCGCTCCAAGAGTTCGAGGTAACAAGGGGTAAAATTAGCAGAGTAAATATCTTCAACAACTAAATAGCTTGCGCCTTCATTGTATACACCGCCTTGGGTTTCTTGCAGATAAGTATCCCGCCAGATCGGGGAATCTAAGCTATTGAGTGCTTTCACAGTGCAATGCTGTTCTTCAACTGCATTTTCTGCCAATTTGGGATAATTTGCTTGTTGTTCCAGTAGAGAATTCCACTCATTTCCTACAGACTCTGCGACTAATTCTCCACTCCAGTCGGGATGAAAATGATAGACGACAACGCGATCGCAATCGATGACTTGCCGTAATTCTTGGGTTGTGGCAGCAAATATCGTTTCAATATCCAAAGTTTGGCGCATTCTTTGAATAACTTGGGCTAGAGCTCTTTCCCGTTCTGCACTCTCCTGCAATGCCTCCTCTACCTGTTTGCGTTGGGTAATATCGGCCATTGTCCCCGTAACTCGGTAAGCTTTCCCTCCTGAGTCGCGCTGGCATTTAGCCTTCGCCTCAACCCACAACCATTGACCATCTTTGCGTTGGATTCGATGGGTGTTCTGATAAATGGGGGTTTTGGCCTCAAGGTGGTCTTGAAATTCTCCCAAAGCTTTGGGTAAATCATCTGGATGCACCCTGTCTAACCAGGTGCTAATTAGATAGGGCAATTCTCCTTCGCTGTAGCCCAACATTTTCATCCAAACAGGAGAGAAATAAACTCGATCGGTCCTCAAGTCGCCATCCCAAATGCCATCATTGGTGCCAGAAACGGCTAGCCCAAAGCGTTCTTCACTTTCTCTGAGGGCTGCTTCTGTGCGTTTGCGATCGCTAATATCGGTAATCGTACCGACGTAGCCTTTAATTTCGTCGTCATTCCCAATTTCTGGCAATGCTTGACCGATTACCCAAACTAGAGTCCCATCAGGGCGCTGGAAACGATACTCAGACTTAAACTCCACCCTAGCTTCGACTGCAAAAGCCCACTCGGTAAAAACGCGATCGCAATCATCTGGATGTAAGTTACTTGTCCACCCTTCTCCCGCCGCCATTTCTAAACAAAGTCCTGTCATCTCGCTCCAGCGCTGATTGACGTAGAGACAATTTCCATCAGCATCGGTGTTGAATATACAAACAGGTGAGGCTTCTGCTAAGGTTTGATACCGGCGTTGACTCTCCCGCAATGCAAATTCTGCTTGTTTGCGATCGCTGATATCTACCCAATAACCAATACATTCGACGTGGTTACCAGCTTTATCCCTGACTAACCTACGCTGATCGTAGACCCAACGATAAGTGCCGTCTTTGTGCAAAAAGCGATATTCGCAGGAGTAAGAGCGCTGCGATAACAAGTTCGCTAATCCGATAAAAATACGATGGACATCTTCTGGGTGAATATGGTAGCTCCAGAAACTGGAATCTTCTAAAAATTCTCGCGCTTCGTAGCCCAACATTGCCTTGACGTTGCTGCTGATAAAAGTAGTGCCAAAATCCTCTCCTGCGTTGCAGCTGTAAATAATTGCTGGATTAGAAGTAAGCAGATATTGCAGGCGTTCGGTTGCCGATTTCAGTGCCACATCCGCTTTTTTGCGATCGGTGATGTCCTTCTTTGTGCCAAGTAGGCACTCTTGTCCGTCAATTTCGATCAGTTCTGCTGAAAATAGTACCGTTTTTATCTCGCCTGATGCTGTGCGAACATCTACTTCGCAATTGCGAATGGCTCTTTTCTCTTGCACGCTCTGGACGATTTTGTTACGCTCTTCTAGATTGACCCAAATATTCAGATCTCGGACGGTGCGACCGATCGTCTGTGCGCGATCGTAACCGAAAAAGTTACAGAAGCTATCGTTGACTTCGATGTAGCGTCCCTGGGGGAAAGTTACCAGTCCGATCGGATCTGGAGAAGAGCGAAAGGCGGATGCTAATTTTGCTTCAGAGGAACGTCGCCCTGCTTCTGCGCGTTGACGTTCTCTTGCTTCGAGTGCCAAAGATATTAAATCTGCGATCGAGCGAGAGAAATTTTGGTCTTCTGGTGTCCAATCGCGAACAGATCCGATGTGTTCCAAACATAAAACTCCCACCGTTTCTCCCCCCAGCCGAATGGGTATATCGAGCATAGAAGCAATCCCTAATGGAGTCAAATAAGACTCGGAAAACTCTTTAGTTCGCGGGTCTGCGTGCGCGTCCGCAGCTGCGATCGGTTCGTCTTGCTCCAAAGCTTCAAAATAAGCCGGATAGTCTCCTATTGCCAGTTCAAATCCTTCGCTATGTTGGTTAATACTTTGCTCAAATAAATCAACGCATTTTAATTTTGTCTTTGTCTCGTCGTACAGCCAAACACTGGCTCGTTCAACTGCCAAATTAAGGGCAGTTGCTGCTGTAATTTCTTGGACAGCAGGTTTAATATCTCCCTGATTAAGAGCTTTATTTTTGGCAATTTTTGCTAATATGATGTTTTGCTCCCGTAGCTTGTCAGCCCATAACCGCAATGCTTCTTCTGCACAACTGCGATAACGAATTTCTTGTTGTAGTTGTGCATTTTGTTCCGCTAACTGCTTTTGTAATGACTGCAAGCGCAATTGATTCTCAACGCGAGCCAAAACCTCTTCTTCATGAAACGGTTTGATGATATAATCTACTCCTCCGATCGCAAAGGCTTTTACTTTATTAACAACTTGATTCAATGCGCTGAAAAAGATAATGGGAATATCCCTAGTTTGAAAATTTTCTTTGAGGTGTTGGCAGACTTCATAGCCATCTATTCCAGGCATCATTATGTCAAGCAAAATTAAGTCTGGAGGACTTGATTTCACAGACTTGAGAGCCAGCTTTCCATTCGGTGCTACCCGGACTCTATAACCTTTTGATGACAACATACTCATTAAAAGTTTCAAATCTTCAGCGTTATCATCAACTACTAAAATATTGGCTTTAAAGTCATTAACTTGCTTTAGGATCATATTTAACCTGTCTCGCTCTGGATTAAGTTTAATAGCTCTTCAAACTGAAAATTGTTAGCTAAATAAGCTAGCGCATTAGCAATCCGATCTTCTTGTTCGCGAATTTCGTCGATCAGGAGCAGCATCATCGCTAAATCGCACTGGATTGTGGCTTGTTGCAAGGAAACTAACCAATCAGCAGGTAAGGCAGCGACGACATCCGAGTTGAGAATCAGCGCGTCCGTTTCGGTTGAAGCTGGGGAGTGGGTTAGTTGTTCGTAAACATATAGCACCCCAATATGTTTATTCATTGTTTTAAAGAGATCTTCTTCTCGGAAGGGCTTGCGGATAAAATCATCGCAACCAACTTCTAGAATAATGGCTTCTTCTTCCTGAAAGCTACTGGTTGTTAAAGCAATAACGGCAGTGGTTTTGCCTTTAGCGGTCGCTTTAATCCGTTTGGTGGTTTCATACCCGTCCATTACCGGCATCTTCATGTCCATCCAGATCAGATGCGGCTCCCAATATTCCCATATCTCAATAGCCTCTTTACCGTTGCTGGCTTCTTTGATATCAAAGCCAAGTGGGGAAAGCAGTTTCACAAGTAGCTGGCGATTGTCCCATTTATCATCCACAATCAGAATGCGATAGCGGGGTTGGTTGGGTTCTAAGCCAATGATTCGCTGTGTCGCTTGTTTGTACTCGATCTCAGTAGCCTCGATCTGGCTGATTTTAATATCAAATTTGAAGGTTGTACCTTTGCCAACTTCGCTGCTGACAGTTATTTCGCCACCCATCAGTTGGACAAATTTCCGGCTAATAGGCAACCCTAAGCCTGTCCCTTCCTGCGCTTGTTGTCCTGTTTTTGTTTGCACAAAGGCTTCAAAGACACTATCTAACTCGTCGGGATCGATGCCTGGACCGGTGTCTTCAACTTCAAAGTGTAGGGAACAGCGAGTCGCACGAAAGCCTTCCCTACGCTCCACTTCCCACTCGCCCATTCCCCGTCTTACCCTTACCGACACTGTGCCCGATGTTGTAAACTTAATCGCGTTGGTCATTAAGTTAATCAAGACTTGAAGCAATTTAACTTGATCGGTTCGCACATATTTAGGCACGTCTAAGGAAACAAAAACTAACTCCAATCCCTTATCTTCAGCTTTGAGTTGAAACATTTGTTTCAAGTCGTTCAGCAGGCGATGGAGGTCGAAGTTAGTTTCGTTGAGGGTGGTGCGTCCGGCCTCAATTTTGGCCATGTCTAGTACGTCATCGATCACGGTGAGCAGGTGTTCGGCGCTACGCCTAACGATACCGAGATTTTCACCGTGTTCGGAGGGTAGGGTTTGACTGAGGCTCATTATTTGGGCAAAGCCAAGGATGGCGTTGAGGGGCGATCGCAATTCGTGGCTCATATTGGCAAGAAAGGTACTTTTGGCGCGGTTTGCAGCTTCGGCAGCCGCTTTTGCTGCCTGCATTGCTGCCTCTGCTTGCTTGCGTTCGGTGATGTTACGCGCTACCCAGATGACTGAGTTGTTGGGTAAAGGGGAAATGCTGGCGGCAAACCAAACTTCCTCGTTGTCAAGAGGTAGGCTGTAGTCAAAATCGATCGTTTGCTGTTCATCTAAGGCTAGCCGTATTTTGCCGAACCAAACTTCCCCTGACTCTTCCCGAAAAAATTGCTCTATAGTTGAGTTGAGCAAATTGGCGTCAGTTTGGCCCGATCGGGCCGGATTTGTCGGTACAACTTCTATGGCTCCTTCTTCTCTAACTATCAGTACAATGTCGGTCATCGCCTCGAAGACTGCACGTATTTTCCGCTCAGAAAAACTTAGCTTTTCCTCAAGTAAGTTGCGATCGACAATTTCCTGTTCAAGTCGGGTATTGGCTGCGGTTAGTTCCAGAGTACGCTTTGCGAATTTTCGTTCTAGGGACGCCTTTAATTTTTTCAGTACCGCATTTTGTTTGGCTAATTGTCGCTCTTGTGTATAACGCCGCAGGGCTTCCTTTACAGTCAATGCTAAGTCAATTTCATCCCAAGGTTTAGCAATGTAGCGATACAAGTTCGCAGCGTTCACCCCATCGATTTCTACCTCAGTAATTGCCTGTTCAGTTAACGCTATTTGCAGCATTTTTGGATGCCACGTCTGAAACGCGATCGGCAGTTTATCTCCTTTTATCCCTGGCATGAATTGAGCGAAGATAATTAGATTAATTTCTATTCCCTCGTTATACAACTTTTCGGCAATTTCTAAAGCTTGTTTGCTGCTTTCTGCCACTTCAATGTAACAACTATCTCCCAAGTGGCGCTTTAATTGCTCCAGGAGTAGTTTTAAAACGAATGGATCGTCATCTACACACAAAATGGCACTGCTATTCATCACTTCCTCCCATCCAAAGATAATCTCTTAACTCTGGTAACTATAGCAAAGTGCAAGGTCAGCAATGCTGAGTGTAAACACAATCGCTTCCTTGCGGCGAATAGTTCTATACTGTCCTAACATATCTGGCTATGGCTATGTCATTAAATTATCACGCTTATTTCTTTTTTTCGAGTAACCAAGTTATCTAGTAACTGTTGCCTCCGACTGGGTGAACCGCCCAAAAGAGTTTAAGCGTGCTTACCAATAATATCGCCAAGGGACTATAACGCGCTTCAGTAATCCCAGAAACCGGCAATATCGCCCTTTACAACCAAATAAAGCCGGTTTCTCATCCCCATCCGCTGTTATAGCGTCGGTCACAATCCTAAAAAAATGCTTAAGCTTAAAGAAATAGCAGCTATAGCTAGGGACTAGGGGAGGGGGCAAAGGGGCTAGGGGCTAGGGTAAGAAAGCTTTATTATTGTTTCAGGAATTAAGAATGCCTTGAGCGCCTTGGCGGTTGCTATATATAGCCTGTGTAGCCCCAGCATTTCTAGGCTGAGGACGATTTATAGGTACGTTATTTTAGCGCAACAACGTACCTAGCAACTTGAGTTATTAAAACAACAGGAGTATCCATACTTATGAACTCAAACTCTGGCCGCTTCGACTCAAAGATTCTCAACCAATGGGTAAACTTCATTGCGATTCTTGCCGCATTCTTGCTGAATATTTTAGCCAATATCGCTCCCCTCAACGGTCTGACAATTGGCGAAATTTCTAACACTTTTTTTAAAGAAGTTCAAATCATTCCCGCCAACTATGCTTTTGCAATTTGGGGAATTATTTATTTTGGGTTGATTAGTTTAGGGTTTTATCAACTACTACCCGCTCAACGAGAAAATCCTATGTTACATAAACTTGGCTATTTATTAGCAATAGCGAGTTTTGCTCAAATCATCTGGATATTTCTGTTTCAGTATCGCTTATTCCCACTTTCTTTGCTGGCAATGGTGATGATTTTGATACCACTAATTGCGATTTATATGCGCCTGGGGATTGGTTTAGAAAGAGTTAGCAGAAAAGAGTTGTGGTTTGTACATATTCCCTTGAGTATTTATCTGGGTTGGATTAGTGTAGCGACGATTGTCAATGTGGCGATCGCGCTCTACAGTATTAATTGGAACGGTTGGGGAATTAGTCCGCAAGTATGGACAGCAATCATGCTGATTGCCGGAGCGGGTATTGCGGCCACAATTACGGCTAAACGAGCCGATATAGCTTATCCCCTGGTAATTATGTGGGCATTTGTCGCAATTGCTGTGCGTCAGGCTAATCAACTTCCTCTAGCAGCGACAGCAGGTGGTTTAGCGATCGCGTTGGGCTTGTTAGTATTAATACGTCTACTGCGCCGCGCTTAAATTTAGAACCCCACCTTAACCCAAGATGCCATGCTCAAGCTTTACCACACACCAATTTCCCCAAACTCTCGCCGTGTCTGGATTGCACTACTAGAAAAGCAGATTCCTTTTGAACTGGTGACACTCAACCTGGATGGGGATCAGTTGCAACCAGACTTTATCGCGATTAGCCCTTTCCATCACATCCCCGTTTTAGTCGATGATGATTTTAGCATCGTGGAATCTTTGGCAATCCTCGACTATCTGGAGGCGAAGTATCCCACGCCTGCTATGCTGCCTACAGATGCCAAAGCTCTAGCAACCGTGCGGATGGTGGAATTGGTGACTGTCAACGAACTGTTTCCTGCTATGAATCCTTTGACTTATCGGATGTTGGGCATTCCTACGGATGACCCACAGAAGCTGGAACAAGCAGAACAGCGAATACACACGGTACTGAAATTTTTTGAGGGGTTACTGAGGTCTAGCACTTATTTTGGTGGTAGCCCTACCATCACTCTAGCCGAACTCGTCGCCGGAACAGTAGTTCCTTGGATGCCTGCGCTAGGTGTGCCTCTAGATAATTATCCCCATCTGAGTGCCTGGTGTGAACGCTTGAGTGCCCGTGAGGCGTGGCAAAATACGCAAGTAAGCATGGAGGAAGTTGAAGCTTTTTTAAAGCCTCGATTCCAACAGCTAATCACAGCACAGCAGAATCACTGAACGAACTCCAGCTAAAAAAAATACGCCTAGCAGCATCCCGCTACTAGGCGTATATAATCGGCTTGAAACGGTAGCTACTACTTCTTCATCTTCTGGAGAAAACCCATAATTTGCTGGTTTTGTTTCTTCAAAGCATCTATCTCAGCCTGCATCTTAGCCATTTGCTGTTTCAGAGCTTGGATTTCCCCTGCTGCTGCTCCATCGCTCGCTGCTGCGGCAGCACCTGCGGCAGGTGCTGCGGCAGGTGCTGCGGCAGGTGCTGCGGCAGGTGCTGCTTTAGCCGCACCTGGGACACTCGCTCGCGGTTTTTTCGATTTCTCCTGCGCCGTTTTCAGAGCTGCCATCAGTTGCTTTTGGTCAAACGGCTTGGGCAGAAACTCAAAAAACTCAAATGGTTCCGCAATTTCTTTAGTAACTTCGTCTTTACGACCTGACATTACCACTAAAGGAATCGTCCGCAGTTCTGGTTGTTTTTCAATTTCCTGAAAAACTTCCCAACCACTTTTTTTGGGCAGGATGAAATCCAACATAATCCAGTTCGGACGTTCCTTGCGGATTAAGTTGAGTCCTTCTACACCATCTTTGGCTTCGATAATCTCAAACTTAGCCGCAGGCAACATATCTTTTACGGTTTTTCGGATGACTCCGCTATCGTCAATAACCAGGATTTTAGGCACGACCGATTCCTCTGGCGGGGACTGTAACTTTCTTCTAGAACTAATGCTATCGAGTGGGCTTCTTCACCGCGCCGCACACTGCTGCGCTAACACGGTTTGGAGTTTTTTGTTTTGTCGGCTGTTTGGTACGGACAGACTTTATTGTAGCCTTACAACCGACCCAGGTAGACACGATGGAATCCAACGAGTTTCAATCAACCATATTAGTCTTTTTTGAGCTTGACACGAACAGTGTTTTACTTATCCAAAGTAAGTATATAGAAACCCCCTAGACTCACAAGCCTTAATCTCAGTACCGACAATGAAATTGTCTACTACGACTAATATATCTATGTCTATGCACCGATCCTACCAGTTCCTTGCCTACCCAAGTAGCATTTTCTCTGAGATGAGCGTAAGGACAGCCCAGGGTGTGGTCATAAGTAGTTGGTTGAAACGAAAAGCTTTTCTTCTGGGCCTTGTCCCCCTTGTCCTCCTTGTCCCCCTTGTCCTCCTTGGGGTGTGGTCATAAGTAGTTGGTTGAAACGAAAAGCTTTTCTTCTGGGCCTTGTCCCCCTTGTCCTCCTTGTCCCCCTTGTCCTCCTTGTCCCCTACATCACCAACGGGTTTTGACCACACCCTCCTCCTTGTCCCCTACATCACCAACGGGTTTTGACCACACCCGACAGCCCAGGCGGAGTACCCTGGCCTAGATTTTAGGTGCGGTTAGAGTCCGAGGCGGCCTTCTAAACATAATGCCAGTTTAACTAAAGCTCTACAATTTGAAGCACAGCAATTTTAAAAGAGCCGGTAGCCTGTTTTAAAGTATAAGTACTTATCTCCTATGCCTTCTGAAGCTCATCCAACTGCCCTAACCCCAAAAGCGCATTCCCAGATGCGATCGGAAATTGAGGCTATGCCGCCTTGGTTGCGAAGTCGAGGGATTGGCAAAGCTAGCGAAATCTCTACGGTGCAGCGCATTATTAAGCAGCGCCAGATTCATACGATTTGTGAAGAAGGGCGCTGTCCTAACCGAGGCGAGTGCTATTCCCAAAAAACGGCAACTTTTCTGTTGATGGGGCCGGTTTGCACTAGGGCTTGCGGTTTTTGTCAAGTGGATAAAGGTCACGCGCCTATGCCCTTAGACCCCCAAGAACCCCAAAAGGTGGCAGAATCGGTGCAGTTGCTGGGTTTGCGCTATGTGGTGCTGACTTCGGTAGCGCGAGACGATTTGGCGGATGGGGGAGCGGGCTCTTTTGCGGCGACGATGCAAGCTATTCGCCAGCTGAACCCCCAAACGCTTATTGAGGTGCTGACGCCAGATTTTTGGGGCGGACAGGGTGATGAGCGGCTAATGCCGGAGGAAAAACAGCGCCAACGGGTTGCTATGGTGGTGAAGGCAAATCCAGTTTGTTACAACCACAATGTGGAGACGGTGCGACGGCTGCAAGGCCCGGTGCGGCGGGGGGCTAAGTACGATCGCACTCTTGCTGTTCTCCAGATCGTCAAAGAACTTGACCCCACAATTGCTACCAAATCGGGGTTGATGTTGGGACACGGGGAAACGGAAGCCGAAGTAATTGAGACAATGGCGGATTTAAGGGCGGTGGGGTGCGATCGCATTACCTTGGGTCAATATATGCGTCCTTCCCTAGAACACCTGCCAGTGCAAAAGTACTGGACGCCAGCAGAATTTGACAACCTGGGTGCGATCGCACTCAAAATGGGCTTTGCCCACGTTCGTTCCGGGCCACTCGTCCGCAGCTCCTATCACGCTGGTGAAACCGTTTGAGAGAACCTGCGTTAAGGTTCGTAACTTGGGGTATAGCTGCCAAACCTGTAAATCTTTCTCGCAGGTTATGCTATTGGGGATCGATTTTTGGTATGTGTTAATCAAGTCACAAAATTAGGAGAATGCCCTATGACTACTAAAGCTACGAAAACTACTGGTGCTACTCGTCCTTCCACAACACCCCCCTACCCCTATCGCACAGGCTGGTTCCTGTTTCTGTTAGCTATCAACTTCCTGGTGGCAGCCTATTATTTCCACATTTTGGTATAGTTTCGACGATTTGACCGGATGGGGACTTACCCACTGTTCCGAAAGAAACCGGGTTTCTGGACTGAGATCGATCGCCTAAACGACTTATTCTCCTAAAGAAACCGGGTTTCTGCGTAAATCCTACCGATTTTATTAGTGCTGTTCACAGCGTGCCTTTGAACAAACCTTGGGGACGGACGAGCAGCACTAATACCATAATTAAAAGTGCTACAGCCAGCTTGTATTCGTTGCCAATGGCTAGCCAGGGAAGGTTGAGGGATTCTGCTAATGCGGTTGATAGGTAGGGTAGCAGTTCTTGGGCGATCCCAATTATAAAGGCACCGGCGATCGCACCGTAAGGGTTACCAATGCCACCCAGAATCACAGATGCAAACATCGGCAGAATTAAAAACCAGCCCATATTTGGCCGCACGGCGGTGATCAGTCCATACATACCGCCACCAAACGCCGTTAAAGTGCCAGCAATCACCCAAGTCCAAATAACGACGCGATCGACATTGATGCCAGTCACGCGGGCTAAATCGACATTATCCGCCACCGCCCGCATCGCCTTACCGATTTTGGTATTCTCCAACAGCAAGTGCAGCCCCACAATTGCCAGTATTGCTAAAATTACGACCACGATGCGGTAAAAAGCTACTTTGACGCCCAGGATGTCTATAGCTGAGGCAACTGGCAAATCATAAGACTGGTTTCCACCCCCCCAAATGAAGATAATCCCGTTGCGGATAAACAAGGCGAGTCCGATCGAGATGATAATTAGAGTGGTGGAAGTGGCGCGGCGCTCACGCATCGGCGACCACAGCAGCTTTTCCGACAGCAGCATCCCCCCCACCGTTCCTATTGCCCCTAAAATTAGAGCCAGCCAGATATTTACCCCACTCGTATTAGCTAACCAGGTGAGATAAGCTCCCAGCGTCATAAAATCACCGTGAGCAAAATTGGAAAGTCGCAATATTCCATAAGTCAGCGTTAGCCCGACAGCCGCCAGGGCAATAATACTGCCCACGGCAATACCATTCGCAAGTAATTGTGCAGTTTGTTGCAGATCCATAAAACAAAATGAAATACTCTAAAAAGAGATTTGGGGAATGTCTGTATAATGCCTTAAATTAGCCGTTTCTTTGGCATCATCATTTCAATGTACTATAACGACCATCCGCCACCGCATTTTCATATTCGATATAGGCAGCAAAAAGGTATAAGCTGCTACGCATTTAATTTGTATGTTTAGCGGGAGTGGGAGAGTGGGGGAGTGGGGGAGTGGGAGAGGAATTGAAGGTTTGATTGCCGGATTAGAAATATCCGAATTAGATGCGTGTTAGCTTAGCCGGTTGTAGGGAGCGTCACACCCCCAAAATTTGCAAGACGATCGCTAATTTTATCGCTCTGACGCACCCTACTTAATGTAAATAGCAACTTGCGTTATTATCCAATTTGTTATCAAACACAAGGAGAATTTCATGGCATTAGAATTAAAAGTTCCTAGTATGGCTTGTTCTGCCTGTGCAGATACAATTACTAAAGCAGTCAAAAAAGTCGATCCAACTGCTGAGGTGCAAGCCGACACCAAAACTAAAATTGTCAGTATCCAAACGCAACAGCCCGAAACAGAAATCAGAGAAGCGATCGCCCAAGCTGGATATCCAGTTGGCTAAGTAGATCGGCATAATTAAACGTAAAACAGTTACATCCTTAGAAACCGGGTTTCTCCAAAAAACCCAGTTTCGTATTCTTATTCTTATCTGCGTTTATCTGCGTACCCTGCGGTAAGGCTGCGCCTACATCATTCTTCATCTGCGGTTAAAATTTAACCAACGATGACAACAGAAAATTTACCGATATCGCTCATTGGGTTTTCCATTAAAAAATCCCATAAAAATTCATTTTTCCTCACCCCAAGTACGCAATTGTAGATAAACCAAAAATAAGGTTACCACCAACAATAACGTTGCTGCTGCCGCTGCATAGCCAAAGTCAAACTGAGCAAATGCTTGGTCATAAATGTAGTAAACCAGCAAATTGGTAGAGTTCAACGGCCCGCCGCCAGTGATGACGTAAACCTGCTCGAAACTCCGCAGTGTAAAAATCACAGTAGTGACAGTGGCAAATACTATAGTAGGTCGCAATCCAGGCAGGGTAATATGCCACAATTGTTGCCAGAAATCGGCTCCATCTAACTCAGCTGCTTCGTAAAGTTGCTGTGGAATTGCTTGCAGTCCTGCCAGAAATACCACCATATTAAAACCCAGCTGCTTCCAGGTACTCAATAAAATCAGCACAGGCATCGCCCAAGTTGTGCTACCTAACCAAGGAATGGGTTGAATTCCAATCAAATTAAGGAGGGCGTTGACTGGCCCTTCGGTTTGAAACAGCCAGCGAAATCCCAATCCAACTGCAACTAGGGATGTGATTGAGGGAATAAAATAAGCAGTTCGCAGTATTCCCCGCCATTTTACGGTGCGGTTTAAAAATACGGCTAATCCTAACGGGATAACTAGACTGGGAATGACGGTAGCGATCGCAAAATAAGCGGTATTACCCAGAACTTGCCAAAAATCAGGGGTCAGCAGTAAGCGCCAGTAGTTTTTCAAACCTACCAGACGAGTGCCAGCTTGAGTGAAGTTACCGGCGGTGAAACTAAGGTAAAACAGGTAAGCGATCGGCCCCAGGACAAAAACACCCAGTAAAATGAGTGCTGGAGCTAAAAAAGTCCAGGCGGCTCGCTCGTCGTTATCCAACCAAGATTTAGCATATACTTTTGGCCTGAGCAATTTTTCCTCCCAGCTGCCATGACTGCGAATCCAATACCAGCTAATTCTACCCCTAGCTTGATTTCACCCGATGTTCCTTGCTCTAGCATCCCAAGCTTTCCCTTAAAATTGGGGATAATGGCTTCTGGGAACGGTAGTAATTTTGAGGCAGTTGCCGAAGCGATCGCATCTAAACGACTCAACGCCCAAATTCAGGCCGTAATTTACAATAATCCCGGTGCAAAAGTGGCAGCAAGAGCCGAACGCTGGGGCGTTCCCTCAGTCCTCATCAATCACCGGGATTATCGCAAGCGCGAAGATTTAGATGCCAAAATAGTCGAGATTTTCCGACAATTCGGCGTCGAGTGGGTAATTATGGCCGGTTGGATGCGAATTGTCACCCCCGTATTAATTGATGCCTTTCCCAACCGAGTAATTAATATTCATCCCAGTTTATTACCTAGTTTTAGGGGTGCAAAGGCTGTAGAGCAAGCCCTTGCCTCTGGTGTAAAAATTACTGGCTGTACCGTTCATCTAGTTGTCCCAGAAGTGGATAGCGGCCCAGTTTTGATGCAGGCAGCGGTGCCAATATGGGCGGATGACACGCTGGATACTTTGCACGATCGCATCCAAGTTCAGGAACATATCATTTTACCGAGAGCGATCGCCCTAGCCGCAACTCAGCAGCAGATGTAATCAAAATATTTAATCGTGTGAGATCCTAGAAACAGTCAACGATGGTCAATAGAGTTTGAGCAAAATGGAACAACCACGGAAGTCAACAGTCGTAATCACAGGTGCCTCATCAGGAGTCGGCTTGTATGGTGCAAAAGCACTTGCCCAAAGGGGATGGCACGTGGTAATGGGCTGTAGAGATTTAGAGAAAGCACAAAAAGCCGCCGAAACAGTAGGAATGCCCCAAGGCAGCTACACTCTAATACATATCGATTTAGGCTCCTTACAGAGCGTTCGACGGTTTGTAGAGAACTTCAGGGCACGGGGCCTGACCTTGGACGCTTTAGTGTGCAACGCCGCAATTTATATGCCCTTATTAAAAGAGCCCTTGCGAAGCCCAGAAGGCTACGAATTGACTGTGACCACGAATCATCTAGGTCATTTCCTCCTCTGCCAGATCATGCTGGAAGACCTGAAAAGATCGTCGTATAGCGATCGCAGACTCGTCATTTTAGGAACCGTCACCCACAATCCAGACGAACTGGGCGGCAAAATTCCCCCACAGCCAGACTTAGGAAATCTCGATGGCTTTGCAGCAGGATTTCAACAACCGATATCAATGATTGACGGCAAAGAATTTGAACCCGTCAAAGCCTACAAAGACAGCAAAGTCTGCAACATATTGACAGTCCGGGAACTGCATCGGCGCTATCACGATTCAACAGGCATCACTTTCACATCTCTCTATCCCGGATGCGTTGCCGAAACGCCCCTATTCCGCAACCACTATCCCCTATTTCAGACACTCTTCCCATTGTTCCAAAAATACATCACAGGAGGGTATGTCTCTCAAGAATTGGCAGGCGAAAGAGTTGCAGCAGTAGTCGCCGATCCTGAATATAGACAATCCGGTGCCTACTGGAGTTGGGGGAATCGCCAGAAAAAAGATCGTAAATCATTTGTTCAAAAAGTCTCTCCCCAAGCACGCGATGATGAAAAAGCTGAGCGTATGTGGGAAATGAGCGCCAAGCTAGTTGGACTTGCGTAACGGGACACCGACAGTGAATTATAAGCTGCTCCGCATTTAAATCGAATAAAGAGACGGGGCTTGTATGCCCATCCCACCAGAATCTCAGAAATAGTAAAATTAGATGCGTAGCAGCTTAGCAAAGTGCAAGGTCAGCCGTGTTGAGTGCTGAGTACAGCGGTTTCTAACTCCGTGTAGTACAGTAGCAGCAATAAGTAAACCAATTTTCAATAAGCTAACACGCATCTAATTCGGATATTTCTAATCCGGCAATCAAACCTTCAATTCCTCTCCCACTCCCCCACTCCCCCACTCTCCCACTCCCGCTAAACATACAAATTAAATGCGTAGCAGCTTATCTTTAAGGTCTCAAAACCAAAACGGGGAAAGTAATTATGGCGTTTGGGTTGAAACCTGTGGCTCCGGTACTGTGGAAGCGCGAAAACTTTTGGCTTTACGGTATGGTCGAACCTTTGAGCGCTTGACATTTTTGCCAGGAATATAACCAGCCTAATAACCAGGGATTTGATAACATCAACAGTCTGCTGATGGCATTGGAGGTAAAATGAAGCAAATTTGTTTTTTGTATTTGAGATTATGGCTAGTATTTTTATTAAGTCTTTGGGGATGGATTGAATTTTTTAGGAGTAATACTTTAGCCCAAATTATACCCGATCGCACCCTCGGTGTAGAAAGCACAATTGTCACGCCCAACGTCGATATCGACGCGATTCCTACTGACAGAATTGATGGCGGCGCGATTCGCGGCAACAATCTCTTCCACAGTTTTCAAGAATTCAATATCGATGCAGGAAAAGGAGCTTATTTCGCCAATCCAGACGGAATTGCCAATATTCTCAGTCGGATAACTGGCGGTAATTCTTCCAAAATATTCGGGACTTTGGGAGTTTTGGGTAATGCCAACTTATTTCTTATTAATCCCAACGGCATTATCTTTGGGCCGAATGCTCGTCTGGATTTGGGCGGTTCGTTTTTGGCGAGTACGGCAAATAGCTTAATATTTGATAATGGATTTGCTTTTAGCACCAATAATCCACAAATTCCACCGCTGCTAACCGTAAATGTTCCCATTGGATTGCAAGTTGGAGAAAATCCGGGAAGTATTATGAATCAATCCAAATCTCCTAGCAGCAGCGGAGTATCTGTCGGTTTGCGAGTTCCGCTCGGTCAAGACATAATTTTTGCAGGCGGGAATGTAGCATTACAAGGTGGAGGTTTACTGGCTCCTGGCGGACAAATTGAAGTAGGTGGATTGCTGGAAGCGGGAATAATGGCTTTGGAAAGTAATAACAACAATATGCGCTTGCGTTACCCGGATGGGGTGGCGCGAGGGGATATATCTCTGACAGAAGATGCTACTATATTTGTTGGTGGTATTGGCGGTGGAAATATTGCGATTAATGCGCGTAATTTAGAAATTTTGGCAGGCAGCCAAATTGCAGCGGGAATACTTAAAGATAAAGGTTCGCCTGAAACTCAGGCGGGCAATATTGAGATTAATGCCACAGATAGAGTGCTAGTAGATAATAGTGTAATTACTAACACGATCGCAGATGGAGCAACTGGAAAGGCGGGAGATATATCGATCGATACTGGTTCTTTGAGCGTTACTAATTTAGGAATAATAGGTTCTGTTACTTTTGGAAATGGAGATAGTGGTAAAATAATTATCCATGCTAGAGATGCAGTTTCTATTTCTGGAGTCAATGAAGAAAATAATAGCGTAATATTCACGACCGTTAACAAAGGGGCAGTCGGCAATACAGGGGATATCGAAATTACCGCTAAGTCTCTTTCCATAACTGATGGCGCAGGATTGCTGACTGCAACCGAAGGACAGGGAGATGCTGGCAATGTCAAGATACAAGTTAGCGATACTATTTTTATATCAGGCGTAACACCAACGGGAATACACGCTGATAGTTTATTTTCAGAATCCGGTAAAGCGGGAAATATTGAGATTGTTACTGGATCTTTTTCTGCCAATAACGGCGCTCAATTAACTACAGCAACTTATGGGCGGGGAGATGGCGGCAATATCAACATTCAAGCTAGCGGTGCGGTTTCTTTTGAGGGGGTAGAAAATTCGCTAGCGGGAGCATACTCTTTGGCGGCGGGTGGAATTCCGCAATTTGGATTAACATCTGAAGGTAAAGCGGGAAATATCACAATTACAGCGTATTCTGTATCATTAACAAATGCAGCTAGATTATTCACCTCTTCTAGTACGGAAAAGGGATCTGGAGATATTGTTATTGATGTTGCTGATTCTGTGTTTGTCGGTGGAGGAGCAGTTTTGCTGACTTCCGGATTCGGTTCTGCCAATTCTGGTAAAATTATTATTAAAGCTGGGAATACAGTTTCTTTTGATGGTGCGGGAAATAGTTTTAAGGGGATTAACAGTGAAAATTTCCCTAGCGAAGTTCTCTTAACGGGAAGTATTCTTGGTGCGCCTTTAACCAGCGGGGTATATGCTACTGTAACACCCGTACCTTTAGTAATTCCTAACAGCACTGGTAAAGGGGGAAATATTGAAATTACGGCCCGATCGATCTCTGTAACAAATGGCGCTCTCTTGTCTACCAGCACTCTGGGGCAAGGGGATGCGGGGGATATAATTATTAAAGCTACCGATCGTGTTTCTTTTGATGGTTCGGCACCTGTTTCTTTTACACTGCCAGAAGGAGGTTTGATACCCACTCCCGGTACAATAAGTCGTCCTATATCTGGCGCAATTAGCGATGTGGGAGCGGTGGGAAATATAGTGGGTGGCGGCAAAGGAGGAGATATAATAATTGAGGCCCGATCGCTTTCGGTAACAGATGGAGCGCAACTATCAACTTTAACTGCTGGAAAGGGAAATGCAGGTAATATTTATATTACTACTTCAGATAGTGTTGATATTAGCAGAAGCGATCGCACATTACCCGAATCTGGCGGTTTGTTAAGCAGTACCGAGAAAGGTGCAGAAGGCAAAGGCGGGGAGATTAATGTTACTGCGAGAACTCTCCGAGTTGGTGATGCTTCGGTGTTGAGTGCGAGAACGCGAAGCGCATCTAGGGGTGGCGATATCAATGTGCAGGTAGACAATCTCGAAATTACTGGTGGAGGACAAATTCTGACTACTGCTTTTAGCAGCGGCAATGCGGGTAATATTGTTGTCAATGCTAATGATGCAGTTACTATTTCTGGTAGTATGCTTGGCAATATATTTCCTACTAATGATGGTTTTAATAGCGGGGTTTTGGTGCGATCGCAACAAGTGGAAGCAGGCGCGGGAGATGCAGGTACAATAGAAATTAATACTCCCACTCTAATTTTAAATAACAAGGGAACTCTTACAGGTGCAAGCGCTTCCGTTAATGGGGGAAATATTACTTTGCAAGTGCCAGATTTAGTGGTGATACGCGACAACAGTACGATATCTGCATCTGCTGGAACTGCACAAGCGGGTGGAAATGGGGGCAATCTTACTATTAATACCGATATTTTAGCTGCTTTGAGAAATAGCGATATCACTGCCAATGCTTTCGAGGGTGATGGCGGCAGAGTTAATATCACCGCAGAAAGTATTTTTGGCACAGAGTTCCGATCGCAAGAAAGCGATCTCAGCGATATTACCGCCAGTTCTACGTTTGGTCGTCAGGGAGAGGTGAATCTGAATATTTCTGATGTTAATCCTTCTGAGGGATTGGTCGAATTGCCCACAAATTTTGTAGATACAGATAGTTTAATTGCTCAGAATTTTTGTAGATTGGGAAGAACAAGTCAATTTACCGTTATCGGACGTGGCGGTTTGCCACCCAGTCCCGCAGAAGTGCTTTCTGGCGATGCGATTCGAGTTGGTTTGGTCGATGCTGTTTTGCCTACGGAAAGTCATCCCAATGCAAGCCTGAAAAAACCGCGAATTCGCCCTACCAATCCGCCAATTATAGAAGCGCAAGGATGGATTATTAATGATAAAGGTGAGGTGATTCTTACAGCTGACAATCCCAGTGCGATCGCAACTCGATTTGCTTCGCAAATTTTTGCTGATTGTCGTTAGTTATCAGTCATTGGTCATTGGTTATTGGTTATCGATCGTTGGTCAGATATTGCGTTTGGTGTTGAAAGCCCGCCTGCAATTCAAATCGCAGCGTCATAGCGAAAGCCCTACCAAGAGACAAATATGTATAGCAACCGCCAGGGCGATTAAGCCAACTCCAACTGTTACATGAAGTCCATAATCCCTTACGGAGTAACGTCTTCCCTCTTCCCTCTTCCCTAGCCCCTAGCCCCTAGCCCCTAGCCCCTAGTCCCTAGCTATAGTAGCACAGCGTCCGAGATATTTTGGACTAGAGAATAAGGTTATTTATGCCGTGCTACTACACAAGTTAAACATCCGGTACAGAAAAGATATGTCCCTGAACGTCAGTCGGTAACGCATTAACAACAAACCCCAAAGGAGTACCGCCATTAATTTCAATAGCAGTGCCGCTGATAATGCCATCGCGATTGGGATCGACATCTACACCTGTTAGCAACTCAAATATTTCCACGATAAACTCAACACTCAAACCGAGACCTGCTAACAACGGATTGTTAAGTGCTTCAGCAATGGGTAAATCTTGTTGTCTGATTACGACATTTGCTTCTGTCAGTCCGCCGGTAATGCCAATGCGATCGCTAAATTTATTGAAATCTAAAATTAAATCCGCACTCTTCTCTCCCTCAATTAAAACTGTGTCCGTCCTCAATATAAATAAATCGCTGCCAGCACCTCCTGTGAGCAAATCCGCACCAAAATCACCGATGAGAACGTCGTCACCGTCTTCAGCCATTAAAAGATCGGAATCTTTACCACCTCGAACCGTATCGTTTCCTATACCTGCATAAATTAAATCTTCACCTATGTTACCGTTGAGCAGATCGTTGCCATCATCTCCCATCAAAACATCTTGACCTTTACCGCCTTGTAGAAAATCATCTCCACCAGCGCCAAAAAGGTAGTCGTTGCCAAGATTCCCGTTCACAATTTCCGCAACTTGGGAACCTTGAATAGTATCGTTGCCATCAAGCGCACGCAGTCCTCTCGGCAACCCAGCAAGCAATCCTGGGGTTATTAAGAAATCGTCATCCCCGAAACTTAGGTCATAAAAACCATCTGGAGTTGGCCCTGGCATTGCTATATCCTTAATAAATCAAACTTTCGTCTATTGTACTTTCGGTATAGAATGGGGTCAATAAAAGTATAAAATTTTTACATCCCAATCGAAAACTATCCTTTTTGGCAATGACTCCTTGGCGAAAGACTTTCAGACTGCTGTTAATATTCCTATTATTTATCCTCTCCCTTGGCATACCGTCTGTGGTGGCGAAGGTTTCTGCACAACCTCCCAGTGTCCAAAGTTTGTATCCTGCACTACAACTGGTGAAAGAGGGCAGAACTTTGTATGAAGGCGGACGCTTTGCGGAAGCGGCGGAGGTTTGGAAACAAGCGATTTCGGCTTTTGCAACTCAAAATGATAAGCTGAATCAAGCAATGGCATTAAGCAATCTTTCCCTTACCTATCAGCAATTGGGAAAGTTGCCGGATGCAGATAAAGCTATTACTGAAGGTTTGCAACTTCTGAAAACGGAAAGAAGCACAAAAGAGCAGTTGCGAATTCTTGCCCAAAGTCTGGATATCCAGGGACAGTTGCAATTAATGAAAGGTGAATCGGAAGCAGCTTTGCAAATGTGGCAACAAGCTGCCGAAAATTACAGTCAGATTGGCGATAAATTTGCTATAGTTCAAAATGAAATTAACCAAGCCCAAGCTATGCAAGCTTTGGGACTTTACAGTCAAGCTGTAAAAAGGCTTACTGAAGTCAAGAAATTCCTAGAAGAACCGTTTTTCCAGACGCAGGATAGGGCGACTTTACAACTTAAAGCTACTGGGTTGCGATCGCTTGGCAATGCTCTCCGTATTTTTGGTAATTTAGATTTGTCGAAAAGTATCTTACAGCAAAGTTTGAACGTTGCTAAAGAGTCTCAATACATTGAGGATATTATTGCTGCCGAACTGAGTTTAGCTGATACCGATCGATCTATAGCCAACCGGAGCAGGAACTTATTAGACGACCCCATAATTACAACAATTATCGATACCAAAAACTATCAAGAAGCCGTAGAAAATTTGTACAGTTTGGCTTTCGATGGATATCGTAATATAACTAATTCAGAAGCTACGCCGATCGCAAAAATTCAAGCCGAACTCAATCATCTAAGCTTATTGCTAGACATCAAGCGATGGTGGGTAGAACAGATTAACAAACGCCAAATGACTTGGCCTGAACTTGAGTTGCAACTCACCCAAAAAGCACTTTTTTTGTGGTCTAAAATTGAATCGCAAATTAATAATTTATCTGCCAGTAGAGCGGCTGTTTTTGCTCGGATTAACTTAGCTCAAAGTTTAGTTTGCCTTACGCAGACAAAGGCAAAAGCAGAATACTCATCCCCGATCGCACAATCGTGCCCTTTTTCCGATGAAAAAGTTGAGGATGAGCGGAAAATTTGGCAATTAGAAAATGTTCCTACTTGGCAACAAATTAGTCAAATACTGGCAACTGCTGTCCGAGAATCTCGCGCTCTAAATGATGTGCGATCGCAAGCTTATGCACTTGGTTATCTCGGTGGTATTTATCAACAAAATCAGGATTACGAAAATGCTGAATTTTTGACAAAAAAAGCTTTAAAATTGACCGCTGATATTGATGCGCCTAACATTGATTACCTCTGGCAATGGCAATTGGGAAGACTGCGAAAAGCGAAGGGAGATGAAAAAGGTGCGATCGCAGCTTACACTACCGCATTTGATACTCTCAAATCTCTGCGAAAAGATTTGGTTTCTATTAGTAGAGACGTGCAATTTAACTTTCGGGATAGTGTAGAACCATTCTATCGCGAATTAGTCGAATTGTTATTAAAAGAGGCGCAACCCAGTCAAACTAATCTGAAGCTAGCACGGGAGGCAATAGAAGCACTGCAATTAGCTGAATTAGATGATTACTTTCGGTCAGCTTGCGTGAGTGGTAGGCCGGAATTAATAGATCGAGTAGTTGATGAAGATAAAGCAGAATCAAAAGCCGCAGTGATTTATCCCATTATTTTAAACAAAAAAATGGCAGTAATTGCCAAATTACCCAAGAAAGACCTACTTTACTATTCAGCCAGTATAGGCAAAAAAGAGATAGAAAGCATTTTACAAAAATTATGGCAAGAATTAAAACTACCATCTCCATCTGCCAAGGGAAAGGAATTATCTAAACAAATATATAACTGGTTAATTCAACCAATCGAAACAGATTTAATGGCAAGTCAAGTAAAAACTTTAGTATTTGTGCTAGATGGGAAATTGCGTAACATTCCAATGGCAGCACTTTTCGATGGGAAAGAGTATCTTATGCAAAAATATGGTATAGCTCTAGCTCCAGGCTTACAACTAATAAGCCCCAAACCTTTATCTCGACAATATTTAAATGTTTTAGGTGCTGGAGTGAGTATGGAACAAGAACTTATGGAAGGCGTAAAATATACTTCTCTACCTAATGTTAAAATTGAATTAGAGCTAATTAAGGAGAAACTTTCTAGTGAAATACTTCTCAATCAAAATTTTACAGATGCAAAATTTAAACAGCAAATAGGCTCAGATAAATTTTCTGTTGTTCATATAGCAACGCACGGTCAATTTAGTTCTAACCCTGACCAAACTTATATCGTTATTTGGGGTAAACGCTTGAAAGTTACAGAACTAGATAATATCCTTCGGGTTAGTGATCGCGTAAATTCCAAACCTATCGAATTGCTCCTTCTTACCGCCTGCGAAACCGCCAAGGGAGACGAACGAGCTACTTTAGGAATTGCGGGAGTAGCCGTGAGAGCAGGCGCACGCAGTACCTTAGCTTCTTTATGGCGAGCAGATGATAAAACTACTGTTGTTTTAATAGATGAGTTTTACCAACAGTTAAAAAACAACCCCCGGTTACCTAAAACAGAAGCACTCCGCTTGGCTCAACAGAAACTTTTAAAAGATAACCCCGCTACTCCACCATCTAAATGGGCTCCTTACATCCTGTTAGGAAACTGGCAGTAGAAGCCCCAAAAATTTAGTTAGTGGGAGGTTTATTAAACGTACAGCATGGTACGAAAGGTTTGGAGGCAATATCACCTAAATCGAGCGATCGCATTAGCTTATCCCAATCTGCTTTCAGCGCCGCATCCTCAGAATTATTCATGCGAGCTTCTGCCAAAACATTAAAAGCATCATACCAAAAACCATTTCCTAAATACAGATTAGACCGTTCTCGCGGTCTAGCTGTATCTAACTGCTGCATCAGTTCTCGACTAGGTGCAACGCGCTCGATTTCTCCTTCCACAGAAATGCGATCCTCTGAATTTTTTGGATCGCAGTTAATTGTAAAATACCAACGATAACGTTTGCCAATTTCAAGTGTCGGAGATCCGGATGGAAGACGTAGACTAATAAAGCCTGGTGTTGCAGATAGGGGCATTTTTGTTAGCGGCAGAACATCGTTTCCTGCTTCGTCTTGAACTTCAAAGCTGAAAGAGTCTACATCTTGGGACGCAAATGAAATATAAAACCAAAAAGTTTCTTGGGCAGCGATCGCTTTTCCAGATGCAGGCATGAGGGCAATTATAGGAGATTTTTCAGAAGATTCTCCACTCGGACACTTAGAATTACCAGGACGACCTCCACCTCCTCCTTGTGGGCCACCGGGCGTACCTGTTTTGGGTGGATTTGGAGGAGGTGATGTGTTTTTGCTCAACTGTATTTCCCCTGAGAAATTGCCGATAAAGCTAGCGATCGCGTCGGGTGCGCGTAGAGCGATCGCTAAGATCGCAATCAGGCTGAATTTGATTAGCTGTACGGGCATTTTTATTTGGATTGTCGAGTCTGAAATGAAGTATAAGCTATCCCAGACACTCCTGTTACAACCCAAGCTAAAATAGAAGGGATAAGTGGTAGCCAAGCACCTTGAATAAACAAAGCAAAGTAAAATACATATAAAATAGCAATGAAAATTGTTAGGGCTAACCATATAATTAATAATGGTGAATAACGCCAATACCAAACAATTATTCCACCTATTAACGAGCAAATCAAAACTAAAATTGCATCTCCCCACTGAGGCAACCACCACAATAAAGGACGCTTATCCAAAACTGTACTTAGAATTTGACTTACCATGTGAGCGTGAACGAACAAACCTGGCATTATACCCAGTGGTGTATTGTGATTATCTTTCACACTATCGGCAATAGTTCCGATCAGAATTATTTTATCTTCGATCAAACTAGAGTTAACGCGATCGCTCAAAATATCCGTCACCGTGACTTGCTTGGCAACTTCAGAACTTGAACGATAATTTAGTAGCACTTGGTTGCCTCTTGCATCTATGTTTTGATATCCCCCAGCGCGACTTTCTAGCGATTTAAATACTATGTTATACTCTGGTTTTTCAAACACCCAATCTTGTTCTGAGGTAACCTTTGTTTGAATATTTTTTTCATCCAGGTATCTATAAGCTAATTGAAAGCTAAAACTATGGCCTGTATTACAATCCTGAAAACCTTCTTTTGCATCTGGATAACGAGATAAAAGATAACGACGAACAGTATTTATGCCATCAATATCGTACAATAAGTTAACAAAACCTAACCTTTCTATGGTGCTTTTAGGTGGGGGTGCAATACTTTCTTTGTCAGCAGCAAATTTACATATAGCAATCAGACGATTATTTTTTTTCAGATGAGCGACAAATTTATCATAGCCCGGTGGTACAGGTCGATCGCGATAAAGATCTAAGCCAATTACTATTGGTTGATACTGTTGAAGTTTATCTAAAAGTTGCGCTAGGATCGCATCTGGCAGCGGATGACCGTATTTGGCGATATCCTTTTCATTAGCTACTACCATGAGGATGCGAGAATCTAGACGTTCGGGAGGACGCGATCGCATTAAACGATCGTAAGCTTGTAACTCCGACGATTGCAATATCCCAAACCACCTTATCCCCATCACTGCGCTTGTTACCAACACACTCGCCAGCAACACTTTTGGCAAATCCCGCCATCTAAACCTAACTTTTGGCTTAGTTTGACGCGATTTCAACCTTTCTAAAATAACTTGCGTATTTTGAGGTCGATTTTTTGGCAAAGTCGCCATCAAATCATCAATTAACTCTGCAAACCACTTAGAAATATTTGTAGCTTCATCTCGCCAAATCAACCTACCCTTTGCGTTTGTGCGAAATTTATTGGGGTTTTTGCTAGTCAACAAATGCACAAATGTGCGCCCCAAAGCAAAAAAATCAGATTGCGGAACTGCTTGTCCTTGATGTTGTTCTGGTGCGGTATATCCTTGCGAAAAAACTATCGTGACATTGTGTTCTGACAGTCGATCGATATCAACAGGCGTAATTTCTCCTACTGTACCGAAATCAATTAACGCCAGTTGCCCATCTGGGCGAAGCATAATATTGGATGGCTTAATATCACGATGAAAAATTTCTCTTTTGTGTATTATACCTAAAATTATTGCTAATTCTTTCAGCCAATTAATTGCTAAATTTTCAGTTATTTTCCCATTTCTTTCTAACCACTGTTCCAAATTATGTCCTTCAATTTTTTCCATTACTAAGCAATGCAATTGCTTGCCTCTCTTGCCATACGAAATCGTAAAATAACCTTTAACGCTGACTCTAGGAATTCCCGGATGTCTAAGCGTCATTAAAACCCGCGCCTCTCGCTCAAACAGGTGTACCATACCGGAATTGCGGTTGATTTTTAAAACTTTTGGTATTTGCCAATCTTCTTCCCCAACACCCCAATCTTGCACCTCAAATATTTCCGCATTACCTGTTTCGTTTAAGTCTCGCAAAGGTTTGATCAATCGATAGCGATCGTTCACAAACAACGACGTACCACAACTTTGACACTGTTTGAGATTGTCAGGATTTTCTCGTCGATCGCACTCAGGATTAATGCAGTAGTTTACACCGAAAGATTCTTCGTTAATGTTACTCATAAAAATCGTAGTTATTTAAGCAGATTAAGAATATTTTCCCTCGCATATCCAACAAAGTGAGGCGATTTATCTTGCAACATAAATAAAATTTGGTTAAAATAATATGCGATTCTGCTTTCTTCTCTAAAAAATTCCTTCAACTTATTCTTAATTGGTGTAATTATCAAACGTAATTGAATAGCATTTACCTCTGAGTCTTCATCCGCAGAAGTGACAAGCGCGTGGTTCCTTAAACGCTCAAAGTTATCAACATTTTGGTAGCTTATTGCTTGTAGAATTTCTTCATATACCTGAACGATTAAGTGCTTAGTTACATACCTCATAACTAATGGTTGTAGTGTAAAAAGAACTGACTCACCTTCTATGTTTTTTTCAACTAGCGATCGCCTACTCAAAGACTCCAAAGCTTCGATAGATTCCGACCTGGATACTGTTAGCAAAATCTTCTCTTGCATCCTCAAAGGAAAACAAAGACGATTTTCGATCGCCAGCCAGTACATTATCTCTTTTTCTAACACTGACAAACGATCGAACTGCTCGTCTAGTAAATTCCGAAAAATCTCCCCAATTACCAAAGTATTTTGTGCCAAAAATTGTTTTATATTCCCTTCAAATAAGTTTTTAATAGTATGACAAACTAGCTTTAATGCCAAGGGATTACCTCGATATGAATCTATTAGGTTACCGCATTCTTTTTGGTAAGACAAACCTTGTACCTGCAAAAGTTCCTGTGCGTCTGGCAATTTCAAACCATCCAATTCCTTGCAGCGAACGGCAAAACCCTCCCTTGATAGCGAGATAAATTCTTGGGGTTTCTCCCGACTCGTTATTACCAGACAACTTTGATGGTTTGATTGTCCTGCAATCCTGAGTAATTCACCATACTTTTCATATCCTTGGAGATGTTGTCCTGCCAAATTACCACCGCGCAAAACGCCTTCATAATTATCCAAAACAATCAGACACCGATGCTTACGCAAATACTCGATTAACCGTGATAAACTAATAGTAGATATTAGAGAGTAATCGGTTGTGACTCGTTGCGAAAGAGATAATATTAAATTAGTAAGAATTTCTTCAAAAGGAGGAGCATGACGAAGCGATCGCCAAATAACAAACTCAAAACTATCCTGTAACTGTTGAATTAACTTCACAGTTAGGGCGGTTTTTCCAATTCCACCCATACCAAACATAGTCAGCAAGCGACAGCGATCGCTCAAAATCCATTCTTTGAGCGTTTTTAGTTCCTCTTGGCGACCGAAAAAAACAGGTACATCCGGCGCTTCACCCCAATCTTGATACGGTTTGATCGATGGCGATTTTCTGTATTCTGCCAGCCAATCAATAATGTTTCTCCAGTTTGATAACGAATTTGGGTTTCGTTTGCTCAGATTCTCAACATATCGATACAAAGTTTTAGATAAATCCGCTTCTACCCCTCTGGGAGTCTTATGCAGTTTTTGGGCCATTGCCGCCGGACTGTAACCGCAAAGCAATCCCCGCAGGTGCAGCTTTTCAGTCTCCGTTAGTTCCCTTCTTTTATAAGCTGCCAAAACCTGCTTAGCTTGGGCCAAGTCTGCGTACAGCTTATCGAGGTTCCAATCATTTGCGGCTTCTGTGAATTCAGCTGATGATCGATCGCACATAAATGCCATTACAGACAACCGTTGTAAAATTCCTAACCTAAATCCTAACCTAATTCACAACCTCTGTTGTGCTTGAGCCACTGCTTGCCTGGGCTATCCTCTTCTCATGCTCACCAAAGAGCAGACAATCAGAACGTTCTCACATACTCTCCCTGCTTAATCGAGAATAGCAGGCGCAAGACCGGGTTTTCCAGAAAACCCGCGTTTTTTCTGCAAATCGAAACTGCAAATACAGGGTAGTTCTACTGCGGGAGAAAACATTGTAGCGGTTACACCACGCCAGAAGCAAAGGAGCGATCGTTACACATTAGTTAGGCTGCATTCGCATTCTTAATTCTTTTTATTACTTTCACCGAGGTTTCTATGCCATTCAATATTGAATTTGACTACCGATTTGATAGCAAGGGGTTTTTCAACGATCCAGCACGAAGGCAGGCTTTAGAAGCAGCAGGGAATATTTGGGAAAGCTACATCCAAGATGAATTTCCCGATGTGGGAGCTGGCATTCAGTTAAATGCGATAAATCCTGAAACAGATCAACCAGTTCCAGTTACTTTACCTTCTGGAATTGACGATTTGTTGATTTTCGTTGGTAGTGAAGATCTCACAGGCAGTACCCTTGGCGAGGGAGGATCTTCAAGCGGCGCTGCTGGCACTATTTTCGAGAAGCGATACTTCGGCTCTAATTTTGAGCCTCACGTGGGTCATATCGTATTTGACACGAATAGTCCAGATGGAAGTCCACGTCTGTGGTTTTTTGACCCCACACCCACCACAGGCAATGATATTCCACCCGGACAATCTGACTTTATTTCCATCGCCTTGCATGAAATAGGGCACGTTTTGGGAGTGGGACAAGCCGAAATTTTTGACACACTAGGTAACGGAGCCAAATTTAATGGCTTGAATGCTCTAAGCGTTAACGGAGGTCAACCAATTCCGCTTGAAAGCGACTTAGCACATATTAAAGAAGGTTTCCTAAGCGATAATCAGCCTGTCCTTATGGACCCATCAGGAACCCCCGGACGCACTTTACCGACACCGGCTGACTTGGCAGTATTGGCAGATATTGGCTACCAAATTCCAGGCTATCAAGCTCAAGGTTCAACGCCACCAATAGCGACAGAAGGTGCTGACCAAATATTTGGCACAGTTTTGGCCGATATGATCAACGGGTTAGATGGCAACGACCAAATTCAAGGAGATCTTGGCAACGATATGATCTTGGGGTTAACAGGCGATGATAACATTTTTGGTCAGCAAGATAACGATGCTCTCTTTGGCAATCGAGGTAACGATCAAATCCTGGGCGAGTTAGGCGATGACGTTATTTATGGTGGAAGAGACGATGATAATTTGTTTGGCGAAGAGGGCAACGATTATCTATCAGGCGATCGCGGCAATGACCAACTTAGAGGCGGTGCTGGCAGGGATACCTTTGTTTTTCGCGCCGAAAGCAGTACGGATGTAATTAGTGATTTTGTAGTAACAGAAGACTTCATCCAGGTGGCTGGTGGTCTGGGTTTTAATAGTGGAGCAGATTTGTTAGGCGCTATTGCCACTCCTATCCCAGTTACAGGTGGAGGACTGCTTTCGGAAATTACCCTTAGTGCTGGAAACACCATTAGAGTCTTTAGCGATGTTGCTTTGACAGCGGCAAACTTTACGATCGCAGGCCCTACTACCTTGTAACAGAACTGTAAATTGGCTG
Organism: Argonema antarcticum A004/B2; assembly: GCF_023333585.1. Lineage (GTDB taxonomy): Bacteria > Cyanobacteriota > Cyanobacteriia > Cyanobacteriales > Aerosakkonemataceae > Argonema > Argonema antarcticum. Next base: position 51,492 of record NZ_JAIQZN010000029.1, read on the forward strand.
GTATTTTCCTAACATTAGGACGAAAAAAAATGACTGAACTATCTAAGTATTTGATGACCGCTGTTATTTCCTCTGTTTTAGCTTCTGGATGCTTAATTGCTACTTCCAGTAAAGCTTTTGCAGATATAAAAATAGGAAATAATCAACAGACAAATCAGACTAAAACAAACTCGCAAGTTTACTCTATAGATGAGTGGCCTGAAGTACGAGAAGAGCTTTGCGGTAAATGTAAGTCCGATCGCAATTCTGACGAAAACAAAGTTTCCGTTCCCGAACCATCTTCGGTAATTGCCCTGGTAATACTGGGTGGCTCTTTGTTGCTGACCAACAAGATAAAGCCCAGATATATCTGGCTTAGGAACAAATAGCTGTGTTTCCAAAAGCGATCGCATTCCTAAAAATCCGATCGCTTCCCCTTCGCTCTATCTAGGATGTAGAAATGTCATCAGAATCTGACAATCCGCCAACTACCATTAACGAAATTTTCGCCCGGATTGAGAGCCTTCTGCTTGAAACTTGGCAAGAAACGGGCTTTGGGTGTTTGACCATCGAAAGCGATCGGCCCAAAGATAAAAAAATTCGGATAATTATCAAGGGTGGCACTCATTATCGGTATGTTATTACTGATGAAGAAGTTGTGAGGTGGGCTGGAAACAAATCTTTACGATCGTAATTCTACCCCTAGTGGTATAATTCATGCAAATGCTGGAGTGAGGCAGATGCCCGCACCGCAAAAAGCATCCCTAAAGGGTGCAAGATGCAGCTTGAGGCGTAACGGCTAAAAGCAGGGACGCTGTACGATTGTAAGTATCGACAGCCAACAACTTTAAATCAACTTAATATTTAGAGAACCTAGTCTGTGACGGATGTGAGTTTCGCGGGGCTGGGGAAATGGTTAAATTTGCCATTTCCCCAGCTTTTTGTTTTTGTCAACCAATAATTTTGTGAGGAATTTAGATTATGCAATCCCTAACAAATTATGCTTCCTTCGGTACTTTAAATCCTGAATTATTGGATGTTGAATTGTCAGATGAACTGAAAAATGCCCAGAATTACTTGAGAAGTTTGGCGACAAGTCCAGATTTTGTGACGAAAATGCAGGTGGCTTTTGGTAACGGCTTTGACTTGCAAAAGGTAGAAGAGTTAGCTGCATCTTGGGGAAAAGGAGATTTTGGCAATTTTCCACAAATTGAGATGCGCGATGCGGCTGAAATTAATGGTGCGAGGGGCGCTTTTGCTGCTGCTACGAATACGATTTATTTATCGCGGGAATTTGCGATCGAGAGTGAGGGGAATGTGGATGCGATCGCATCTGTTCTCCTGGAAGAATACGGTCATTATATAGACTCGCAGATTAATGCGATCGATGCTGCTGGCGATGAAGGCGAAATTTTTGCTGCACTTGCTCAGGGGAAGGTGTTGAATGAGTCGGAATTGGCGGCGTTGAAGGGTGAGGATGATAGTGCGATCGTTGTTTTGGATGGGGAAGAGGTGAGAATTGAGCAGGCTGAAATGACGAGTCAAACAGACAAACTAAACTTTTTTGCTGGAAAAATTGGAAATTGGGGTGGTGGTTCTTCAGGTCTGGAAGAAGATTTATTTAAACCAATAGAAATTTCAGCCCCAGGTGGAACAGTTGATAACCTATTCGCTAAATTTGATTGGGATTTAAAATCTGAATTAAAAGGTTCTGTTTTTGTCACTCCTGGCAATTTTGGAGAAGCAAAGTTTTCCTACCCAATCGATGTTGCTGTAGAATTACCCAAAGAAGTAGATTTAGGTGAAACTTTTTCAATCATACCAGGAGTTGGAGTCAAAAATTCAGCCGCAGAATTTGATTCACAAGGAACTAAAGGATTTGAATTGCCCAATGCCGGATTCAAAATAGAAGCTAATTTAAGAAAAGCTACACTAAAGGATCTGACAATTAAAAATCCGTTCGGTCATCCTTTTCAACCAGATATAGCCATAGAAAGTAGTGGAGGTCAGGCTGAACTAAGTTTTGATGTTATTAAGTATCCTGAAGGTGGTTTTGAATTTCCTGGTGGAATAGGTTCAATCACCGCTTCAATACCCAAAATTGAGGATGGAGAAATACAACCTACGGCTGCTCGTGACAGTAGCGATCCACTACTACCAGATATTGCTGCTTCTGGTAAATCGAACAATATTATAAATTTAGAAGGAGATTTAGATAAAATATTTGCTCTCTCTTTTCCAGCACTGAGAGTGCTAGGGAATGAAGTAGAAGCATCCTTACCAGAAGAAAGAATTAAGGCTAAATTAAGTTACGATCTTTTAGACATCAAAGCTAATATTGGATTAGGTCTTCAGCAAGATTTTACATTCGATCCTGACAGAGCAGAAGTCACAATGTCAGTAGATGGACAATCTGAACAAAATGGAGTTTTAGGTAATCAAAATAACAAGTTTGAATTTAAAGCTCCTTCTCAAGGCTCTGGACTGGTAAAAGTAAAAGCTAAATATGAACTTTTCGGTAACGTAAAAAATAACATCGGTTCTGTTTTTCAAGGTGGTATCGATGTTAGCGCTCTCCAAGCCGGAGGAAGTTTTGAAATTGGAAACTTATCAGGTAGTTCTCAGTTTGGCCCACTGTTGTCGCTAAAGATACCAGAAGGTGGTTTTGCAACCGATCCATTACCCTTGATTGGTAGTCCTCCAACCAAGCCTAGTGATTTCGATCCAAAATTTAAAATTTTGAAAACAATTAATACCAAGGAAGTTGAAGGAACAGAATTAGATGATAAGAATCCAGATCAAAATGCCAGCAAAAATCTCATAGTTGAGGTTGAGTACGAAATTCCCTACAACCTACCTTTTTCCATCTCAGATGCGCGTGCAACAGAAGGAGACAACTTAGTATTTACAGTATCGCGCCGCGAACCATCAAATCAAGCAGTAAACTTGATAGTCGAATACGAAAATGGAAACGCAACAGCAGGCGAAGACTATTCTCCCAGTCAAAGGACAGTAACAATTCCTGGCGGACAAGTTAGCGCTGATATTACTGTACCAACTACCGGAGATAACAAACAAGAATCAACTGAAACTTTCAAAGTTAAACTGAAAAAACCTGATGGTTCCAGCTTTGCTACTAACGATCCAGTTACTACAATTGATGCGACAGGCATAATTATCGACGACGACCAAAAACCCGATCGACCTAAAGACGGAGGCAAAACCTACAACGACCCCCGCATCGTCACTCTCGACAAGCAATACCACGACTTTCAAGCAGTTGGAGAATTCGTATTAGTTGAATCAACTAGCGGCGATCTAAAAATTCAGGTACGACAACAACCACTGGGTAGCGATCGCCTCGGTAGCGTCTCCGAAAACACAGCCGTAGCCACAGTTTTGGCTGGACAACGCATCGGCATTTACAGAGATCGAGGACTTTTAATCAACGGCAACCCCACCACTATTGCTAATAATGACTCACTCATTATTGGAGATGGTCGCATTTATCGTGAAGGTGGTCAATATACCATTGTTTACGGCACTGGCGATCAACTGGTTGCAAGTGTATCAAATCGCGTTAATGTAAGCTTTTTTGCCAAAGAAGAACGACAAGGACAAATTAAAGGATTACTGGGTAACTTCAACCGAGATCCGAAAGACGATCTCACTAAACGAGATGGTACTGTACTAACTCCTCCTGTCACCCTCAGTCAGCTTTACAACGAGTATGCGGATAGCTGGCGCATCAACCAAGCTGAGTCTTTATTTGACTACAAACCCAGTGAAAATACTAACACTTTTACTAACAGAAACTTCCCGCGCAAGAAGGTCACTCTCAGAGATTTAGACCCCACAGATATTCGGCGTGCAGAACAAGTAATTGGCGATCGCATTTCCAACCCCATTGTCCGCGAAGCTGCCATCATCGATTATATTCTCACGGGATTTGATGAAAGCATCATCGAAGAAGCGATCGCATCCCTCACCCCCGAAAGCGTACTCGCGATCGCCATCCCCACCCAAGCAGTTGACGACTTCACCGCTACCACCGTCAACACACCCATCAGACTTGATGTTACCAGCAACGACGATCGCACTATCGGTGTCCCCATCTCCATCTTCAACTTTGACCAAACCTCAACCGCAGGTAGCATCATCAGATTAGATGATAACAGCACTCCCGACGACAAAACCGACGACCAATTAATCTACACCCCAACTGCCAATTTTACTGGTAACGATACCTTCAACTACACTGTAACCGATGGCACTCAAACCAGTACCGCCAAAGTAACAGTAAATATCGCCGCTTTCAACCTCTCAAACCTCAACGGTAGTAACGGTTTTACCCTCAACGGAATTAACGCGGGTAACTTCGCTGGCGTTTCCGTCAACACGCTGGGAGATTTCAACGGCGATGGTTTCCATGACTTCATTATCGGAGCCTTCGCAGCCGATCCCAATAACAATAATGCCGCCGGAGAAACTTATGTAGTCTTCGGCAAAAAAGGCGGATTTCCTGCTAGCATAGACTTACCAAAACTAGACGGAAGCAACGGTTTCATCCTCAACGGTATCGATACCAATGGTTTTAGCGGCGGTTCTGTCAGCAGTGCGGGAGACATCAACGGCGATGGACTTGACGACTTAGTTATCGGTGCTTTTGGAGCAACAGCTAACGGTCAAAATAATGCCGGAAAGAGTTATGTAGTGTTTGGTTCAAAAGCAGTTCTTCCTGCTCGATTAAACCTTTCTGACCTCAACGGAAATAACGGTTTTGTAGTCAACGGAATTAACGAATTCGACTATTTAGGTTTATCCGTTAGCGGTGCAGGCGATATCAACGCCGATGGGATTGATGACTTGTTAATGAGCGCTCCTGGCCCATTAAACGGTACTCTCAGCAAGAGCTATGTGATGTACGGTCACAAAGGAAATTTCGCCGCCAATCTCAACTCTTCTGATATTAATGGTAGCAACGGATTTGTTATTAACGATAATGATGGAAAATCCGGTACTTCCGTTAGTGCTGCTGGGGATATTAATGGAGATCGCATCGATGATATCATCATCAACGCCGAAGAAAACGACTCGAATAACTACGTAGTATTCGGTTCCGCTAAAGGATTTCCGGCTAATTTTAACTTATCGGAACTCAACGGCAGTAACGGTTTCATTCTCGATACTCTAAATGAAAAATCCGGCACTACTGTCAGCAAAGCAGGAGATATTAACGGCGATACCATTGATGATTTAATTATCTCCCTGGCTAGCAGCAATTCTAACATTGGAAAAACCTACATTTTATTTGGCAACAACCGAGGCTTTGCTCCTCGCTTCGATGTTTCCCAATTCAATGGCAGGAATGGTTTTGCAGTTATTAACAACATCGATGGTAACTCAATTAGTGCTGTTAGCGGTGCGGGAGATATCAACGGAGATGGGATTGACGATTTAGCGATCGCCACTTCCCAAGCTAACGCTAACGCAGGCAAGACTTACATCCTATTTGGCGATAATGCCGGATTTACTCCCACTTTTTACCTCTCCAAAATTAATGGTACTAACGGCTTAGTTATCAATGGTATTAAGGAGGACGATTTATCTGGAACTTCTCTCAGTCAGGGAGGAGATATTAACGGCGACAATATAGACGACTTAGTTATTGGTTCTCCGGGTAACTTGTTTAAAAATTCGCCCGGTCAAACTCATGTGGTATTTGGAAATACGCTTTTCGGTAGCAGCAAAGACACCAGCAATTTAGCCAAACTTTTGTTTGATTCCCGCTATTACAGCAACCAAAATCCAGATGTGCGATCGGCAGTTTCTAATGGTTTATTCCATAACGCCTTTGAACATTTTGTTAAGTTTGGTTTAAATGAAGGACGCGAACCAAGTGCGACATTTGCTGGTGATTATCTAACTAATAATCCAGATGTTGCAGCAGCCGTTAATACTGGTATTTTCCATAGCGGTTTTGAACATTTTATCAAAGCGGGTTTGGCGGAAGGACGACAACCAGATTCAATTCTCGGTTCTTTAGCTTCCTTAGAAGTATTTTATCGCTCCGAAAATCCAGATGTGGTACAAGCTATTCAACAAGAAATTTTAAGCAGCGGATTGGAACATCTAATCCGGTTCGGAATGTTTGAGGAACGTCCTCCCTTTACCCGCTTTAACGCTTTGTCGGAAACCTTCAATTCCGATTTTTATTTAGCTCAAAATCAGGACGTGAAACAAGCTGTTGATGCTGACATTATAGGCAGTGGATTTGAACATTTTGTTAATTTTGGCTTGTTGGAAGGACGCGACCCCAGCAGCCAATTTAGTAATAGTTCGTATCTAGCGAATTATCCAGATATTGCTGGCGCTGTTAGTAACGGTATCTTCCGCAGCGGATACGAACACTTTATGAAGTATGGTTTTGGAGAAGATCGAGTTGGTGTAGAGACCAGTTTTCGATGATAGAGAAAGTGCTGTGCGTGACTTAAAGGAAAAGTTGGCCGTAGCGGCAAGCTTTTCCTTTAAAATTATCTCGATATAGATATTTCGTACTCGATTCGCTCGCTCTAACTAGAAAAACTAGCTAGTTGCGATCGCGCTCAAAAGCCATTCCACAAAGCAGTTGTGAAATTCCTAACCAAAATCCTAACGTAATTCACAACCAACGTTGTGCGATCGCCACAGGTTGTCTCGGTTATGCTCTTCTCAAGCCCAGCGAAGCGCCGTAATTCTCAGCACGGAGATAATTCGTTTTTTTGTAGAGATGTTACATCATTCACAATATGTCTTGCCCTCAAAACCTCTTTGGACAGCCTGGTTGCTACATCACCGCTCATCCAGACCGCCCGCACGAGAAATTTTGTGCGACTTGTCAAAAACAATTTGTTGATTCCGAACCATTGGGAGTTTTACATTTATTTGCCATCCTAATATTGGCACTTTTCCTGAGCAATTCAATCCAGAGTAGGTCATCTCAAACTTCCCAACCAGCCTCTGTAATTATCGAGCATACAGAAGAGTGAAACAAATCCCTAACCAAAATCCTAACATAATTCACAACCGACGTTGTGCGATCGACACTGGTAGGTTAGGCTACGATCTTCTCATGCTCATTCAAAGCAGAATATCGGAGCGTTCTCATATTTTATTCTTGCTAGATCGACAACTCACACTCGCTCGATCTGGTTTCCCAAAAAAACCGCGTTTTTTCTACAGCAGAAACCGGAAATTTGGGGTACTTCTACAATTCCTGCATAAGTTTTGGAGCGAATAACCTATGACCGTAAACCTATTGGATGTAAATTACTATCGCTCTGCCAATCCAGATTTAGTTAGATCTGGACTTGGCACAGATGCACAACTGACCGAACACTTTTTGAAGTTTGGTGTTAACGAAGGCCGTCCCTTCTCGCCATTCGCAAATCTCGATTTTTATCGCGTTAGCAATCAGGATTTAGCTGCGGGTGGGATAAATAGCAACTTGCAAGCTTTTTACCATTTGCAAAACAATGGCGTAGCTGAGGGACGCAGATTTTCTCCTGGCTTTAATTCCTCTTTTTATAAAGCTGTCAATCCCGACTTATCGGGTGCGGGTATGAATAATAACGAACAATTATTCGAGCATTTCCGCGCTTCTGGTGTCAATGAGGGACGCCCCTCCGCAGAAAATTTCAATGTCCGTTTTTATCTGGATGCTAATCCAGATTTGAGGGCAGCAAATTTAAACTATGTGCAGGCATTTCAGCATTACGTAACCTTTGGATATAAGGAAGGACGCGCTGCTGTTCCGGGAGGTTCTACTCCGCCGCCACCTCCTCCACCGCCACAACCAGACCCGAATGTAGATTTTATCACTGGTGTTGTCAACCTGACTAATTCTTTTCGCGCACAAAATAGTTTGCCGCCACTGACGATCAATCCTCAATTGAATGCTTCTGCACAAGCACACACCACAGACATGGCGCTCAACGACTATTTCGATCATACGGGATTGAACGGTTCTGATATTGGCGATCGCATCGGTGCTACAGGTTATAGATACTCCTATATAGGAGAAAACATTGCAGCGGGTTATTCTACACCAGAAGCAGTCGTAAACGGATGGATTAACAGTCCGGGACATCGCGCCAATATGCTTAATCCCAATTATAAGGACATTGGCGTTGGTTACTATTTCCTAGCTAATGATACTGGGAATTTTAACTACAACTATTACTGGACACAAAATTTTGGCAGTCCCTTTTAAATCGCACAGGAGTAAATTATGGGCTTTCTACTAGGTACGGATATTAGCGAACGACTTGAAGGTCAAACTCCAGCAGATAATGACACAATATTTGGTTCTGGCGGTGACGACACGATCGTTGGAGGTTCTGGCAATGACCTGATTAACGGCAACCAAGGAAACGACGTAATCTTTGGAGAATTCAATCCTGGTGGTGATGCTAGCGGAAATGACACCGTGCGCGGAGGTAGAGGCGACGATACAGTTTACGGAGGTGGAGGCGACAGCTTTATTTATGGAGATAAAGGTAACGATTTCCTCACAGGTCAATTCGGAAATGATGTTTTGTTTGGCGGCTCGGAAAACGACGATTTAGAAGGTAATAGAGGTAATGATTCTCTTGATGGAGGAGAAGGAAATGATACTCTCTATGGTTTCAGATTTGACGATGTTCCTATTGCTGGTAGGAATGAAATTGATACTTTAACTGGTGGAACAGGAGCAGATAGGTTTATTTTAGGATTCAATCGCTTAGGGCCAAATGTTGCTTATCAAGATGGAAAAGATGGTTCTGGTACTGACAACTACGCTTTGATTACCGACTTTAGCCTAATCGAAGGCGATTTAATTCAGGTCATTGGCCCCCGACAGTCTATTACATCCTATGTCGGATACATCCGTTTAGCACCATCTCCTACTGGTTTACCACCAGGTACGGCAATTTATACAAGTACTTTCAATGATGACGATGAACTCATTGGTATTGTGCAAGGAACTCCACTAGGCGAAGATACTTTCTTTGCTCAAGATCCGCCTCCTGCTGGCTTTGTTTACGTTTTTTAGCATTCTCTCCCGGTAAATGGGGCGGTGCGTTACAAAGCGAGAAAATTGAAACATTGTAACGCACCCTACTTAATGTACGAAAATCTTTCATTTTGGTAACAGGAGAATTGAACAATGGCAACTATAAACGGCACAACAAGCAATGATTTCCTTGATGGTTCTTTAGAAGCTGACATTATTAGCGGATTAATAGGAGATGACATAATTCGCGGTTTTGACGGCAATGACAATATTAACAGTAATGAAGGAAATGACATTATTAACGGCAACGCTGGTAATGATAACGTGCAAGGCGGTCAAGGCAACGATATCGTGCGCGGAGGTCAAGGAAATGACCAAGTTTTTGGTAATTTAGGTAACGATACTTTATTCGGAGATTTGGGTGCTGATACTTTAACTGGTGGGGAAGGTAACGATACATTTTTCTTACGAAACAATGCTGGTACGGATATTTTTGTTGATTTTGCTGATGGAGTCGATCGACTTGGTTTGTCTAGCGGTTTGAGTTTTAACGACCTTTTAATTAGTCAAGGTACAGGTGCTAACGCTAACAACACTATTATTACAGACAATATCACAGGTGAGCTTTTGGCAATTTTGCAAGGTGTCAATAGCACCACGATAACTCTTGACGATTTTACCACTGGCGATTTTGACGAAAACTTTTACTTGGTAAGGAATTTCGATGTTGCTTATGCACTTTTTAAAGGGCAAATAAACAGTGCTTTAGACCACTACAATCAAGCTGGAAAAGCTGAAGGTCGAATGGGCACTCCTCCCAGACCTAGCACTTTTAATATTGAGTTCGACTATCGATTTGATACGAATGGATTTTTGGCCGATCCCGCTCGCAAAGCAACTTTAGAAGCAGCAGCTAAAGTTTGGGAATCTGTTATTCAAGATGAATTCCCCGATATCCCTGCTGGTACTGCATTCTTCGTAGAAAATCCTCAAACGGGGCAAATAGATAGGATTGTTTTAGATAAGCCGATCGACGATCTTCTAATTTTTGTGGGTGCTAAACCTTTTACTGGCGAAATTAGCGAAGCTGGTGGAGTAACAAATGGTGAAGCTGCTGGTTTTGAAGATGCCAATGGTTTTTCGTATCTTTTCCTAAATCGAATTGAAGGAGATAACTATGAACCTTATGCAGGAAGCATATCATTTAATACTCTAGTTACATATCAGGTCGATTCTACTCCATTTATCTTGAGCGACAATCCGCCTGGAAATTTTGGTTATGGTCTTTTTTCTACTGCGGAGCATGAAATTGGTCACGCTTTAGGAATCGGTTTAGGAGGTACTTTTGAAAAACGAAGTAACGAAAATATTTTTGATGGCCCTAATGTTAGGGCTGTTAATGGAGGCAATCCCATTCCTTTTGATGGTGAAGGGCATCCGCAATTCAATTTTGTGAGCAGTAAGGGTGTGCCAGCTTTTCTAGGAGGTAGTGAGAATTTACGGTCACTTATACCTACAGAAGTGGATTTGGCGATTTTAGCAGATATTGGCTACCAAATTGCTGGGGGTTTTTGAGTAATTTCAAAGCTGGTTTTTCAGGAAGCGATCGCATTCCTAAAAATCCGATCGCTTCCCCTTCGCTCTATCTAGGATGTAGAAATGTCATCAGAATCTGACAATCCGCCAACTACCATTAACGAAATTTTCGCCCGGATTGAGAGCCTTCTGCTTGAAACTTGGCAAGAAACGGGCTTTGGGTGTTTGACCATCGAAAGCGATCGGCCCAAAGATAAAAAAATTCGGATAATTATCAAGGGTGGCACTCATTATCGGTATGTTATTACTGATGAAGAAGTTGTGAGGTGGGCTGGAAACAAATCTTTACGATCGTAATTCTACCCCTAGTGGTATAATTCATGCAAATGCTGGAGTGAGGCAGATGCCCACACCGCAAAAAGCATCCATAAAGGGTTCAAGATGCTAGCTTGAGGCGTAACGGCTAAAAGCAGGGACGCTGTACGATTGTAAGTATCGACAGCAAACAACTTTAAATCAATTAAATATTCAGAGAACCTAGTCTGTGACGGATGTGAGTTTCGCGGGGCTGGGGAAATGGCAAATTTAACCATTTCCCCAGCTTTTTGTCTTGTTAAGTTCAGTTTTTTCCTTGTTTGTTGTTGATTTGTTTTCACTTTTGGAGTTTTCAATCGCTATGAAACGACAATTGCTAACACAAATTCTGGCAGCAGGATCGATCGCACTCGCCAGCGGAAGCATAACCAGTCAACCCAGTCAAGCGCAAAGTACCACTTTTTTCTGCGGTGCAAGCCAAGGTAAACCAGCCACGATCGCCCAAACCCCACGCGGCAATATCCCTGTAATTGTTTGGGTTTCGCAGTATTTCACCCGTTCTGGATTTAACCCTCAAGCCCGCTGCGAAGATGTATCCAGCAGATTCCAAAGTTTTTACAGCCAAGGCGCTTTGAACTTCATCACCGCCGGAATTGTCAACGGTCAACCAGTGGTCTGCGCTACTGGTGCAGCAGGTGGCCCTTGCAACAACACCAATGTTTTGTTCACGCTCAAGCCTGGGGAAAACGCCGCCCGCGTAATTCAAGGATTACACCAAATTCGGGGCGGTGCATCTAGGCCACTTTACGAAGGCACGAGGCGGCGTAGCAGTTCTAGTTCCGACTCGATTAATGTTAACGATTTCCTCAACAACGCCCCGGTAGAAGCAGAAGCTTCCGCCAGCAGTCCCGAACCAAATAATGCAGCCCCGGCGATGAGTCAGCCTTCTTCTGCACCTGCGGGCGGTAATGCTTGGTAAGAAACTGCCACTAGCTAGGCCAAAAACCCGGTTTTTCTAAAAAACCGGGTTTCTTGAACCGGGAGGGCGAAGCATTCGGGTCAAAAAATTGTTGCCGATCGCGATCGATAGTCACTCCGTCAGGCTTCGCCCCTACACAATACCCTAGCCCCGACGCTCAAATGAACTGGTCTTTATCTATCCTCATCGCTTGTATTGGCAGTTGTCTAATCTATCTGCCAGTACAGGCAATTCCTCACAATGTTGCTGCACCAGCAATTCCCGTGTCACCCGCACTATCGCCAGAACAAGTGAGGGAGGTAGCAAGATCGATCGCAGTCAAAGTTTTATGTGGCGATACTTGTGGATCGGGAATTTTAATCGCCAAACAAGGACAAATTTATACTGTACTGACCAACGATCACGTCCTGACAGCCGGATACGGAAAGCCATATCGCATTCAAACTCCTGACGGACGCATCTACCCAGCAACGGTATTAAGGGCGAGTGGGTTTGGTGGTGACGATTTGGGGTTGTTGCAATTTGGCAGTTCCGCTAGTTACAGATTGGCATCTTTACCAGTTTCTTCAACATTGGCGGTAGGCGATCGCGTTTTTGCAGCTGGTTTTCCAGTGGAAGCTGAGGAGTTTGTCTTCAACAGCGGGGAGATTTCTTTAATTCTCGATCGGGCTTTAGGTGGGGGATATCAAATCGGTTACACCAACGATATCCAAAAAGGAATGAGTGGTGGCCCGGTGTTGAACGATCGCGGTGAAGTGGTGGGAATTAATGCCATCCACGCTTATCCGCTTTGGGAAAGACCTTATGTATTTAAGGATGGTTCTATACCTTCCGCACCAATGCAGCAAGAGATGATGCGACTGAGTTGGGCAGTTCCGGTGCAAACTTTTTTGGAATTGGGAGGGCTTAAGTCCTCACTGCGAACGGTGATTCGGGAACGACCGAATAGTTCGCATCAGCCAGAATTGCTTTGGTAAAAAAAGGAGTTACACAAGTGACACGATACTTAACCGATTTTCTAGGTACGTTGTTGCGCTTTAGCGCTCTTATTTAGCTAAGACAGCGCAGCAACCTACCTTTGTTTTTAACGTAATTTGGGAGATAGAAAGATGAAATTTTATGACGCGCTTCCATCTGTATTAGCCGGTACTGCTATGGTGAGTGCGATCGTTGTGATGCAGCCTGCGATCGCTGTTGCTTTGACTGGGGTACAAGTTAACGATATTGCCCGTGAAGTTACGGTTTTAATTCGGGTGGAACAGGGTGACGGACATGGTTCGGGAGTCATTGTTGCTAAAGATGGCAACACTTATTACGTACTCACTGCCAATCATGTTGTAGAGGATTCGGGTAAATATCGGATTGTCACTGCTGACAAAGAGCCTCACGAACTCGATTACAGCAAGGTAAAGCGTTTACCTGGAGTTGATTTAGCAGTAGTGTCATTTACCAGCAATAAAAATTATCCAGTTGCAAAATTAGCCAATACGGAAACGGTAAAGCAGGGTCAATCGATTTTTATTTCCGGGTGGCCTGCGCCTAGCCAATCTATCACTGAAGTTACTCGCCAATTCACTCCTGGAAGTATCTCCAGTATTTTAGAAACGCCTCGGCAAGATGGTTATTCAATAGTCTATACTTCCGTTACCAGGCGTGGCATGAGCGGTGGCCCGGTACTGGATACAAACGGTCGCGTCATTGGTATTCACGGTTTAGGAGATGCAGAGACGCGAGAGGCAGTTCGAGAATCATCTCCTGATGCCGAAACTATAGCTTCGGTAGCCGATTTAATCAAGTCTGGTTTTAATTTGGCGATTCCGATTAATACTTTTTTGAGGTTAGCGCCTCAGCAAAATTTGTATTTGGCATTGCAGGTAGAAAACTCTCCAACTCAGGATTTGACAGTAGCTTATACTCCTCCTGCACAACCCGATTCTCGCGATCGCATGGATATCAAAAATATTTTTGGAACGCTTCGCGAGGGTGTGGATACTTTTCGGCAAATTCGGGGTATTTTCGGTCGTTAGCTCGATATTGATGGGAGCGATCGAGATTGCGATCGCTCTTTTCTTGCTATTAAGTGGCAAGTTTTACCAATCAATCATTTTTCTGATGTCTGAATAATATTTTTATCTGTGAGGTTGTCTATGCGTCGATTTCGCTTTTGGGCTATAGCTATTATCATTTTTTTATCAGTAATAGCAATAGCAGGCGTTCAAAAGTCTTTATCCAATTCTAGTAATACTCTACAAGCGCAAGTTGATATTTTTGATAATAGGAATGCCAATCCGAGTCAGAGTAATTCGCAAGTTCAGACATATCAAAATTCTGACTGGATTTTAGAATTTCCGATATGGCCTGTGTGGAATGGTGTTTGTAAAAATGCTAACTCAACAACAATTTCACTACTTTTAACAGGTTCTTCTTTTAGTGGACAGCTTTCTTGGGAGTGGAATAATCAACAAGCTTATGGATCTGTCAATGGTGCTATTAGTGGCAACAATGTACAGTTAAATTTTACACCTCCTTCTATTGGAGGCTATTCAATAACGCTCAACGGTTCAAGGAATGAAAAAGGAGAATTTGTAGGAACTGCAACAGTAGTAGATGGATGGTGTAAGGGAAAGGCGGCTCCTTTTATATTAAGGTCGCAATCCGCTACTCCCCAAAACATAGAAGAAAAGCGAGCTTTCCGTAAATCTGACCAACAAGTAGCAGCAGAATTAGCTGCACTCCGAGAACGGGGAAGGCGAGAAGGTTGGTCTTTTGAAGTAGGAGATAGCCAAGCCTTCAGAATTTTGCTTGAACTTTTGACGGGAACTCGCATTCCTCAAAATTTTAGACCTACTTTGATTAATATTTTTTCCATTTTATCCATTCTAATTGAGGACTCTTCACGAAATTCTCCTCCCTCAAGACCACCTCAACCTACTCCTGTTCCCGGTCAATTACCGGCTCAATTTGATGCTCGTGAATGGAATGTAGTTCCTGAAATCAGAAGTCAAGGAACTTGTGGTAGCTGTTGGGCATTTGCTGCTGTGAGTGCCAACGAAATTACCTATAGTTCCCGCTATCAACAACCAAATAGCAACCTTAACCTCAGTGAACAACAACTTCTCTCTTGCAATCGTCAAGGCTTTAGCTGTAATGGTGGATTTGTTACAGACAAAGATTCTGACTATCGTTACGAATCTGGCTTAGTAGGAGAACAAATCTATCCCTATGAAGGTCGAGAATCTCCTTGTAGAAGAATGAGCAGACCTGCATCTGGCAATTTGTACGATATCAAGGCATTTGATTTCGTTCTAGCTCCAAGTGATGACCCAGGTTCTCAAGCTAGTATCACCAGAATCAAGCAAGCTATCTATACCTACGGAAGCGTCTGGGCTGGCGTTTATGCAAGTGATGCTTTCCAAGCATATAAAGGGGGAATTTTTAATTCTTGCACTAACAGCCGACCTAACCATGCAATTAATATTATTGGCTGGGATGATGCAGGCGGCTACTGGATCGCTCGTAACTCTTGGGGAAGTGATTGGGGAGAAAATGGTTACTTCAAGATTAAATACGGTTGCAGTCAAATTGGTGCCACTGCTGCTGTTCCTAAATTGCCGCAACTGTCAGATTGTACAGGTAACAATTGTCAACCGAGAAATTCTAGTACTCCCCCTTGGTTAAGAGGAAATGCTCCTTCTCCCGTTCCGCCAACTCCTGTCCAACCCAATCCCGATCCTATTTCGCCAGACAACACATCGCCACAGCCGTTGTGGTGAAAATAGCTCTTTGAATTCGCACAAGTGCGACGCGATCGCACTTATCACCCACTTAATTTAAGTGCGATCGCTCTCCCAAAACTATCATTTAACGAGGTAAACTATGCGTCAAATTGTATTGTGGTCGATCGCCCTAACTACCTGTTCCATTGCAGCAGGATCGATCGCCTTCCCAGCCACTCAACTAGATTCAATTACTTTAGCACAAGCCGAACAAGTGATTGGGCCAGCCAATCTTACTGGCGAATGGGTTATCAAGACACAAGACTTCGATTTAAATTACGATGGTTCAACTCTTACTTGTATTCCTGTACCTAATAGTCAATTACTTTATCCACTTTCACTCAACCAAAATGGCGACAAAGTAGTGATGAGTCCGGCTGCTAACGCTAAAGAAATTTATACTTCATTTGACGGTAGCGGAACAATGTCCGGCAATCAAGTTACTCTCGACTCAGACTTTGTAACTGTGTCTGGAACAGTCAGTAGCGATGGGAATCAGATTGCTGGAACATTAGACTGTAGAGGAGTTATTCTGCCTTTTACAGCAACTCGCAAAGGTTATCAAACATCAAACACTTCCTCACCAGAAACTATTCAACCACCTTCTTTTGATAATGCTTCTCCAAATTCTACGCCACCGGGAATGCTTTGGTAAATTCGAGCGATCGCTTTCGTCAATTTTGTTATCTGAGGTCAATAATGCGTCAAATTAAATTATGGTCGATCGCCCTAACTACTTGTTTCATTCCAGTAGGATCGATCGCCATCCCACCTACTCAACTAAATTCAATTATTTTGGCACAAACCGAGCGATCGCCAACTCAATTCAATCTCAGCGGTAAATGGGTAATAAAAACACAAAATTATCGCGTTGGCGAGGATAATATTACTTGTATTACCGAACCCAATACTGAACTTACCATAGAGCCAATTCTCACTCAAAATGGTAATCAAATAGATGCCGATCCAATGACCCTAATCATTAACGAAGGTTCGATATCCGGCAATTCAGTTTATCTTAGAGGAGAAATATTTTCGCTCAAGGGAACTATTAGTAATGATGGTAATCAAATCACTGGAACTTTCACTTGTAGCCCACTAACTCAACCTTTCACAATGACGCGAAAAAGTGTTCAGCAATCCGGTAATGCACCACAACAACCTATTCAAGCACCATCCGATAACCAGCCACAAAACTCTAATCCATCGGAAATGCTTTGGTAAATGGGTGCGATCGCACTCCCAAAAGTATCATTTAACGAGGTAAACTATGCGTCAAATTGTATTATGGTCGATCGCGCCACTCGCCCTACTAATGACTTTCTCTACCAAGTATGCGATCGCTCAATTTCCTAACCGAGAGACGATTGTATTAGCGCAAAGAAATAATTGGGAACAAGCAGTAATTGGCGAGATAAATCGAGTACGAGCAAATCCAGCCGCCTATGCTGCCGAATTGGAACGGTTAAGACGATATTTTGATGGCAATTTATTGAGAATACCGGGCAAAATTCCCGTCCGAACTCAAGAAGGCGTAGCGGTTGTTGATGAAGCAATTCAATTTCTGCGATCGACTCCTCCTGCACCACCGCTTAGTTTATCGAGCGGAATTTCCCAAGCAGCGAGAGATCATGTCAACGACCAAGGGCCAAAAGGCAGTATCGGTCACGGTGGTAGCGATGGTAGCGACCCATTTAGTAGGATGAGACGCTACGGTTCAGCACAAGGTCTGCAAGCAGAAAATGTTAGTTATGGCCCCGATTCACCCCAAGATGCGGTCATGCAATTAATTATTGATGACGGAGTACCCAATCGCGGACATAGAGAAAGCGTTGTTAACCCAAATTTTCGCGTCGCTGGTGTTGCTTGCGGTTCTCACGCTCGTTTTAGATCGATGTGCGTTATTGACTATGCCGCAGCTTTCACAGAAAGAGATGGAACTGTCACGGGACAAAATTCAAATATTGATAATTCTAACACTCGCCCTCCCAGGCAAAATCGCAATCCTTCTGTCAGTATCGATCGGCCCAGACCTAGAGTAGCTGATAATTATTGTGGTTCTGGGATTGTTAGTGAACCTACAATAAGAACCGACAGTCACGATAGTTCGCCTTACAAAGTTTGGTTTGACTTTAGGCGGGGTCAAGAAGTTAGTTCATCCGTCTGCGGTCGTCAATATTGGGTTAAAGAAGACGGCAATCATTACAATTACAGTATTCCTTTTGTTTATTTAGTTGATGGACGAGGAACTTGTGTCGTTCCCTATCTTTATAGAGAAACAAATGATGGCGATTTGGAAGTAGTAAGACCTGCTCCTGAATGTTCTGGTGGTTATCAAAGATCGAATGCCACACCACGAATTCAACCACCCTCCAATAATCAGCCATCGAGAGATAATCCATCGGAAAGGCTTTGGTAAATGGGTGCGATCGATCTTTTTTTTGTGCTGGTGAGAGAAAGGGCGGCAGCGAGTGCAAACATAGAATTACAGCCAATATCCAGAATGCGATCGGGCCGCAGAGGTTTTGAAAAAAAGTAGCCTTGTCCTTTGAACGGAGAGGGTGGGATTTGAACCCACGTTGACGTTACCGCCAAAGCGCATTTCGAGTGCGCCGCATTCAACCACTCTGCCACCTCTCCAATAGGTGCGATATATATCTTAGCACTTTTGCAGGGATTTGTCAGCCTGTTTAAAACAGGGAAGTTTCGTTTTCTGTTGATTCCCGCGTTGTCTCAAATCCCCCGCTGGGAGTCCATTGGATGGCTCCATCGCGGCCTGTGCTGTAAACTTGTGCTTTAGCTTTACGCAACTGGGTAGCAGTATCTGAATCAATTGAGTTAGATGAAGCGATCGCTACTCCTGGTTGTAGCACTTTTAGCAAATTTGGCGTTAAACGCTCTCCCGACCACCAAAGCACTAGAGACTTTGGCAATCCTCCTTTGGTTGCTAACGCCTTTTGTAGATCTGGCTGAAGATACCCAAGCAATAACCAACTCTGTTCTTTAATCTGGAACTGCAACACAGGCAATTCAGCATTGATTAACTTCACAGTTGTGGAGCCAATTTGCACAGTTTGACCAGTTGCCAAAGTTTGGTAAATTCCCTGACGGGCTTGGACTGCGGCCACAATAGAAGACTGATTGGTAGAGTCTGCTTTTGGGCTAGGATTATCGTAAAAATTCGCAATAGGTAAGCGCTCTAAAATTGTAGCCCATCCACTGTTCGCCGTCTGCTGGGAGTTGGTAGCGTTCGCCTCAGTGCGGATCGCCCAATCAATTTTATTAATGCCTTCCTGCTGCAAAAAAGGTAGCACAGCAAAACGGGCTGTATTGGCATCTCCACTATTAATTAATGCCACTTTACCACTGTCTTGGATTAGCATTACAGGTTCTCTAGCTGTTGCTAGTACAGTTACTCTAAATAATGTGGCTTTGGTTTGCCAAACTGGGATAATCACTAAAGCGATCGCCACAATAAGAGCCAACCACCAACGGCGATGCAACCAACCCACAAGCCAAACCAAGCAAATCAGCCCGTAGAGTGCAATCAACTGTACAGTAGAAATAGCTCCAACGGCTACAGAATTTCCTGGTAACTTGCCAAAAAATTCGACTAATAAAATTAACCAGTGGGCGGGGTAGTATAGCAGCCCAGCTAAAGCGCTTCCTGCCAAAGGCCAAACCAATGCTGCGATCGCGCTAATAAATCCACCGATGCTAATAATTGTTACAAGTATGGTACTGATTACATTTACTAGGATGCTATAAGGAGAAATTACTTTAAAGGCATACAATTGCAGTGGTAGCGTCCACAAGGAAGCTGCAATAGGAATCGCTATAACCGAAGCTAATACTGGCGGTAACCAGTCCATTCCTTTCATTAAAGCTGGCACTGTAACCAACAATCCCAATGTTGCCAGAAAACTCAGTTGAAAACTCAAATCCCTAATCCAGAGGGGGTCGAACAGGAGTAAAAGGGTGGCACTAATTAGCAACGAGTTTAATGGCTTCATTTTCCTCTGGGCTACAAGAGCGATTAATGCCCCAAATCCCATGACCGCAGCTCGCAGCACTGGTGCTTGTGGCCCTGCCAAACCCAGAAAAAAAGCTATAGCTAGAACACCGCTGCCGAATTGCGTCCGCGCTGACAACCGTCTGGTCAGTGTTAAGACAATGCCCAGAATCAAGGATACTTGAAAGCCAGATGCTGCTAAAGCATGAGCCAAACCAACCCTGGCAAACATATCTCTAATTTCGGGAGACAGGTACAAGTTTACTGTCTGGCTTCCCAGAACCATCGCACTGACAAATGGCCCTTCGGGGACGCCCAACCAACGAGTTTGGGAGCGGATAATTCTCTGCCGGATAGTCCACCATCCCCATTGGGAAGCTGCCTCTTCATCGGCCAAATTAACCTGACGACCTTTAAGACCTGCAAAAGCGCCTTCTTGAGCTAGGTAAGCTTTAAAATCAAAGCCGCCTGGATTTGCGGCGGGTTCGGGTTTGTATAGAGTGCCTGTAACTGCGATCGCTTCATCTGGATATAAAGCAGTACCTTGTAGTAAGGGCACTGTCACGTATAGCTTCCCCGTGACTTCTTTGCCTATATCCATCGGGCGATCGCTTCCCACAACTTCGTCTAGCTGAGTCGCCTTTAACCAAAACTGAACTCTTTGATTGCGGGTAAGGCGGGGCATACCTTCAACTTTACCCCGTACCGTGACCACCTGTTGCAGCGCCCGATCGTTCTGACTAATATCATTAGCCGCCGGATGTGGCACCCTTGCCTGGAAATATAGGCTTGCTAGCAATCCCACAAAACCAGCTGCCAGCCATAACCACGATTTGGGGCTTTTTCGCCACAAACGCGGTAGCACTGCGGCGGCTCCGACCCCTAAAGCCAGTACAGCATAACCTCCCCAGGTAAATGCTGTAGACAATAGGCCAATAATATAGGCCAGACACAGAATGATACCGCTAGTGGCTGCACTCATGATCGGTTCTTAGAAAGGCTTCTCAGTTGCTGTTTTTAGGATACCAATTGAACTGATGACTGCTGTTCAGTCTGCTGTCCTCTCAGTAATGGAAAACCCAATTTCTCCCGTTGTTGTAAGTAAACTTGGGCCACTTGTCGGGCTAGGTTGCGAATTCTGCCTATGTAGCGAGTCCGCTCAGTTACCGAAATAACTCCTCTAGCATCCAACAAGTTAAAAGTATGAGAACACTTGAGAACGTAGTCAAGACTTGGTAGAACAAGTTCTCGCCCGATTAGTTGCTCTGCTTCCTGCTGATAAAGGTTAAACAGGGTAAACAGCATATCTGGATTGGAAGCCTCAAAGTTATAGATACACTGTTCTATCTCACCCTGGAGGTGAACATCCCCATAACTAAGCTCATCCGTCCAGCGAATCTTTGCGATCGCATCCGTCTCTTGAAGATACATTGCCAGTCGCTCCAGTCCATAAGTGATTTCGATGGATACTGGACGACAATCAATCCCGCCACACTGCTGGAAGTAAGTAAATTGGGTAATCTCCATCCCATCTAGCCAGACCTCCCAACCTACTCCCCAGGCTCCTACCGCTGCATCCTCCCAGTTATCTTCGACAAAGCGAATATCGCGATCTTCTGGACGGATACCCAGCGCTCTCAGAGAATCCAGATAAAGTTCTTGGATATTCGGAGGCGTTGGCTTAATCAGTACTTGGTATTGGTAGTAGTGCTGATAGCGGTTCGGATTTTCGCCATAACGTCCATCCCCAGGACGGCGACAAGGCTCGATATAGGCAACTGCCCAAGGTTCGGGGCCGATCGCTCTTAAAAATGTATGGGGATTTTTGGTGCCTGCTCCTTTCTCCATATCGTAGGGCTGGGCAATGAGGCAGCTGCGATCGCTCCAAAACTTATTTAGCTCGGCAATGATCGACTGAAAGTTCACAGATTTTTTCCCCGCAAGACTAGCCTGCTGTTTGATTTACTCAATCATTGTGCCCTAAAAACCTTCGCCTGAGCGGTTTTGAGACTTTCTCAAACTTTTTTGAATTTCCCCCTTGACAGGAGATAGTGGAATTGTTATATTGATTAAGCGGTCGGGAAAGCACAGCGC
>NZ_JAIQZN010000030.1 GCF_023333585.1 Argonema antarcticum A004/B2
TGGATGGGGTGCTGCCGACAGTCCCAGATGAAACAGGAAGTTTTTGTTAATGAATGTTAGCAAAAATCGAACGGCTTGATGCAGTATCGTAAAGCCTGATATAGCTAGGGACTAGGGGCTAGGGGCTAGGATTTCAGCAATTAAGAACGTCCTAACTGCCTTGCGCTTAGCTATAGCATCAGTCCGGCAAGGATGTGGTTGGCATACCGCTTCTTCTAAACCGATCCATCCCAGTTCTCAGCCTAACGGCTATGGGGTGGGCGGAGGGAAAAGCGGAAAAAACTGTAAAACACATTTGACAAGTTTAATGCCACAATATCGCTAAACTAAACCCAGTCCTAAATGGTCGGTGCCGATCGCTGAGTTTTTAATTCTTTTGAGGAGGTCTCATCTGTGATCAAAACAATTCTGGTGGCCCTTGATGCTTCAGAGCTATCGGAGCAGGTGATTCAGACCCTATATGACATCCAACTGCAACCAGCAACGAAAATCATCCTTTCTCACGTTATGCCCCCACCAGAAGCTGACGTGGAATGGGCAGCCGACCGGCCTCACAGTAATTCGGAGGAACTGCCTTACAGATATATTGAAAAGCAGTTGCAATCTTACCAGGCCAACTTGCCCTGCCAAAGTGAACTAGAAATTGTCACAGGCGACCCAGCCGAAGAAATTATCCGCCTTGCTAATATCTATCAAGCCGACCTGATTGTGATTGGGAGCCGTGGTTTAACTGGTTTGAAGCGGATTTTGCAGGGGTCTGTCAGCAGTCAAGTAGTTGCGGATGCCCCTTGTTCGGTGCTAGTAGTGAAGCCGAGATAGCAACAGAACTTATCGGCTCTTCCGCATTTACTATGATATTTAAGTTGAATGAAGTGGTAGCAAAACAGCGGCAAAATTCACAAAGGTAATAATCTTTGGCTCGTAAAATCTTGCATAAGAAGTTTTGCGGTCTGACGTTAAAACAAGAAAGTTATGATTATTTCGCGCAAACAGACGACTGTAGTAACTGGTGCAGTATCAATCCTTTTGATACAACTGATTGGTTGGAGCAACACCCCTGGGAATCAAAGATTGAAGGGACTATCAATTGATTTAGATTTCAACTCAAAAGCCTTAGCAAATCCTCCTACAGCTAGGAAAAGTATTGAGTATAAGCCGCCCAACCGAGGGGCTCCAGCAGGTACTATAGCGGGGGGAGCGCGTCTTGTCGATCCTCCCGATACTTTCAGAGGCGTGACTCCCTCCTGCGACAAGTCGCTACTTGTACCTTTGGTTCCTGAAAATCACGCAGGACAAACGATATCCCGGCATCCCACGTTTTTCTGGTATTTGTCAGACAAGGGATTTTCAGATGAAGCGCCCAAAATGGTGTTTGCGTTAAAGCAAGTGGGGAAGGATGAAGTAGTCTTTACGGAGCAGTTCTCGATCGCAAAAGCTGGCATAATTCAGATGGAATTGCCTCCCGAAAAGCCGGAATTGATCGCAGAAAAAGACTACATCTGGTCAGTATCTGTCCTCTGCAATGAGAATGGAAAGCTTAAAAACATGGTAGTCGAGGCCCTGATTAGGCGTGTCACTCCTACGCCAGCGCTGACTAGACGGCTTTCATCTGCTACTTCGGAGAACGATCGGGCCATAACCTATGCTCAAGAGGGTTTCTGGTATAATGCCCTACAAGCGCTCTCAAAAGCTTCTGAGGCCAAACCTGACGATCGCTCTATTGGTGAAAATTTTTACTCGCTTCTAGAACAGGTCGGGCTAGATGGAGTAGTAGCACAAGTACGGAAACAATCGCAGAGGTGATATTTGTTCGGGGAAGGGATAAATTTCCGATTTTAGATTTCAAATTTCAGATTTCAAATAAAAAAAGAAATCTAAAATTTGAAATCTAAAATTTTGGCTGCGTTATTAGTTGTTAGCTAGCTGCTTGATTTTGCTTTCAAAAATTGCTTTAGCTGAAGCAAACTGACAGTTTGACCCAAATTTAAGGGCAGCAAAGACACCCCTTCCAGGCGAGACTGAACCCAACCTTCTCCCCAATACCATTCGTGAAAACCATCAATTCCCTGACTCAATAACAAACGCAGGCAGTTAGGTTCTGCCACGTCAACTTGGTGTTGAATTTCCACCGGGCCAATCCAACTGGTGAAAGTCAGCTCGCTGTGGAGCTGTTCCGGTAGCCCAGAGTCAAAGGTTTGAGGCCACAGCCATTGTTGCAGCTGGCTCGGTAGCAGCAGGCTGTCCCGAATGGTTGTTTCTTTAGCCTCAACCTCTATTCGCAGATTGCTTTTTTGAAAAGTACCCAGCATCTGAATTGCCAGTCACATATTTTGATTTGTGTAGGGGCGCTCGTTGTGAGTGCCCGCCTCTTTTAGTATGCCAAAGCCTTACCGTTTTAAACGAGATGCGACACGATCGCCAACTGCTCGATGCCAACTTAAAATAGAAGATGTTAAGAAATATAAGGATTTTTTATGGCCGATCAGTTAATTCGGGCCACGGCAGCCGATGGCGGAATTCGTGCGGTTGGTGCGATCGCAACACGCCTCACAGAAGAAGCCAGACGACGGCACAAGCTCTCTTATGTAGCAACGGCGGCTTTGGGCCGCACAATGTCAGCAGGGCTCTTGCTAGTCTCCAACATGAAGCGAGCCGAATCAAGAGTGAATATTCGAGTCAAGGGTAATGGCCCTTTGGGTGGTATTCTTGTCGATGCCGGTTTAGATGGAACGGTACGGGGCTATGTGGGAAACCCCTCGATCGAATTGCCACCTAATGCCAAAGGCAAACTCGATGTAGGTGGAGCGGTGGGTCAGTCAGGCTACCTCTACGTTGTGCGAGATGTTGGATACGGCTATCCCTACTCAAGTACCGTGGAGCTAGTTTCGGGAGAAATTGGCGATGACATAGCTAATTACCTGGTAAATTCAGAACAGACCCCCTCAGCTCTAGTTGTAGGTGTATTTCTCGAAGCTGGCCAAGTTAAGGCAGCTGGGGGTATTCTACTGCAAGTCCTCCCCAAAGCAGCAAGAGACGAAGCGCTGGTGGAAACTTTGGAGTCTAGAGTCGCTGCTCTATCGGGATTTACGCCATTGTTGCAGGCAGGCAAGACATTGCCGGATATTTTTCAGCAGCTGCTGGGTGACATGGGACCGGTGCTATTACCAGAGACACAATTGCTACGCTTCCATTGTGGCTGCTCTAGAAGTCGCCTGATGGGGGCTTTAAAGATGCTGGGGGAAGCTGAAATCCAAGACATGATTGAAAAAGATAATGGTGCTGAGGCAACCTGTCACTTCTGTGGGGAAGTCTACAAAGCTAGCCGCGACGAACTGGTTGAGCTGATTGGGGAACTTTACGGGGCTCAATCCTGAACCAAAGATTTTTTATTGGTATTCGATCGGACCGGGGTTTTACTTGGATATAATCCACAAGATCTAGCTTTTTTGGAATTCCAGGGGTAAAATCGCTAGAACTGCGTGTTCGAGCCGAACCAGTCAGGCCCAATACACGATTATTTTGGTGTGAGCTATGAGAGAACGGGGAAGTTCAGACCGAAGGTCTGCTGCTAGAGCTTCAGAGCAGGGGAATCAAAACCGATTTCCCATTCCACCACTGATTCCAGGAGCATCTGTAGCACCGCCGACAGGTGCTGCTTCAGTTTCGGAAGATACTGCTGGGGTAAACAAAGTGGAATCAACCCAACCTGCTGATGGGGAGCAGTTAGAAAATGTGGAGCCAAGAAAATCAGCGCCAATCAGCAACTTCTATCAACCTGTTTCGCAAAAGCTAGGACGCTGGTTTAGCTATTGGCAATTTTGGGCAACTTTAGCAACGGTGACCGCAGGTGGAGTGGGGTTCACGGCAGTGGCTTTATTGTTTAAGTTGCCAACACTGCCGAACTGTCCTTCTATGTACTGGCCGACGGCTTCGGCATCGATGCGGCTGTACTGCGCTCAGCTGGCGGCAAAGAAGCAGACGGTGAAAGATTTGTTAGAAGCGATCGCGCTTGTCCAAAGTCTGCCACCAGATCACCCGTTGCGTGAGGAAGTAAACTACGAAATCAAAGAGTGGTCGCAAAATATCTTGGATCTGGCTGAAGCATCGTTTGATGCTGGCAAGCTGGATGAGGCGATCGCTATGGCTAAAAAAATTCCGGCTGATGTTCCTGCATACTCGCAGGTGAAAACCAGGATTCAGACTTGGAAGTCGCTCTGGTCTAAGGCAGAAGGCATTTATCGCGATGGGGAAGCCGAACTTCGTAAGCAAAACTGGTCTCAAGCTTTTCGGGAAGCTGTCCGCTTGTTATATGTCGGCAATACTTATTGGCAAACTACTAAGTATGAGGAACTTAACCAGCTGATTGTGTCGGCGCGTGACGATGGAGATACCCTGACTAAGGCCCAAAATTTGGTAAGGCGCAGCGGAGTTAAGAATCTGCTGGAGGCTGTGAAGTTGGCAGAGTCAATTAACCCCAAGAGTTACATTTATAAGGATGCTCAAGCGGTTATCGTTGACATTGGGCGCAAAATGATGGATATGGCAGAGGCTCAGCTGGAGGCTCGGAATATAGATGAGGCGATCGATATCGTCCGCCAGATTCCAGGTAGTGCCAATTTGCAGGCCCAGGCGCAAGATTTTATTAATTTAGCTCAGGCTCAGGCTGTGGCGCAGCAAGGAACGGCTTCCAGTCTGCAAGAGGCTCTAGTACTTGTCCAAAAGCTCACTCCTGACCGACCCCTTTATATTAAGGGACAGGATCTGATTATCCGTTGGCAGCGAGAACTCGAAGATATCGCCCACCTGGAAAAAGCACGCCAATTGGCTCAGTTGGGAACTGCTAGCGATTTAAAGTCGGCCATTAAAGAGGCGCAACTTATACCGGGAAGTCATCCTCGCGCTGAAGAAGCAAAAACGGAAATTTCTCGCTGGACACAACGAATCCAGACGATGGAAGACCGTCCTTATTTGAATCGAGCCGAACAAATTGCGAGTTTGGGTGATGAAACTTCTCTGCAAGCGGCAATTGATGAGGCGAATCAGATTCCAGCCGGTCGCGCTCTTTATCAAGAAGCTCAGGATAAAGTTCGTCAGTGGACTGCCCAGATTCAGGAAATTCAAGACCAACCTTATCTGGAGCGAGCAAGACAATTAGCGGGTGCGGGCAATCTTGTGGATGCTATTGCCACGGCTGGTCAGATTAGGCCAGGAAGGGCTTTATCTGCGGAGGCGCAAGCTGCGATGGTGGATTGGCAAGCACAAATTCAGGCTCAGCAAAATTTGCAGGAGGCACGTCGATTAGGGAGTCAAAGAACGCCAGATACTTTGGCGATGGCGATTCGATTGGCAAAGCAAGTACCTAACTCTAGTCCGTTTCGAGGAGAAGCTGAGGATGCTATTAATCAATGGAGCTATCAAATGCTCAGTCTAGCGCAAGACCGGGCCAGTTATGACTTGGCGGGTGCGATCGCCATTGCTAAAATAATTCCCGATCGTACTAGCGCATTTGCAGAAGCAAAAGCGCAGATTGATGTCTGGCAAAATATCTTGAATCCTCCAGCACCACCACCAGAACCTGTTGCACCACCACCAGAGCAAACTAGCCCACCCCCAAACTTCGTTCCCTCGGATGAGTCAAGTACTCCACCAGCCACAATTCCCTAAGAAATTTCAAATTTAAGATTTCAGATTACAAATTTAAAAATCCAAATTTCAATCTCAAATCTCAAATCTCAAATTTGAAATTCTCAACAGCACGTTGATAAAATTCCTCCAGCCCTGCTACACTTTTTACCTCCTAAACAACACCAACAAAAGTTGACAATTAGGATTAACTTCTGTAAATTCGGCTGCTTTTTATTAACTAAAGTATCGAGAAAAGTCAGCCTCAAGTTGTCGGACGACAGTTAAAGCTGAGTAAGAGACGCCAGCAGTACCTTCACCGGGATGAGTCGAGTCGCCTACTAAGCACAGATGTTTGATGGGAGTGCGATTGGCAAAGCCAAACGGGCCAAAAGTGGATACTCTTTGACCGATGCCGCCCACAATACCGCGATCGCGTGCTGTAAAATGAGCAAAAGTCCGAGGTGTAGCAGCTTCTACGTGGAGAATGGTTTCTGGGGTAAGGTGGAAATATTGAGAGAGACGAGCGATCGCTTCCTCAGTATATTTATCCTTCAAATCATCATAATTGGCACAATTCCACCACTGCCTAACATCCGTAAAAGAAGAAGCTGTAATAGTTGCTTTACCATCTGGGGCGCGACCATCGCCAGGATGACTTACCGAGACAAACAAGGAATTGTTTTCCCCGATCGGCCCTTCGCGATCATACAAAAATTGTAGGTGAGGTGGGCATCCCGGCGGAATCGCACTTTCGTCTACTCCCAAATAAACAACAAAAGCACCCGACGCGGGCGGTAATTTATCTACCCGACGACGATAACCCTGGGGAATATTTCTACTCCTCTGCGGTTCGTTTATTTCCCCTGACAACAGATGCACCAGATTTTGCGCGGTAACATTTGCCACAACAGTGTCAGCCGATTCAGTCCAGATATCACCAGTTTTCCGATCGCGGATGCGGACGCCAGTAGCTTTTCCGTTTTCCACACAAATACGATCGACACTGTGACGCAATAACAGCTTACCGCCATCTCGCTCTAGGGCTTCCACGAGGCGATCGCTCAACACCTGCATACTACCCACAAGATGATACAATCCTTGAGGTTCTTGAGAAACACCCAAAGCAGTAGCAGCATATAGCAAAGCAGTTTCTTCAGCATCTACCTGAGAGTAGAGCTTTAGTTGTAAATCCAGAAACGTTCTCAAGCGCCGATCGTCACCCAGCCCATATATCCGCAAAGCATCGCCAACCGTCAGAAAAGTGTAAGGCAGGGTTAATATTGTATCAGGACGAACTGCTTTTGTCAACTGCCACAAATCCCACAAGTTACGAGGTGGCAACACCGGGTCGCGAGATTGAAAGGCCCAACTGTAGCGGAACAGATTTGTCAACAGCTGCCAAAAGCGATCGCTACCGGGAAACTGTCGCTGCCGTTCCGCCTGCCATTGCTCTTGGTCGCGCCAGACATTAATTGGCTCCGTTTCACCCGGCAGAAATACAGCACAAGCTGGATCGCAAGGTGTCGCCGCTGGTATCTCAATCTCTAATTCCGAGAAGATGCGGTGATGAATACCGCCCGGTTCCAGTCCAGCAACCTGAGTAGCACCGACATCGAAGGTAAATCCTTGACGTTTAAAAGTAGAAGCGCATCCTCCGGGTACTAAGGCTTGTTCGAGAACCAGCACTTGGTAACCGCGATGAGCGAGTAGCGCTGCTGCTGTGAGACCGCCAATTCCAGCACCGATGACGACTATGCGTGGGGATTTTAGGCCGGACATGAAGCAATAATTATTGTAAAGGATTATTAAAATAATAATATTTATGTAACCATTTATCAAGCTTGCGTGGTATTATCAATAAATTGAAACCTAAAATATTAACTAGAGATGTCAGAATTTATTTTGGTAATTGGCAACAAAAACTATTCTTCTTGGTCGCTGCGTCCTTGGTTAGTTCTCAAACAATTAGGGATTGACTTTGACGAAGTAAGTATTCCTCTTTATACGACTACATCTAAACAGGAAATTTTGCGTTATTCTCCCAATGGGAAAGTCCCAATATTAATACACAATAATTTTACGATTTGGGAATCCTTATCAATTCATGAGTACTTAGCAGAATGTTTTCCAGAAGCAAAACTATGGCCCCAGGACAGACAAGCAAGAGCGATCGCTCGTTCCATTAGTAGCGAAATGCACGCGGGTTTTGTCAATCTGCGCCAAAATATGTCGATGAACATTCGCGCTAGTTTACCTGGAAAAGGCAGAGAACCAGGAGTAACAGAGGATATTCAACGCATCGCTAACATTTGGCAAGATTGTCGGCAAAAGTTTGGTAAGTCAGGAGACTTTCTCTTGGGTGATTTCAGTATTGCTGATGCTATGTTTGCTCCCGTTGTTTCCCGTTTTATTACTTATGGTGTAGAATTAGATCCAATTTGCCAAGCTTACATAAAAACTATTTGGTCTTTACCAGCGATGCAAGAATGGGTAAGTGCTGCTCAAGCTGAAACAGAACGAATTGAAAAGTTTGAGCTTTAACTATTTCTGGTTCTTTTTGACTGCGATCGATCTTTGATCTGTTAGGGCCCCTAATCCCTGGCGCTTCGCATGGGGCACAAGTGACGAAATCTGCATAGCATCAATGCTTTCCGTATATCTACTAGCTCATATTAAGAACAGTAACGATTAATATAGGAGAAGTAACAGCGACTAAAACTGTAACAAAACATGACATCAACCCTGCTCAAATCTCCACCGCTAAACGCCCCCACACTCTGCCGACTACCTAACGGTCTGACAATTGTGGCCGAACAGATGCCTGTGGAAGCCGTGAACCTGAGTCTCTGGGTCAACGTTGGCTCAGCTGTTGAATCGGATGAGATCAACGGCATGGCTCATTTTTTGGAACACATGGTTTTTAAGGGAACCAACAGACTGGCAAGTGGTGAGTTTGAACGATATGTTGAAGAGCGAGGCGCTGTCACCAATGCCGCCACCAGTCAGGATTACACTCATTTTTACATCACATCGGCTCCCAAAGATTTTGCCGCTTTGGCACCATTGCAGATAGATGTAGTACTTAACCCCAATATTCCAGACGAGGCGTTTGAACGGGAGAGATCGGTAGTTTTAGAAGAAATTCGTCGCGCAGAAGATAATCCCCGCCGCCGCACTTACCAGCGATCGATCGAAACCGCCTTTGACCAACTGCCCTACCGTCGCCCAGTCTTAGGCCCTGCATCGGTAATTGAAGGGCTTACCCCTCAGCAGATGCGAGATTTCCATGCCGGTTGGTATCAACCTCAGTCGATCACAGCCGTAGTAGTAGGTAATCTCCCAGTTAAAGAATTAATTGATATTGTCACAGACGGATTTATGCAGGGTCGGGGCAAGTCATACCTGGCCCTTCAATCTGGGGCAGTCGATCGCCCTACTTTCCAGCCAGAACAACCTTTTAAAGAAATTGTTCGCCGCGAGTATATTGATGAAAGCTTACAGCAAGCAAGGCTGATAATGGTTTGGCGAGTACCCGGTTTGACTCAGTTAAATCAAACTTATGCGCTGGATGTGATAGCGGCAATTTTAGGTCAAGGGCGGACATCTAGGTTGGTGCGGGATTTGCGGGAGGATCGGCGGTTAGTTACCAATATTTCTGCCAGCAATATGACTTATCAGTTTCAGGGTACGTTTCAGATTTCAGCTCACTTGCCAGTAGAAAATATAGAGGAAGTAGAAGCTGCGATCGCGCAACACATCCGCACCCTCCAAACAGAACCCGTTACCGAAGCGGAGATTGCCCGCGTCCGCACACAAGTGGGAAATCGGTTTGTTTTTGCTAACGAAACGCCAAGCGATCGGGCCGGAATGTACGGCTATTATCAATCCCTGGTGGGAGATTTAGCGCCATCGCTGAATTATCCAGCTCGCATTCAAGCCCTGGATGAGGTGGATCTTCAACTTGCGGCTGAGCGATATTTGTTTGATGATGCTTATGGTGTGGTAGTCCTTAAGCCACCCGCTGCTAAGTAGATTTTTTTTAACGCAAAGGAACGCAAAGGTTAACGCAAAGGAACGCAGAGGAGAGTCAGGGGTATAGCGGATAATTGAGAAAGTATATTATGATATGGCGATATTTTCTACTACTCTGCGTACCTTTGCTCTTACCTCTGCGTTCCTTTGCGTTAAAATTTCTCATCATGATATGGAAACAAATTGATGCTCGTATTACCCAGGTGACTGGCGAGAAATTTCACAGTCAGCAGAGGCGATCGGTGAGTGGCGGCTGTATCAATCAAGGCTACGCTATTAGCAACGGCTCTAGCACCTATTTTGCCAAACTCAACCAAGCGTCGCAAGTTGATATGTTTGAGGCAGAGTCGCTGGGACTCCAACAAATGTGGGAAAGGCAGACTATCCGCGTTCCCAAACCAATTTGCTGGGGAATTGCGGACGGGTCTGCCTACATAGTATTAGAATGGCTAGATTTAGGCGGTGGTAGTACGAGTGCTTGGTCAGAGATGGGGCGTCAGCTGGCGGCGATGCACAAAGCTTCCAGCAGTAAAGGTTTTGGTTGGAATCGTAACAATACGATCGGTTCAACGCCCCAGATTAATACTTGGGCATCTGATTGGGCAACGTTTTTTGCCGAACACAGGATTGGCTATCAACTAAAATTGGCGTCTCGACGGGGTGGTAGTTTTAGTCAGGGAGAGCGTTTACTCAATGCTATTCCAGAACTGCTGGCTCCTCATCAACCTCAACCATCTTTGGTACATGGCGATTTGTGGTCGGGTAATGCCTCGATTACAACGTCAGATGAGCCAGTGATTTTTGACCCTGCACTATATTATGGCGATCGCGAAGTGGATATCGCCATGACGGAATTGTTTGGCGGTTTCCCCGCAGCATTTTATCGCGGTTATAACGAAGCTTGGCTTCTAGATCCGGGCTACGATCGGCGCAAAACGCTCTACAACTTATACCACATTCTCAATCACTACAATTTGTTTGGCGGCGGTTACGAGTCGCAGGCAAACCAGATGATTAAGCAAATTTTAAAATAGATTCAGTAATGCCAGAAGCCGGGTTTCTAGATGTAGGGGCAATTCATGAATTGCCCCTACAACAGATTTTTGACTTTTGTGTAGCAGCTTAGCTACGCTACAAGCTTACCCTCACTCCCAACAGCTACGGAAAATGACTTTTTAGCTACAGTCTTGGGCTTCGGGGTTTCCGAGTTGCGAACCTTCCAGGCGATTTCTAACATATTCATCCACTGCTTTTGCACCTGTTTGGGCGTCACTTTGAGGGCTTTGGCAATTTCCTCGTCGAGTTTGTGGTTCTGTTTGAGATGCAGTAGCTGCTGTTGTTGGGGGGAAAGTCGATCGAAAAACGTTTCCCATTGCTGGGAAGACATTCCCAGTTTTTGGTCGATATCTGCCCCTAACCACTGATGCACCAGTTTCCAGTGGGAGACGCGAGCGAATTTTTCCACATGGTACTTAAAGCGCTGTTGCAGGTAATCGCGCTCGCGGGGCGTTATACCGAGAATAGCGTCAATATCTGGGGCTGCCAAGTCTTGGAGTTTTAAGACTAGATAATCCACACAGTCTGATTGATCTTGAGACTCTAGATATTCCAACAGTTCCGAGATGACGCGATCGCGCAACACCCCTTCCGATGGGTCAATTGTTTCAGCTACAATCTGCGATCGCAGCTGCTGCATCAGCGATGACTGCATACCCGTCTGATCTTGATCTCCCTTGGGCATTTCCACCGCCTGTTCGATATCCAGCGCAGTCTCAGCAGGTTGGCGTTTGACAAACGCTTGGGCTCGCAGCACGATTAGCTGCTGGGTATTACCCCCTGGCAAAGTAATCCGTCGCTTGGCATAATGCTCGATAAATGCCATATACTCAGCCAATTCCAACTGAGTGCGCGGCTTATAGTCTTGTGCAAGCTCATTTTCGCGCCGAAAAGCTTTAAAAGACTCTATGTTAAACTCTTGCAGAAAGTCTTCAATCAGGTTTGTGCGCCCTTGAAAGCCCAACTGAGATTGCGGTAGTGCTATGTATCGATAAACGATCGCGCTGAGGTTGCTATGCAGCTCAAGGCGACCCTGTTTAGGCCCTAAGCGGTAATAGGACAGACACTTTTCCAACCTATGACGCCCCAAGGTGAGGTGCCAGGTGCGGATTTCACCGGAACTTTGAATGCGGGAACTCTTACGACAAACCCGTTCTACTTCCAGGGCCATTCGGGAAGCCACCCCCTTAACTTGCAAGGATTGGGAGCCGATTGATGCCCACAGTTCCTCCAGCAACAGCTGGGTTAAAGTTTTAGAGTCGTAGTTTTTTGGCAAATGTTCCGGAGAGTTGAGGTCGATGATAGAAGTTGGATTGAAATCGTTGGCAGTTGTGAGGTTCATGGTATTGACCCTAAAAACTAATTTGACGAATTACAGAAACAGAAAATGAAAATTTTGTGGCTGCATCACCCGATTGTGTGATTTAGATGTCGATCGTGTGAATATTTGATAAAGTAAGTTTCAAGTCTTTTCCTTGTGGTAAGGTCAACTTTCTCAGCATGGATTCCATAAAGGCGAACCAAACTATCTTTGTCGTACTTCAGGAAGTCCCTTAGTGGAATCCGATTTTCAGACCGGATTTGCCGAGCGAATCGAGCGGGAATGTCTGAGTCGGGGTGTTAATAAAATGAAACTTTGGGTGAACGAACGAGCCAGCTAAGTTAATCACAACTTTATTCCCCATCGGTGAAACAATTTGTAACTGTCAGAGCCAATTATCCTGACATAGAGCCGATTACAGCGAATGCTTAACTTGACGAATGGCCGAAGAATCGGAAGTCTTTTGAGTAGTCATAGTCTTTATAAAAGAGGAAACGGTCTAGGCGCTCGGTAAAAATAACTATTAGTGTCTGTTAAAGTCATTGCCTTATCTCGATAACATCCCCATAACAACAGTTTCCTATGTCAGTCAAAAACTGTCGATAGGGATAATGTGTGCCAGTTAGTAAGGGTGAATATCGGGAAAAGTAAGGTGAGGAGGAAAAAAAGTTAGAAAAAATCTGGAAAAGTAAGGTTATACTGAAAGAGCAAGTTGTTACGACTATCTAGGCAGTAAAAGCTAATGGACTTTGAAGAAGCAATAAAAGTTCTAGACGCCACAGTCTTTGCCAAGAAAAAGCTCCACTTAAGAGATGTGGAATTGGTGATACTTCGGGGCACTTGGCAAGATAAGAGGTATCACGAGATTGCGAAAGCTTCAGGCTATACCGCTACCTACCTACAGCAAGACATCGGCCCGAAATTGTGGAACCTAATTTCCGAAGTATTAGGGGAAAAGGTCAGTAAAACAAATTTTCAAGCCCCACTGGAGAGGCTATGGCAAGCTTCGTTGAGAGCAGAGGCCCAAAAGCCAGCGAGTTCTGAGTCTTCCTCTGGCTTAGAAATAGAGCAAACAATAAATAATCAGAATGCCATTTTTATTGGACGAGAAAAAGCGATCGCAGATCTCAACACCATGCTCGACCAAAGAGCTAAAATTATACTGATTCTGGGTGAGGGCGGTATAGGCAAGACTCTGCTATGCTGGGAGTTCATCAACAGTGGCAGGTTCAACTTGATTTTGGATGTCTGGATGGGTAAAGAGACCGAAAACATCACCAGCGCCAAAAATGTAGTTGAGAAATGGCTAAGACAACACTTTAACGAGGAGCCGGGAGGAGATTTCGGCGTCACCCTAGAGCGCCTGAGACAAAAGTTGCGAGAGCAAACTAAAAAAGTTGGCGTGTTGATTGATAACCTGGAACCAGCATTGGATAAAGATGGCAAATTTATTGCCCCTCACCGCGACTACGTAGAATTATTAAGAGTATTGGCTGACCCCGGCATTAATTGCGTTACCCTGATTACGAGCCGCGAGCGACTGGGAGAAGCAGCGGTGATGTTTCAGCACTATCGCTTGGAAGCGTTGGAGCTATCTGCTTGGGAACAGTTTTTTAACAGCCGCAATATAAAAACCGATTCTCTTGCCTTGAGAGAAGTGTTGAGCGCGATCCACAAAGCCTATAAAGGCAATGCGAAAGCTATGCACATCATCAGCGGCGCAATCCAAACAGATTGGCAAGGTGATATAGAGTATTATTGGCAAATAATTAAAGAGGACTTGTTGATTGAAAACGACTTGAAAGATTTAGTTGTCAGTCAGTTCAACCGTTTGCAACAAATTGACCCGGAAGCTTATCAACTTCTCTGTCGTATGGGATGCTATCGCTATCAAGATGTGCGGTCGGTATTAGAAGATGGAGTTTTGCATTTGCTGTGGGATGTGCCAGAGGAAAGACGCAGACGGGTAGTTAAATCGTTGCGCGATCGCTCTTTATTAGATTTTTTAAAGGGAGAACACTGGCTGCATCCAGTAATTCTAACAGAAGCTAAAGCTCGGTTAAGAACAAGCGAAGACTGGCAGCCAGTAAACCGCAAAGCAGCAGAATTTTGGACACAGAGTGTGAAAACAGTTGAAACTGTAGAAGATGCACGGAAAGCTTTGGAAGCTTATTATCACTACAAAGATATAAATGAATTCGAGCTAGCTTGCGAAGTAATCTTAAAAGAGAGAGAAATTAACTCCCAAGACACGGGAGAAAAAGAGCCCCTCAGTCACTCATTTAATAGGCTAGGTTTAATAGAAAACATAATTTCTGTAGTCAAGTTCTTGATTAACAATATTTCTAATGAATACCATTTAACCGTACTTTGCGGTGACTTGGGTGGACATTATCATCGTTCAGGCGATCTGCACAACGCTCTTAAATTTTATTATAATTCGAGAGAAAAAGCGATTAAGTGTCAAGAATCGCTGCCTCAAACCGATAACTCCAAACAATTCAGGTTTGAACTTAAGAGACGTGAGGTAGGAGTTGTATTTGCCATAAGTGCTTGTAAAGTAGCACTGGGGGAAACTCAAGAAGCCATAAAATATTATCAAGAAACTGTAGAAAATACATTAGGTACTGTTTTTCATATATTTGCAGTATTGTCTTGGTTCGGCCTCGCAGTTTTGCACTCAGATAGAGAATCTGCGGAATACGACAAACCAAAAACATATGCTTTGCTAGAAAAGGCTGATAAAGCTTACAATGAACTTCCACCCAGCATGAAAACTACATGGTGGATATTTATATATAGCTCGTTGTGGTCTGGTTTAGTATTTAGAAATTTTGGAGAAAATGAAAAAGCTTTGGAAATGTTTGACAAAGTTATATCTTTTGTTGAATCAGGTAACGTTATCCAGAACAAAGGTCAAGTTCTAAATGGGTTAGCAGGTCTTTATCGAAATATAAATAATTTTGAAAAAGCTTTGGTAAATCATGAGGAAGCTATAAAAATTTTCGATAAAATAGGAGCAAAAGCTGAACTAGCTGATGCTTACTATCAGATGGGATTGACTTATCAAAAGATGGGAGAAGTTGAGAATAGTAAGAATAAATTTGCCGAAGCAATTCGCCTCTACGAGCGGATAGTAGCACCCAAGCAAATTGCGAAGATACAAAGGGCAAAGCTTAAGAATGACTATTAAAATTAGGAGTTCGCGTGCTAAATTGAAGTGAAATCAGCAACACCGATCGCACTCGCATTTACACCTACCAACACCGCCAAAAGTTCACCGCTACCAGGGATTTGGACGAAAGTATTATTCCCATTATCACCCGTTCCCTGAGTAAAACTCAGAGAATTTGGAGTCAAACCACCCTCTAGGCTTAACCGATCGCGATTATCAGTAAAATCCATAATAAGATCGGCTGCACCACCACCAGGAGTTAGCACAAAAGTATCCTCATCGCCCCCACCTACTAAAGTATCCGCACCAGCACCACCGACGAGAATATCGTAGCCAGCTTCACCCCTAATCAGATTATCGGCTTGGTTACCGATAATATAGTCATTGCCTTGGGAACCAATCAGGTTTTCGATGATAGTGCCATAAGCGATCGCAGTAGCGTAACGATCGGCCCTGTAAGTAGCGAAAGTGCGATCGCCTAGTGCCGAATATGACCCCGCATTTCTAGCATCCCCAGTCGTCAGATGGCCGCCCTCATTCATATCAAAATAGTAATAGCTTTCGTTGGGCAGCAGCCCAGCAAAATCTAGTACATCAATACCATTACTATCCCAAATTGCCTTCTTTTGATTTAGAAAATTGGTGCGATCGAATTTATAAACTGTATCAGTATTATTGAAACTATTAGCACCATAGAGATATTGTAAAGCGCGTATATCATAAGCCATCGGCGTACTTGGCGAAGAGTCAAACAAAGAATCGTTGTAGGTCATCACCGTATTCATGTTGTTATCTTCCCCATAAGGAAGAAATGGAGATCGCCCCTCACCGCTTTCGCCATTGTAATTACCGGGATGTTTCAAACCAAAAGCATGACCGATTTCGTGAATCAAAGTTGCGTATCCGTAACTCCCAGGGCTACCTGAAAAAGCATTAATCGATCCGCTTTCAAAATTGTGGCTTAAATGCACATCACCATCAAGATCGTCAAAACCAAGTTCATAAGTATAAGCATAAAAACCTGGCACACCGTCTCCATTAGAAAACATGAATCGGATCTGACCGTGACTGGCATCTGTATCTGGAACCTCAACCAAATTGAAGGGAAGAATTGGCGCGTACAAGTTGTACAAAATATCGCGGATATTATTCTTAATCGCCACACTCAATTCCCCAACACCCGTTTCTGGGCCTATGTACTCAGAAGCACTGGCACCAGTAACAAAACTGAATGTAAGCGTGCCACCTTCACTAACATTCCACCTAGCAGGAGAATACCCCACCAACGCTTCTATGCCATTGCGATCGAACAAAGGTGACGAACGACGTCCTTCAGCATAGCCATAGCTTTGGAAGTGTTCAAATGCTTTTTGATTATTATTAATACCTGCTGCAATCAACTGTCGATTTTGGGATAGATAATATCCCGCATCGAATAAAACCAGAACTGAAGCGTGGCGTCCCTCAGCTATGCCGGACTCTTGAAAATGCTCAAACGCCTGCTGATTGTTAAAATCGGCTGCAACTAAGTCTGGGTTGTTAGAAAGGTAAAAGTTGACATCGAAAAAAGGCGAAAATCGCCGTCCTTCGGCTAAACCATTTTTTGGCAGATGTTCAAATAGTAAGCTGTCGCCTTGCTCGCTTACCAGCGTCAAGTCAGGGTTATTATATCTATAGAACTCAATATCTACTAGCGGTGAAAATCTCCTTCCCTCGCTTATACCATAGTTTTGCAGGTGATCGAATAGTTGGCGGTTAGTAGTTAACCCCGCTCTTGCCAAGTCCAGGTTGTTTGAGCGATAAAAGTTAAGATTGACTAATGGTGAAAATTGGCGTCCTTCAGCTAAACCAAAGTTTTGGAAGTGCGATCGGGCCTGTGCCTCGTCGAAATTAGCTAAATCTGGATTAACCGATCGATAATAATTAGCATCAAATAATTCTACGGGCATAGGTTATTTCCTGTCGGTATTCACCCAATCCCACATATAACTGACCCGATCGCACCTATGCTCAGAGAACAGAGACACAGGCCAGAAAAATTAACAATTATTATTATGTAGGGTCGCTAATATCCACCCTACATTAAGGACTTACGCAAAAACCAAGGTTTTGCCCCCCCTTAGCCCCCCAAATCTGGGGGGAGAAGAGTCCTGTCCCCCCCAGATTTGGGGGGCTAAGGGGGGAGAAGAATCCTGTCCCCCCAGATTTGGGGGGCTAGGGGGGCCAAGCCGCACCCTTAAACCGAAACGAAATCGTCAAAATTAATCGCCCCCACCGGAACAGCAGTCAACACAGCCAAATATTCCCCACTACTAGCAATCCGCAGCAAAGTATCATTTGCATTCGCACCAGAACCCTGAATAATACTGAGAGCCCCAACCGGCAAATTAAGTGCTAGACCAATCCTATCGACACCATCCTGGAAATCAATAATAACGTCAGCGTCTTGCAGATTCGGACTCCCATCACCAGCCGCAAATACGAAAGTATCAGCTCCAGCACCACCAGTTAGTGTATCCCTAGCAACCGAACCCGTTATCCTATCATCGCCTCCATTGCCCATGATATTATTCAGCAAATTGTTGCCCAATATTTCATCATTACCCTCAGAACCCAGCAGATTTTCAATTTCCGATCCAAAAGCAATAATTGTGCCGTAGTCGTCAGTCCTCAATACAGTATCGGCGAGAGGCACTTCTGTAGTACTGTCAGGATTGGGAATAGAATAAGTCGCTCCATTCAGGGCTACCTGCGTCGTATTGTGACCGCCCTCATTCATATCAAAGTAATAGTCAAAATTGTTAATGCGATTCTGCAGACCCAACACTGGCAACCCCGCAAAGTCTAGCGTATCAACACCACCGCTGTCCCAAATAGTCCGCTTTTGGAGGATATTGCTGCCATCAAGTCTGTGAAAAGTATCAGTGTTGTTAACATAACTGCCCCCATAGAGGTACTGCAAAGCACGAATATCATAAGACATTGGCGTACTTGCAAATCTCCCATTGTATCTACCGGGAACAGTAGTCCTACTCATGATGGTGTTGGTATTGTTATCCTTGCCAAAGGGGACAATCGGCCCAAAAGGCGTATCACCGGTGACTAGACCGCCCTGCGGTACAGTCTTTCTTATGGTGTAATCATCCAAACCCAAAGCAGAACCAACGAAAAACAGCAAGCGTTGGTAGCCAAAACTGCCAGGGCCTGCCCCAAAATTTATTCCAGTCCCTAAATGTATGTCACCAGCAATACCGCTACCGGGAGAATCCGAAGGCTGGTACCCATAGCCATCTGTAGTGCGATTTGCTGGCCCATTGGAAAGCATGATCCGTATCCGACCAACATTGGGAGGTCTGTCTGGAACCTCAACTAAATTAATACCAATAACGTCATCATACTGCTTCATGATATTGCGAACATTGTTCTTAATACCATCGCTCACTTCCTGAATGCCAGTCTCCGTTCCCTCATACAAAAAAGCACTGGCAGTAGTGACAAAGCTATAAGTCAGCGTACCATTAGCAGGAATATCTCCCCATTTAGCTGCTTGTTCAAGCCAATCAGGAATTAAGATGGGATCGTCTAGTTCAGTTCCCAGCGGTGGCTGAAGCAAGGGAGCAATGTCATCTGGATTATACAAAATTGAGGCTGTCCGCCCTTCTCGGAAACCGTTGACTTGAAAATGCTCAAACGCTTCTGTGAAAGTGTATTGTTGTGCAAACAGGTCGGGGTTGTTAGCTAGGTAATAGACAGGATTGTATAGCAGCGATGGGCGGCGTCCCTCATTCACACCAAAGTTTTGAAAGTGATCGAAGGCTTGCCGAAAGTTCATCCCGGTTGCACGCAGGTCGTGGTTATTATCCAAGTAGTATTTGACATCAAAAAACTGCGAAAAAGGCCGTCCCTCGTTCACCCCCCGCTGTTGAAAATGCTCCAAAGCCTGGCTATATCCGTTAGTACCAAATCCCCCAATCAAATCTGGGTTATTTTCCAGATAGTAGCGCACATCAAAAAATGGCGAAAACCTCAGTCCTTGAGCCAAACCAGTAGTCTGGAAATGTTCTAATAATTGTGCATCAGTAACAATTCCGTCCTCTGCCAAAGTAGGGTTAGCACTTCGGTAAAATTCCACATCGAACAACTGAGGCAAGTTCCTGGATGGTACAACAGGGGTACCAGAAAGTTGGAATTGCTCGAACAGTTGTTGGTTGTCCAGTCCCGCAAAGTTGGGATTGCTAGCTCTGAAGGAATTCAAATCGAATGCCGGAGAGAAGCTACGCCCCTCAGCCAAACCAAAGTTTTTCAAATGCACAAATAATTGTGCGTTATCCAATTCCACCAAGTCTGGGTTATTAGCTTGATAAAAATCCAGATCGATGTATGCAGAAGATTTGCGCCTTTCTGCAACCCCAGTACCGAGAAAATGGTTTAATAATCCCGCATTGTCTAAGTTGCTCAATGAGGGATTGTTACTGCGATAATAACTAACATCAAAAAATGGCGAATATCTAAGTCCTTGCGGAATACCAGTGCTAAGTAAGTGCCGTTCTACTTCTCTGGTATTCAAATTAGCCAACTCTGGATAGTTAGCTCGATAAAAACTTTCGTCATATACTTCTTGTATAGTTAACGGCAACACAACAGGTGGAAACATAAATCTTTCCTCGCAGATACAAAAGTTGGCGTTGATTATTAGCTAGTTGTTAGTTGTTTGGGTCTTCCCTTGTCAAATATGCGGTCGTAGTAGGGGCACGGCATAATTAAGCTCTTGCTATGACCGACATATTGATGACGCCGTGCCCTACAAAATGTTTATTTTGAACAACATTAGCATAATAATTCCCAAAGAACCGTATTCTCAAACAGCAGTAAAGTCACTCACGGTAATGGTGGCAGATTGAACACCAGTCAACACCGCCAAATACTCCCCAGTACTAGCAAGCCGAACGAAAGTATCGTTCGGGTTAGTGCCTGGGACAATCCTGATTTCGGGAAATGTCAGACCAAGAGCTAAACCAATTCTATCCTGACCATCCGTGAAATCAGTAATAGTATCAATTATTTCTGGATTAAGACTGCCCTGGCCGCGAGCCACTACGAAAATATCGTTTCCAGGGCCACCATTTAATATATCTCTCCCAGAAGCACTGTTAATCCGGTCATCGCCTCCTCCACCTGCAATGTTATTGGACAAATTGTTACCCAATATTTCATCATTGCCCTGAGAACCTATCAGATTTTCCAAATCGAAGCCAAAAGCAAGCGTCGTGCCAAAGCTGTTAGTATTCAATACGAGATCCGGCAGTGGTTCCTGTTCGGTACTATCGGGATTGGGAATAGAATAGGTAGCTCCGTTAAGAGCAAGCTGAGTTGTATTTTGACCCCCTTCATTCATGTCAAAGTAATAACCAAATGAAATCGATGGG
This sequence comes from Argonema antarcticum A004/B2, assembly GCF_023333585.1. Classification (GTDB taxonomy): domain Bacteria; phylum Cyanobacteriota; class Cyanobacteriia; order Cyanobacteriales; family Aerosakkonemataceae; genus Argonema; species Argonema antarcticum. The sequence continues at coordinate 20,636 of NZ_JAIQZN010000030.1, forward strand.
AGTGCGGAAAAGTCGAACGTATCAATTCCGCCGCTATCGAAGATTGTCTGCTTTACTCCATTTCTCCCGCCGATCTGATTGGGCCCAATAAAGTTGTTGAAGTCAAACCGATAAGTTGTATCCGTGTTGTTTAAATAACCAGCACCGTAGAGGTACTGCAAAGCACGGATATCATAGGACATCGGCGTACTTGCAAATGAGCCGTTGTATGTACTGGGAGAAATGTTCTGGGTCATCACGGTGTTTGTATCATTATCCTTGCCCAGAGCAAGAATTGGTTCAAAATCGGTGATTGTTAGTATCCTTTGTCTGTTGGGAAATTCCAAACCCAGCGCAGTACCGATGATGGAAAGCAAAGTTTCGTAGTTAAAACTGCCAGTACCCTGTGAGAAATCGACTCCGGCATTTAAATGCACGTCACCAGCGATACCCGAACCGGCAGCATCTGAAGGGGCGTAGCCATAGCCCGCTCTATTCAGACCGGCTGGCCCATCAGAAAGCATGATCCTGATGCGACCGACATTGGGAGGGTTGTCTGGAACCTCAATCACATTAATGCCCATCACTTCGTCATACTTTCGCAAAATATCGCGAACATTGTTTTTAACAGCGTCGGAAACTTCTCTAATCCCAGTCTCCCGCCCTTCGTACAAAAAGGCACTCGCAGTGCTAACAAAGCTATAGGTGAGCGTGCCATTAGCAGGGATATCGCCCCATTTGGCTGCATTTTGAAGCCATTGATCTACTGGCCCCTCCGAGTTTCGATTTGGTGGCGCAACCAAAGGAGCGATGTCATTAGGAGTAAACAAAACTGACGCCGGACGTGCCAGTTGGAAACCGCTGAGTTGAAAATCCTCAAACGCTTGTTTGAATGTGGTTCCTCTGGCAGCCAAATCGGGGTTATTGGCTAAGTAATAGACGGGATTAAATAGTATTGATGGGCGGCGTCCCTCATTCACACCAGAGTTTTGGAAATGAGCAAACGCTTGCTGAAAATTCATCCCCGTTCCACGCAGGTCGTGGTTGTTATCCAGATAGTATCTGACATCAAAAAATTGTGAAAATGGGCGTCCTTCGTTCAATCCATAACGTTGAAAATGCTCGTACAATTCCCGCCGCGTATCTACTCCCGCTGTCAGCAAGTCTGGGTTATTAGTTCCGTAGTATTCGAGATCGAGATATGGTGAAAATTTACGGTTTTCATTCAGTCCAAAATTCTGGAAGTGTTCCAACAATTGCGTATCGTCCAGACTCGCTAAGTCTGGGTTACTTCTTCGATAAAAATCCGGGTCAAAAAACTGCGTAACGGCAGTTCCCCCACCACCACCTATACCCGTAGTTACCAATATCTCAAATAAGTCTCTATTGCTCAGTCCAGTCAGGTCTGGGTTGCTATTTCGATAGACATTTAGATCGATTACTGATGAGAATGTTCGTCCTTCATTCAACCCAAAGTTTTGGAAGTGTTCAAACAATTGCTCGTTGTCCAACCTTGCCAGGTCTGGGTTGCTAGCTCGGTACAAATTTAGGTCGAAAAACGGCGATAAAGCCAACCCTTCAGGCACACCCACATTTTGCAGGTGTAACCACAATTCTCTATTTCCTAAATCCGCCAGTCCGTTACTGGATCGATAGTAATTGAGATCGAAGAAGGGTGAAAGGGGACGCCCCTCATCCAGACCAGCTGTTATCAATTGTTCTGCTAATTCTCTATTGTTCAGTTCGCCGAGGGCTGGGTTTCTGGAGCGATAAAATTCGAGATCGAAAAATGGTGAAAAAGGACGATTTTCTCTCAAACCAAAGCTTTGAAAGTGTTCCCACAATTGTCTATTATTTAGCGCCCCCAAGTCTCGGTTGCCGTCTTGATAGAAACTGAGATCGAAGTATAGTGAGAAAGGACGCCCTTGAGGTAATCCAGTGGTTTGGAAATGCTCGAATAATTCTCTGTTGTTCAGCCTGGATAACTCGGCGTTTTTATTTCTATACTCGCTGATATTAAAGAACAGTGAGGCGTCACGTCCCTGATCTATACCAGAAAGTAGAAAGTTTTCTAATAATTGTTGATTTGTTGTGACATTTACTGGCAAGTCAGCGTTTCGGGAGCGATATATATCGATATCGAAATAGGGAGAAAATTCACGTCCTTGAGCTAGTCCCGAAAGTTGAAATTGCTCAAACAATTGTCTGTAGTTCAGTCCTGCTAAATCTTGGTTATTGTTTCGATAAAAATTCAGATCCAAAACTGGTGAGAAGGAACGAAACCCTTCGGCTACACCAAAGTTTCTAAAATGTCGAAACAAATCAAAATTGTCTAAATTGGCTAAATCTGGGTTGCTAGCCCGATAAAAATCTAGATCGAAAAATTGTGAGAATTCCCGACCGCTAGCCAGACCTTGGTTGAGAAAGTTATCGAACAGTTGTCGTCTATTGGTTAAGTTGTTGGGTGGGTTGGTTAATTCTGGGTTTGCGGATAGGTAGAAGTTTACATCAAAAAAGGGAGAGAATTTGCGCCCTTGGTTGATGCCGAAATTCAGAAAATGTTGATATAAGTCTCGACTATTTAAACTGCCCAAATCTGGATTGTTGGCTCGATAAAAATTTTCGTCATATATTTCTTGTGTATTTAAGGGTACAGCAGCAGTTGTCGGCATAGTTTTTTCCTGGCAGATACAAACTGGTATCAAGTCGATTTAATCATTGTAATATTGGCTGCGGTTTTAACCGCACGAGTCGCGTAGTAGCGCCGCAATAAATTGACGGCGCTACTACGCTCCCCGATTAAAAAAGTGTGAAGTCGCCATTAGAGATCGCAAAAGATGGAACACCTGCCAGTATAGCTAAGTATTCGCCAGTGCTAGCTACCCTGATAAAAGTATCATTCGGGTTAGTACCCGGAGTGATAGTGATGCGGTCAAATCTCAGACCAGCACTTAAACCAATCAGATCTTGACCATCTGTGAAATCTGTAATAATGTCAGCAGATCCCAGACTCGGCCCCCCATCGTCAGGAGCCAGTACAAATATATCAGATCCGCTGCCACCACTTATTACATCTGGACCACGGGCAGCTATAATCGTGTCATTGCCTGCTGCGCCTGCAATGTTGTTGGAGAAATTGTTTCCCAATATTTCATCATCGCCCTGAGAACCTATCAAGTTTTCTAGCTCAAACCCAAAACCAATGGTTGTGCCAAAGCTGTTCGTAGTGAATGTACCGAACGGATTTTGATAGGTTGCTCCATTGAGGGCAAGTTGTGTGGTGTTGTAACCTCCTTCATTCATGTCAAAGTAATAACCAAATATGATGGATTGTAAGGCGGAAAAGTCAAATGTATCAATTCCGCCACCATCCCAAATTGTTTGCTTTATGCCATTTTGCCCATTTGATTCGTTTAGCCCGATAAAATTGTTGACATCAAACCTATAGACTGTATCGCCATCGTTGAAATAACTGGCTCCATAGATTAACTGCAAAGCACGGATATCGTATGCCATCGGTGTGCTTGCCGGGGAGCCAGTGTATGTTCCGGGGAACAAGTTGTAGGTCATTACGGTGTTGCTATTGTTATCTCTCCCTCCGGGGAGAACTGGCGCACCATTTCCGCCATCGAAGGGGTGTTGCAAACCTAGCGCATGACCGATTTCGTGCAGTATCACCTCATAGCCGAAACTACCAGGCCCACCCGAATAATCTACCAAACTCGTATTGTTAGTTAAATGTACGTCGCCAGCAAGATTACCAGTAATGTCGTTGGGGTCTCCAGGATAGTAGGCATAGGCGTAGATGTTTCCGTCAAGAGAGCCCTGTATAGGCCCGTCGGATGACATGAACCGCAGCTGACCGACGTTGGGAGGTCTATCTGAAACTTCAACAAGTTCAAATGGCAGCAAGTTGTCATACTCTTGCAGCATATTGCGGATATTGTTCTTAATTTGGGGGCTCAATTCCCTAATGCCGGATTCTGGCCCTTCATAGGAACCCGCACTAGCTGTGGTAACAAAGCTGTATGTGAGTACACCATTGGGCGGGACATTCCATTTAAATTGTGATGGGAGTGACTGAGGATTGGCTATTTGATTTTCAATGCTGTCGAGAATGAACGGCTCTATAAATCTTGGCACAAAGAAGATGGAGGCCGATCGTCTTTCTCTGACACCTGTGGTTTCAAAGTGTTCTAGCGCTTGTCTGTATGTGAGTCCTGTTCTGGCTAGGTCTTGGTTGTTGGCTAGATAATATACTGGGTCAAATATTAGGGAGGGTCGCCGTCCTTCGTTTATACCAATGTTTACAAAGTGATCGAATGCTTGTCGAGGGGTCAAACCTGCTGCTCTTAGGTCTGGCTGGTTAGCTAGGTAATAATTGGTATCAAAGAAGGGTGAAAATCTCCGCCTTTCATCCAAACCACGGCTTTGAAAATGGTTGAACAATTGTTGATTTGTCAACTCTGCTACAGCCAAGTCAGGGTTGCTTTCTCGGTAGGAGTTGATATCGAAGTATGGAGTAAATCTGCGACCATCATTTATACCAAAGTTTACAAAATGATCTAATAATTCCCTGTTCGTTAAATTCTGTAAATCTGTGTTGTTTTCTCGGTAAAAATTTACATCAAACAAGGGTAAAAAAGGTCGTCCATCTTGTATACCAGTAGTGAGGAAATGCTCTAATAATTGTAGGCCGTTGAAGCTGGCAATATCGGGGTTATTCTGCTGATAGTAATTGAGATCGATCAAGGGGGAAAATCTTCGCCCTTCGTAAACCCCGTATTCGATCAGATGCCCCAATAATTGGTTGTTGTCTAAATTGTTCAGGTCAGCGTTACTAGCTCGATATAAATCTAGATCTACTACGGGGGAAAACGTCCGTCCTTGGAAAAGACCTTCATTTAAAAACTGATTTACTAATAGCTGGGTTCTAAAAAGACCTGAAACGTCTGTGTTGTTAGCTTGATAGTACGTAAAGTCAACAAACGGTGAAAATCTGAGTCTTGATGTGAAACCGCGATCTGCTTCTATAAAACCGTATGTCAATAAGTGGTTAAATGCCTCATCGTCGCTCAGTTGAGCTAGGTCTGGATTGTTTAGTCGATAGTAATTTGCGTCAAATATGTCTTCTAGGGTTAAGCGCGTATCTTCTTGAGCCATGATTTATCTACCTTTTTAAAGTAACGTTTTGTCAGGTCTATCCAAGCAACTAATACCAGTTTGCTCTCCAATACTTGTGGTCGAAAACCTGGTTTTTTTTTGGCAATACCTTCGCCATTTCTGTGTAGGTTGGGCTCTTGTGAAGCGAAACCCAATAAATGCGTTGGGTTTCGTACCTCAACCTAACCTACAAATTAGTCCCTTTTTTGGCTTGGCGGAAATATTTTTGGGCAAAAGGGCATTTGGCATAAGGAATTAGTTATTCTCTCCCTCTCTCCTGCTCTTCCCCTAGTCCCTAGCTCCTAGTTTAATTGGTAGTTGAAAGATTTTTACTGGCGCGTTGGGCGCGTGCTTCTGCTGAAGCCATTACCTCAGCCATGTTTTCTAGCATTTCACCGGGGTGATTTTCTAGAACTCTGGTGGAAAGGGAAATTCGGCTTCTTCCTTCGTCGAGATCGACTATCATTGCTTTAATGGGCTGACCTACCTGAAAGAAATTGGGGAGGGATTCGATATAGGTTTGGCTGATCTGTTTGATGTGGAGCAGACCTGTGGTTCCTCCCATATCGACGAATAGCCCGAAGGGCTTGATACTGCTAATTTTACCTTCTACCAGCTGTCCTAGTTCCATTTCGCTAAATCGGGCAGATTGACTGGCTAGGCGCTGGGAAAGTACGAGTTTGTCGCGAGTTTGATCTAGTTCCAAAAAGCTGGTGGTTAAGGCTTGACCGATTAGTTCTGGCATATTATCTTTTTCGATGAGGTGACTTCGGGGAATAAAGCCGCGCAATCCGCGAACATCGACGGTGACGCCACCTTTATTTACGCCGATAACTTTGACTTGAACTGATTGGGTGCTTTCCTGCATCTCGGCGAGCTTATCCCAAATTTGCTTAATTTCCAGCTGTTTTAGAGAAACTGTGACTTGTCCGTCTGCATCTTGCTCGCGGATGATTAAAAATTCTTGTTCTTCGCCTAAAGGCAAGAGGGCGGACAAATCGTCTACTTCTTTTAAGGTAACTTCTTGGATGGGAAGAAAAGCAGAGGATTTGGCACCAATGTCAATATAGGCTCCATCGTTGGTGTATTCAAAGGCTTTGCCCCGTACTATTTGCCCTTTTTCAAAGTTGAAGTCGTGTTTTTCTAGGGCTTTGGCAAAATCATCCATAGAAAAGGATGTGTTGTTTGCTTGAGAAGGGGTCGATTTGGGTTTCATCTTTCAATCAACTAGATTAGGTTAATTTTGATTAATTCAGTGGGGCGGGAGTAAATATGGCATAGCCAATTATGTATTTTAGCGATCGCAGTTACACAGGCGATCGGACGCTAAAGTTGTTTTTGCTATGACCGAACTCAAAGGGCGACTACCTTAGCATTTTACCTTTGGCTGTAATGAATTCTTGTTTTAGATCTGGGCTAAGAACGGCTGCAAAGCTTCGACAACCTTTGGGACATCCTCATTCACTTGAAGTTGTCATCAAAAGATTCATTTGAAACAACTGTTTAACCTGAGTCCAAGCAGCTTCTGCTGCTGTTGCATCGTAGCTACCGCGACGATCGCAGAAAAACCCGTGGTCAGATCCATCGTAGCGAAAGACACGATGGTGAATGTGATGTTTTGTTAATTCTGCCTCAATTTGGTCAACCTGTGAGGCTGGAATGCTGGCATCCTCGATGCCAAAGAAGGCGTAGAGAGTGCCTTGGATGTCTTTGGTGCGGGTAACAGTGGGTTCGCCGCCTCCTGGTGTCCGAGTCGTAATGCCTGCGCCATAGAAAGAGGCGGTGGCTTTGATATCGGGTAAAGTTGCGGCAAGATAGGCAACGTGACCGCCAAAGCAGAAGCCTATGCAGCCAAAGCCGTCCTTTTTCACTTGGGGCAGGTTCTTGAGATAATCTATTGTGGCTTGAATATCGCTCAGCAGTTCTGATGCGTTGGTTTGTTCCTTGTATTTTCTGCCAATTTGGATATCTTCTGGAGTATAGCCAGTCTCGAAACCGGGGGCGATGCGCTGAAAGATTGCGGGTGCTATAGCAATATACCCTTCCTTCGCAATTCGTTCCGTTACGTCCCGGATATGTTCGTTCACCCCGAAGATTTCCTGCAATACTATAACTGCCGGGAAAGGTGCTGGGCTATCTGGTTGGGCCAAGTAAGCATCTATTTCCAGTTCCCCGTTGGTAACTTTGACGTTAGATGTGCGAATCTGTATGTCTGCCATTGTGATTTTGACCCTCGTGATGTCACCGTTTAGATTCTAGATTGAGAAGGCGGCAGAGATTGATATCTCACCCGGCTGGGTCATTTTATTTTTCTCCATATTCGGTATGATGTTTTTGCAGATAATCTATGCTTATGAGTACGGATTACCAACCTTGCTGGCGCTAATATGTTTGCGCGATCGCAATACACTGAATATGAATATATAGATAAAAACTCAATTTTATGGTTCCTACCGTCAAATTATTTTCTCAACTACTGGATGTGAGTCCCTGGAGGCTCTAAGATGGTTCAATTTCATATACAGCCGGATAGTGAAATTCCGGCATCAACTCAGCTATTTAATCAAATTCGGTTTGCGATCGCATCTCGTCAGTTTCCCCCCGGACACCGCCTCCCCAGCACTCGCGCCCTCGCCATGCAGACGGGTTTGCATCGCAACACCATCAGTAAGGTATATCGTCATTTAGAAGAAATTGGACTGGTGGAGTCACTGGCGGGGTCAGGAATTTACGTCCGCGCTCTAGGTCATGAAGGGGGAGGTAGACTAAAATCTGCGATCGTAGAACAATATCCCCAAGCCAACAAAATCGTCCAGGAAAGCTTGGATAAGCTGCTGGGAGAAGGTTGTACCCTCAGTCAAGCGAGGGAGCTTTTTTTGGGAGAGATTGACTGGCGCTTGCGTTGTAGCGCCAGGGTGCTGGTAACTGCGCCTACCCAGGATATTGGCGTTGGCGAGTTGATGGTGCAGGAATTGGAACAAGCGCTCAAAATTCCCGTGCAACTGGTGCCTTTGGAGCAATTAAGTCTATTTCTGGATCAAACTCATGGTGGTACGGTGGTGACCAGTCGCTATTTTATTGGAGAGGCAGATGCGATCGCATCACCTAAATCTGTCCGCGTTATCCCCGTAGACATCTACGACTACAGTTCCGAAATTCAGATCGTCAGAAATCTGCCCAAAGATAGTTGTATTGGTCTTGTTAGCCTCAGTTCTGGTATTTTGCGGGCGTCAGAAGTAATTATCCACAGTCTCCGGGGTGAAGATTTGCTAGTAATGACAGCCCAAAAAGGAGACAATTATAAACTTAACGCCTTGGTTCGCAGTGCCAGAACAATTATCAGCGATCAAGCTAGTTTCGCTACGTTGAAAGCTGCTGTTGCAGAAGCGAGAGACGATCTGATTCGTCCGCCGCAGTTGATTTGCTGCGACAACTATATTGGCTTGAAATCGATTAATTTGCTCAAGCGGGAGTTGGGATTGGGGTGAGCGAGCGCGAAAATAGAATACAACCTCACAAACAGCACCAAACAATCATAGGAGCATAAAATGACCGCAATCACAATTAAACCTAAACCGATCCTAGAAGAGTTCCTCAAACTTCCAGAAACTAAACCTGCATCAGAATTTATCAATGGAGAAATTATTCAGAAACCTATGCCACAAGGTGAACATAGCCTCTTACAAATTGAAGTCTGCGAAGCGATTAATCGAGTAGCTAAAAGTCAAAAAATTGCTTACGCTTTTCCAGAACTACGTTGCACCTTTGGCGGTGATTCAATTATCCCTGATATCGCCGTATTCCGTTGGGAAAGAATCCCCATACAACCATCTGGCAAAATTGCTAACCGTTTTGAAATTCATCCTGATTGGGCGATCGAAATTCTTTCCCCTGATCAAAATCAAACTAAAGTACTTAGTAAATTATTACATTGTTCCCGAAATGGTACTGAATTGGGTTGGTTAATCGACTCGGAAACCGAGAGTATTCTAGCCATATTTCCAGGTCAGCGAGTAGAAATTTTTTCAGGTACTACTCAATTACCCGTACTTGATGGAATTCAGTTAGAATTGACAGTTGAACAAGTTTTTGGTTGGTTAAAATTTAGTTGAATTGAATTCATTCGTGTGCTTATTCTTATCTGCGTTTATCTGCGTTTATCTGTCTTCATCTGCGGTAAAATTTTAACCAACGATGACAACAGACAATTTGACGATATCGCTCATGTACTAACTATACAACCGGAAAAGATATAACCTATGATCGCAACCATTAAACCTAAATCAAACCTACAGGAGTTCCTAAAACTTCCAGAAACTAAACCTGCATCAGAATTTATCAATGGAGAAATCATTCAGAAACCTATGCCACAAGGTGAACACAGCCGACTACAGGCTAAACTTTGTACTGTTATCAACCAGATAACAGAAACACCAAAAATTGCTTACGCTTTCCCAGAACTACGCTGCACCTTTGGTAGTGATTCAATTATCCCTGATATCGCCGTATTCCGTTGGGAAAGAATTCCCTTTCAGCCATCGGGTAGAATCTCCAACCGCTTTGAAATTAATCCCGACTGGGCGATCGAAATTCTTTCTCCTGACCAAAACCAAACTAAAGTACTTAGTAAATTATTGCATTGTTCCCGAAATGGTACTGAATTGGGTTGGTTAATCGACTCGGAAACCGAGAGTATTCTAGCCATATTTCCAGGTCAGCGAGTAGAAATTTTTTCAGGTACTACTCAATTACCCGTACTTGATGGAATTCAGTTAGAATTGACAGTTGAACAAGTTTTTGGTTGGTTAAAATTTAGTTGAATTGAATTCAGTAAGTAGGTAAAAGTAAACAAACTGAACACCCAGAAACCCGGTTTCTCCAAGAAACCGGGTTTCTAAAGCCCGCAGTTTTACGTTTAATTATGCACTTTACCTTTACACCACAGCTTCTCTCTTTATTCCCAAAAATTCTCGCACCTTTTCCAAATAAGTTTCTGCATCTTCCAACATCGGAAAATGAGCCGTATCGGGAATCACAACATACTCCACTTTTTCACTTAACGCTGCCGCCTGTCTTCCCATTTCTGCTGGTATGATGATATCGTGTTCGCCAGAAACCAAAAGCGTCGGCACCGATAACTTAGCAAATTCTTGCGGCATTACCTCAGATGCTTCTTTACTCACTGAAGTAAAAATTGTACCCAAAGCAGCCTCATAATCTGCTATGATAAAATCCTCTAAAAAAGCCTTACTGATTGCGGTTGGTAGAGGGCGATGCAAAAACCGCTTCATGAATAATTTGTCGGCAAAAGGAATTTTACTTAACCAGGGAGGACGAAACTTAACGACGTAACCGCCAAATTTATGGAAAGCAGCAAATGCTTTTTCGTCGTATTCAAAAATGCCGCTACAAGTTAAAATAGCCCGTTCCACTCTTTCTGGGTAACGGTTCAAAAACAGGGTAGCAACAGAAGCGCCCATCGAGTGGGCATTCAGATAAACGCGATCGATCTCAAAAATATCTAATAATGCTGCTAAGTCGTCAGCATACTCTTCCATTTGGTATTTCAGCGTAGGCGTTTCACCTAATGGTAAGCGCGATCGCCCAAAACCGCGCATATCGTAAAGCAGACAATCAAACTCATCTGCTAGCGCAAAGCAAGTGCTTTCCCAGTATCTACCAGAACCAGCCCAGCCGTGCAAAAAAATCATTACTGGCTTAGTTTTGCCAGCTTCCGATGAGCGAATCCACTCGTAATAATGCTCGACGCCCCGAACTTTAATTAACGGCATTTGTCAGTTGTCAATAGTCAGTTGTCAATAGTCAGTTGTCAGTTGTCAATAGTAGAATTCTGCCCATGACTAATGACTAATGACTAATTTAAGCTGATTCAGGCTTTGGCAGCGAAGAAGGATGTACGATCAGTTCGGCAGTAGAACGTTTCTCTACCATTTCCCGCGTAATCATGCAACGAGTGACATCCTTGCGAGATGGCAACTCGTACATCACATCCAACATTAACTCTTCCACAATACCGCGTAAAGCTCTGGCACCAGTTTTGCGGCGGTAGGCTTCTTGCGCGATCGCTTTAATCGCATCCGTCTTAAACTCCAGCTGCACGTTGTCCATCTTCAGCAGTTTTTGATACTGCTTCACCAGCGCATTGCGCGGCTGAGTCAAAATCGCCGTCAAAGTTTCTTCATCCAGCGGATCGACTACTGCGATCACCGGAATCCGGCCTATAAACTCTGGAATCATGCCAAATTTTACCAAGTCGTCGGGCTCCTGCTGTTTCAGGATATCCGCAGTCCGTTTTTCTCGCGATGGCGTTTCCCCACCTTGAATAAAGCCCATTGACTTTTTGCCAATTCTCTGCTCTACCACCTTCTCCAGACCAACAAACGCACCCCCGCAGATAAACAGAATATTGCTGGTGTCAATCTGAATGCAGTCCTGATAAGGATGTTTGCGTCCGCCTTGGGGAGGCACGTTTGCCACCGTCCCCTCCAACATCTTCAGCAGAGCTTGTTGAACCCCTTCGCCGGAGACATCCCGCGTAATCGAAGGATTTTCGCTCTTACGGGCAATCTTGTCAATTTCATCAATGTAAATAATGCCTCGTTGAGCTTCCTCTACATCAAAATCCGCTACCTGAAGCAATCGCAGCAAGATATTTTCTACATCTTCCCCGACATATCCTGCTTCCGTCAGCGTAGTAGCGTCAGCTACAGCAAACGGCACATCCAAGATATTTGCCAGAGTTTGAGCCAAAAGCGTTTTTCCGCATCCGGTTGGCCCCATCAGCAGGATATTGGATTTTTGTATTTCTATTGAGTCTTCCGCACTCACTTTGCCGCTGCTTTTTGATTGAATAAAGCTGAGCCGCTTGTAATGGTTATATACCGCTACTGAGAGGACTTTTTTCGCCTCATCCTGGCCTATTACGTGTTCGTCTAAATACTTTTTAATTTCTCTCGGTTTCGGAATTTGATGCAGCGAGAGAGCAGATGAGCGGGTACGTCGCTTTTGGGCAGGTTCTGACTTTGGTGCTGGCCCAGGAGATGCTGGACTCGAATCCAACAGCTCCTCATCTAAAATTTCGTTACACAGGTCAACACATTCATCACAAATGTAGACTCCCGGACCAGCAATCAATTTGCGAACCTGCTCTTGAGACTTGCCGCAAAAGGAACATTTCAAATGGGAGTCGTACTTAGGTGACATAGCTGCCTCTTATTTAAGTGTGGTAACGGCATTTCCTGAAATGGGTAGGTTCTGCCTAGTGATGACCTGATCGATAAGGCCATAATCTTTGGCCTCTACGGCTGACATGAAGAAGTCGCGGTCAGTATCGACTTCTAATTTTTCTATAGGTTGACCAGTATGATAAGCCAGTAATTCATTGAGCTGACTTTTATGATAAAGAATTTCCTTGGCTTGAATCTCAATGTCAACTGCCTGACCTTGGGCTCCGCCTAGTGGCTGGTGAATCATGATCCGGGAGTTGGGAAGCGACATCCGCTTACCACGGGTTCCTGCTGTGAGCAGAAACGCGCCCATACTCGCAGCCAATCCAAAACAGATGGTAACAACATTGGGGCGAATTTGTTGCATGGTGTCATAAATCGCCATACCCGCTGTCACCGATCCCCCTGGAGAGTTGATGTAAATCTGGATGTCTTTTTCGGGATCTTCTGAGTCCAGGAACAGCAACTGGGCCACAATAGTGTCCGACACTTCATCGTCAATCGGCGTTCCCAAGAAGATGATTCGCTCCCGCAATAGGCGCGAGTAAATGTCGAATGCTCTTTCCCCCATACCAGACTGTTCTACCACCATTGGTACGACCGTGTTGCTGGGGTGCAAGTCGTATATGGACGAGTAGTGCGAGCTGGTGGGCGAGTAGTTAGGAGACTGAGATATAACCATAAAACCTAATTCAAGTTGTGCCAGCTGGCACTCGTGCTGTGAACTGAAAATGCTCAACGATACTTAATTACAACTATATCCGTTATAGCCAATATCTGTTGTCTTTGACTATCTTTACTGGGCAAGTTTGGCTTTCTATAAGAGAGATATCGAAGTTTTACCATTTTCCTTTTGATATGCTACACCTTGTAACTATTGTCCTCTAGCTCTAGCGATCCCCTGCTGACTGTGATGTTTATCAAAATCAAAAGTGAAATGGTCTTGGCCGTGGTACTTTTTGTGTCCTTACCCTGCTAAAATGCGTTTCAATTTGGCACAAGTATAGACGTGAGAGTTCCATCTCTAACTTGGCATTTTCGCCCCCTACCCCCCCATCTAGGGGGAAATCACTCCCCCTCTGCCAAGGTTGGGAGAGGGGGCAGGGGGGTGAGGGCGAGACTATCCCGGCTTAAGTTGGTAGCCGTCAGATGTCTTGGGATCGGCTTAACTCTCTTGTGGTTCGGTTTGGTTTGGCTCCACTTGGGCTTCAGGGGTTTCAGCAGTTGTTTCTGCTTCAACTTCAACTTCGGCTGGCGCTGGGGCTTGGTTTTCTGAGGCTGTAGCACTCAGGGAGCCTTCCGGTACGAGTTCGATGGTGGAATGTTCCTCCAACCATTTGATGATTTTTTCGGTCAGCAGTTCGTTTTCGACGAATTCTCGCAATTTTTCGGGGTCGATGTCTTTCTCATCGCTGTACTCCTGCATCACCTCTTGAGAGCGTGTTGCCACTGCGGCTGGTTCTACTTGGATGGATTCCCTTGTGGCTACTTCTCTAAGTCCTAGAGAGCGCTTGAGCCGATCGATCGCATCTGGGAGCGATCGCTCTCGGAACTGCGGTATCATTTCCTGAGTAAACAGCTTCTTGATATCAATCCCCTGCTTACTCAGCCGCATTGCTGTTTGAGTCACCAACTCATCAACCTCTTGCTCAATCAGAGTTTGAGGTAAATCGACTTCTACCAGGTTCACCAGTTCAGCCAGCAGTGCTTCCTGCTTGTTGGCATCAGTTTTGCGCTGCGCTTGCTCCTGAAACCTGGTTTCCAAAGTCGATCGCAATTCCTCTAATGTTTGAAACTCGCTGATTTCTTGGGCAAAGTCATCGTTGACTTCCAGTAACTCTTTTTCTTTGAGGTCTTTGAGCGTCACCGCGAAAACCGCAGGCTTACCAGCCAACTCTTTTTGGGGATAGTCTTCGGGGAAGTCCACAGAAACTTCTTTGCTTTCCCCCACATTCATCCCGACCATCCCATCAACAAAGCCTTTGATAAAGCGCCCTTCTGCTAACTCTACCTGAAAATCCTGGGCTTCTCCGCCGGGAATCTCTTCAGCTGCTTCACCCTCTGCTGACGCTTCGCTTACCAGCCGTCCCTTAAAATCAACTACTGCCACATCTCCCATCTGCGCTGGGCGTCCCGATACTGGCACCAAGGTAGCTAGTTCTTTGCGGCGTTCTTCTAAAAACTTATCCACCGAATCGGGGTCGTACTTGACTTCTTCTGCCTTTAGATGTAAGCCAGTGTACTGTTTCAAGTTAACTTCGGGTACTACATCAACTGCGGCTGAGAATGTCACCGCTTTTCCCAGTTCAAACTGGTTAACCAACTCATCAAAGTTAGAGCGCAGCTGGTAGTTGCCTAGAGCCTGGATTGACTCTTGCTTTATAGCATCTCTAACCCCATCGCGAATTATTTCTTCCAAAGCTGCCGCTTTCAGTCGCGTTGAGCCAAAGCGCTGTACCAGAATATGACGAGGAACTTTGCCTTTGCGAAACCCAGGGATGTTGGCAGAACGAGCTAGGTCTTGAAAAACCTGCTCGTAAGCTTTTTTGGATATTTCGGACGGAATTTCTATTTCCAAGCCTATCTGGCTCTGGGGAAGCTTTGCCTGGGTAACTTTCATGCCTCTTTTTTTCTTTGACGATAACTGCTTTAATTTCTCAAGTTCAAGAAGCCCAACCGGGACTGCAACGCACTGTACCAAGCTATGCTTGGGATCTCCTGTGGTTAAAGAGCGGGTTATTTAACCTCGATCCTTTAACAGGTGTCTCTCAGCGTGATATGCTGGTGCAAGCAACCAGCGATGGTATCTACCAACTTAGGTCAGCCCAGAGTCCCTTAAGACTTAAGCCTTAAGGGAAGGAACTTTTCCCGTTTTTTTGGTTTCCTATCTGATGATAGTACATTTAGATACTCCTTTCGCACTGTGTTCGACAGTTGAGACAATTTTTGGCAGAGAATTATGTTAAATTTATATAAGCTGTGAAAAATAAATTACAATTTTGACAAATACCCAGATAGATGACTCAATAACATCTAGAAATTAAAAAAGCAACTTACTTTTTATGGGCAAAGTACGAGGGTATTTGACCAAAAGTCTTTCTAAAAGACCCCTAACATACATAAACCCGCTCTTTTTTCTGAGAAGTCGGCTGGATTTGTAATATTGTAGTTAGAAATTGTCGAGACGCTGCTTAAAACCAGTTGACTGTTTTAAATATTACATCGAAAATTATCCTGATCTTAAAATCCCAAATATCTCAAACCGTTCAAATGGAGGTAGTTAGTTTGTCAAAATCCTATCGAGTAGCCATATTAGGAGCCACTGGAGCCGTAGGTACCGAGTTGCTCGAATTGCTGCAAAGTCGTAAATTCCCGCTGGCCGAGCTAAAGCTCCTAGCTTCACCTCGTTCTGCCGATCGCATCATGCCGTTTGGCAACGAAAACCTGCCAGTAGTGGCGGTAGGAGAACATTCGTTTGACAATGTAGATATCGTCTTGGCTTCAGCAGGGGGCTCTACCTCAAAAGAATGGGCTCCTAAAGCGGTAGAGGCCGGTGCCGTGGTAATTGATAACTCCAGCGCCTTCCGCATGGATACCCACGTACCCCTGGTAATTCCAGAAGTGAATCCAGATGCCGCAGCTTCTCATCGCGGCATCATCGCCAATCCCAACTGTACGACAATTTTGATGGCCGTGGCAGTTTGGCCCTTACATCGGGTACAGCCAGTCAAACGCATGGTGGTAGCAACCTATCAGTCTGCCAGCGGAGCCGGTGCGAGGGCAATGGAAGAAGTGAAACAGCAGGCTTTGGCCATTTTGCAAGGCGAGACACCCAAAACAGAAATATTTCCCTACCCGTTGGCGTTTAATTTGTTCACTCATAACACCAAGTTGAATGAGTTAGGGTATTGTGAGGAAGAAATGAAAATGGTCAACGAGACGCGGAAGATCTTTGGAGCGCCAAATCTGAGAATTACGGCAACTTGCGTTCGGGTTCCCGTCTTGCGAGCCCACTCAGAAGCAATTAATCTAGAATTTGAGGAGGCTTTTAGTGTAGAAAAAGCGCTCCAAATCCTGAGTAAGGCTCCCGGAATACGGATAGTAGAAGACTGGCAGGCAAATTATTTTCCGATGCCTTGCGAAGCCAGCGGTAAAGATGAAGTTTTAGTGGGTCGAATTCGTCAGGATATTTCTAACCCCGGTGGATTGGAACTTTGGCTTTCTGGAGACCAAATTCGCAAAGGGGCAGCATTGAATGCAGTGCAAATTGCCGAGTTGTTGGTAGCAAAAAGTTGGGTTCAGTCAGCAACAGCAGCTGTTACTGCTTAGGCTCGCTATCTTAAATGGAAATGGGGGATTTTGGACTCGTCGCCAATCCAAAATCCAAAATCGAAAATAAAAAATTTCTGCAAAGGAGTTTGTAAGAGTGTGGTAAGATTTGGAAGAGTTGTAACTGCAATGATTACGCCGTTTAAAGAAGACGGCAGTGTAGATTATGCTGTTTCTGAGCAGCTGGCATCACATCTAGCTGAAAACGGTACAGATGCCTTGGTGGTTTGCGGAACCACAGGCGAATCGCCAACATTAAGCTGGGCAGAGGAATACGAACTATTTCAGGTAGTAAAAAAGGCGGTAGCAGGAAAAGCTAAAGTGCTGGCGGGCACAGGTTCAAATTCGACGACGGAAGCGATCGCAGCCACGCAAAAAGCAGCTAAAATAGGATTAGATGGCTCTTTACAGGTCGTTCCCTACTACAACAAACCACCCCAAGAAGGGCTGTATCGGCATTTTCAGGCGATCGCGCAATCGAGTCCCGATCTGCCCCTGATGCTCTACAACGTACCCGGTCGCACCGGACAAGACCTATTGCCAGAAACGGTAGCCCGGTTGGCTAAAATTCCCAATATTGTTGCCATTAAAGAAGCTAGCGGTAACCTGGATCGGGCAAGTCAGATTAAATGCCTAACTCCCCCCGAATTTGCTCTCTACTCTGGAGACGATTCACTCACCCTGCCCGTGCTGGCAATTGGCGGTATTGGTGTGGTAAGTGTAGCCAGTCATTTAGTCGGAACACAGCTACAACAAATGATTCAAGCTTTTGAAGCGGGTAAAACTCAAGCAGCAACTCAGATACATTTGCAACTTTTTCCCCTGTTCAAAGCGCTGTTTGCCACAACTAATCCGATTCCAGTCAAAGCAGCTTTACAACTTCAAGGCTGGGCTGTCGGCAGCACTCGCCCGCCCCTATGTGAAGCCCCCCCTGAGATCGCTGAAAACTTAAAAACTGTGCTAAAAGAACTTTCCCTGTTATAGCAGGCGCAATACTTATGCCAGGTTTTTAGACAACTGAATAATTAGGTAATTTCAGATGGCAAATTTCAGATTGTAGATTTAAAGATTAAATTTGCCATCTCAAATCTGAAATTTGAAATTACTTTAACCTATTAGCAACGAACGTTTTTTGATACTTATCGTAAGGACGCAAATGACTAGAAACGGAAATTTACCAACCATCAAAAAAACCGAAAATTCACCAATCATCAAAATTAGTGGCGAAACTTCACCAACCATCAAAATTAGTGGCGAAACTTCACCAACCATCAAAATTATTGCCCTGGGTGGTCTGCACGAAATCGGTAAAAATACCTGCATTTTTGAGTACGACGATGAAATCGTACTACTAGATGCAGGGCTGGCTTTTCCGACTGAGGGGATGCACGGAGTCAACATTGTCTTGCCAGATATGACCTATCTGCAGGAAAATCGCCACAAGATCAAGGGCATGATTGTCACCCACGGTCACGAAGACCATATTGGCGGAATTCCCTATCATCTTAAACAATTTGATATTCCGGTGATTTACGGCCCGCGTTTGGCGATGGCTTTACTGCAAGGGAAACTGGAAGAAGCAGGTGTTGCTAATCGCACTGAACTCAGGTCAGTAATGCCTCGCGACATTGTTCGCATTGGCACTCACTTTTTCGCCGAATTTATCCGCAATACCCACTCTCTTTGCGATAGTTTCACCGTCGCCGTTCATACCCCAGCTGGGGTAATTATCCACACTGGGGATTTCAAGATTGACCACACTCCCGTTGATGGTGAGTTTTTCGATCTGCAAAAACTAGCCGAACACGGCGAAAAAGGTGTCCTCTGCCTAATTAGCGACTCGACGAACTCGGAAGTCCCCGGTCAGACGCCCTCAGAAAGGTCTGTTTATCCCAATTTGGAGCGGATTTTCTACCAAGCACCAGGACGCTTGATGGTGACCACCTTCGCTTCTTCGGTACACCGGATCAATATGATTCTGGATTTGGCGAAGAAGCAGAATCGGGTGGTGTCGATCATTGGCAGGTCGATGCTGAATGTGATTGCCCATGCTCGCAATCTTGGTTATATCAAATGTGAAGACAATCTTCTGCAACCTTGGCACGTTGTTCGCAACTTACCAGATGAGAAAGTTTTAATTCTCACTACCGGATCTCAAGGTGAACCTCTGGCGGCTATGACCCGCATTGCCAACCAAGAACATCCCCACATTAAAATCCGTAAGGGGGATACGGTAGTGTTTTCGGCTAACCCAATTCCGGGCAATACGATCGCAGTTGTGAATACGATCGATAAGTTGATGGTGCAGGGTGCTAACGTAATCTACGGTCGGGAAAAGGGGATTCACGTCTCCGGTCACGGCTGTCAGGAAGACCAAAAGCTGATGATTGCCTTGACTCGCCCCAAATTCTTCTTGCCGGTACACGGAGAACATAGAATGCTCGTCAAGCACTCCCAGACGGCTCAGAGTATGGGCATTCCGGCAGAAAATATGGTCATCATTGACAATGGCGATATTGTGGAGGTGTCTGAAGAGCGCATCCGCATCAATGGCAAGGTTCCTTCCGGCATTCAACTGGTGGATAACGCTGGAGTTCTCCACGACAGCGTTCTTAAGGAACGCCAGCAACTGGCAGAAGATGGTGTCGTAACTGTGGCAGCTGCGGTGGATTGGGATGGCAAACTGGTGGCTAAACCAGAAATACACTTACGAGGTGTGGTAACCTCGGTAGAACGGAGTCTCCTGCAAAAGCTTGTCCAACAGACGATGGAAAACCTGTTAAACGATCGCTGGCAGGAATTTGCCCGTGGTTTCGAGGGTGAAGACCTTGAGGTTGATTGGGTAGGTTTGCAAGTCCAAATGGAACAGGCTCTACAGCGACTGCTGCGCCGCGAACTCCAGAGTCGTCCTTTGCTCGTCCTCTTGATGCAAATTCCCGATGCACCGCCAACTAAAGCCACAGGACGCCGCCGCCGCGCCACTGCTAGAGTCGCGTCCTAGAACACAGTTGTATAGCTAGGGGCTAGGGGAGCGGGGGAGCGGGGGAGCGGGGGAGCGGGGGAGCGGGGGAGCGGGGGAGCGGGGGAGCGGGGGAGCAGGAAAATTCTGCGATCTCTCCCACTCAGCACTCAGCACTCAGCACTCCTCACTCCTCAGTTGCAAATCGTTAAAAAATGTTAAGTTATATAAGCGTGCAAAACTTTTGCGATTAGTTCCCAACCGCGATTGTTTCTGCATCTACCAGATTGCCCAAGCGCGATCGCGGAACCTGCCAGATCATCTGCAAGTCACTGCTCTTATGTCCCCATTTTGTCAAAATTTCCGTGATATTACTCACGCAAAACCTTCCGACTTGGAGACATTATTTGATTAGACAACTGGGTTGTCTAAAGATAGAGAGGGCAGATCGACCGTAAGTTGGATGAAAGAACGCAGATCGCGTCGCCAAAATCAACCAAACGGGTGTACCCATCCGGGAAAGAGATTTGTCATGCTGTATTTAACCAACAGAGGAAGGCAAACTCCTCGTTGGAAAATAGGAGATGAAAAATGAATGTATCTGATTCTACCATAGAAAATCCAACCTTGACAACTTGGGTGTGGATTGACCAAGCAGATATCACCGCCGCAACACCTCTTAATAGTTTCCGCCCCAAGCTGAAATTCGATCCGCTGCAACCTGTCCGCCAGATTCTCGATCGCTTAGAAGTGAAAGACCCGGAACTGGCTCATCGCTTGTGCCAAATGATTCCATCTCAATGTCCGTTCGAGCGAGATGTCAAACTTTTTGGTCGTACTTTGTTTCACATCCCGCCATTGTGTAAGCTTAACCCCCTGTACGAGCAAGTGGCTTACCTACGCTTCCGAGCTTTGTGCTATCTTGCAGATGAATGCGGCGAAGACATTTCTTCCTATTGTTAGCGATCGCGCTTTCCAAAATTACTCATTAGTTTCCTGTCCAAGTCGATCAGATAATCTTTGCCATAGGAGTCGTTTTCTAAGGTTTCGATCAGATGAAGGGGAAGGTTTTGGCTAATTTCAGCGCTGCACGAAGCTGCACCAAGTGCGATTGCCCCTACTGTATCCACATCTCCAGAAAAGGCGATACAATCCTTCAGAAGTTCGGTCATTGAATCGTTGCGAATAATAGCAGTAATTGCCGCCCTGACGCTCATCCATCCTTTCGATTTTACCTCTCCTTGCCACGGTTTCGACCATTCACCGGGGATTTGTCCCTCCAGAAACTGCCCCAGTTTCCTTTTTGGCCCTAGCTGGTAAATAAAGTAATGGGACATCAGGGCTGCTGCTGTGGCGGCATTAATCCCATCCGGTGTATTATGGGTGATTGCTGCCTGGATTTTTGAATATTCGATAACTTTCTCTATTGTGGTCAAAACGCCAAGCGGAGCAGCACGCATCGCTGCTCCGCTTTTGTCGCTGGTGGGTTCTATTTTGGCTAAGAAGTCCTCTCCATCGTCAATTGTGAGTAAAAATTGGTAAAACTTCCTGGCGTAGCCTTCTCTGCGATCGCGTTGAAAAGCCTTGACAAACCAGTTGGCTAAGAGTTCTGGTGTCCAGGGTTCTCCAGAAACGATCGCAGAAGCGATCGCGATACTCATCTGGGTATCGTCCGTGTAGCACCCTGGTGTGAGTTTTTGACGGGGATGCTGCACGTATCTGCTCAAATCGTTGTAACCCAGGTTTATCATCTCATCAGCGTATTCAAATCCTGCACCGTAGGCATCGCCGATCGCCAATTCCAGCAGCATATACTTTTTGTAATACTTTCTGTATTATTTGAGCTTACCGATCTAAGTCCAATCTATCCAAGGCAGTATAACTCACTCACCTGAAAAGGGCTATAATTATGGTAAAGTTTAAAATTATTAACACTCATATTTTTTTACAAAATATGAGTGTTTGCTATGATTATTGAATAGCAGATTATTTGGGCTGATAAAAATAAGCAAAACTTGATGATGCAAGGCATTGCTGGAATTTACAGCGGCTTGCAGCCCTTATGAAGTACACCCCAGAAACCCGGTTTCTTCAAGAAACCGGGTTTCTCTGTACCTCACTCACCTTCCAAGCGCTGTAACTGTAAAGCTAGGCCACCGAAAGCTCCTGGAAAAAGTAAAGTTTAATTTCACAGAGTTGCGACCTAATTGGGCAAATGATAAATTGATCGTAGAAGTTGAAAAGCTTCCCTGGCAGAGAAAACAGCCAAGTGAAATTGAGTTTAGAGGAAAAAGCGCTGTTTATATCTAATCTGTCTCGTCCAAATACAATAACACCCAACCCAGAAGTTGATATTTCCTAAAATGGTTAAAAGAGAGCAACGCAACTGATTTTACCGAAGAATTCGGTTAGTTGTTAAATCAGTGCAACTCTAGATAGAATTACCAAAGAGAGGAAATCACTCAGCAAGTAAGGGCTTGGGTGTTGTTGTATTGTAAAACTTCACTGACTTTCTAGCCAATTATAGACATTTATAGCCAAATGTAGTATAATATCCTCAAAACTTAGGGAAATAAATGCAGCTAGTTGAAAAGCACATTATCGATCTTAACCACTGGCTATACAAGCAGCTAGATAATTTGTGTTTCCTTTCTAAGAATCTTTTCAACTACGCTAACTACCTGATTAGACAAAAATTTATTATAGCAGGAGAATACCTCGACTATTACAAAA
This sequence comes from Argonema antarcticum A004/B2, assembly GCF_023333585.1. GTDB lineage: Bacteria > Cyanobacteriota > Cyanobacteriia > Cyanobacteriales > Aerosakkonemataceae > Argonema > Argonema antarcticum. The sequence goes on from NZ_JAIQZN010000030.1 coordinate 43,046, forward strand.
TCCAAAAACTATGTCAGGGAACGAATGATTATTTAGCATTACCAGCTAAAGTATCTCAGCAAGTCTTATTGAGATTACATGAAAGCTGGAAGTCATTTTTTGAAGCGACTTCGGAGTATAACGAACATCCCGAGAAATTCAAAGCGAGACCGAAAATTCCTCGATATAAACACAAGACATTAGGCAGAAATGTCCTGACTTACACGGCTCAAGCCATTAGTCAAAAATGGCTCAATAAAGGAATGCTCAATCTGTCCAAAACTCACATTTTTATGACTACTAAAGTCAAACAAGTAAATCAAGTCAGAATCGTCCCAAAAAATTACCATTATGTCATTGAGGTAGTTTACGATGCAGAGGCTCTTTGTCAATCATCATCTGGTGTTGAAGTCATAGCAGGGATTGATATTGGCTTAAATAATTTAGCGGCAATTACATCCAATCTACCGGGGTTTAAACCGCTGATAATAAATGGTAAGCCGCTGAAATCAATCAATGCCTATTATCACAAAAATCATGCATTTTTGCAGTCATACTTGAAGGAAGATAGAAAAACATCAAGAAAAATTAAAAAGTTAACTCATCAGCGCAATTGCTTAGTAGATAATTACCTGCATAATGCAAGTCGATTCATTATCAATCATCTGGCAGCTAACCGCATCGGGACACTGGTGATTGGTAAAAACGATGAGTGGAAGCAGGGTATAAATCTGGGCAGACGCAATAATCAGAACTTTGTGGCTATACCTCATGCACGGTTTATTCAAATGCTGACTTATAAAGCCGAGTTAGCAGGAATAGCTGTGAAGGTTATAGAAGAAAGTTACACAAGTAGGTGTTCTTTTTTGGACAATGAACCTTGTGTCAAGCATTTGGAGTACAGAGGTAAGCGAATTAAGCGTGGTTTGTTTCGTGCTGGTGACGGTAGACTGATTAATGCAGATGTGAATGGTAGTGCTAACATTGTCAGGAAAGCATTTCCCAACGCTTTTGCCGAGGGAATACAGGGCGTAGTAGTACGTCCAGTGAGGGTAACACCTTACAAAACGGTTGTAAGAGGCAAGTGTAATATTTGTCTATAAAACCTGCAACTATTTAAAGATAAAATTTGATAGAGTATCATGGCAATAATTGCTCTGAGAGCCTGGTATCTCCAGAACTACGAGCCAATTAAAGAACTAGAAAAGCGCCCCCAAGACCTGCGCCTCAGCAAAAATAGCCTGCTGAAAACGGGTTTGCGAGCCGACTTTTTAGAAGAAAGCGAGGAAGTGAAACGATCGGCTTGGTTTGGGCGCTACCTGGATGGAGAAACGGTTGAGTTTTATATAGAAGGCAGTGGCGGATACGCCATCTCCAACATAGACCTGAGCAGTCACGAAATTTATTTCACCAAACAAGCGGTGGTGGGTCAGCTAGACCCGATCGTCTTTTTATGCTATCAAACTGAGTATGGTGCGTCCAGCGAAGCACTGCGGGAACAACTGCTGCTTACCCTGGATAATCTAAACAAGCGATCGCGCGTGCCCCTTACCCTAGAAGAATCCCACCGCCCGATGGATGCCCCATTGCGACTAAGCAGTACGTTAATGCGTAAAATACGTAAAAGCTTGTTGTTTGTGGCTGACAGCACACCGATCGCCAGCATACAAGGAACCGGGAAGCATACCCAGCTAATTCCCAGTCCCAAAGTCTGCCTGGAAATAGGCTACGCCCTGCAAAGCAAGCGAAGCGAGCAAATCTTGCTAGCGGAAATGGAGCGAAAAGATATGTCGGGGCAGTACCCGTTTGATTTGCCCAAATATCAGCGGCTATCCTTTGAAAATGCGGCAGAACTAGGTAAAATATTGCCGCAAGCGATCGAAACGCAACTGCGGCGATTTAATTTATTTTCTTAAGAGAAGAAGAAAAATGACAGGAAATCCAAGGCAGCCACAATCCGACGACGCTGTGGCGGGAGGTCAAAGAGCGAAAAGCCGTTATGCTAAAGTTCCTGATGAATTTTCCGTACACCTAATGTTCGAGGGCGGTCACCGGGAAGAAGTTCGTTTCAAGACTATTCAAGAATTCCAAAAGTGGTACAGCGGTGAACTGGTGCCAAAATCGGCCTCGAACGAGTTTATCACCATCCCCATCAAAAACATTGAGGGAGAGTATATGGTGGCGCGTCCGTCGCGGATTATCGCTATCCGCGTGACACCCATCTATACCTCAAGTATCGATCGCAGACAAATTGAATGATCAAGACTCTGGCTTCTTTTACCCTCAGTTTGGGCATTGCCTTTGGGACTTTTTTACCCGCTTTCTCCCTTGTGCCGCTAGAAGTCGTCAGTCCAGACCGACAGGACGAATTGGGTTTGGATGAGCAAATCTGGAGGAATTCCGGTCAAAAGGGCGACAAGCAGGCACTGTTGACTTCCATAGACTATAGCCTGCGCTATTTACGATCGCCCAAAGCTGTTCAAGCATATCGGGGGTATCGGGTGGCTGGGATTACTCGCTCTAGCGTTATTCGCAGTTTAGAACGTTTCCGGCAACTGGTTGTCACCTCAGACTCGCCACAGGAACTCCAAGCTGCTGTGGGGCGAGAATTTGCGTTTTACCAAGCGATCGGCAAAGATGGTCAGGGAACTGTAGGTTTCACCGGCTATTTTGAGCCAACTTATACAGGTAGTCGCAGGCGAACGGCAGAGTACCGTTACCCACTTTATCGATTACCTGCTAATTTCGGTAACTGGTCGCGTCCTCACCCCACCCGCCTCCAGCTGGAAGGAGAGGATGGAATGTCGGGAAACGGTCGCTTGCGGGGATTGGAATTGGTTTGGTTGCGCGATCGTTTGGAAGCTTTCCTAGTCCAGATACAAGGTTCGGCGCGACTTCAGCTCACCGATGGTAGCGTGATGACAGTCGGCTTTGCGGGTAAGACAAATCAACCTTATAGAAGTATCGGTCGAGAACTGGTCAACGATGGCAAAATGCAGTTGGAAGGCTTGACTTTACCGGCGGTAATCGAATATTTCAAGTCCTCACCAGAGGAGATGAACCTCTATCTACCGCGCAATCCCAGTTTTGTCTTTTTCCGGGAAACTGGAGGTGCCCCAGCGACGGGTTATATTGGGGTGCCGGTAACAGCCGAACGTTCGATCGCCACCGATAAATCCCTCATGCCACCTGGAGCCTTGGCGCTGATACAAGCTCAGATACCTTATCCTAACCGGAATGGTGATTTAGAGCAACGGCGAGTCAGTCGTTATGTACTGGATCAAGATACTGGCGGGGCGATCAAAGGGCCGGGTCGCGTGGATATTTTTATGGGGACAGGAACTCAAGCAGGCGATCGGGCCGGTTTGATCAACTCGACTGGAGAACTTTATTACCTGCTACTGAAAAACTGAAAATCTACAGATGTAGGGGCAATTCATGAATTGCCCCTACATCTAGGGTAAAAAGTGCCTGTAAAACTGTCGCGCCCTTAGAAACCCGGTTTCTGGGTGTTCAGTTTCTTTTAATGGGAGAGTCAAAAAGCTGTTTTTTCATCATAAATAAACAGGGTTTCTCACACCACAGAAAACTTCGATCGCTACCTGTTTTGCGTAAGTCATGACAAATAAATTTGTCGTAAGTCTTCTAAACGATCGACTGTTAACAAGCTAGCAGTTATTGTTTGCAGCAAATTCAGATCGTCAATCGCAGAAATTTCTGACAAAATCTCTAATCCTTGACTGCCAAATTTAAGCTGTAAACCTAACTGAATACCTTGTAATAAGGCTTGTTTGGTCTGATTTTGGGAAGCGGTTAACTCAGACCGAGTTTCAGTTAACTCAGACCGAGTTTCAGTTAACTCAGACCGAGTTTCAGTTAACTCAGACCGAGTTAGAATTAATCTGGCTGCTAATTCTTCCACTGTGGGAATGACATTCCCCTCAGCGTCGCACCATCGCAACCAAGTATCGCTGACGCTTTCAAAAATGCCTTGCCAGAGAGTTAAACCCAAACCAACTAAGGGGAACCAAAGATCGGTTTTCGGTACATAACGTCCCCCTTGTAATTGAAAGATTTGTAACGGAACATCGCTCAATTCACCCAAAGGATCGTAAACTACATAATACATCACACCCATAAGGGCATAATCGGTGAATTTGCTACCCAGTTCGTTACCGGGAGTTGGCGAAACTATCTCAATTACAATTTCTGGAGGTTTGCCAAATTCCCAGAGTAAATAGGAACGCACATCTCGGTTTTCCCAAGTATCCGCCACAGTCACATTTAAACTGAGGAATACATCAGGAACTAATGCTGGCTGACGGACATTACGAAAGATTCCTACATTGGCGGCTACGATAAATGGAATACCATCATTTAACTGATAACCAGAGAGAACTTCCGTCAGGAGACGCTGTTGTTTTTCGTTAATGAAACTATCCAAGGGAGTATCGTCTTCTTGTACAATTTTGCTATTATCGGGGTATTGACTGGGGTCAAGAGTGATAGGCTCAGACATGGCTGATTTTGGGTGGTTTTGATTGGAGTGGGAAATCGCGATCGCAATCTCGTTATTACTTTTGATGATAGCAAATTTTTCCTCCTTCATCCTTTCTGGAATTATGAGCAAATTTAAGGCAGAAACAATTCGGAAAATGGTATGGTAATTTGGGGAAAAGCTAAGGGTGCGATCGCTGCATCTGCATTAAGAATAATTTGTTCTTGATAACCAGATTCAGTTGGATTACGGAAAATATAAACGCGGCGATTACTAATATCTAAAATCCAATATTCGGGGATATTTGCTCTAGCATAAATTGGTGCTTTTTCTTCGCGATCAATCTTTAAAGTGGTGTAAGAAATTTCAATTAACAGGAAGATGTCGTTAGCATTGGGATGATTTTCGCCATAAGCATTTGGATCGATGCGAACTACAGCAATATCTGGTTCTGGTTCAGAAGTAGAGAGTGTGATAGGTAACTGGACGCGAATTTCTGCTAGATCTCTGAGTAGATTTTGCAGGTAGCGATCGGTACGTTGGGTTGTACCTGCATGGGGTGGACGTTGGGGACTCATTTTTACTATTTTACCTTCTAAAAGTTCAACTTTATCGTCAGGAGAGAGAATACCAGCGTCGATCATACGGTGATATTCTTCTACAGTCCACAAACGGATTTGGGTTGCGGTCATGGTGATTTTCCTCTTGTGTTTATGGCTGTTGGACTTGCTTATTCTAACCGCCTAATTGTTACTTTTGATATTATTTTGACGGCAGAATTAGTTGGTTCTGCTATATTATAGCTGAAAATTTGATGTTGATCGCTGAGTATTAAATTGACTTATGACTCAAGAATTAGCAGATTTAAGATTGAATATCCTTGAAGGACGCTATTTAGACGCTTTAGCGATTGTTGATGACTTAGAAGGCTTATGTAGAAAAGGAATATTACGCAATATTAAATCCTTTTTAATCAGAATGCTCATTCATTTGATAAAAAATTAAATCGAAACCCGGATGACTAATTCTTGGGCAGCTTCTATTCGAGATTCCGTCCTAGAAATTCAAGACTTAAATCTTCAGGATAATCAAACCTCTCATTACATCAAGCAAGAAGACTGGGAATCTCTTTTACAAGACAGTTTATCTAGAGCGATTTCTACTGCCAGCGTCGAAGTTCGTGGGGGTGCTTATACCCCATTTCAATTGAAAAAATTGGTAGATGCACCGCAGATTTTGCAAATGGCGAGAGAACTTTTGAATTTGACATATCAATATTCAACCAGTGATTTGCCAGATATTATCAACGAATATCTCAGTCAGTTACCAGGAGATGAAGATTGGAAATTAGGCAATACTATTCGCTGAACAAGACAAAGGTTGTTTTAGGTATCTTGTTGCGCTTTAGCGCTAAAGGCGTTAAACTAATAACCAAAATGAGAGGATTAGCAGCATGAGTAAAACTTTAGTAATTCAACTTCCCGACGAACTACAGGAGCAGTTGTTGCAACGAGCCAAAAGTATGAATATATCCTTAGAAAGCTTAGTATTGCAGTCTCTAACTCAATTAGTCAGTTCAGAAACTCCAGATGAATTCGATCCAATTTCACCATTATTGGGTACATTAACCGCAGAAGTTAATGACACCCATAATTGCCAATTGACAACTCAAGAAGCTGCTAACATTCTCAATGTATCCCGACCATTTATAATCAAGTTACTAGAAGCGGGGGAGATTCCTTACGTCAAAGTTGGTTCCCATCCACAGGTAATTTTCCAAGATTTAATGAAGTATAAAGAACAGCGGAGAATGAATCGTAAAAAGGGTTTGCAAGAACTAACTCAATTTCTTCAAGATGAGGGTTTCTACGAGGAAGAAGTTGGCAATCTAGAGCAGTAAAATGGTATTTTCTTCTGTTGTCATAGATTCCTGTGTAATCTTTCCTATGCCTCTATGCGATACGCTACTGCGTGCTGCTGAAGCTGAACTTTACTGCGTTTATTTTTCTCAGGAAATTCTTGATGGTGCTACCCGTAATCTTGTCAATAAAAACCGAATGATCGAACTGAAAGCAGCACGTTTTCAGGAAATGATAAAAACCACTTTTCCTGAAGCAATGGTGGAAGTACCTGAAGAACGGTTCTTCCTCTTCCGTACTTGATGTGCTAAAATATTAAGACAAAGTGGCAATTTAGAGTAATTAAGAGCAATTATAAAAAGGGTAATGACCAAAATATTAAATTTACCTGGGGTGATAGTAGAAGATAGCAAAGAAACAGCCGAAACATTAATATTATCTGTAAGAGTAGAGAAAAAAACAGTGGCTTGCCCGCGCTGTGGTCGGATAAGCCACAGATTAAAGGAATTTTTCGCTGAAGTAAGTTATCAGTACATTCCAAACTAAATTTCTCAACTATACCTAGATTGAAGCGATCGAAATTGCTGACACCTGCCTGTCGGAGGTTAAAGTATAAACCAAGAGCAGCCAGACCTCAAGACCAGCACTCATCACTGTTCAAACGCCCATAACTGATTATTTTTTATGAGAGTAATTTTATCTGTGAATTTGGATGTTAAAATACCAGGACTGAACGATTGCGTATCTTTAACAAAAAATTTTCCTGCCGATTTACTCAGTTATCAATCAAATTTGAGTAAATTCCTCGTGTTTGCGTCATAACTCTTTTGCCAAACAGAACGCTCAAAAGCAGTATTGATACCTATTTCTGCTGAAAGTTGTACCCTGTTTATGAGGCGTCCTTCCATTTATTGCCCCATACTGTTCCCAATTTACAAGCGTCCCAAGAGTAAGCAAAACTTTTGTGCAGTAAAAACGAGGCATTCTGACTTAATTAATAGCCTGCGACAAGAAGACCTATGGAAGCATCTTTTGAAATTACCCTGCAAATAGTGATAGCAGTCCTTGCAGGCATTCTAGCTCAGGTTCTGGCCGCATTTCTCAAAGTTCCTGGCATTGTCTTCTTGTTGCTGTTTGGCATTCTGCTGGGGCCTAGTATTTCTGGGCTGCTACATCCGAACTTGCTGGGAACTGGTTTGGAAGTCATTGTTGCCCTCTGTGTAGCTATTATCCTATTCGAGGGTGGCCTAAACCTGGAACTCCGAGATTTGGGTGAGGTTTCCGGTAGCCTCCGAAATTTAGTCACCTTTGGTACTCTGATCACCCTGATGGGAGGCGGCATGGCTGCACACTGGCTGGGTGAGTTCCCTTGGCCGATCGCATTTCTCTATGCTTCCCTGGTAGTAGTAACAGGCCCCACCGTCGTTAGTCCCCTCCTCAAGCACGTCAAAGTCGATCGGCAGGTGACAGCACTCCTAGAAGGAGAAGGCGTCTTGATCGACCCGGTAGGGGCAATTCTGGCCGTAGTCGTGCTGGATACAATTTTGAATGCAGGTGCCAATCCTTTGATAGCCATCATTGGCTTATTCCTGCGACTCGGCATTGGCGGTGGCATTGGTGCTGCTGGCGGCTGGCTGCTGGGCTTGATTCTCAAACGCGCTAATTTTCTCTCAGAAGACCTGAAAAACCTGGTTGTTTTGGCTGGTTTGTGGGGCTTGTTTGGTTTAGCGCAATCGATCCGCAGCGAGTCGGGACTGATGGCAACCGTAGTCGCCGGAATTGTCATGAAAGCATCGTCAGTTCCAGAAGAACGACTGTTGCGGCGGTTTAAAGGTCAGCTGACTGTTCTCAGCGTCTCGGTTTTGTTCATTCTCCTGTCAGCGGGTTTATCAATTGCCAGTTTATTTGCCCTTGGTTGGGGTAGCTTGTTTACCGTTTTGGTGCTGATGTTTGTCGTGCGCCCCTTAAGCATCACCTTATGTACCTTAAACAGCGATTTCAACTGGCGGCAAAAAATATTTCTCAGCTGGGTTGCCCCCAGAGGAATTGTTTCGGCTTCTGTAGCATCTTTGTTCTCAATTCTCTTAACCCAACGGGGAATAAATGGCGGAGATTCAATCAAAGCTCTTGTTTTCCTCACCATTATTATGACCGTGTTTGTACAAGGGCTGACCGCTGGTTGGATAGCCAATTTGCTGCAAATCACTTCAAAAGAGGCAACAGGTGCCGTAATTGTCGGTTGTAATCCTTTGAGTCGATTGATTGCTCGTTTATTTCAAGAACGAGGAGAATTAGTTGTTTTAATCGATACCGATCCGCAAGCTTGCCGAATAGCCGAACAGGAGAATTTACGAGTTTTCTTAAGCAGCGGTCTTGATACCAGCGTTTTGGAAGAGGCGGGGCTGGCATCAATGGGGACTTTCGTAGCTATGACCAGCAATGGAGAGGTAAATTTAGTGTTAGCTCAACGAGCTGCTGAAGAATTCTCTCCTCCTAGAGTTTTGGCAGTATTTCCCCTAGAACCTCAAGCTAATCCTGCAAAGAATAAATCTAAGGTACAACAGGCTTTTGTTTCGCAATTACAGATTAAGAATTGGAATGAGTATGTGAATGAAGGGAAAGTTAAATTAGGCGAAACAGCGCTGAAGGAAGAGGGATTTGCGTTTCATCAGGCGCATCTTCAGGCGCTGATTCGTTCTGGGGATCTCATGCCGTTGTTAATAGAACGAGACGATCGCCTCATGGTAGTTCCAGCGGCTGAAGATTGGCAATTGGGCGATCGCATTATTTACCTCTTGCACGACCCAAGGCCCAACCTGCTGAAGCGTTTATCCGGTGCTAGTCCGTCCTCTCGCCTGTCCCTAGAAAAGTTGCCAGAAGTCGAGGAAGTGCCAATTGCTTCTCCCGCTTTGGAAGTTCCTCTAGCCCCTAGAACACCGATTCAGTAATACTTGGTGGTGCGTTTTTGGCTTGTAGGGGCGAAGCATTCGGGTATAAAATCTATCGCTTTTACCCTAGATTTCTTGCCCGAATGCTTCGCCCCTACGATTATTGAATTGGTGTTCTAGCCCCTAAGCTAGGTAAGACACCCAAGATTGCACAACTGTCGGCGAACCATACCAAATACCGCGAGATCTGGGGGAATGTAGCACAGCTTCGATAACGAGATTTTCTGCCCCTTCCAGATGAGCTGCTTCAATGGGGGTAATGCCGTCTCCCCAGCTATCGCCTCTGCCGCAAGTTAATTGATAACTGCTGTAGGCTAACCAACTGCCTGGGCGTCTAGCACCGTAGATGGCTTTACCAGCGACGCAGATGTAGCGAACCTGGGGGTGAAATGCACCTGGATAGTTGATTTTGACAAAATCTAAATTGCGTTTTGTCCACCGTTCTTGACTAACATGAGGAGTTCCCAGTGTCACCAACGTGGCAATATATGGATGAGCGTGCCACAAACCAGCCGTCGACCTAACGTCACCGTGGATGGTGTAAGGCTTTTCTCCCAGGTAAATGCGAGCAATCCAGCCGCCTGCTGAGTGACCGATCAAGTTAATCTGGGAAACGTTGTATTGTTGTAAGGTTTGTTTGACAGTTCGATCGAGTTGCCGCAAAATGGGCACCATTGACCGACCTCCTACAGTTGGCAACCAATCTCGTTTTCGCAAAGGCACTGTTACCGTTGGAAAACCGAGTTTTTGCAAGAGTTGTTCCATCGGGCGGTAGGCTCTAGCACCTTCCAGATATCCCGGCATAATGACGGTAGGCAAAGGCATTTTCGATTTGGGATTTTAGGTTTGATTGTGCAAACAGGTATACTCTACGGAATCAGCGTCGGGACGGGCGATCCAGAATTGATTACCCTTAAGGGACTGCGATTGCTCAAACAGATGCCAGTGGTAGCTTTCCCTTTGGGGGTAGGCGGCAAACCTGGTATGGCTGAGCAGATTGTAGCCCAATGGCTGAGTCCCTCAAGCGTCCAGCTGGCTTTGAATTTCCCTTACGTGCAGGATGAAACTATTCTCTCCTCCGCTTGGCATCAGGCGGCAGAACAAGTCTGGCAATATCTTCAAAAAGGCCAAGATGTGGCTTTTGCCTGCGAAGGTGATGTCAGTTTTTACAGTACTTTTACGTATTTGGCTCAGACACTGCAAGAGCTGCATCCACAAGTGGCGATCCAAACTGTACCGGGAGTTTGTTCGCCGATGGCGGCGGCGTCAGTGTTGGGGCTGCCTTTGACAATTCGCGATCGAAAGTTGGTTGTGTTACCGGCGCTTTATCGGGTGGAGGAATTGGAGGCGGTTCTGGACTGGGCTGATGTGGTAGTTTTACTCAAGGTAAGTTCGGTTTACGAACAAGTTTGGCAGGTGTTACACCGGCGTCAGTTGCTGAGTCGCAGCTATGTTGTGGAACGGGCGACACTACCGGATATGGCGATTTATAAGGATTTATGCGATCGGCCCCATCTCAAGTTACCCTACTTCTCTTTGCTGATTGTTCAAGTAACTGTAGAAAAGTCACTCATTCAAAAGTCAAAAGAAAAAATAAGCTAGTCCCATCCCCCATACCTCTTTTCTTTTGGCTCTTTCGGAGTTGTTATACTTTATGTTCAAAAAAACAATATTTTTATTCCCCCACTCTCCCACTCCCCCACTCCCCCACTCCCCCACTCCCCCACTCCCCCACTCCCCCACTCCCCCACTCCCCCACTCTCCTTTTGATGAGGTAACCAAATTGTCTACCAAAACGAAGACCAAGCATCAAATACCTGCATCCTACACCCCGCAAGTTCCAACCGATCGGGAAAAAAGATTTAATCTGCCGACTATGTTGGCAACCCTGATTTCTGTCGGTATCCACGGAATGGTCTGGGTGATTCAGCCAGTATTATCATCCTCCAAATCAGCAGAATCCGATCCGCGAAGAATTGTGGGATTGGTACAGTTGACTCCAGATGAACAGAGTCGCCTGCCAGAATATTCTTTGGCAAAACCCACGTTGCCATCCTTACCGCCGCCACTGCCGCCCACAAATTTGTTGCCCCCCCTGCCACCAGTGCAGTCTTATACGCCTTTGCCGCCTATTCCCAACGTTCCGCTTGATAACTCTCCTACTATTGCGTTGTCGCCACCGCCGAGTACTCCAAAAGAGCCTTCATCCCAGACCCGAAGTGGTTCTCGTCGCCAAGAAATAACGCCAAAAGAGCGATCGCCTGTTACCGAGCCGGAAGTTAAAATAGAATCGCGTCAAACGCCAGAACGCACCACGACTCCTGAACGCACCACGACTCCTGAACGCACTACTACTCCTGAACGCACTACTACTCCTGAACGCACTACTACTCCTGAACGCACTACTACTCCTGAACGCCAGAATATTGCCAAAGGTACTGAAAGCAGACTGCGACCTAATGACACTCTACCGATATTACCGCCCGGTACAATTTCGCCATCCGTAACACCCCCTCCTACCGAGACATCGCCGAAAGCAGGTGATGAACCTCTGAACCCCTCAAACCTACAAACCCATCTACCTAATTTCTATCCCAAGGAGTCTCCTATGCCGCAGCAAAGTCAAGAATCTAGGGATTTGTCGATCAAGTATAGCTACGGTTACGACTTAAATTTCACGACCGATCAATACGCATCTGGAAAGTTGAGAACCTGGTTGGAGGACAAAAACGAAAAGTTTTCAGTCAATCTGAAGATAACGACAATGGCAGACATTATCTTTGTTAAATCTCCCATAGACGAGAAGCTGCCGGATGTTAACCAAGCAAATGTCGCCGTGTTAGTAAACCCGAATGGCAAAAAGGAGGGTAACCCCGAAGTGATACGCAGTACTGGCTACCCTAGACTAGATCTGGCTGCAATAGAAGATATTCAAAAGCGGAGTGCCTTTCCATCAACTCGCAAGTATGAGGTTTATCTCTATCGGATCGAGATCGAGCAAAACAATTCACCTTCTACTCCGGGAGCATCATCTAACAGTTAAAGTTATTGATGATTTATCGTCAAATTGTCTGTTTTCATCGGTGGTTAAATTTTTACCACCGATGAAGACAGATGAACACAGATGAACACAGATAAGAATAAGAACAGGAATTTTTTAGGTGACCGATGCGTAAGGACATGATATAGCAACCGCCAAGGTAGTTAGGACATCCTAAAACGGCAGAACCAATTTACAGCAAGCATTTCACTTTTGACTTTTGCTATATGACTCCAGATTTTTCCTTTTTGGAGCGACTGCGCTGCTCATCTGAGCGATTGATTGAACTATTGGATTGCTTCGATCGATCGCACTTACTGGTAGTGGGTGACTTGACTCTCGACGAGTTTCTCACGGGTCAGGTGGAGCGGATTTCTCGCGAAGCTCCGGTATTGATTATTCGTCACGAACAGACTCGACAGGTGCCTGGAGGTGGCGCTAATGCGGTCTATAACCTGGCAAAATTGGGCGCAAAGGTGAAGGTTGCTGGACTGGTGGGGGATGATGAGCAAGGGCAAGCTTTGCGTCGCATCTTTGAGGCTGCTGGGATTGATACTGCTGGAATGTTAATCGATCCAGACCGCCCGACGGTGACTAAAACTCGGATTTCCGGTCACGCTCGCCAGTCGGTGACGCAGCAGATTGTGCGGATCGATCGCAAATCGGATGAGTTGCCAAATGTTGATTTGCAGATGCAACTGGCTGCGTATATCCGTTCTGTACTTGATACTGTGGATGCGGTAGTCTGTTCCGATTATGGGGATGGGGTTTTTACTCAGCCTGCGATCGCGGCGACGCTATCTCACTCGCGGACGATTGTTGATGCACAAAATAGTCTCGAAAGATATCGAGGTGCAACCGTATTTACACCGAATTTACCAGAGGCGGAACAGGCGGTGGGTTATGCGATCGCAACTCCCCAAACCCTCACTCAAGCTGGGCGCGATCTTCTAGCCATGACTGATGCTCAGCAAATTCTGATTACCCGTGGCGAAGAGGGTATGAGCCTATTTAGCAGTTCTGGCAGCGAGGAATACATCCCCGCCTTTAATCGAACAAAGGTGTTTGATGTTACAGGTGCTGGCGATACGGTAGCGGCAGCACTGACATTAGCTTTAAATGCCGGTGCTTCGTTTTGGGAAGCAGCAGTTTTGGGCAATTTGGCGGCTAGCATTGTAGTGCGCCAGTTTGGTACGGCGACGACAACACCAGATGAAATGAAGGAAGCATTGCGATCGCTTATAAGTGAAGAATAAAGTACGTAAAGTTGGCAGATTGTTAAGTGGTTAATTATATCAGAAAATAATCAGAAAAAAAGGAGAAAATTGTCAATAATAAATCCAATTATATTATTCACAAATAAATTGGATAGAAGTTTTCTAAACTCCAGTTATATAGCAACCGCCAGGGCGGTTATGGCATCCTAAAACGCCAGAACCAATTCACAGCAAAGATTTCACTTTTGACTTTTGAATGAGTGACCTTTTGACTTTTGCTATAAATCTTGTTTCGTCTTAAAAAGCGGCTCTTTCAGAGTTGTTATGCTCTTGCTCAAAAAATAACATTTTTATTCCTCTACTGCTCTGTTGCTCTATTCCCCTGCTCCCGCTCCCCTGCTCCTCTACTCAAATAGCATAGTAAATTCGGAAGAGCCGATTTCAATCGCTGGGTTTCCCGATCCAGACGATCGCCTCTTCAGGGTGTGGATAGCGTCAAGGAATACAATCTTTAGAGAGAAACTATCTTAAGATTAGGGATATTTTATTTGTTTACGTTCCTTATCAGGATTGCTCTATGGGTTGGCGACTGCGGCTGAGTATTAAATCCAAACTCATTGCAATGCTACTGGTAGTTAGTAGTTGTTCGATTTTAGTTACTGCCTACTTAGGTTATCAAAGTGGTCAAGCAAACTTGACCGATCGAGTGTTTAGTCAGTTAATCAGCATCCGGGCTTCCAAAGCCAACCAAATTGGCTCCTACTTTCAGACCCTACGGAATCACCTCCAGACACTAGGAGAAAACCCCTCCGTAGTCACAGCGCTCCAGGAATTCGATACTAACTACCGACAACTAGAAACAGCCCAAATTCCACCCACAGCCGTCAAAAAACTCGCCTCCTACTACCGGGATGAATTTCTGCCCCGGTTGGCAAAAACAGAGCAGGGTAATCCCCTGTGGGAGTTTTTTCAGCCCAAAACCGACGTAGCTCGCTATCTGCAATACCACTACATTGCGGCTAATCCTCATCCAGTCGGTAAAAAACATCTTCTGGATGATGCCAAAGACGGTAGTGGTTATAGCCGTATCCATGCCCTTTACCATCCCATGTTTCGGCAGATTATTGAGAAGTTTGGTTACTACGATCTGTTTTTGATCAACCCCCAGGGGGACATAGTATATACGGTTTACAAAGAAACAGATTTTGTGACTAACTTAACTACAGGAACCTACAACGAAAGTAATTTGGCTCGTTTGGTAAGCCGGGTGCGCCAAACTAAAGAACGGAACTATTCACGGCTAATTGACTTTGAATCATACGCTCCTTCCTACGGTGCGCCTGCTGCTTTTATTGCTATGCCTATTTTTAAAGGTGCGGAATTTTTGGGGGTACTAGCGGTGCAGTTACCAGTAGATGAAATTAATAATGTGATGACTGGTAACCAGAATTGGGAGAGTGACGGACTGGGGAAATCCGGGGAAACCTATCTGGTGGGACAGGATTATTTGATGCGATCGATCTCCCGTTTTTTGGTGGAAGACAGGGAAAAATACTTACAAACCCTGCACTCTCTGAGGGTGAGTGACAACACTCTGAAACGGATTCAACAGTACAATACCTCAATTCTGGAACAGCGGGTGGAGACGATCGGCGTGAAAGAAGCCCTAGCCGGGAAGCAAAACATCCAGATTATCCGAGATTATCGGGATATTCCTGTGCTTAGTTCCTATGCTCCCTTAAAAATTGATGAGTTGGCTTGGGTAATTCTGTCAGAAATTGACCTAGCAGAGGCTTATGCGCCAGTCTATTCTTTTGAAAGGCGACTATTAATTTCCGCTACGCTCTTGATGCTCCTAGTCACGGTGTTAGCTATGGCTCTAGCCTATTGGTTTGTGAAGCCCATTAACCAATTGATTGCCAGTGCTAGACAGGTGGCAGCAGGGCAACTAGATATCGTGGCTTCTCTGCAAACTAGAGATGAGTTTGGGGAATTAGCAAGATCCTTTAATGATATGGTCTACAGTCTGCGTACACAAACTAATTTAATCGCCGAAAAAAACCTAGAAAATGAACAGTTACTCCTGAGTGTATTTCCGGCGGCGATCGCCAAGCGTTTGAAACGGGGAGAGAAAAACATTGCTGAAAGTGTTTCTAATGTGGCAGTGCTATTCTCAGAACTAACGGGATTTTCTAAACTATCCGCCAACCTGACGGCCTACGAAATTGTCAGTATCCTCAACGATCTAGTTAGTAGTTTTGATGAAGCTGCGGAACGGTACGGGATGGAGAAAATTAAAACTATTGGCGATAGCTACATGGCAGTGTGTGGCTTATCTTTGCCCTATTTGGATCATGATAAACGGGCGATCGACTTTGCCCTCGAAATGCTCCTGATTGTCCGTCGCTACAACAACGAGCGGGGATTCCAACTCAATATCCGCATCGGCATTAACTCCGGCAGTGTCGTGGCCGGAATTGTGGGCAGAAACAAATTTATCTATGATGTCTGGGGCGATACGATCGATATTGCCAATGCCCTGCGGGGAGCCTGTCCCCCCGGAGCAGTTCTGGTTTCTGAAGGGGTGTATCAACGCCTAGAGGATCTCTACGAATTTGTTCCCTACGGTAATGAGATTAATGGCAAGACAAAGCCCAGTGCTTGGTGTCTCAAGAGCGTGCAAGCCCCCCAAAACTCTGAGGTAACTCGGTAATGGGAAATATTTTGACCAATAATTTGCTGCTCTGGGCGATCGCGCTTATAGTCGGCTTTCCCCTGTTGGTAATTCTATTGGGGGAAATTATCCATAATTTGCAGCAGCGGGAACAGCCTCTAGCCGCTACCCTCCAAGTAGTACGCAATCTCATTTTGCCGGTCTTTGCCTTTTTAATTTTTACCCAGAAAATTCTCCAGCTACCCGCCACTGATGAACGGGTGAAAAGCATCCAGACTCTCCTCTGGATTTGTGCGATCCATGCTGCCCTGTCATTACTTAATGTGGTGCTATTTCGGCAGGCAAAGGCAGATAGTTGGCGGGGGCGGATTCCGAAACTCCTGATTGATTTGGCAAGATTATTTTTGGTTTTGCTAGGGACTGCGATCGTTCTAGCTACGGTGTGGAATGCAGACCTTGCAGGGTTAGTAACCGCCTTGGGGGTGAGTTCGATCGTCATTGGTTTGGCACTCCAAGACACACTAGGCAGTGTGATGTCGGGGATTGCCCTGTTATTTGAGCAACCCTTTACGGTGGGAGACTGGCTGCGGGTGGGGGATCTGGTCGGGCAGGTAATAGATATCAACTGGCGGGCAGTCCGCTTGCAAACTCTAGAAAGGGAGATGGTAGTCATTCCCCATAAACTGATTAGCAGTGAGATTATCCGCAATTTTAGTCGTCCCCTACGACTCCATGCCGAGCGGATCAAAATTGGTTTTTCCTATAATGACCCGCCTAATTTGGCAAAGTATGTCCTGCGGACTACGGCTTTGGAAACTCAGGGCATCTTGGCGGAACCGGAACCCCAAATTTTTACTCTCAGCTATGATGATTCGGCAATTACCTACGAGGTGAAGTTTTTTATTGATGACTATCAGGAAGTTGAGGAGATTCGCGATCGCTTCATGACTAGGGTGTGGTACGCAGCCCAGCGCAATAACCTGACTATTCCCTTCCCCATCCGCACGGTCTATAACTTCGACGGCCCTACCTCCAAGGCGGAGGGAACCATCAAAAAATTTGCGGAGGGACTGCAATCAATTCCCTCTTTTGTGCCTCTAGAGAAGTCTGAAAATTTAAATCACCTATCTTCAGATATTAACTTGCAACACTTTGGGGCTGGGGAGAAGGTAATCCGACAGGGATATGACAGTAATGCCCTCTACATTTTGATTGCAGGGGAAGCAGTGATTACAGTCAATGACGAATTGGGACAGGAGCATGAGGTACTTCCCTTAAAGGCGGGAGAATTTTTTGGAGTGATGACACTTTTTTCTGGAGAACCCAGCACTATTTCGGTGACTGCGGTGGCAGACTTAGAGGTGATGGTGTTATCGGCAGCAGTAGTTAATCAAATGATCGATCGCCAGCCTAGTTTCTCTAGGGAAATCAGCCAAGTTCTAGAACTGCGCCGTCGGGCAGTACAGGAGGTACAAAAAATGGTAGCCGAAATCAAGCGATCGGCCCGCTGACATTTGCCCAACAATTTCCGGTTCTTTCGTTCCCACTAAGTCTCTAGCCCCTAGCTATACGGCTCTTTCGGAGTTGCTATGCTTTTGTTCACTTAAGAACATTTTTATTGATTTTCTCCTCTCCCCCTCTCCCACTCTCCCACTCTCCCACTCTCCCACTCTCCCCCTCTCCCACTCTCCCACTCTCCCCCTCTACTCAAATAGCATAGTAAGTACGGAAGAGCCAGCTATACTTCTACTGGACTGGCGCTCTAGTCCTTATTAATTTCCCCTTTGCTGTCAATTTTCAGGGAATTGTTGGGAAAATCGCTTTTGGTGAGATTCCGAATCAACTGTACACTCCGAAACTGTTGATCGATATAAGGAATTCCTTGCCGATTCAACTGAACAGGTATAATTTTTCCAGACACAAAATCGCCCTGTGGGTTAAGTTTAAGCTCTAAAATCAGAGATTGTCCTAATACTCCCCAGGTAGATAAGGACTTGTATCCGACAAAATTACCCAGAGAATAAGCGATTAATTTTCCTTTATATAATTCCATCGCTCTGGGAACATGGGGGCCGTGTCCCAGAACCAAATCTGCCCCATTATCAATCATCGTGCGGGAAAAGAGAACCAAATTGCCACGGTTCTCCCCGTAGAAGTTTTCTTGTCGGTTTTTGACGTGCATGGCTCCCGTTCCTTCCGCACCGCCATGAAACGATACGACCACCATATTGGCATTTTTCTTGGCTTCTAGTACCAGTGCTTTCGCCGACGCAATATCGTTCACGCTGTTGTGCAGAGCCAAGTGGCTGAAACCGATAAAAGCAACCCGAATGTTTTTGACATTCACATAGGCAACTTCATTTTTCTTGCCAACTGGTGTCATTCCTGCACTTTTTATATTTTTCATAGTGTCGGCAAAGCCGACGACCGAGAAATCTAGAGAATGATTGTTAGCTACACTTAAAACATCAAACCCAGTTTCTTTCAAAAGGGTTGCATAATTTGGTGGCGTGCGAAAAGCATGAACCATTGCACGACTGGTATCTTTTGAGGTTCTGGGATAGTTGGTCAGCGTACTTTCAAAATTGCCAAATAAAATATCGGCTCCTTGAAGGTATGGTTTTACATTCTTAAAAAGCTCTTTATTATTACTGGGTAGTCGATTGTTGGGAAAGTTGGTGCCAGGAACAATATCGCCAACGGCTTTAATGGTGATAAATGTGGCAGCATTTTCTGAGGGTTCTGATGTGGAAACAGGTGCTAAATTCTGAACGGGTGCGGGAGAAGTTTTGGGGGTTGGTTTATTGGCAGCGGGTGAGGGAATGGGAGACTTTTTAGGCGCAGCAACACCTGTTTTTTGGGTTGTTTTGGGAACGGCTTGAGGTTTTGGCGAAGTCTTGGGGGGTGGGAGTGGGACGACACCTATTTTCTGGGTTGTTTTGGGAACGGCTTGTTTAGCAATTTGTCGCTGTGCAGACGTTGGCTGCTGGGAGGCGGCGACTTGGGAATCCATTTTAGCTCTGACGACAAAACCCACTGCGGCAACTAAAATCCAACAGATGCTGCCTAACAAGAGTAAAGGAATCTTTTTTCTATACTTTGTTTTTAGTTTTGTGGTTTTACGCTTTGGCTGAGGGCCAGGAGTGACTAGCCGGGGTAGAGTTGCTGTAGAAGTAGAGGCGTAGGCGGATTGCCTTAATTCAACCAACTCTGTCCAGGTAGGCCATTTTTGGTCGCTGCGTCGCCCATAAAGGCGCACAGAGTCAATATATTTGGGGTTGAGGCGGATCATTCCGTCGTGTACGAAGCGGACGCAGGAGGCTTGATTTGGCACTCGATCGGACTCTAGGACGATATGGAGGCAAGTTCCTTTGCTTTTTGCTGTCGCTGTGACGCCTTTTTTGGATACAACCTTGTTGATTAGGACGGCGATCGCATCGGGGTCGCCCTGTTGCGCCAAGGATAGGACATTTTGCTCAATTACCTGACTAACCATAAGTCTCCTCACACTAACTGATAGACTGCCTTAATAGACCGCCTTATAATACGGCTGACAAAAGTTTAAACCGGAGTAGGCATAAATTTCAGAAAATGATAGATAGTTGGAACGAAAAGGCTGTTCGAGTCCGCCGTCGCTTGCTGGTGACGGGTGGTGCGGGGTTTATTGGCTCGAATTTTGTGCTTTACTGGTGCGACACTTACCCAGACGATCGCGTGGTGGTGCTGGATGCGCTGACTTATGCGGGAAATCGCCGTAATTTGGCAGCTGTGGAAGGTAGGGAGAATTTTCGGTTTGTTGAGGGCGATATATGCGATCGCACTCTGCTAGACAAATTGTTGCAAGCAGAAAATATCGATACTGTAGCCCACTTTGCGGCTGAATCTCATGTCGATCGATCGATTTTAGGGCCAGGTGCCTTCGTTCAAACCAATGTCGTGGGAACTTTCACCCTACTAGAAGCTTTCCGACAACATTGGAAAACCCCCCCTCTGTCCCCCCCGTCAACGGGGGGGACAGAGGGGGAGATTTTTCTCCACGTTTCCACCGACGAAGTTTACGGCAGCCTTGGCCCCAACGACCCCGCCTTTACAGAAACGACGCCTTATGCTCCCAATAGCCCTTATTCCGCGTCAAAAGCTGGCAGCGACCATTTAGTTCGAGCTTACCACCACACTTATGGGTTGCCGACAATTATCACGAATTGCTCTAACAATTACGGCCCTTATCAGTTTCCCGAAAAGCTGATTCCGCTCATGTGTATCAATGCCTTAATCGGCAAGCACTTGCCTGTTTATGGAGATGGGCAAAATGTACGGGATTGGCTTTATGTAATCGATCATTGCCGTGCTTTAGATGTGGTGATTCATCGCGGCAAACCGGGTGAAACTTATAATATTGGCGGCAATAACGAAGTTAAAAATATCGATTTGGTTCGGACTTTGTGCGAGTTGATGGATGAATTAGCTCCCGATTTGCCAGTTCGTCCTTGCAGTAATTTGATTGCGTTTGTGAAGGATAGACAGGGACACGATAGACGGTATGCGATTAATTCTACTAAGTTGAAAACTCAGTTAGATTGGAGTCCTTCAGTTACCGTTGAAGAGGGATTGCGTCGTACAGTCGAATGGTATTTGAAAAATCGCGATTGGTGGGAACCATTATTGTCTGCGGAATATCAGGCTTACTATCGGCAGGTTTATGTTTCTTAGCTCTAAAATTTGAAATACTCGGTTAAAATAATGTTAGTTATACCATCAATCAGGTGTCATATATACCCCCACCCAAAACATTGCCAGCTTTTCCAGATGCACAACCTGTTAAACCTAAAACTCCTGTTCAAGGCGGTGGCAAATTTCGTAAGCGGTGGAAAGATGCCGATTACATATATGAGTGGGATAGCAGACATGGAACTGTTGAAAAATATGATAAAAGGGGTAGACATTTAGGTGAATTCGATCCCAATACAGGTACACAGCTTAAGCCAGAAAATCCTGATTACACAGTGGAGCCATAAGTATGACTGACCAAATTTTGAGTTGTGAAGTCACTAAAGATGATGTGGTAGAAAACCACAACCTTGTCAGAGTAGTTCGATGGTATGATAAAAATGGTGACAAACTTGTAGGTCAATCTACACTACAAGACATAAAGCTTTCAGATATACAAGATATTTTTGGAGAATCAAAAGATAATCCAATGTATGATTGTTATCCCGTTAACGCTTTTCATGTAAATCAGCTTAAAAAATTTGTTGAGGATGAAATTGACATAGATTATTACGATTACTTTGTTGAGTGTGAAGTGGTTTAAGTAATTCCGGCTTAGAAAATTAAGTTTGCGATCGGCCATTAAAAGTAATTAATCGTCAGTTGTTCCGATTCAAAAGTAAGAAAGCCATCAGTTATAAGTTGTTCCGATTCAAAACCAAGAGTGTGAGGAGTATGAACGCAGAAATCACGGTAAAAAGACAAACTTACGCCGGTTTATTCACAGTCGCACTCGCGACTTTGATGTTTGAAATTCTCCTCACGCGCATTTTTAGCGTGACTATGTGGTATCATTTTGCGTTTATGGCTACCTCGGTAGCTATGTTCGGGATGACAGTAGGGGCAGTATTAGTATATTTATTTCCGAAATACTTCACCCAAGAACGAGCAAAGTCTCATTTAGCTATTACTTCTTTATTATTTGCTATCTCCATTGTTGTTTGCTTTTTAATCCATCTAAGTATTCCATTTGTACCCAGCCTGTCAATTGGGGGGATAGCTTCTATTGCTTCGACATATCTAGTGATATCAGTTCCGTTTTTATTCAGCGGAATTTGTATATGTTTGGCTTTAACTAAATTTCCTCATCAAGTAAGTAAACTTTACGCTTACGATCTAGCTGGCGCATCCCTTGGCTGTATTCTGCTGATATACATTATCAGCATTACCGATGGACCGACAGCGGTAATTATAGTAGCTTTTCTTGCTAGTATTGGCGCTATTTTATTTGCATCAGAAGTAGCCTCTAAAAGGCTAATGCAAATTGCTCTGATATCTACTCTATTACTCGGTTCTTTCGCAGTCGTCAATACAATTTTAGTAAATAATCAGTCTCCTTTATTGCGTTTGATGTGGGTGAAAGGGAAGTTTGAATCAGCGCCAATTTATGAAAAGTGGAATTCTTTTTCTCGGATTACAGTTAGCCCAGATAAAGATCCAGCACATCCTTTTGGTTGGGGATTTAGCCCGGTTGTGCCTTTTAACGATAAAATCGAAGAATTGGCATTAAAAATAGATGCTAGCGCTGCTACAGTTCTTACTAAATTTGATGGGGATTTTAATAAAATTGAATATCTTAAGTACGATATCACCAATTTAGCTCATTACATTCGGAAAGACGCAAAAGTTTTAGCTATTGGCAGCGGAGGCGGTAGAGATATACTTTCCGCATTATTGTTTGGTCAAAAGTCGGTTTTAGGAGTTGAAATTAATTACGATATTATCAATGCTGTAACTAAAAAGTTTGGTGATTTTACCGGGCATCTAGATAGAAATCCTAAAGTTAGTTTTGTTGCTGATGAAGCACGCAGTTACATTGCCAGATCTAAAGATAAATTCGATATTATTCAGATTTCCTTAATTGACACTTGGGCAGCAACTGCATCTGGTGCATTTGTTCTCTCAGAAAATTCACTTTATACCATTGAAGGTTGGAAAGTTTTCCTGGAACATCTGACTGACAAAGGAATTTTAACAGTATCCCGTTGGTATGTTGGGAAAAGTCCTAGTGAGATGTATCGGCTAACTTCTCTGGCGACTAATTCGCTGATGAAATCTGGGATCGAAAATACCCGAAATCATATTGTTATCGTGAGACGAATGTTTGGGGAAAGCGAGAATGAGCCGATTGGTGTGGGAACGATGCTGGTGAGTAAAGAGCCTTTTTCCGATCGAGATTTGGATACTCTGCAAAAAGTTGCAAACCAGATGCAATTTGAAATTGTTCTTAGTCCCCGATTTGCGATCGACAATAATTTTAAAACTATTGCCGATGGAAAAAATATCGATGATTTTGTGGCTAAGTTTCCTCTCAATATTGCTGCCCCAACTGATGATAGTCCGTTTTTCTTTAATATGCTGCGGCTGCAAGATGCGTTTAATCCCAAACTTTGGTATCAAGAGGCTTGGAGTTCTAACCTGAAAGCTGTGGTGATATTGGGTGCTTTACTGATAGTTGTGATAGTGCTGACATTCCTCTGCATTATTGTGCCGCTGCTTCTAACTACTAAGAGGGCAACTTTAAAGGGTGCTTTGCCTCTTTCGCTATTTTTCGCTGGCATAGGTTTGGGTTTTATGCTGGTGGAAATTTCCCAAATGCAGCGGTTGATTGTTTTTCTGGGACATCCAACTTATGGGTTATCTGTGGTGCTGTTTTCGTTATTATTATCGAGTGGTTTGGGGAGTTATTCAACAGAAAAGGTAAGCAATAAGGGGATGGCGAGTTCAGCAACTTTACGGCTGCTGTTGTTGCTATTTACCTTGTATGTGTTTGGAAAATTTACGCCGTATGCTATTGAGTTATTCGATGATGCGACAACGGGGGTACGCATCCTGGTAGCGACAGGCATCCTTTTGCCGCTGGGTTTCTTCATGGGGATGGCATTTCCAATGGGGATGCAGTTAGCTTCTCAGAAGTCTGCTGAGTTAACGCCTTGGCTGTGGGGAATTAATGGGGCGACTTCGGTTTGCGCTTCTGTACTGGCAGTTGCGATCGCGCTAAACTCTAGCATATCCACTTCATTTTGGACGGGTTTTGCCTGTTATTTACTAGCTATTCTGGCCTTTGTTTGGGCAAGTCGAGGTCAGGTTAAGCTTAAACAAAGTGCCGAGTAAGCGGCAAAAAGAAACGCGGTGGTAGTCGGTTGTGACTACCACCTCACTTATCTTATGGCTCGGTAGGCCAGTGAGAAAAGCCAAGTAACTGACCGATGCGAGAGGTTTTCCAAAAGGCTTGTCGCTCTGCATGAGTCATCATCACCGTTGTCCCAGATCTGACCTGCTCAGGGGTTAAAGGGAGTTGGGAATCCCCACTCCCTTTCTTGTCTGAGACAGAAGGCTGTTGCTCCTGTCCTTGAGAAGCTAAAAACATATCCGTCTTCTCCAGGGGCAATGGTTGTCTGCCCCAAATACTGCATAGACACTATATCTCTATAGTAAGTAAAAGCATCCTCCAAGGACACCAGCAAGATAGGCGTGTCGCTTAAACCCCCCGAACAATATTGCAGACCTACCTGGGTGGCGTACCAGATCAGCCATTTGCCTATTGGCTCAATCAGACGATTGGTTTGTTGGCCTCTTGACGCTGGGTTAGTCTCCAGATGCTCAATCTCTAGGGTTTCTGAAGAACCGGGGTAGGGATATAGGCCGTATCGAACTAATCCCCAAACTTGCTCGGAGTAAACCAGTTTGACGATATTCTGACAGTCAAAGTCTGTAAGCTGCCACAAACCAGGCCAGTTAAAAGTCCAGTCAGTCGGCATATCCTCCAATCTTGCGGGAGTGAGTAAAGCCGTTTGAGGGCCAGATGCGCGGGTCTGAACCGATACCCGATATGAACCAAGAGTCGTCATTGTTTTCTCTGAAAGCCACCTGGGAATAACTGCTTTAGGTGTACTTCCATAAATGCACCTGTCCACTGAAGGGGTACATTTCGGGTTCTGTTGAGAATAAAAGATTTTTCAAATCTAGTAGCCGCCAACAACATGGGGCAAAGTCTGCCAAAGGAAGACGCCAACGGCTGCGATCGCTAAAACGCCCTGAATCAAACGCCCCACTATCGAACCTACAATAATCCCCACACCAGCTTGAAACGCTTGCTTAAGTCGAAGACCGATCTCCAATTCGCGCCGATAAAGAAACTCTCCGATCGCTGCTCCCAGTAGTGGCCCCAACAAGATCCCCAACAGTGGCCCGCCAAATGGCAGTGCTGGCAGCAGACCTAAAGTTGCCACTACTAAGCCCACGATCGCACCAATCTGGCTCCAATTACTTGCACCAGAACGTTTGGCTCCCCAGTAGGCGGCTAAATAGTCTATGCCTATGCTGAGGAGAAACACCAAAATTGCGATTCCTAGAGCCCAATATACGGTAGTAAAACCGTCAATTGCGCCCCAAATTACAACGGCAATCAAAATCAAGCTGGAACCGGGAATACCGGGAACGATCGCGCCGATAACGCCAACGACCATCAAAACAACCAGCAGCCAGTACAAAATTACCATAGGCTTTCAGATCTCAGCTGGTGCCACATCATTTAAATAGTAGCTGAGGGATACTTCTAGTTTGTCAGCAATTCCAGCAATCCAGGTTTCATCTTGCTTGGTATAACTGCGGGGGGCATTAGCTCCTAAAATTAAAACGCCGTCTTTACCGATCGGTTGGCAGATGACACCTTGAGTATTTTCTGGTATGAAGTCAAACTCAATTCGCCCTGGATACAGCGTCAAATTCACCAGATAAACCGGTTTTTGCTTTTCCACCACTCGCTGTAAAATCGCTCCCAGCTTTACTTCTGGGTTAGTACCTAAAATTCCCCGCCGCAGCAGTACTTTGCCTTGATACCAAACGACGAGCGATCGCGTCGCCGTATTGGTAAGTAACAGATGGGACGCCCAAGCCAATTCAGTTCTCACCGCATCTGGCAAAGAAGGCGCAAGTTCAAAACCCTCTTCGCCAATCAGCTCGACAGCATCGGGCGATCGGGCCTGCACTTGCTGCCATAACAACCCCGTCAAGATCAGCACCGCACTCAAGATCACCCCCAGTGCATCCGAACGCGCTTGAGATTGCGTCAATTCCGGCGTCAGTAAGCGGTTGAAGAGCAGCAAAACGCCAGCCAATCCACCGACAACTAGAGGCAGCTGCCGCAATACCTGATTTCGATCTGCCTTAGCCATAGTTTTTAACTAGGGAACAGGGAACAGGGAACAGTGGAAAGATCTGCAAAATCCCACTCCCCGACTCCCCCGCTCCTCCGCTCCCCCACTTCCTCGCCTACTTTCCATCCTCCCCTGGCTCAATGATCCGCTGGAACAGATAGCCCGTACCGCGTGCCGTCAGAATCAGTTCTGGATTGCTGGGGTCATCTTCTAACTTAGCTCGCAGCCGGGAGATGTGAACATCCACCACTCGCGTATCCACGTGGCGTTCGGGCGTGTATCCCCACACCTCCTGCAAAATTTCCGATCGCGAGAAAGCTTCTCCAGAACGGCTGACTAACAGTTCCAGCAAGCTGAACTCCATCCCGGTGAGGCGAATGCGTTCGTCGCCTTTATAGACTTGCCGCTTATTGGTGTCAATTTTGATATTCCCGACATGGATGACACCAGAACTGGGAATTCCGCCTCCGCCCGTTTTGTCTACCCGCCGCAGCACCGAGCGGATGCGGGCTTCCAGTTCCTTGGGCGAAAAGGGTTTAACGACGTAATCATCAGCTCCCAGCTCCAGACCTGTGATGCGATCGGCCACATCTCCCAGAGCTGTTAGCATAATAATCGGCACGTCAGATTCTTTTCGCAACTCTTGACAAACGCCGTAGCCATCTAGCTTAGGCATCATCACATCCAGAACTACTAAGTCAGGAGCCGCGTTACGAAATGTTTCTAAGGCTTCTTCCCCATCGGCAGCAGTGACGACATCGTACCCAATCATTGACAGACGAGTTTCCAAAATTCTGCGAATGCTGGCTTCATCGTCTACCACCAGAATTTTTTCTTTGTGGCTTTCCAAGTTTCTCAATGCTCCTTAATCTGCGGCGTTTCTGAACGTTAATTTTTAGTACCATTATATTAAGATATTAGCTTATATCTGTCAGTTATTTAAGCCCGAAATTCTCACCCCTATTGCATTTCAAGCTTTTTTAAGATTTACGAGCAAAGCTTTAGATTCTTTAAGAGATGATCAAATGGCAAAGTCTCGAACTTTATACTTTTGTAACAAATGTGGAGCCGAGACTTCACAATGGTTTGGCAAGTGTCCCGAATGCAGCACCTACAACTCCCTAGAAGAGCAGCTGGTTTCCCCAGCGCCTGCGGGTGCGGTGAGGGGAAATTGGCAAGGTGCCAGCCGAGGCAATAGCAAATCAGCGCTAAAACCAGCCCAACCAAGGGCGTCTCTAACTTTTGCAGAAATTGTTGACGGGCAAGAGGAGCGGTGGTTCTCTGGCTACGAGGAATTGGATAGAGTGCTGGGCGGTGGAATTGTCCCAGGCTCTTTGGTGCTGATTGGTGGCGATCCGGGTATTGGCAAGTCAACGCTGCTGCTGCAAGTGGCAAATCGTCTGTCTAGTCACTATCGCATTCTCTATGTTTGTGGGGAAGAGTCAGGAAAACAGGTGAAACTGCGGGCTTCTCGTCTGGGGGTAGGGGTTGACGCTGCTGAGGAAGCAGAGGAGGGGGAAAGCAACCCCGCTCTTCTTCCCTCCCCGTCCCACGAGGAGGGGGAAAGCAACCCTGCTGTTCTTCCCTCCCCGTCTCACGAGGAGGGGAGAACAGCGGGGGAGGGAAATTCTCTTCTACGCACGCCTGCTGAGGGTGCGAATTTATACGTGCTGGCGGAAACGAATCTGGAAGAGATTCTCAAAGAATTGGAATCGCTAAAACCTCATGTGGCGGTGATTGACAGCATTCAGACTATCTATCTTCCCAATTTGACATCCACGGCTGGCTCAGTAACTCAGGTGCGCGAATGTACTTCTGCTCTAATGCAATTGGCGAAAAGGGAGGATATCACTCTGTTGATTGTGGGTCACGTCACGAAGGAAGGCGCGATCGCAGGGCCGAAAGTTCTGGAACACTTAGTAGATACGGTACTGTATTTTGAGGGCGATCGCTTTGCCTCGCACCGCCTCCTACGTTCTGTGAAAAACCGCTTTGGCGCAACTCACGAAATCGGTGTCTTTGAAATGGTAGACCGAGGACTGCGAGAAGTTTCCAACCCTTCGGAATTATTTTTAGGCAATCGCGATGAAGTGGTTCCCGGAACTTCCCTCGTTGTTGCTTGTGAAGGAACGCGCCCAATTGTGGTAGAATTACAAGCTTTAGTCAGTCCGACGAGTTACGCTTCACCCCGACGTTCTACTACTGGTGTTGATTACAACCGATTGATGCAGATTTTGGCGGTGTTGGAAAAACGGGTAGGGATTCCTTTATCTAAATTAGATGCTTATGTAGCTTCTGCGGGTGGTTTGAATGTGGGGGAACCAGCGGTAGATTTGGGAATGGCGATCGCAATTGTGGCATCTTTTCGCGATCGGATTGTCGATCCCAGCACCGTCTTAATTGGCGAAGTAGGATTGGGCGGACAAGTTCGATCGGTTTCCCAGATGGAATTGCGCTTGAAAGAAGCAGCAAAACTGGGATTTAAACGTGCGATCGTTCCTAAAGGGCAAAAATTAGGTGATTTAGGGTTGGAAATTATACCCGTGGGGAAAGTGATAGATGCGATCGTAGCAGCTATTCCGCCTCAGTCTCAGCCCGGTTATGACGGTAATGATGATGAGGATGATGAGGATGATGAAGATGAAATGGAGGAATAGCACGACAAGGATTTCACGGATGCACGGATAAATTGGGGCTCTTGAAACCGGATTTCTGGTTTATCCCGGCTTGAAAAACCGATTCATTTCTGGATCTGCACTCAAATTCGTGTCGTGCCGATCGCTAAAATGGTTTGCGATCGGCACGCGTCTGCGTAGCACATATCGCCCTTGCTATTTTCTCTGTTCGTAGTATAGCAACCGACGAAAGTCGGTTAGAGCAACTCCAACTCTTACCTCTGGTTCATAATCCCTTACTTCGTCAAGCTTTTCCCTCTTCCCTCTTCCCTCCCTAGCCCCTAGCCCCTAGCTCTAGGTTAAAGAGGTTTTTAAGTCTCTTTTTCACCCAATCAATTGGATTTTTATCGTCTTCATCTTCATCCACCAATCCCATCTCTCGCAGCTGCTTTTGTCGTTCCGACAATTCTTCTTTATGTTTCCCTAACTCTTGGACAATCACATCGTATAACTCTGGCTGAGTTTGTAAGATTTTTTCAAATCCCTTTTTGTTAATTGCAAACAAAATAGTATCCTCAATCGCCCGAACCGTAGCAGTGCGGGGAATCCCCAACATTAAGGCAAGCTCTCCCAAAAATTGGGGCTCTTCCGTACTTACTATGCTATTTGAGTAGAGGGGGAGAGTGGGAGAGTGGGAGAGTGGGAGAGTGGGAGAGGGGGAGAGGAGAAAATCAATAAAAATGTTCTTA
>NZ_JAIQZN010000197.1 GCF_023333585.1 Argonema antarcticum A004/B2
GTCAGTTGTCAGTTGTCAGTTGTCAGTTGTCAGTTGTCAGTTGTCAGTTGTCAGTTGTCAGTTGTCAGTTGTCAGTTATCAGTTGTCATGGGTCATTAGTCATTAGTTGAATTGTGCTAATGACTAATGACTAATGACCCATGACCTAATAGCGGTCTTGGTCTTTTTTACTGTAAAGCACGCGATTGTCAATACTTACAGTGTCAATAATCGCCACTACCAAAGCATCGAGCGGGCGTGTTTCATTGCCAGAAACTTGACGGGCAGCACTTCCACGGGTAACCAGTACCCACTCGTCCAGCCCAGCACCCACATTGTCTCCTGCCACCTCGTAGTTTGGCAGTAGGTGTCCCTCTTCATCTATATATTGCAATACGAGGAGTTTTGCGCCTCTGAGACTTGCTTCTTTGTGGGTACTGACAACGGTGCCGCGAACTTTGGCAATTTGCATTTTTATGGTCTGTTGTATGGACGAATGCCGCTGACGCTATCCCGGAACTGCTGCACTTCTTCGGTATAACGAATCGGCAGTACGTACTCTAGGTTTTCGTGAGGACGAGCGATGATGTGAGTGGACAATACTTGACCCCCATTTACTCGCTTGACAGACTCAACCCCAGCTGAAACCGAGGCTTGCACTTCCGACACATCTCCCCGGACAATCACCGTTACGCGACCGCTACCGATTTTTTCGTAGCCTACAAGGGTGACGCGAGCGGCTTTAACCATTGCATCTGCGGCTTCTACGACAGCAGGAAAGCCGAGTGTTTCTATCATGCCAACTGCAATTGCCATTGTTTTAATCCTTGATAAAGTTCGTAAAAATCAAAAGAAGTCGAAGTTCTATTTGTGTAGCACAACCTAATGCGTCATTCTACGTTAGGCACGAAACTGTTCTACAGCTTCGGTATAACGTATCGGCAGCACATATTCTAGATTCTCATGCGGACGCGCAATTATGTGAGTAGATAAGACTTCGCCTCCATTTACCCGCTTGGCCGCTTCTACTCCTGCTGCCACCGAAGCTTGCACTTCCGACACATCGCCCCTTACAATTACCGTCACGCGGGCACTGCCGATTTTCTCATAACCTACTAGCGTCACGCGGGCGGCTTTGACCATAGCATCGGCTGCTTCTACTACAGCCGGAAACCCTTTGGTCTCAATCATTCCCACAGCAATTGGCATTGTTTATTCTCCTACCGGATGAGCGTAAGTAATTGTACTATTAGGTACTTTTACTTTAATTTTTGACGGAAATGCCCATTCTGCTTGCTAAAGAAAAAGCCTTTAGCATTCCCACATTTAAGAATAAAGAAGCCTGGGTTCCTTGACAATATTAATTACAATGATGATTTTAAATTAAGCTTATTAAAATAACTTAACAATACTAGGCATTTTGTAAAAATATCTGGTAAGGCCAAAATGTTTTATAATTTTTTTATTACTTTTACTTAAGCCAGACTTGTAGTGGCAGGGGGTCAGTTTGGGCACTGGGGTCAGTTTGGGGTCAGTTTGGGCATGGCAATGAACCATGAGCCATGAGCAATTAACAATTCTCGAACTCTTAATCCCTATATATCAGATGTTGGTAAAAACTGATAAATCTCGGTTCTTTAAGTAAAGATACCGAGTAAATTTCTTATATAATAAAAATTTAGACTATTTATTAATGATTTTTACGACCTAAAGCCTAGTATATAAAGCTTCATAGGAGTAAGATAAGTAGAAATCTATAATATACAAAAATTATCCTCCGGTTTTAACTTCAACAAAACCTCCTGGGTTGACAGAAACCATTCCCTATGGTATGGAGGTTGACCTGATTGATTCGAGCCAATTTCTAAGGATATGTTGATGACTCAGTTCCTGCTTGAAACGAGTTGGTGGGTGCCTTTATATGGCTTAGTGGGTGCAATTTTGACCCTACCGTGGTCAATGGGGCTGATCCGCCGCACTGGGCCGCGACCGGCGGCTTACTTTAATTTGTTGATGACGGTGTTCGCCTTTTTGCATGGCTCAATTGTTTTCAGGCTCACGTGGAATTCGGAGTCATTTGAATTAGTATTCCACTGGCTAAAAGCAGCAGGTTTAGATTTATCCTTTGCCGTGGAAATCTCGCAGGTGAGCGTAGGGGCAATGGAGTTGGTGACGGGGCTGAGCTTGCTAGCGCAACTGTTCGCCCTGGGATATATGGAAAAAGACTGGGCCTTAGCTCGCTTTTTTGCTCTGATGGGATTTTTTGAGGGAGCAATGAGCGGTCTGGCGCTGAGTAATTCTTTGTTTCTCAGCTACGCTTTGTTGGAAATGCTGACGCTTTCTACTTATTTGCTAGTAGGATTCTGGTATGCTCAGCCACTCGTGGTGACGGCAGCGCGAGATGCCTTTTTGACGAAGCGGGTGGGAGACGTGCTGCTGCTGATGGGGATGGTGGTGCTGGCAACTCAAGCCGGAAGTTTGAACTTTCCAGACTTATATGATTGGGCAGAGACTGCCAAGTTGTCTCCCACGGTAGCAACTTTGTTGGGCTTGGCTTTAATTGCCTGTCCGATTGGGAAATGCGCTCAATTTCCGCTGCATCTTTGGCTGGATGAAGCGATGGAAGGGCCGAACCCAGCTTCGCTTTTGCGGAATTCGGTGGTGGTGGGTTGCGGCGCTTATGTGCTGATTAAACTCCAACCTATCTTGAATGTTTCGCCTGTGGCTTTGAATGCTTTGGTAGTTATTGGCACTATGACGGCTATAGGCGCTTCTTTGGTCGCACTTGCCCAAATTGATATTAAGCGAGCTTTATCTCATTCCACCAGTGCTTACTTGGGTTTGGTATTTATCGCCGTTGGACAGCAATGGACGGGTTTTGCCTTGCTGTTGCTGTTTGCCCATGCTATTGCCAAAGCGTTGATGTTCATGAGCGTTGGCTCTATTATTCTGACAACCAATAACCAAGATTTGACAGAAATGGGCGGTCTGTGGTCTCGGATGCCAGCAACGACTACTGCTTTTGTGGTTGGCAGCGCTGGGTTGGTGGGACTGCTGCCTCTGGGAGGATTTTGGGCGATGCGGCAAGGAGTTGAGGTATTTTGGGTTAGCGATCCTTGGATAGTGGCAGTTTTGCTGTTGGTCAATGCTTTGACAGCCTTGAATTTGACTCGCGTGTTCCGTTTGGTTTTTTGGGGTAAACCGCAGCCTAAGACTCGTCGCGCCCCAGAGGTTCCCTGGCCGATGGCTGTGCCGATGGTGAGTTTGACGGTGGTGACTTTTTTAACGCCTTTGATAATGCAGAGCTGGTCACCGCTGCCCGATTGGGAAAATGTGAACATAAAAGCTGTGCTGCTGCTAGTTTTATCTGGTTTAGTTGGCTGCGGCTTAGGGGCAACCATTTATCTGCACAAGGCTTGGTCGAGGTCTTTGTTTCTGCCTTGGAGATTCATACAGGATTTGTTGGGTTATGACTTTTATATCGATCGCATTTACCGCGTGACTGTAGTTTTTGCAGTCGAACGCCTTTCTGCGATCAATGCTTGGATCGATCGCTATGTGGTGGATGGTTTCGTTAACTTGGTTGGCCTTGGCGCAATTTTCGGCGGTCAGACTTTGAAGTACAGCGCTTCGGGTCAGTCACAGTTCTATGTACTAATTATTCTCTTGGGAATAAGCTTTTTCGGGTTTCTGATGAGCTGGTTGTTCGATCCGTCATTGTTCAAAACAATTTTTGATGGGGAATTTTGGCGATTATCTTTGAGTCAGTAGTCAGTGGTCAGTGGTCAGTGGTCAGTGGTCAGTGGTCAGTGGTCAGTGGTCAGTGGTCAGTGGTCAGTGGTCAG
>NZ_JAIQZN010000031.1 GCF_023333585.1 Argonema antarcticum A004/B2
GATGGGGTGCTGCCGACAGTCCCAGATGAAACAGGAAGTTTTTGTTAATGAATGTTAGCAAAAATCGAACGGCTTAATGCTTAATCGCCTCACGTTGAGAATAAATTTCTTCCAAAAGCAGGTCGCGGAGTTCGTCAGTAATATCATCGGGAGGATTGCCAGCCAGCGCCCGTCCAATCAGACGTTCTGCATCACGAAGTTCACTACACTCGATCGCAAGCACTGCTGCACTGCGATGTAAAACCGAGCGAGTTGGTTCTAAGTCAAATCGATCGGCAACTAGATCCGCTGCCGCCCGTTCTTTGGTAAAAGCAGCCCTAGAGAGCGCGATAACCGTCTCAGCATCTAGCTTGAACTTAAAACCCAGAAGTGGGGGGCTGCTTCCGGCACTAAATACCATTCTCATCCAGATAGGCTTTAATCCCCGCTTCCAGATCCTGAAACGCCTCTTCCATGCTGGGATAGCTGTCTTTGCCTTCATAAACGGTTCCGCCCCAATCGTATGCCCGAACAAAGGACGAAATTACCTCATGCTCCCCAATTTCAATCCAGCCAATTTCTTCAACAAATCGATGGATGGTTGGGTATTGTTTTTCAAAGGTTTTAGATTTTGGCATTGGTCTTTACTAATTCGAGCGCCTTCCAAAATTTTATAGGCTTTGGGCAATCGCTTCGGTAGCATTCTGGTTCTTGGTTCTCCAGCCCTTCCCACTTCATATTAATGAATTTTAAAAAGCCAGCTTTTCAAGGATAATCAAATTTTGGCTTAATGCCTAACAAAATCATAATTTAATACATACAAATAATAAAAATATCAATCTTAGCCGCTAACGCGAATTATTAATATAGTTTGATTTAAAACAACAAAATCTTAGCATTTATATGACTACTTTCCCACATAGCATCCCAATACCCGTGGTGGAATACGAGCTAATTACCAACCCTTCGAGACTATCTGAAGTCCTGCTACCTCTACTGAAAGCTCGCGTTCTCGCCATAGACACGGAAACCACCGGGTTAGACCCACTGAGCGATCGCATTCGACTCATCCAAATAGCAATCCCCAAACATCCAGTAGTAATTATCGACTTAGCTGCTATTTCAATCCACAAACTTTCCCCTTTGAAACAACTTTTAAATAATAATGCTGTCAAAGTATTTCAGAATGGTAAGTTCGACTGGCAGGTATTAGAAATAGCCGGATTAAGACCAAAAGGGCCATTTTTTGATGTCATGTTAGCCAGTCAAGTTCTGCGATCGGGCCTTAAAAAAGACCACGATCTAAAATCTTTGGCTCTGGAATTTTTAGGCATTAAACTTGATAAAAGCCTACAATCGAGTAACTTTGCAGGAAAACTTTCAACTTCTCAATTAGAATATGCAGCTTTGGATGCTTTTATCCTGCTGAAACTGAGAGCGCGGCTAATTTCTAAATTGCGAAATGCCAGGTTACTAGAAACTGCCAAAATGGAATTTGCAGCGATGCCTGCTGTTGCTGAAATGGAATTAAATGGAATGCTACTGGATGTACAAGAGTGGCATTTACTCAGTGAAGAACTAAACCAAAAAAAGCAAACAACACTGGCAGAATTAGTAAAAGCTGGTCTAAAACCAGCCCCTAGCGCACAACTTTCCCTATTTCCAGAGATAACGGAAACTATCAACCCCCGCTCGTCAACACAAGTTTTAAACGCTCTTCACGCCCTTAATATTCCCATTCAATCAACCAGCAAAAGCGAACTTATTCCTCTTGCTCGTCAATACCCAATTATCCAGTTGTTGCTAAATTATCGGAAATTAGCATCTTTGTGTTCCAACTTTGCTGAAGCATTACCGAAACACATTCATCCGATAACTGGAAGAATTCACCCCAGCTATCGACAATGCGGTGCGCGTTCAGGACGCTTCAGTTGCAAAAAGCCAAACCTACAAAACGTTCCCAGAAATTGTACGGCTAAGGGAATGCGTACTTGCTTTATTTCCGCTCCAGGTTATCAAATTATCAAAGCTGATTACAGCCAAATCGAGCTAAGGATTGTCGCTGAAATATCTGGCGATCGGCGAATGCTTGATGCCTACTCTAAAGGTGAAGATTTGCATACTTTAACGGCATCTTTGATTACGGGTAAAACATTAGAGGAGGTAACTTCAGAAGATAGACGCATTGCTAAATCAGTTAATTTCGGATTAATTTACGGCATGGGTGCTGCCAAATTGCAAGCTTATGCTGAGGAAAAGTATGATGTCCTTTTGACTTTCGAGGAAGCTAAACAATTCAGAATACGATTCTTTCAAGCTTATTCTGGAGTTAAAAGATGGCACGAGAGAATTAGGAGAACGGTGTATGTAAAAGATATCAAGCAAATCCGTACAATTGGCGGACGCAGAAGACGGTGGTCTAAGAAACCCAGGCTTTCCGAGTTGCTAAATCACCCGGTTCAAGGAACTTCGGCTGATATGTTGAAAGTTGCGATCGCTCGTCTGTTCAAAGTGCTACCAAAAACTGGAGCTAAGTTAATCGGTGTGGTACATGATGAAATTTTGTTAGAGTGTCCGCAAACAACTTTAAAAAGAACCAGCCACATTCTAAAAAAAGTCATGGTGGAAGCAGGGGAGTTGTATTTGCAGCAAGTTCCAGTTGAAGTAGAGGTAACTATTTCTTCGTCGTGGGCAAGTTGAAAGCATCTATTGAGGCTATGCTGGGTAGTGTGGATGGAAGTTCGACTTTCATTACCGTGGATCTAAGAAAGCTAGCTGATGTTCTTGCCCGTCACTCGCTACAGATAATCTTTTCTAAATTAAGGCTTTCCGATAGGCAGCTGCTCAAAGGGTACCCTATTTTTCCGGATTGCTAGAGTGACCAATGTATAAGGCAGAAAGGAAAGTGCTGTAACAAAGTAACAAAGGACACCGGATGTGCCACTAGATGTAAAGAAGTTCTACCAGGTCTGCAATCCAAGCCCTCTTGACTTGAGGAATGCTCAAGAACGTAAGTACTATATCGATTTTTCCTCTGTACGCGGTGGCAATATTATCAAGGAGTTGATGCGAACCATCGACCTCTCACCGAATATGGCAACTTGCCAATTGTTTACAGGACACATCGGCTGTGGCAAATCTACGGAGTTGCAACAACTCAAGGTTGACCTAGAGAAGGAGAACTTTCACGTAGTTTACGTTGAATCCGGCCAAGTTTTGGAAACGGGGGACGTTGATGTTACCGATATCATGCTGGCGATCGCACAGTCAGTGAGTGAAAGTCTGGAAGCGATTGAAATTAAGCTGAGGACAGGATACTTTGTTAATCTGTTTCGCGAAATAGCAGGGATTCTGCAAACACCCATTGAAATCGGCGATGTAGAGTTTTCTGTAGGCATTGCCAAGATTACTGCTCAAACTAAAGATAGCCCTAAGCTTCGCAATCAGTTAAGAGCCTGTTTGGAACCGCGCACGAAAGATATTATTGAGGCGATTAACCACGATATGCTGGCATTGGCTCAGGAAAAACTCAAGGGGATTGGCAAAATAGGACTGGTAGTAATTGTCGATGGTCTTGACAAATTAACTAACGTGCAGACACAAGTAGGTAGCCTCCTGCCAGAATATCTATTCGTAGACAGGGGCGAACAGTTAAATCGCCTGAATTGCCATGTCGTCTATACTATTCCGCTCGGGTTGATTTTTTCTAAGTCTTTGCAAAGACTGACAAATATCTTTGGCGCACACCCCAAGGTATTGCCGATGGTGCCGGTGCAACTCAGACAAGGCGGTGACTGCCCAGAAGGAATGGCGCTGTTGCAACAGATGGTAATGGCGAGAGCTTTTCCTGATGCCAATTCGGTGCAGCGGCTCGATTTAATATCCCAGGTTTTTGATAGTCCTGCAACTTTAGAGCGACTGTGCCGCGTCAGTGGTGGTCATGTGCGGAATTTGCTGATGCTGATCCGCAAGTGTATTGAGGACAAAGATCCACCGCTTTCCCACAATTGCATCGAGAAAGCGATCCGGGCAAGCTGGAATCAGTTAAACGGCACAATTAACGAGGATGAGTGGGATTTACTGCGTCAAGTGAGGAAAACAAAAACCATAGCAGGACTAGAACAATACCAAACTCTCGTGCGTAATTTGTTTGTGTTTGAATATCAAGATGATGATGGGTCTTGGTTTGATGTCAATCCGATTTTGCTAGGAGGGAGAACGTTTTAGTTATGGCTAATTTATCAGAGATGGAAATTAACCAGCCTTCGTTGCAGGCTTTGATCAAAGCCATTAAGCTTTCTCAAGGGCAATTTCAACTGAGGTTGCTGCGGTGCAACTATAAGGATTTGCGCGATCGCATAATCCAACAACTGCGAGAGCAATTTCCTATTGAGATTCGAGAGCTTGTCTTGCCTAAAACTGTCAAAAGTCTCTACGCAACCATCCAAGCAAACCTGAGAGATGGGCAGACACAAGCCTTGATCGTATCTGGTTTAGAATCAGCTCTCGACCTTGATGCCGTTCTGGCTTCTAGTAACAATATACGGGAAGAGTTTCGTAATTTTCGATTTCCGCTGCTGGTTTGGGTTAATAATGACCTGTTGCGAAAGTTTTACCGCTTAGTGCCAGATTTTACGAATTGGGCAACAATAACTGACTTTACTCTTACTCCTGATGAAGTGGAGAAATTGCTCAAACGAAAGGATAAGCAATTATTTGATATCAATTTAAGTGTTAATCCAGAAGATCGCTCAGAACTAGAAGCCGCTAGGCAAGATTTGCTCGAATCTGGAAAAACATTAGTACCCAATTTAGAAGCTAGTCTGGAATTTGGTTTGGGTTTATGTGCTTTGGAGAATAACCAAATAGATGGTGCCTTAGCCCATTACAATAAAAGCTTGTCTTTTTGGAAGTATAATAATAATTTTGAACGGCAAGTAATTTTGCGGCTTAATATAGCTAAATGCTATGAGCTTCAGGCAGAACAAAACCGAGCGAAAAAAGAGCTTTATTTAAAAAAAGCCATTGACAATCTTCAACAATGCCTTGATTTATTCAACGAAGCGCGACGTACAGATTTAGTTGCTGAGCATATTGGTAAACTCGGCGAAGTTTGGCGACGCTTACAAAAATGGAACAAGTTACAGGCTCTTGCTGAAGAAGCCTTGAAATTGCATCAAGATTTTCGTTATTCGAGACAACTAGCTCAAGATTATGGCTTTTTGGCAGAGGTTGCTTTAAAGAAGGAATCTTGGAAAGAAGCAAAGGAATATGCTGAAAAAGCAATTTCAATTAATGATATAAAACCGACTAAACAGGCTTTATATCAATTTCTTTTAGCTAATTCACAATTTCATTTAGGTGAATTTGATAAAGCTGTAAGCAACTTAGAGAGTGCCAGAGATAAAAGCGAACCTCACTCCGATCCACTGCTTTACATTGACATTTTAGAGAAGTTGCGAGCGCTCCGTTTTGAACAAGGGGAATATCGCGAAGCTTTTCGGATTAAGCAAGAAAAAATAACAATTGAACATCAGTATGGTTTTCGAGCTTTCATTGGGGCATCTGCGCTACCTTGTAGAAAATAAAGGGTAAATTCCAAGAAATGACAATTCCAGGTCGCGAACAAGAAGTTAACGAGTTAATCCAAAGAATTCGCAGTACAGAGCATAACCTGATTGTAATTCACGGTCAGTCAGGAGTCGGCAAAACTTCGATTTTAAATGCGGGGTTAATGCCTGTACTGCAACAGCAAGTAATTGGTCACTTAGAAACCTTACCAATCATGTTGCGAGTTTATCAAAATTGGGTAGGGGACTTGGGGAATAATTTGCAAAACGCTGTTAGGAAAGTTAGACCCAATAACTTACCTGGAACTCTTAATTCATTATATGCTATTAGCAAACAGTTGCAAAAAAATACAAAACTTAACCTGATGACTGTTTTAATTTTTGACCAGATTGAAGAATTTTTGTTCTCTAAAAATAGAAAGGATAGAAACCTGTTTTATAAGTTTTTGAACTATTGTCTACGAATTCCTTTTGTCAAAGTAATTTTGTCGTTGCGCGAAGATTATTTGCATTATTTATTGGAAGTAGAACGTCTCAAAAATTTAACCACAATTAGAACCAGGATTTTTGACCCTAATATTCGCTATTATGTGGGTAATTTTTCACGAGAAAATGCTCGATCGGTTTTGCAGAGTTTGACAGACAGATCGCAGTTTTTTTTGGAGTATAATTTAATTAATAGATTGGTGGAAGATTTAGCTCGCGACGGGGAAGTACGCCCCATTGAGTTGCAAATATTAGGAGCGCAATTACAAACAGAAAACATTCAAACTTTAGATAAATATCTTCAGTCTGGCAATCTTACAAACCTGAGAAAGAGATTTCTAGAAGAAGCCGTCACAGATTGCGGTACTCCTAATGAAAATGCTGCTCGACTGGTTTTATATCTACTTACAGATGAAAATCAAAAACGTCCTCTGAAAACTCGTGTTGAATTAGCAACGGATTTGACAACAGCAAATTTTGAATCAGAAGTCGATCAACTGGATTTTGTTTTAGAGGTTTTAGTGGGTTCAGGGCTTGTTATTGAGTTAAATATTTCCGAAGATTATACTAAGCGCTATCAACTGGTTCATGACTATCTAGTTCTTTTCATCCGTCAGTCGCAACAAGCACAAGACTTAGAAAAACGGAGAAAAGAGAGGCAAAAACTACAAGAAGCTGAGGAAAAGTTAAAGCGATCGCTACAATGGCAACGGAACTTGGCAATTTGGGGAGGCTCCGTGATGGCTATTCTGGCAGTTATAGCAGTAATATTTGGTGGGCAAGCAAATTATCAAAGAGAACAAGCACAAATTCAAAGAGAACAAGCACAAATTCAAAGGAAAAAAGCAGAAAGAAACCAGATCTATGCTACTAGCAAAACTTCAGAAGCCCTTTTTGCCTCAAATCAAAGATTTGACGCACTCAAAGAAAGCATTAAAGCAGGAAAAGAACTGAAGAAACTGCCTTTGGCACAAAACGACCGTGAACTTCGCACTCAAGTTCAAACGTCATTACAGCAACCAGTTTACTGGTTAGTAGAACGCAATCGCTTGGAGACACGCCAGGGTTTGGGTTTGATCTGGGGTGTTACTTTCTCACATAATGGTGAGAGGATTGCCTCAGCTAGTTTTGACAAAACTGTAAATATTTGGCAGCGCGATGGTAAACGGCTACAAACCCTCGAAGGGCATAAAGATAAAGTCTTGGGCGTCAGTTTCTCTCCTGACGATAGGAAAATTGCATCAGGTGATTTTGATGGGAGTGTGATACTTTGGAAACGGGGCGCTAATGGTGAATTTAGTTTCGAGACAAAACTTGTAGATAAAAAAGATAAAGCGCATGGGGAAGGGGTTTATGCTACGGCTTTCTCGCCAGACGGTCAGATAATTGCCACCGCTAGTCGGGACAAAACAGTAAAACTATGGAAGCGAGATGGCACTTGGATAAAAACTTTAGACAAACATACGGATGGTGTTAATAGTGTGGCTTTTTCACCCGATAGTCAGGTAATTGCCACCGCTAGTAGAGACAAAACGGTGAAACTTTGGACAAGGGAAGGGAATCTACTAAAAACTTTCGAGGCCCATAAAGATTACGTCTGGGCTGTAGTTTGGTCGCCAACAAATGGTAATTTAATAGCTACTGCTGGTCGGGATAACTTGGTAAAACTTTGGCAAGTAAATGTTTCAGAACTCAAAAAATGTCAGAGTAGCAACATAATTTTCAACTCTAGTTGCAGGTCAAGTGGTAAGATTACTTCTACCAGTAAAGACAAAATAGTGAAGCTTGATAAAGAGTTTCAGGGGCATCGGGATAGGGTTTTAGACGTGAATTTTAGTCCAGATGGCAAGATTATTGCCTCTGCCAGTCAAGACAAAACCGTGAAGCTTTGGAAGCTTGACGGCACGTTGCTAGCAAATCTCAGCGGGCATACTAATGGGGTTTATTCTGTAAGTTTCTCTCCCGACTGTCAAACCCTTGTCTCGTCAAGCGCTGACAACACCATGAAACTTTGGCAGCTTGATAGTAAAAGTGTTTCAGGTAACGGTAAAACCAGTTGTAGTGACAGTACCATGCACCGTGGGCAACTAGGAAGCGGTGTGCTAAGAATCCTCAATTCTCATCGCGATAGGGTTAACCAGGTAAGTTTCTCGCCCGATGGTAAAATAATTGCTACAGCCAGTCACGATAAAACGGTGAAACTCTGGAAACAGGACGGTACTTTGATACAGACTCTCAGCGGTCATACCGATCAAGTCTTTAGCGTAAATTTCTCACCCGATGGCGAAATGATTGCCTCAGCTGGCGCTGATAAAGATAAAACAGTGAAACTATGGACAAAAGAAGGCGATCAATTTAAGTTGTTCCAAACTCTTAAAGGAGCAAAAGATCAAATTTTGAGTGTGAGTTTCTCCCCTGACGGTAAGATGCTGGCTACGGGTAACAGGAAGAAAGATGTAAAAATTTGGCTGCGGAATGGCAAGGGTGAGTTTCTCCCACACCAAACCATAAAAGGTCATCGCGATTGGGTAAGGGGTGTAGCTTGGTCACCAAATAGTCGGATTCTTGCTTCGGCAAGTGATGACAACACAGTAAAGCTTTGGAAGCGGAACAGCAATGGCAAGTTTAGCTTATACAAAACCCTCGAAGGCCAGAATGGACATAAAAGTTGGGTTTATAGCGTTAGCTTCTCACCTGACGGGCAGCTAATTGCCACAACCAGTAATGACAAGACGGTAAAACTCTGGAAACAGGACGGCACTTACATCACAACTCTGACTGGGCATAACGATGAGGTTAATAGCGTTAGTTTCTCACACGATGGCAAAACGATCGCTACAGCCAGCGATGACAAGACAGTGAAACTTTGGAACCGCGATGGGACTTTGCTCAAAACGCTTACTGGGCATAGTGATGAAATATTAAGCGTGAGTTTTTCACCCGATGACAAGACTCTTGCCTTGGGCAGTGCTGACAAAACTGCGATTCTATGGGATTTGGAAAAGCTAAACAACCTAGACAAGTTAGATGCTCTACTGGACCGCGGTTGCAATTGGCTGCGGGATTATTTGAAGAATAACCCGAATGTGAGTCAGAGCGATCACACTCTCTGCGACAACCAAAACCCTCTGAGCAAATAAAAGCGTCTTTTTTCACCATTTTATACTGCAAGTTACAAAGGTACACCGTTCAACTAACCAAACAATTCCTGTAACGGGATAGAAAAACGCGATCGATCCTCTCCACTAGCCGAACGAGCATAAGTTGCTTGATTGCGAATCGCAAGAATCTGCTCCTCATCCCGCAGCATCGACGGCGTAAACTGATAACGCTGTTGCCGCAAATCCTGCAAAGTCACCTTCAATTCATCCGGCTGTTTCCCTTCTACCTGATGGCGATAGTAAATTTCCTCAGCACATTTTCTCACCGCATTGCCAATTTCC
This sequence comes from Argonema antarcticum A004/B2, assembly GCF_023333585.1. GTDB lineage: Bacteria > Cyanobacteriota > Cyanobacteriia > Cyanobacteriales > Aerosakkonemataceae > Argonema > Argonema antarcticum. The sequence goes on from NZ_JAIQZN010000031.1 coordinate 9,479, forward strand.
GCTGGCGTACAAAGCCTGTAATCCCGCAACAAAATCCTCCACTCATCATCCGTCCAAGGCAAAACAGAAGGATGACGAAACTCTGGAAAATATTTTTTCAAATGTAGATTAAAAATCTCGTACATCGCCCCTTCGTGAGGCAAATCGACAAAGAAAATATCATCGAATCGACGAATTAATTCCGGCGGTAACATCCCCAAACGGTTAACAGTCGCCACGATATAAATTGGGTATTGATGCTCCTGCATCCAAGTTAGTAGCTTCCCCGACAAACGCCTGGAAACCCCACCATCCGCGTTAGAATCCCACCCCGCAAAACCTTTATCAAAATCATCCCAATAGAGAATAGTAGGACTCAAAGCCTGAGTCAGTTCCAGCAGTTCGCGCAGAGCTAAATCCGGTCTGGGAGAACCGACTAGAGAACCCCAGTCAGCAGCTAACAGGGGTACTCCCATCTTCTTAGCCGCTAGTTTAGCACTCAAACTTTTCCCCGTCCCCGGCGGCCCCCAGAGGATCATACCTTTGGGAAACTTGAGTCCGTATTTCTCTGCTTCTGGACTCAACAAGGAAGCAACTTTTGAGAGCGACTCATCCAATAAGTCTAGACCACCTGCATCCGGTACATCCGGCTCGGCAATAAATTCCAGACCCCGCCCCCGCAGCTTATTAACCTTGTGGTCGAGTACCAAACGCGCTAGTTCCTCTAGTGTAGAAGTAAATGCTAGCGATCGCTCCAATACCAACTCGATTTCACCTTCAGGTAAACCCTGACAAGCTCGAACAAGTGCTGAAGTGTTGCCTTTACCTTCACATAAGAGGTTTTGAGTGCAAAAAGATGCTACCATCCTTTGCACTGTTTCGCGATCGGGCATGGGGGTAGTCAGCACTGGAATCAAAGGCTGCAAGTTCATCGGTAGCTGGATGTAGTTTTCCAGCATTACCCAGAACTGACGAGTGTTAGACCAAGATAAGTGATAATAAGCATTCGCTAATTGGAACAAACGAGCATCGCTAGATTCATCAAAATCTAATAATCCTTCAAGCAGGTAAATTCCTTCCCCACCCTTTTCTAATAAAAATTGAGTTAGATTCGAGTTTGGTTGCAAGTCAGTATTTTGTAAAATGCACTTACCATCCTTAATAACAACTTCCTGCAAGCAGCTATAGCCAGAGTTCCAAAACAGCACTCGCATTTGCAGTTCTTGTCCCCATTGGTAAAACTGTGCCAATATCCTTGCTCGATCGGTCGTGTAATACTCCAGTCCGACAATCTTGATGCCTCTATTTGCCAAGCCCAGCCAATCATTGATAGTACGCATATAACGTCAGAAAACATTCACCCGCTACTATCTCGATTAACCCACTTTTAGTTATGTTTGCCATCAACCAACTGTCTAACAATAACTAACCTTGTTTCTAGTTCTTACGGATGATTATCCTATTTAAATAATCGACCGGGTTACCGATTTTATTAGATTAAGAAATTATCACTTACAATTAAATAATTTAATTGTAATAAAATAATCTAACAAATTGAATTGAATCATGTAATTTGATAGCGCCTAGCGGCGCAGATAGCCACGAAGTAGTTTAATTAAATCAAACTTCATGGCTACTACAACTGCTAAAAACGGCTCGCGTTCATCAAATGGGGCGAGTCAATCAAATGGCAAAAGCAATGGCACTGCTGCTAACTTGAAAACTGCGCCGACAGTCTCTCAACCAAATGGCAAAATCAATGGCGCTGCTGCTAACTTGAAAAGTCCGCCGACTATCTCCCAATCCAATGGAAACCGTCGCCCGACGACAAGTGTAGAAGAACAAGCAGATGCACTTTTAGCCCGCGTCCGAACTACTATCCTCAAAAAGTTTGGAGTCAAAATTCAGCTTCGAGAAAAACGCCTTCAAACCAAAATAGGTCATGCTACTAAAGAAAAAATTGGTTTGGATATTGCCGCGCAGTTGAAAAAAAACGGCAAGACAATGAATTGGCAACGTTGGAATAACGAAGTGTTTCCAGCCTTATTCGGACAACCGGATGCACTACGCCACGATGTCGAAGTCATTGCTCTTGTTATGGCAAAACTGTACGACGTTTTCGAGCTTAGCCCTCAAGAAGCGATTAAAGGTTTAGTCAAATTCAACCAAGAATCGCTTGCTAAGCGTAACAGCTATAACAAGCAAGATGAGTCTGATGATGAAGATGATTTTGACGATTTAGAAGATGATGAAGATGACGAAGAAGATCTGGATGAGGACAGCGAAGAAGACTCGGACATTGAGGAAGAAGATGATTCCGATGCTGAAGATGAAGAAGAAGAAGATGAAGAGGAAGACTTAGAATAATCTGCTGCGATCGTATTCGCTTTTTACCTTGTCTGATTTCCTATTGTAAATTACTCTGCTAAAAAACAGCAGAGTAATTTTTTTCTGCTGTCAGTCCCAGGATGAACTAAAGTAACGATATTTCTATCACAGTTAAGGAATAAATTTAATAACAAATTGAATTGAAAAAGCAGCGATCGCTGCTGTGGATGCGAATTAACCTGAATTAAGGAAAACTGCAAAATGATTGTAACTGAAAAAGCTCGCAAAACGAATACAGCTAACACTACCAATGCTCAGAAGACTCACGTTAAAGCGCTCGACAAGTGCATCAACTATAACGATAAACTGCGTTTGATGGTGCTGGAAGTTTTAAGGGAAGAATCAGGACGAGAGCTTGCCAATGAAGCTCGTTTTAACGGCGGCGAATTTGACTGGGAAGCGCACAACGGTCAGTTTCGTAAGGATTACAGCGAAACGCCTCTAAAAGAATTGATGCGTGCCGCACGCACCTTGTACGGATTGGCTGACATGAACGCAATTCGCGATCGCCGCGCCAAGCATCGAGGCATCCGCAGCGAACGGATTGCCCGGAGCGAAATTGGAGCCACATCAAAGTCGCAATATTTGGATAAGGATGCCGATGTTGATGATGAAATTGACGATTTAGAATAAGTTGCCCAAGCAACTAAAATTCAAAAATAGCTAATAACTATTTCCCCACTACCGTTATTTTTGGAGTGGGGAAGTTTTTTTTACCAATCTAACTATTAAATTGAATAACTAAAAGTTTAATTCCAAATGCAGCGATTGCTGCTGTGTCGATGAAAAGTAAAACCGAATTAAAGGTAATACCAATGGCTACTGCAACTGTAACTCGCAAGCAAACTGTAACCAAAGCGCTCGATCGGGTAATTTCAATCGACGAGAAACGGCGTTTGATGCTAATTGAAGTATTGCGAGAAGAAAGCGGACGCGAACTGGAAGCTCAAGCTCGTTTTAGCAATGGCGAAATTGAATTTGACTGGAAAGAACATAACTCTCAATTCCGAATTGATTACGCCGATGCTAGTCTGAAAGAACTTCTGGAATATGCCCGAAAATTGTATGGCTTAGCTGACATCGATGCAGTGCGCGAACGACGCGCCAAACACAAAGCCCAAATCCGCGCACGCCTCGAACGAAATTAACAAGCATTCTCCGCTCCTTCATAGGTCAACTTCACCTGGCTCAAAAAGTCAGGTGAATTTTTTACCCCCCACCCACCCCTCCATCGATCGGTATTTGATTCCCCTCAAATTTTATCGAGCGAATTGATACCGATTTTAGAGGGTAAAAAAAGCCCTACTTATTCCTCCTATTTCCTAGTTATTCCTATTTATCCCTACTTATTCCTATTATTTCCTTTTTATTCCTACTTTAGAGCCAAATTTTCAAACTTAATTGCGAATAATTCTCGCTTTTGGAGGGATTTTTTGCACATCCGCACCTACTGATTTTAGTCGCTATTCAGGAGCAAGCCATGTCAAACGTGCGTACAAAATCACAAGCTAGGAATTTATACTTATTTTAGGTTAGTTTGCACGGTATCTTCGTTTGTCAATATAAAATTGGATGCTTTCTAATCGCCGCCTCAATTGCTAGGTAGATAGAAAAGTTAGTAAAATCGCGTTGTCTCTGATGCGATCACAACACCCGCACCCAGCCAAACAGTTAACCAAATAAGATTCCTTATGACCATTGACCCCTTGAGCGATCGCAAAATCATCGATTCCTGGCACAAAAACGCACGTCCTTGGACGATCGCAGTTCGCCAAGGACAGATATCGAGTCGCAAGCTAGTCACCGATCGCGCGATCGTTGATGCTGTAGTTGAACGATGTCCTAAAAACGTTCTCGACCTCGGATGCGGCGAAGGTTGGCTGGCGCGTGCATTATCAGCAAAGGGGATCGAAGTTTTGGGAGTCGATGTTGTACCCGAATTAATCGAACAGGCGCGATCGGCGGTCGGTGGTCGATTCGAGTTACTATCTTATGAGGACATTGCCGCCGGGAAGCTAAACAAGAAATTTGATACAGTAGTCTCTAACTTCGCACTACTTGGGAATGAGTCAGTAGTGAGTTTGTTCGCCAAAATGCGATCGCTGCTCAACAAAAATGGATATTTTATCGTTCAAACCATTCATCCACTGATAGGCTGCGGTGAACACCGATACGAAGATGGATGGCGTTCTGGATCGTGGGACGGATTTAGCAGCGATTTTGAAGATCCTGCTCCTTGGTATTTTCGCACGATCGGATCGTGGGTTCGTTTGTATTCAGAACACGGCTTTATCCTCGATGAGATACGAGAACCGTTACATCCAGAAACGGGAAAGCCAACATCTGCCATATTTATTGGAAAATTAACAGCATCGGCTTTACTGTCTTCCTAGTAGTTCTTCGTTAAAAAATGGTGGTTATCACCACCAGCACGTTGAACCAAAAACGGAGAAAAATAGATATGCACTTGCCCAAATATTATGCAGTGCTGGGAAAGGGAGAATATTTAACTATTAATGGGAAAAGGCGGGGAATCTGGGAATACCTCGAACAACAACCATCAGGGTGGTTATGCTCTGTAGCAATAAACCGAACTATGATACCGAGAAATTTACCGATTTTTTGGGACTGCGGAGCGGTAAAATACAGGAATGCAGAAATACCAGTTTTAGGAAAAACGCTGGTAACACCAGCATGGGCAATTGCACAGTACAAAAAAAATTCACCTCATCCTGGCGATCTTATTGCCGCACCAGATCATATTTTAATCCCCGGTTCAAATCTGCGGTTTCGACGAAGATTCAACCTGCATAGTGCCAAAGAATTCTTAAATTTAGCGCGAGAAGTATTACAGCAATGTATTCCCATTGCTGTTACTCACGGAATCACAACACACGAAAAAATAGAAACAGCCCGTAATCTATACGAAATGGGATACCCTGCTATAGGTATCGGTGGCATGGCAATCAACGCCAGCGATATCAAAGGAAACATTGCATCTGTAGCAGCAATTCGAGATCGTTTGCCCAACTGCTATATCCACGTTTTCGGTTTATGTTCTCCAGCTTATGCAAAAGCCTGGTCTGAAATTGGTATCAATTCATTTGACGGTTCTAGCTACTTACTAGAAGCTTTTAAAGGCCGATTCTACAAAGCAAATGGAGGACAAATAACTAAGTATATAGCCGCTTTACCTGGCTCTAAAATTACCATTCCTCTTTGTTATTGTCGTCCGTGTATGCAAATGCGCCAGCATGGAATTGAAGCTAGAACCAGCGGTAATCGTTCTGTAAATTTAGCGAGGGTAGCACACAATTTGACTCAATTAATTTTAGCTCAAACCAACGCCATTGTAAATCGCAGAATTGGCTTAATTGCCTGCGTTAGCAAGAAAAGAAAGGAACCGTCACCAGCTTCAGAATTGTATATTTCTCAATGGTTTAAAGCGGCTAAGAAGTACATTTTGTCATTGGAAATAGACTATTTTATTCTTAGTGCCAAACACGGTATTCTCCATCCCACCCAGATGATAGAACCTTATGACCAGTCCCTATACCATCTATCAGCACCCGAACGCCGCCAATGGTCAGAAATGGTTGTCAAGCAGCTAATAGCGATCGCACCTCCACCAACTGAGTTTATTATCCTTGCTGGAAAGCGCTACAGAGAGGGCATTATAGAACCACTTCAGAAAGCTGGGTACAATATCACAATACCCCTTCAAGGTCTTGGAATTGGCAAGCAACTCCAATGGTTAGCTGCTAATACTCCCAGAGAAAAACAGCTTTCTCTATCACTTCTGTCTTAACTCAAGATTCAGATTTTTTCTTAGGGTTAAACACGGTTTCAATAGCGCGATCGACAATTTCTATCGCTTCTGACGGATAATTCGATATAGGAACTTTTCTGCCAGCTAAATTTGGTGGGTTAGTTCCGTATTTTTCTAAGTAATAGTCGTCTGCAAAACTCTGGATAAGCTGAATTTGTTGGGGATTAGATTTAAGATTCTTTTCCTTAATTCTTTCCGCTATCGTCCAATTTATTTTGCGTTTTGAGTTATCTTTTGAAGCAGTCTGCTTGAAAGCTGAATTACTATTTGAGCTACCATTGTTACTACCATTATCTGCTTGTAAAGATTCTGGAACACTATCGACATTATTCGTTAATAAGTTCGATTCTTCCAGGTTCTCTTGAAAGTAATTTAGCAGAACGGAAATAACAGAACGACGCCACTTCACTTGAACGCCACTCCAAGCATTTGTAGCTGATGTTGCTAGTAAAGAAATACCGTGTTCTTTACCAGCCTCAGTTAAACTCCAAGTTCTTTTTGCCTCATTTCGTTCTTGATATCCAAGTTCCACTAATGCTTTATTAACTCGATCTGGTTTGATACTTTTACCTAAGTTTTCTGTAATAATATTGGCTAGTTCTGTAACCGTCATTCCCTCTTCTATGGGAAAAGCGGCTCCAATTACGGACTTAGCAATTTCCGCCACTTCCTTTAGCTCTGGATACATAGCGGCTAAAGAGTTAAACTTGAATTGGGCGATCGCCACTTGATTTAACCCAGCATTTTCCAGCCAGCCAGATAGTTGGTCAATTGTAGAGATAGCAGTAGTAATCTGTTCGGGAGAAGGCATAAAGCTATCAGCAGTTTTTTTCAGATTACTCCCAATGGGTGTTTGCAGTCTAGCCATTTAGATTTAATGGCGAGACTGCAAACTAAGGTTAGATTTCTATGTCGTTAGGCTTGTCAAATTCTGCATAGTCTTCTGGTAGGATATCACTCTTCTCAGTTATTGCATCTAACCTCTGTGCTACCATTGACCAAAACTCAACGTCTTCAGATAAAATACCTCGCGCCAACACTAACTCTTCCCCGCGAACTCTTATTAATTCGCCTCTTCCAGAAGCAGTTAGAGAAGAAACTAAGATATTTTGTGACTCTGTGACCATTAAATCGTACAAGTCCCCAAGTCGAATGCAAGTATATTCATCATTTTCTTCCACCCGCTCTGGAAAATGGTTTAATACGTAATCAAAAGCTTTTTGTGCAATTGGAAGAATAGACTCAGCCATTTCTACTTGCTGAATATCCATTGCTGCTGAGGGAGTTGCATCGGTGCGGAAATCGTCTTCTAACAAATTAGAAGCAGCAGACACTAACGTTGTAAAAGATGTATCGGACTCCTGAGATTTTTCTTTGATAGCTGTACTCAATTTTTCAGCATTAGCGTAAGACAAAGCACTCTGCACTTCACCATCTAGAGTAACTCTTAACACGATGCGATCGCTTTCACTAGAAATCACCCTAATAGCTTCGCCATCTTCTAAAAATGCCGTCCAATCTTCTATGATATTGAGCTTCCCTTGCTTTAACTTTTGATTGTTATCCAATAAAATATCAACTAATAGAGTCTCCATTTCTAACCGATGCTGTTCTTCCAAGCTGGATAACTGTTCTTCTACTTGGACTTTAGAATTTACACCCTCGTTTTCAATTTCGTCACTTGAATCAATATGAGACTCTAGCAGATTCAATAATTGTCGTCTCAAATTAGAAGAAGTATTTAAAGCATCCAAGTTTGATTCCTCGCCTTCGCTATCCTCTTGTTTCGGCATTTGATTATCTAAAGATTCTTGCTGTGTAAAAAGCAAGTCTGTATCAAACTGCTCTACTTTATCGATTGGATAGCTTTCATTATCCAACTCTACCCAATTATCAATTAAAACTTGATTCTCATATAAACCATTGCGTTTTAGAGGAGTCAAACCCTTTTTATCTGAAATATGAACTTGACGTTCTCGATCTTTGTTTAAATCTATAAAATAGGCTGCGTTAGTTTTGAGTAAGCTAATCTGAGCGTAGGCATATCTCTCTCCAGCTAAGGACACTGCAAAATCAAGTGCAGCAATACAACCGTGATAGAAATCTTGAGTTTCGTTTGGACAAATACAGTCTTCTTCTATATCAGAATCTAAATTAGCTTCTGCGCCAATTGATTTGAGTTTAGCGATGTAGCTCTTAGACAATCTACGGATGAACGAGTTACGCTCGCTAATGGCTGGAGTGGAATTCGTATCTGCTTGATAAGAATTGGTTTCTATATCTATAAATTTTGCTATTTTAGCTTGTAATAGACTAAGCGCTCGCACTCCGTCTTCTTCATCTATTAGCTTAACTGCTCGGTCGAAGCCAACCAGCAATCCTTGGTAAAAATCTTGGCTTTCTCCTGCTATTGTTTGGTCAGTTGCTATTTTCTCGAAAAAGGCAAGTCCTATTTGTTTCAGTCTGAAAATATGGTCAGCGGAAAATCTCTGCATGATAGCTAAAGACATAAGCGTTCAGTTACCTTTAATAAGGCGTATCTCAATAACCAAAGCTATCACGTACTCATTTTGCCATCGGTACGTCTACCGGATTAACTGTGTTTAATCCGAACGATACAGAACAAAGCGGATACTTTCATTCTATTCTTGTTACCAAAAGCGCGATCGCCTAATTACCACCTGCTATTTGACCCTAACGAATCAAGAAAGGACAAATCTACCATGTTTTGGTTAAATTACCAAAATCCCTTCTAACCACCTGCTTGCTTCAGTTATCCTATCCTTTACTAACTTCATACCAGCTTTGTCATGTTTTGGTGAAATAATCTAGATAAAACTATAGCGGTTTCGGGTTCCGTGTAGTAAATCGCTATCCAGCCAATTCATCTGTGTTTATCTGTGTTCATCTGTGGTTCAAATAAAAAACTGTACTCTATCGAGGCGAGACACCGCTGTACAACTTGGGACGCTACAAAAAACAAGTGCAAACGGTATTACTGAAGACAATGCTGCTGCTTCTCCCCAAAAAAACTATACAATGACACAACTCTAAAAAATATAACGATCATCCTATAGAGGTATCGCGCAAATATGAGAGTATATCTATAGTTATTTTGAACAGTTAGAGTACAGTGATTCACGCCCAAAGTGAAACCATCCTCAATCTTCATTCAAGCGCAAATCAATTTCCAATCTCAACCGTAGCCTCCTTCACACAGAGTCGAACGGTGTGCAATAGGAGAAAAAAATGTCTAATACTAAGGTAATCTCGCTATTCAATCAAGCGGGTGGGGTGGGTAAAACGACAATTACGCTCAATCTGGGCTATCAGCTTTCTAAGCGCGGCAATAAGGTTCTTCTCATCGATATCGATCCCCAAGGTTCTCTCACACTCTTCATGGGGATTGACCCCGCTTCCTTAGAAAAAACTGTATTCGATGCCATCGTCAATGAAGAACCTCTATCCATCCTTAATAAAATTCACGGTATGGATTTGGCTCCCACCAACATTAACCTCAGTGCAGCCGAAATCCAACTGGTGAACATGGATTTTCGGGAAGTTCGCCTACTTGATGCGATCGCTCCCATTAAGGACAACTACGACTTCATCCTCATCGACTGTCCTCCCAGTTTAGGACTATTAAGTTATATCAGTTTAGTCGCCGCCACTCATGTCTTAGTCCCGATCGAAACCCATTACAAAGCCTTTGAGGGAACCAACTTGCTTTTACAAACCGTCGCGAGAATCAGGAAGAAAGGAAACCGTTCCTTACAAATAGCCGGGTTCGTTCCCTCTCGCTACGCCGCGACTAACTCCCAGGACAAACGCACGCTCAAAGCAATTCAAGAACAATTTGCTCCCGTCGCCCCGGTTTACAGCCCGATCCCCCGAATAACTGCTTTTGTAGATGCGTCAGAAAAACAAGTACCGCTTGCTGTGTACGAACCCAGGAATGCTGTCATTAGAATATTAGACCAGTTAGCTGCAAAAATGGAGAAACTCAATGCCTAATAAGAATGACCAACCATATAAAGGGAAAGCCAACTTGAACGTTTTATTTGGAGATGATGAGACGGATGAATCGTCGGAGAGGCTATTGAGTATTGACTCGATCGAACTTCCAGCTTCTCAGCCCCGTCGATACTTTGACGAGCGAGCAATGCAGTCTTTGGTTGAATCTATCAAAGCCGATGGCATCCTCCAACCTTTATTAGTTCGGCCTCTAAGTGATGGTAATTACGAGCTAATCGCAGGCGAAAGACGCTATAGAGCCGCTCTTGAAATTGGGTTGAAAGAAGTTCCCGTTACTATTCGGGAACTAACGGAACAGCAAGCATTACACATAGCCTTGGTTGAGAACCTGCAAAGGGAAGACCTCAATCCGGTAGAAGAAACCGAAGGGATTCTGGAACTGCTTTCCCATCACCTTGAATGCTCGACCGATGATGTCAGCAAGCTGCTTTACCGGATGCAAAACAATGTGCAGAGAACGAATGATAACGTTATCATTCAGCCGGAAGCGGAAACGGTTATTAAGGTTTTCGAGCGGTTAGGGAAGATGGGATGGGAGTCGTTCGTCAGCAATCGGCTTTCTCTTTTGAAGCTTCCAGAAGACATACTAGAGAAACTTCGAGAAGGAAAAATCGAGTATACGAAGGCAAGAGCGATCGCGAAGGTAAAAGATGAGTCAGCCATAAAAGAGTTACTTGAAGCTGCCATTGCCGAGAATCTTTCTTTAACTCAGATTAAAGAACGAATTGCAGCCCTCAAAACAGGTACGCCGTCAGAAAAACCTGAAGACGGTCTGAAAAATCAAATTAAAGAAGCTTTAACGAAAGCTAACAAATCAAAAGTTTGGAGCGACCCTAAAAAGCAGAAACGTCTCCAAAAAATCCTTACCGATCTGGAAGCTTTGTTGGCAACTTAGAGGACAAATATTCTACCGTACCCATACGAGTTGGAGACAGTAGAAAATTTAAGTCTTTGTGAAAAAATGCTCTATCAGCCAATAGGGCATTTTTTTCATCGATCTAGGTCACGGATTAGCAGTGAAATCGTGCAAGGGAACTATCACTTTAGAAAGAGAAGCTGTCTTAAAAATTCTAACTAGCGACAGCAATAAATAATAAATCATCTTTTCGGTAGACCTCACGGAATCTGAGCAGTTGATAATTTAGGTTTTAAGAGACGAAAAAAAGAAACGGCAATTCAGACCAAATCTTGCAAAGGTTCATTACTATGTCGCAACCTAACATTCCCTCAAACCATAACCTCCTTCCTAGAACAGCCTACTCAATAACTCCAACTGACTATCTAGCAGACTTCAAGCAAGCTATAAGCTCTTTCGTGCAAGCTTGGCATAATTATCAGCCGGACGATTCGCTGGCAACCGAAAGAAAACAAGACCTAGAATGGCTAAAGTTGAAGCTGCGCGATTATCGGCTCAACATTCACAACTCATCCAACAGTTATGAGTTTTGGAAAGGCTTCATGGAAGGCAAATACAACCGAAGAACCTTGTCCAACCAACCCCCAAAGTCATTAACACAAATTTTAATCAAAGCAATTACATCTACAAAAACACAGCAAACTTACGACTTAGGAGTAGAAGTCGGATGGTGCTATGCTCGGCTTAAAGACTACTTGCAGCGTATTAAAAAACAACGAAAGTTGGAAGAAGCTCAACAGCTTCAAGATTATCAGCAAATTTCTAAGTTAATCCACCGAACAGACGATACAGACTCACTATTAAGTGTCGGTTGGGTGCGAGAAAGGAAATCTGACAAATGAAAAATAAGCCCAGCAAAATTTTGGCAGTTGATGATGTAGCCGATAACTTATTTATGATCCAAACCATCCTTTCGGAAGAAGGCTACCACGTCAGTACGAGTTCTAACGGACTTGATGCGATCGCAAGCATCGAAACATCGCCACCCGACTTAATCCTTCTGGATGTGATGATGCCTAATGTGGACGGTTATGAAGTGACTTTCAGAATTCGCTCTAATCCTCAATTGCCTTTTATTCCAATTCTGCTCGTTACCGCTGACGAATCAACGAATATAGCCGATGGACTGGATTTGGGTGCTGATGATTTTGTCTACAAACCAATTGAAGTACAAGAATTATTGGCTCGCGTTCGCAGTCTTCTCAGGTTGAAGCATAGCATTGATGCGATGCAGGAAATGACAAAGGCAAAAGAGGATTTTGTCTCCCGCCTTACCCATGATTTACGAACGCCATTGGTTGCAGCCGATCGAATGTTGTCTCTACTCCACCGGGGGAAATTTGGCGAACTGTCACCCCAGGCGGTAGAAGCCATAACGACAGTCAGCGATAGCAATCAAAATTTACTCGCATTAGTCAATACTTTGTTGGAGGTACATCGATTTGAAGCTGGATGCAAAAGATTAGCGATCGCACCTTTCAATCTTAACAAGATGATTCGAGAGGTTGTTAAAGAACTGGAACATCTGGCTGTTGAAAAAAACTTGTCTCTAATCTATGAAGACACAACTCCAATCAGAATTAGGGGAGATTGCATCGAACTCCGCCGAGTGATAACCAATTTAGTCGGAAAATGGCAAGAACTTTATCGCAACATATCGCTTGTTAACTGCTACAATTTAAGGAAATCTCGATGCTTTTTCCTGAAGGTCGTGTTTAGCCATTACTAATGCTTCAGATTTTGACTGGCCTTCACCAAAACCCATAATATTTTGTGAAGCCAACTTACCCCTATCATTGATATATTCTACAATAGCCGTAATGCCACAAAACCAAGCACCGTTGTTTCGTTCGGTATAGTTTGTTTGCTGATCCAGTATGCGTGCCATTTCTTTACTCCAATGATTACTTTAAATAATATCATAAGTAATTTGAGAATAGCGCTCATCGATATAGGGCTAACAGGATTAGTGGATGGAATTGAGTTAACAAAGAAATTTAAAGAGTTTATCAAAGCTAAAACTTCAAGCCTTGATAAACAGCCAAAAGTTCTGATTTTAACGATGCAGGATAATGAAGATTCTGTGCTGGCAGCTTTTGCAGCGGGAGCAGATTCTTACTGCATGAAAAATGTCATGTTTGAGAAGCTGGTAGATGCAATTGTGGAAACTCACTCAGGCGCAAATTGGATCGATTCATCTATTGCCAGAATTGTCTTAACAAGAATGGATAATCCTTTTCAAGAAGCTGCCATTCCCGCTGGTGTTCCAACTATCCCAATTCATGCTTTAAACCCGGAAGACAAAGAGTTACTTACGGTTAATCCTTTGACTCAACGAGAGAGAGATGTAATCCAGTTAATTGTGGAAGGGTACAGTAACGAAGAAATTGGTGGGGAACTACATATTTCCTTGGGTACTGTGAAAACTCACGTTCGTAATATTTTAACCAAGTTATCTTGTGACGATCGCACTTCCGCTGCTGTCCGCGCCCTTCGTGCTGGTTTGGTTAACTAGAGTTGCGGTAATAACCCACGCTATGCGAATGCGCCGAGGCGCTAACGCGCACGCATAGCGATCGCAATTTTCCAAACAAAGGTCAGAATATGGTACGCTCAAGAGCCGGACATTAAGCTGTGTTAAGGTGTGAGGTAGTGATTCCAGAATTTGATGAAAACGGCAATCTACCACCTGGAGTTCATTTTTGCGAATGGGAAGAGTTTGTAGAACGATTCGGCACCAACGATCTGAGGTTGCGTTTAATGCGCGGACTGCGAATGGCGATGGAGCAACTAAAAGCAGCAGGCTGTAGAACCATTTATATTGATGGTAGCTTTGTTACCAGTGAACCATCCCCAGGCGATTTTGATGCCTGTTATGATAATGATACCGTGGATATTGATTATCTCAGAATTAACGCTCCTCGATTACTGAACCATTATGACCGTGCTGGACAGAAAGCTAAATATAGGGGAGAAATCTTCCCATCACAGCAACCTGTAGGTAATTATGGAAGCAATTCTTTTGAATTTTTTCAGAGTGACATAAGGGGAAATGTTAAAGGTATTATCGCCATAGATTTAATGAGGTGAGAATGATGATTAAAAATGAATTAGAGTACCAAGTTAGTCAAGAATGGTTAGAGAAGTTTGAAAAATCTATAGCCGCAATAGAAAAGGATGAAGATAGTAAAAAAAATGACCATGAGCGATGGAAAATGAACCGAGAGACATTACAATGTCATTTAGAGAAATTGCAAGCAGAAATTGCTGAATATGACAGGCTAACATCCCATGATAGCCACACGCCAATAGTGCTAACTCTTGATGATATTGATGATTTACCCCAACTCTTGATTAGAGCTAGAATGGCAGCCAAGCTAAGTCAAAAAGAATTGGCAGATTTAGCTGGTTTGACAGAAGAACAAATTAAACGTTATGAAGATAACGACTATGAAGATGCTAGTTTTCTGGATGTAAGATTTGTAATTGATGCGCTGGATATCCAAATTCAAAAAGGTGAGTTTCTTGTTCCTTTGGATACCCTCAGAAGAACGCCAGTTACTAAAGAAGAATTACTTTCCTCAAATCAGCGTTCTCATAGCCAACAAAGTCAAGAAATGATTGGACAAGTGCAATAAAAATTTTGCGATCGCATAAACCTCCTCTCAGGTAGTTGCAGCTTTCTTAGGTATCATATAGTCTTGTCTTCTCTTTATCTGGGGCATAATGGCCATTGGCTCAAACCATTCAGCAAACTGAAAGAGAGGGTGTGCGCGATCGCTTTTCTTGCGTGGTTTTTACCGTCTCCTCTGGTAATTGCCACTCTGTTTTTTTAGAATGAAACAGCCCTGGGGCCTTGAATGTTTAACCCCCTTGACATTTTACTCTCAAAATGAGAGAGTGACAATATAGCCAAGAATTTAAATAATCTTGATGGATTTATGATTGTGCGAAAAAGTTTTCTTACCTATCTCAATCAAAATGCACCTAATTTCAATTCGCAATCTCCGTAATGATGCAGCTAAGTATCCTGATGTCAGGACGCAGATTGACAAATGGTATGAGATTGTAAAAAATGCAGAATGGCAAAATTTAGAAGATGTGCGTAAGGTTTATCGAGATGCTGAGGCAGTAGGAAACTTTACGGTATTTAACATTAAAGGCAACGATTACCGTCTGATTGTTGGGATTGATTATCAAACGCAGAAGGTTTATTACAAATATTTTTTAACCCATAGCGAATACGACAAAGATGGATGGAAAAATGACCCTTACTTTTGATCGAAGTGCTTATCAAGCCTTGCTAGCTGAAGTTGCTCCACAGGCAATTGAGACAGAAGCAGAATACGAACGTTTGTTGAAAGTTGTAGAACCGTTAATTTTTGCCAAAAATCGTACACCGGAGGAGCTAGCTTTACTCGATTTATTAGTAACGCTGATTGAAGTATACGAAACTAAAAACTATCCATTCGAGAAATCTACTCCATCTGAAATGCTGCAATATGTCATGGAAACGAGCGGCACTAGGCAAGCAGATTTAGTTGGAATAATTGGTTCGAGTGGGGTAGTATCTGAAGTTGTTAATGGCAAACGTTCGATTAGCAAGGCACAAGCTAAAGCTCTTGGCGAATATTTCAAAGTTTCGCCTAACTTATTTATTTAATTTTGCATAGCGATCGCTATCTGGAGCAAGCATCGCTCTCCCTGGTATGCTCAGGAAAAGCGTCCTCCTTCTCCGTTCCTCTGCACCTATATGGGTCGTCAGGATAGTGGTAGAGGTAGACCTTTTCGATTTATCCTCAATCATTCAAGGGCGACGGCTACTAATGTTTATTTGATATTGTATCCTAAACCTGCTCTTGCCAAAGTGCTTTTAGAGAAGCCAGAATTGCTCAAAGAGGTTTGGCTGGCGCTCGATCGCATTTCTGATGAGACACTGATGGGTGAGGGGCGCGTATATGGAGGTGGGTTGCATAAGCTGGAACCGAGGGAATTGGGTAATGCTTTAGCAGAGAAGATTCTTAAGGTTTTACCTGAACGCTCATCGAATGATCTCGTAATCTAACGGTGAAGTTAGCCTGCGGGGTTAGTCTCATCTGATTTCTACTATTAGGCTGCTTAATCCCTTAATTGGGGCGTACCTTAGAGGCTATTTGCAGGATATGATAGCTTGACCAAGTAATAGCTTTTTGTTATGTTGTTGGAGTTGAAGCTGTAGCTACAACAATCAGATATATTGATTTCTCAGCGGTACTTCACCTAAAGCTAACTTAAAAATTAGTATAGCGCTATGCGATGGTGTATTTACAAATACTGAATTTAATCTGTGTGTATTTCAATGTAGTCTATTTCAATCTGTAACTATACCAACTTATATCGCTATAAATTCATAAACTCCTTTTCTCCTCTTAGGACCGATAGTACCCAGTTTCGAGAAATTAAAGTTGCAATGATTTAGCTTAGAATTCGAGAGATGACCTCTCATTCGAGAACCGAGTAAATTGACAAAATTGAGTGAACAATTGTCTATAACAGTAGAAATTAGCTCAGAATCTCTTAAGTCAGTGTGGTCTATCGAGCTTTCTTTGATAGACGCGAAACTTAGATTAGATCTACTCAAGTCAGTATCCTTGATATAGACATTATCAAGATTAGCACCAATCAGATCTGCATCATTTAGATTAGCATCTACTAATCTTGCACCACTAAAATTTGCGCAGAATAGGATCGCATTGCGTAAGCTTACGCCACTCAAATCTTGATTCCTAAAGTTAGCGAAGCTTAAGTTGCACCATTCGCCGTTTCTAGATTCTATTACCTGCTGGACACACTCAGAATTTTCAAATTTAAGATTGTTTTCCAGATAGTCAGTAAATGAACCTCTATCCAATATTTTCAACCATAATTCGTCTAAAAAAGTTATATCATCTTCTGCTAGACAAATTCCCCCTTGTATTACTTGGGAGCGTACTGCTAACAAAAACTTTTCAAGATTCATGCGCACAGAAGCAGTTGTAGTGTGATTTAGCCCTAGATTTTTTTTATATATGTCAAAGGCTTGAATATGAAAATCGATCCCTTTTTCCAACAGTCCTTGCTCATCATAAAAGACAGCTAAATCCTCGAAGCTAGCTGCTGTATCAGAATGATCATTCCCAAGTGTGCTTATTCTAATCTGAAGAGCCTTTAGGTAATACTTTTCAGCATCTTCATAGCGGCTTTGTTCAAGATAAAAACTAGCTAGATCAGATAATGTAGATGCTACAAGTGTGTTTTCTTGTCCAAAAACGCTAAATCTAAGATTCAAACTTTGTTCATAAAAGTATTCTATTAAATCAAGCTTATCACGCCAACCTGAGAAATTATCCTGTCCCAAAATCGCCAAATTATTATAACTGTTCGCTAAGCTAAGACAATCTAATAAAATCGCACTCTGTCTAATTGAAAGAGCTTTTTGAAGCAATAGTTCTGCATCTGAATGCCGTCGTCTAGCACAATAAATAACTCCTAAGTTATTTAGACTAAGTACTAGATCAGAATGAGTTTCCTCTAGCAAACGCTGGTGAACTTCCAAAGCTTGTTCTGCTAATGGCTCTGCTTCTTCATATCGCCCTTGCTCATAATAAATACCAGCTAAGGTATTAAAGCTGGCTGCTGTATCAAAATTATCTGTCCCAAACAATTCTCGCCTAATTCTAAGAGCTTGAATGCAGAGTTTTTCTGCTTCTGAATAATTTTTTTGTGTATAATATAGATTAGCTAGATCATTTAGGCTTTTAGCTCCGAGCCGCTTGAGTTCACCAGCTTGATTAAAATTTACCAGCTTCAATTGCAGGAAATCTCTAATTAGTGGATGAACCTTGCAAGTTTTCTCATCAATACGCTGAACCAAAGAACATTTATAAAGTTGCTTCTTAGCTTTGATAACATCGTTTTCAGACCAATTTAATGATTTAGCAGAGAAGTCTATCAATACCCAAGGAACTATATCTAGACCTAAAATCCCTATAATTAGAGCAACGTTCATTGTAAAGCTTTTTAGCTCATCCCAAGTCAGGTCAAAAGCTACTCTAACACCTCGATGAGCAGTCATAATGTACTTCTCTTGCGCTTGTTGATCATCAAGATCTAGTGACTCATCTCTTAATCGCTGCACATCAAGCCGCTTCAGCATCTCAGAAAAAGACAAATCAAGATCTTCAGCTAGATAGCGACCTATTAATTCAATACCTAGAGGCAAATAGCCTAGTAGTTTACAAATCTCTTCAGCAGCCTTAGATTCTTTTACCACTCTGTCATACCCAACGATGGCTACCAATAGCTCTACTGAAGATTTTACTGATAAAACATCTAAGGTTAGCTCATAAAAACTTACATCTAAATTTTGCTGACGAGTTGTTAATAAAACACGAAAGCGCTTAGGTAGTCCTTGTAATATCTCTCTGAAATTACTTATATTTGTTATGTCGTCTAGAATTAGTAGCGCTTCACCAAATGGTTGCCAATGCTGCAAACACCACTGAGCTTTTCGCAATATGCTAAGAGGTTCTCCTCCTAGTTCTTGAGGGACTTCTAAATTTAAGTTAAATAGAGCATAATCTAGAATTTGAGAGCTTAAATTAGTCTCCCTAGCTTTTAGCCAACAAACACCTCCTGGATAATCATTCAAATATCGGGAAGCATATTGAATAGCTAGTTCTGTTTTCCCAATTCCACCCATTCCAGAAACAGCAGAAATCACTACACGATCCCTTCGCTTTAACTTTAACTGTTTATGCAAAATTTCAAGTTGAACATCTCGTCCAACAAACTTAGCTACACCAATATAGGGAAGATTCTGTGGAGTATTTAACTTTGTTAACTCCCCTCGACCTGTTTGGATATCGAGGGGTACGACTTTTTTGCTAATGCTTTAGACCACTTTCTAAATGTTGGGAAATGTTTCTGCAAAAAGCTTTCTGTATCTAACTCTGCTTCGTAGGATAAACTAACAAAAGGTGGCAACAGCGACAGTGCCCCCTTCAACTTAGCCGCCGCAGGTACTCCCGGCTTGCTAACTTCGGCATAAATTTTTTGTAGCCATTCCAGCACCTCATCAGAATATTGCTGGTTGGTTTGCAGTTGCCCCACCTGTTCTACAATCTCGGCAACTACTACTTCTGGTGCTGGCTCTGCGACGCTGGCTGTCGCTGACTCATTTGCCAAAATCTGCCAATATTCCCTCTCAAATGGTTGCATTTCTTTTTTCAAGTCAGCAATTTGCAACTTAATTCGTTCCCAGTCATCTGGGGGGCTCGCTGTCAAAGCTCGTTCTTTGCCTGACACCAGTTTCCGATAACGGGCTAAATTTTCCTCAACTTCGCGCAGGCGATTGCTCGACATCTCTAAACTCCAGAACTTTAAAAATCACTATCTCGGTTTTACTCTATTGACACAGGATTTACATCTTAAACTTACGCTTTTCCGGAGATTCTACCCAAATCGTACAAAATCCCGACGTAGCTGCACGCCCCGCCACCTCCAAAGTCACCCCCAAACGCAAGACATCCTTTTTACACTCTAAATTAGTCAAACTATCCGAATTCCACTTCATCAAATTCCGAGCAAATTTCCCCTCAGCGCTAGTCGCCCACCGCAAAGCCTCCGCCTGCTCCTGAGTCAGATGAACTGCTTCCCCCGGCGCAAACCCTCCTTGCGACAGAAGCACACCCATCCATCCCATCAAAGCACCGACACCCAACGTCGTCAATAGCACACCCGCCGCCACCACCAAAGAACGCGCAGATGTCGCCACCTTCGTCAATTCCGTCTGACGCACCAGAGAATTAACAGCCGCAGCAATCTGCCCCTCTTGCTTCTCAACCGCCACCCGTTCGTAATTCGCCAGCGTCTTATTAATCCGCGCCACCCAGCGAGTAAACGCCAACTCAAAATCCTCCGGTTTCGGACTTTCTCGAATCAGCACTTCCAATCGCCCCGTAGCCAATAAAATCAGGAATATCGGGTCAGTTGGCTCAATTTTCCCCTTAAAAGCCAACTCCAACACCTTTCGCCGATATTCCTCCGATTGACCCTCCAGGGCAATATCTAGTAAAGATTTAGTATCAACAGCACCATAGCTCACGGTAACATCCCCGTAGTTTCAAACGCCTCGTAAGCTGACAGAATAAACGACTTAATTCGTTGCCTTCCCAACACGCCAAATTCTTGACTATTTCTAGCTAATTCAAACGTAATTCCTCTGGCATCTATGGCATTCCTTTCCCTCGAATAAAACTTGGGAAAATCAATCACCTTCACCTCATATTTTTTAACCGCATTCTGCACTTCCTCCATCTCTTCCACAGAACTCCAATCATCCTCCAAACCGCAATTACGAACTAAAACGTGAGCAATCCTCTTCTCAAAATGCTGCACCGATTTCAAAAATAACTGCACGCTATCGTAACCGCCCGTACAAACAAACCACTTACAAAAACTGATTTGCGATTGTTTACCCAAGTCAATCAAATTATTCTTTTCAATCCAATTCGTTACCAATGGATAAACCTGAGCGGGTAAATTCACAATCACGCTATTCTCAAACGCCCACTCAAAAATTTTGTCAGCCTCGAAAAACTTCTTCTCATCCTCACTAAAAAGCGCCGACCGACAGACACTTTCATAAATCCGAGACACATCTGGGTTAGACCTATCCGCATCTACAGCCAAAAAAGGATATTTTTTATCCAGAAAATACTGAATCAAAACCCTAGCAAATAAACTCTTCCCTACACCTCCCTTTTCGCCATCAATTAAATGAATCTTAGTTGGGTATTTATCAACACTTTCTAACCCATTTTCGCTCAAACGATTTGGACTTTCTATAATTGCTGCCATTGATGAATCTCCTGAATTTTCAGCTTCTTCGGTAACAGAATCCACTATTTCAACTTGATATTTCGTTCGCCTATTCCTACTTGCCATGTCGCTACACCATAAACTTCATTTCCGCAGGCAATAACTTGCCTGTAGTGTTATAAGCGCTCATCTCGAAAAACCCGAATCATCAAACTCTTCACCACCGACTAATTCAAACAATTTATCTGTAGCAAATCCATCATTTTGAGAATTCCTAGAATCCGATTCGGCATCCACATCATTTTCACCAGTAGCATTCTCTTGCGGTAAAGAAAACGTTCTACGAATAGGCGCTTCCCCGCAAAAATTCACCGGATAATCAATCCCCGCTTGGTCGCACAAATACAAAGCGTGCTTCTCCAATGCGTACACCGCTTTCCTAAACATTCTCTCCAACAGAACCGGATCGATATCCCCTTTTTCCTGATAAGCTAATGCCAGCCAGTAAGCCCGCAATGGCTGAAGCATCATTTCTCTAGCAGGTAGAAAAAGATTATGCTTAATGTAAGACATTAACAGCCCATGCGCTGTATTTTTTGATGGTTGATACCGCCAAAGAAAATCAACCTTTCCTTGCTTATCCACGAGTACCAACCTCCTGCAAATTTGAATCTTCTGACGAGGAATCAGCTGGTTTAGAAGGATTAGAATTGAACTGCTTTTTCAAAGCACTCCTAAAGTAGAAAAACATCCCATAAACATCACTCAGCCGATACCCAAAACCATTTTTATCCAAAACTTGTGGAATAGAAATATCCGCATTCCAAATAATCGGCAGGCGATCGTAATATTCGTTTAATTCCTTTTTCAGGTAATCAGCCGTTCCCCCACAAAACACCAACTCATCGCAATCCGACGGCAAATTTTCATCTAACCAACTGGTGAGACTCCGCACGTATTCAGGACGCGCCTCCTTAATCGCTCCGATTATTTGCTGTACTTCCTCAGCCCGTCCCTCCCTGGTACTGCTGCGGGCCAATCGCATCAAAGGTGCAGCCTTAATCTCAGCCCCCGCTGCTACAATTTCTGGTGTCAGTCGCTCGGCAGTTTGTCCCGAAGTCTTAGTGACTACCTTCTCCACCATGCGGATAAAGCCCAAATCGCTCATTTTTCCGGGTCTAACATCCCCCCGCTGCACCACCAGCAGACTCGCATTGCGGTAGCCGATCATTGCGATCGCACATACCCGCTCTTTCATCGTCGAGCCAAGTTTCTTATTGTGCATCAAATAAATGCCACCGCCCTCCGGCTTGCAGTTAAATACCAACAACTCCACACTTACGCGACCCGTCGGCGTCTGATAATCCGCCAAAGCCTCTCGGAGCATTCGCTCGAACCGATTTCGGTCTTCATATTCCCCCGGTGGTAGTAGGGTTGCGATCGCAGCTGTAAAATTGGCAGGCAACTTCAACTTTTCTTTAATCACCCACAAAGCAGCCAAAGTTTTGTGCAGCGCCCTCTCGTACTTGAGTTCCGATAACCCCGCATTAGCGTGAAACCTCTGTCTCGCCAGATACCCAACCGCCCGATAGTCGTTCCTAAAAGCAACCCAAGCAGTATTCTGCGGATCTGCTGACCCCAACTGGTCTCTGGTATAAGCCAAAATCGACTCTCGCGGTACGGATGCAACTTCCGGTTCCATGCACAAAAGCCGCACTTGCCTGTCCAGTCCCGTAAAGATAATCTTGGTAATCGACCCTCCATAATCAAATACCACCGTAACATCAGGCTCTTTGTTTGTAATAGTTTTACTCATCTCACAAGTTTTTTACTGAGGTGTAAGGAAAGCTGTCCGTGCAGAAATGCCCTCGCCAATGCCAGTTCCAACCTCAAAAGAAGTCTGGAAAACCGCGACCGTTGGAGAATCCGAACGCACTTATTACTTCTTAGCCCTTCTTAAACCTCTCCCCCCTCAACCGATTGTCCGAATCCCACAACCCGTAAAATAGAACTAATGAGGTAGGGCGATCGCCACAATGTCATACTGCTCTGCTAATGGAAAATTTTCCATTGGACTCAAAGCCGATCGCGTAATTCTTCAAAACAGGCTTCTACCTCTTCCCACGCAGGATAATTTCCGTAGCAAAGGCTACTGCATTGCTGTTCGTATTCTCTCTTCAGAGTTTGGCGTAGTTCTCCTGTTGGAAAGAGAGCCAAACTATTCGAGAATTTCATCGCTTCCGGTGCATCATAATCTGGAAAATATTCTCTACTGATGCGATCGCTATCCTCTTTAAGCTGGCTGTATTCCTCACTTTGCAGTAGTTCCTGCACTTCGGACTGTTTGGCTAAACAAAATAAGTCGTAATAATGTCTGGCGTATGCCCCAATTGGTTGCCCATCTTCCTGACTTTTCACTACTTTCGAGTGAATAGTAAACAATTTTTCAACAAAAGTGCGGCGAAAATCTAGCAATAGCATGGGAAAACTGGATTCATCCTCAGTATCAAGACTTTCGTCAATTTCATGCAAAAATTCAGCTATGTAAGAGCAAAGCATCACAGTTTGGGTGGGATACGTACCGCTACGAGTTCCCATCTCTAAAAATACCCGATTAGCGATCGCCTCAATTCCTACAAATTGCCGATCGTAGATAAAATAGCTATTGCGATATACTCCCCTCTTTCTTCTTCCCAAAGTTTGTTCCACTCTCAAACCTGGGTGATTTCCCACAGCACTTTCTATCGCTTCCAATTCTCGGTCTACTCTATTAGCACCCAACGGAGGAATAAACGTTTGTCGATTCAAAAACAGGTCGATATCTTCTGAGAACCGTTCGATTAACTTCCAACCTTTTGAAAGACTTGTTCCACCTTTAAAAATTACTTGATTCGGCCACTGTGTTGCGACAATTCGCAGTGCCTCAGTGACATAATAATCTTTCTCGATGAATTGTTCAGTAAGTCTAAGGGGAGCAAAGTGTTCTCTCGCTGCAATCACAGCATCGCGGAAATCAAGGTGTTCAAATAGTTTCACTCAGCTTGCCACTCCTTAGCGTAGCGAAGGTTACTTAACTTACCGAAATCAAATCGAGAGAGTGGATTTAAGCTATTTCGGAGTTTTTCTAGTTCTTGTGGACTTTTCCTGAGTTCTTGTCCGATCGCTCCTAGCATAGCTCGCACACGCGGCGGTTCCGAAGAAGCAACTGCAACCAACCGTTCAAAGCGATCGCCTTCTCGAAAATACTCCAACAACCGTCGCTTAGTCTCTGCTGGTGACAACTCGCTCAAATTGCCCCTAGACCTTAAGAAATCAAGCATTGCCGCATCCGTTGCTTCCAAGTCGTTCCACGTTTGGGGTCTGCGAGTGTGCAGTCGGGTGCGAGATCCGGCGATCGTGCGAGAAACACTGTTTGCTGATGTAGCAAATTCACCTTGGATGGCGTTTTGAGTCGTAAACCCCAATAAATTAGCCGCACTCACTCCAGCCGGATGTAAATTTTGCTTTGTCAGCAGCTTCTGGATATCGCTTTGAGAGGGACGACTGCGACCAAATCGAGTCTGACAAGGGCGGTAGTAGAGTCCTTTGCTAACTCGCTCCAAAACTCCATCTGCCGCCAGCCGGGAGAGCGCTTTGCTCACCGCCGTCGGCGACAGATGGGAGAAATCCGACTGTCGCCAGTAGGCTTCTCCGCCTTCCTCAATTTGTCTGCGAATTAACTCAGCCGTATTAACTCGACTCCTCTTCATCGCTCGAAACCCAGGCTTAGTCTTAATTCTATTTTCTAACTTCTTGCTAATATGTCAAGTTTTTTTGCAAAAAAACTTGACATATCATGCTGCTTCCGTCGCCTGAGAAATCAGTCACTTGGCTTACGGGGCGATCGTAAAATGAAAACCTTAAGTTAGAGGCTATGTTCTCTCTAAAGCTAATAGGCTCAACATAACGAACCATAATTTAAAGCCGAAGTAAATTATGCCCCGGCAAAAACGAATCGAAAAAGTAGGAATACGCTTAACACCAGAAGAATTTAAACTAGCAGAAAAAATGGCTAAAGATTTGGAAACCACCGTCAGCGACTTGTTTCGCTACAAAACCTTAAGAAGTCAACAATTTGGACTCGGTAGTGCAACTTTGTGCCAAAAACTAGCAGAACTCAATTTACGACTCAAACCAATTGCGACAGCTACCGAACAAGCGCTATGGACGAGAGAAGGAATAACCGAGCCAGCAGAACTCAAAGAACTTCTTGAAAAAGCCCTCTTCTTACTAAAACAAGTTCAATGGCAACAAATGAATATAAACTTTTCCATTAATTTATATGAAGAAGACGAAGATTTAGAAGAATGGGAAGCTAGTTAATAAAGCTTAGTTTTATAAAAATGATTGGCAAACAAATCATAGGTAAAAGCTTCACGGGACTGCTCAATTACCTTTTTTCCAAAGAAGGCGCTTCACTGATTGGAGGAAACATGGTAGGAGAGACACCCCAGGAATTAGCAGCTGAATTTCGATTCTCCAAGCAACTGAACCCTAGAGTGGAAAAACCAGTTTATCATGCCGTCTTGAGCGTTCCCCCTGGTGAATATATACCCGATGCCAAATGGCGGGCGATCGCACTAGACTACCTAGAAGGAATGGGATTCGATAAAAACCTATTTGCCATTATCCGCCATACAGACCGCGACCACGACCACATTCACATTGCAGCCAGCCGCATCAAATTAGATGAAAAAGGAACTTGCGTATCCGATAGCTGGAACTATCTACGCAGCGAAAAGTTAATTGAACAATTAGAAGAAAAGTACGACTTGACACCAGCCGATCGAAGTTTTGATAAAGAACGCCGCTCTCCCACAACTGGCGAACGCCGAAGATTAGCAAGAACAGGGGAAATTAGCACGCGAGAACAACTGCAAACAGCAATTGATTTAGCGACAGTAGATAGTCCCGCGATCGCTCTTTTAATTGACCGCCTCAGCGAACAAGGCATTAATGTTAAAATAGAACCAACACCCACAGGCGAATTGGGAATTAGCTACAAATTAAACGATATAGCTTTTAGCGGCACTCATTTAGGCAAAGCTTACACCTTCCAAGGGCTTCAAAAATATCGAGGAGTCACTTATTATTCTGAGACTGACATAAATTCAGAAGTTACTGCACAATTACCGATTTCTCAAACAGAAAATAGTAAACCTGATGGGGACGGAAACACAGATAGTGACACTGCTGGCGATACTGGCATTAATAATATCGAGAACAATACTTTATCTGAGAACTGCAATTTTAACCCAGACACTTACACAATCTCCAAAGTATCTCCAACTGTTGAATCAGAAGATGTATCTCAGGATAACCCATTAAATCAAGAGACAAACTCGCCAGACTTAGCCACTCACTGGCAGTCCGTGCGAGAAAGTTTGGTGGAAAATACCTGCTTGCCCCCCGATTTGATCGACCTGCTACACAACAAAGGATGGATAGGCGCAAATGACCAAAACCTTACTGTGTTTACCCTCCGCACGCTTACCGGAGAGGAAA
Organism: Argonema antarcticum A004/B2; assembly: GCF_023333585.1. Classification (GTDB taxonomy): domain Bacteria; phylum Cyanobacteriota; class Cyanobacteriia; order Cyanobacteriales; family Aerosakkonemataceae; genus Argonema; species Argonema antarcticum. Next base: position 36,010 of record NZ_JAIQZN010000031.1, read on the forward strand.
CGGGAAGCTGCACTTTAAGGCCCAATGGAAAATTTTCCATTGGGACTAACGCGGGAACGTCCACTGGAAAACATGACCATAGCGAGAAGGGCATTTTCTGGATAGCGACTCAAAACGATATTGAAAGAGCCGTCATTGCTAGCGACCCGGTGGAAACGCTGTCTGCGATCGCTCTTGACCCCGAATTCGATCGCATACCGACTTTGTACTTAAGCATCGATGCCATATCTTCCTTGCCAACAGAGTTTCTTAAAGACATCTCCGCTATAGCAGTCGGTTTGAAAGGAGATGAATTTGGCGAAAAATTGTCCAAAGAAATTATCGAAATACTACCTCAAGCCAAGCGAATAAATCCCGGCATTGGTGGATGGAATGAAATACTCGTAGCTCAGGTTCAAGAAGCTGAAAACCAATCGGATGAAATTGATGAAACAGACGATGTGCCAGAAGAGAGGCTACGCGATCACAGTTCTGGTTTGAGCTTGGATTAACAAATAAATTCTGATATTGCAATTAATGAAAGTGATTTTCAGTTTTCTAATTGTTGATTAATTTTTGAATAAGAGCAAAGATTATTTTTTATTTTCTCGCTGCTAGCGCAGCCCAACGAGCGCTTTTCATACAAATTATTAAATCCCATGAAGCTGCATTTACCCATTCATTACTTATCGGGGTTAAGCAGAAACAATTGCCGACTGCTCGGAAAACTTGGCATTATTACAATTCTCGACCTGCTGCTTTACTTCCCCCGCGACTATATCAAGTATAAACGAGTCAAAATATCTGGGTTGCAAATTGGGGATTCTGTTACTATAGTGGGCAAAATCAAAAAGCACGAAATAATCAGTCCGCCTAAAAATCCTCGGCTCACGATCCAAACACTTATCGTTAAGGATAAAACAGGTAGCATTGCCTGTAAGCGTTTCTTCAATCATCCTTATTATCAATCTCAACACTGGAGAAACGACCAAATCGCAATGTACCTTAATGGGAGCATTGTTGCTGTATCGGGCGCAATCAAGGCCGATCGCTATTACGGAAGAATCATAACTTCACCTGAAATTCGATTAATTAACCTGGATGAAGCAAGAGACACGAAAAACTCAATTATCCCGATTTATCCATTAACAAAAGGAGTCAGCAACGAACTCGTTCAAGATGCAGTATCCTCTGCTTTGGAAGTTCTTGAGTTACTGATCGACCCCCTACCGCAGGATCTCAGACAGAAACATGGTTTGATGGAATTACAGGAAGCGATCGCTTTTATCCACCAGCCCCCAGGCGAACCCCAACTAGAAGCTGCCCGCCGCCGTCTGGTATTTGATGAGTTCTTCTATCTCCAGCTATCGTTTCTTGTGCGTCGCAAGCGAATTTTAGCGCGATCGGCTATTGCAAAAATAACTCCTGTTGGCTCGCTGCTGGAACAGTTTTACTTTCAACTCCCCTTCTCGCTTACCTCCGCTCAACATCGGGTCATCAACGATATTCTCAACGACATGACTTCCAAAACGCCGATGAACCGTCTGGTACAGGGGGATGTCGGTTCTGGTAAAACTGTTGTTGCAGTCGTTGCTATCCTCGCCACCATCCAATCTGGCTACCAAACAGCACTCATGGCTCCCACAGAAGTGCTAGCTGAACAACATTATAGGAAGATTACGACGTGGTTTGAACCCCTTGGCGTTTCTGTTCAATTGCTAACAGGTTCTACCAAAACTGCCAAACGCAGAGAAATCCACGCGCAACTGGAGACAGGCGAACTATCTCTGTTAGTCGGAACTCATGCGCTGCTGCAAGAAAAAGTCAACTTCGATCGACTCGGTTTGGTGGTGATTGACGAACAACACAGATTTGGGGTGCAGCAGCGGCAAGATTTACTCAACAAGGGAAACAGACCTCACGTACTCACGATGACCGCAACTCCCATTCCGCGTACCTTAGCGCTGACTTTGCACGGGGATTTGGATGTCAGTCAGATTGACGAGTTACCCCCAGGGCGACAGAAGATTCACACCAAAGCGATCGACAAAAGCGCTCCAGCTTATGATTTTATTCATCATCAAGTAATTCAAGGTCGTCAGGCGTACATTATTCTTCCCCTGGTCGAAGAATCGGAAAAGCTAGATTTGAGAGCAGCGGTAGCAGAGTACGATCGACTATCAACGGAAATCTTCCCCGAATTTAAGGTAGGATTGCTGCACGGTCGGATGACATCTGCCGAGAAAGATGAAGCGCTCAACTCATTCCGCGACAACAAAACCCAAATACTCGTTTCCACCACTGTGGTTGAAGTGGGTGTGGATGTTCCAAACGCTACAGTCATTTTAATCGACCATGCCGATCGCTTTGGCTTGGCTCAACTGCACCAATTAAGAGGTCGCGTCGGTCGGGGTTCGCATCGTTCCTATTGTCTGCTGCTCAATACCAGTAAAACAGCAGATGCTAAGGCACGTCTTGAGGTGTTGGAAAAATCCACCGATGGGTTCTTTATTTCTGAGATGGATTTGCGACTGCGTGGGCCAGGTGTTGTGATGGGGTATCGCCAGTCGGGTATTTCCGAATTTGCTCTAGCGAATATACTGGATGATGAGGATTTGCTGAATTTAGCTCGTAAGGTGGCAGTAGCGATCGTCAAAAGTAACCCGAATTTAGAGGGACATCCTTTGATGGTTGCAGAACTTAAAAGGCGGGGGTTGACGAGTTGGAATAACCCTCTCAATTAATAGGTTCTAGCCAGTTTTTTTATAAGAGGGGTGCTGCGATCAATCAGTATTGGGTAAGAAGTGCAAAGATTGATACAGACACGGCACTCCCGCCACCGCTGTGCCGTGTTAAATCACCGTATGGGATTTAAGAAATTATAAAAAATGTTAAAAACAGCTTTAATGGGAGAATACTCTAAATTATAGAGTTAAACAGCTGTATGAAAGCTTTATACAATCTTGGAAAACTTAGCTTTATTACAGGGTTGGTTGTAGAAACTGTATATTTCGCTACCGTAACCTTTGCACAGTCCGTTACCGAACAGCGCATCTGCCGCCAAAGTGGCGAATACGTTGTTTTTGCAAAACATCCTCTCTTTATAAACGCTGATGTTATAGATAATGTCTTGGAAACAATTCCTGGGCTTCCTGCCATAGCTCGAAACCGATTTGTGAGAGATTTCACCAATACTGATCTTACACATGAACATATTTTCTTTTGTAATAACAGGATGATTGTGGATAACGTTGGGTTTGGCCCCGGCAATAGACCGCTTGTGGAATCCAAAGGTAATGTAATTACAGTTACTTTACCAGGCGATCGCTTTAGTTATTCAGCTAACGCGATTAGAACTGGTCAAGAAGGAAATGGTGGTAGAGTAGATAACTTTGTTCCTATTGATAACAAACGTTACGATTCTGACACCATTAAAAGTGTTTTAGCTGGTGCTACAGCAATTCTCCCTGACCGTTGTGAGATCCGCAGATCCAATGATGGTATTTATGGAGGAGTAGTAAATAACTGTCAAGGTTGGACAGCTAAAGTAAGGGAGGCATATTGGAAACGTATATTTGTGGGAACCTGGGAAGCTCAGATATCAAACAATCGGTATCAAATGCGAGTAACTTGGAACTCAGCAGCCAATCGATATGAAGGAGTACTGACACAGCAAGGGCAGGGATCTCAAGAAGTAGGTTTCTCTATTGGCGAATTGGGCTGGACAGCAACATTGGCAAGTGACTTAAGCCAAATGAATGAAAAGCAAAAGTGGCGTTGGGGAAGCAATGGAGTATCAACTCGATCTGAGTGGCGAGATGGAATAGTTGATCTTGATAGAAGTACAGTTGATAACTTAATTGGCTCAACACCTTTTCGTCGAGTAGGCAAGTAATAGCTAAAATCGCTGCTATCGCTAAGCTACCACCTAAATAAGTTTAAGCAAGTTACAAAATGGTTTTTTTAGTTTTAGGAGAATGCTTAATTGAATCAGGGCAGATGTCTTAGCCCACAAGAATTATCTATAAGTAAGAGTTACGGAATTTAGTCTTAGCCATATAAATAGCTTCCTTAACTTTCCATTGTTTGTGAGGCAGTAAGTTTTTAACATTTTGTAATTGAACTAAGCTTCTATAATCCCCCGTAATTTGGAAAATAACTCTAGCGATCGCCTTACAACAAGCATCAGGATATTTAACAACTTGCAACTCAGAAAACCGAATCACTACCCAATTTCTCTCTAAGAAAAACCGATTGCGCTGATTGTCTTTGCTCCTATCCACACAATGATGAGGCTTTCCCGTTTTCCCATCATAGGGTTCATCAATCTCGATATCTATAGCTAAACCTGTCGCTTGATGAACCAGAATAAAGTCAGCAGTGTAACCAAAAGATGTACCGGGGATAGGAAACTCGCCACCCATGCAGAAGTCATAAAACCCATAAAAATAACGACATAAGTAAACAAAGAACTGCTTTTCACTTACCCCTTGTTGTACTTCTCTCTTACCCTGACTTACAGGCGGTTGAACAATCTCTTTCAATAACCTCTTAAACAGCTTAGAGCGTTTCCGCAACAGAGAAATATATTGCTCGCTTTCCTTACCTTTTGACTGCAAGCGACGCAATTGATAACTTTCGTATTCAGCTAACTGTCGTTCATACTCAGCCAGTCGTTGATTGTAGCGATCGCGCACTTGAAAATCAACAACTCGCAGATAAGAAAAAGCCGCTACTGCACTAATTAAAGCACATATCAGCGATGACCAAAAAGCTATAACGCTTATACCAAACCGCCAGTTAACCAACATTAATACCACAACACTGGCTATCCAAAACTGAATCACTAAATAATAACGAGAATTATTGAAAACTGGCAGTCGCGGCGGGAAAGGCTGTTCTATTTTAGGAGTAGCGTTTTCTGACAAAACTGCTATCGGGTTATCCGCGCAGAACTGACGAATTGAATCGGGGATAAGAATAACCGGATAAAAAGCTTTTATTGAGTTCATAATTCCACCTCTTGAGAACGAGGCGAATTGCTAAATTGTGCCTGTTCTACTATTGTTTGTTTCCTCTCGATAGCCATCAATTTTGCCGCCAGTTCTGACGACGGCGGTGTAGAAGACTTGGCTCGATCGCAGAAATATGTGTAACTCTGAGTTCCCTTTTTATCTGGTTGATACAAAAGGATCTCTTTTCCTTGCGCTAATGCTTTATCGATCGCATCCTGAGTCCCCCGCGAACCAGCTACTTGCACCACCAACAACATATCATCTCTACCACTAAGCCGATTGAGCATATCATCATTGCGCTCGAACAATTGAGCCGGACTTTTGTAATACTCCCGGCTGACCAAATGCACGTCATCAGCCAGACTTAAAAGCTTAAAATAACGGTCTTTTTCCCTCTGATTCCACACTTTTTCCTGACCTACACAAGGCAAAGAAGCCAATACTTCTATTTTAGGAATTCCAGGCAACAATCCCTGGCGCTGCTGTTTGCGTAGCTTTATCGCCTCAATCGCACCCCATTGGTCGATTCCCGTCGCCATACCCATTACGAACGTCAGGCGATCGTAATTCAGGGAATGAGCAGTATCAAAAGCAGTTTTTACCATATCCTTCAAACTATTTTTCGCTTGTTTTTCCCAATCAAGATGCTCCTTAAAATACTTAGCCCGACTGCCTGAAAAAGCAACTGTCATCGTCGAATCTGCTTCCTTTTGATACAGCCGTAAAGACGACCGTTCGTAAGCCTTAATCAAAGCAGAAATAAACGGACTATCTTTTCCCTTACCTTCCCAGAAACCACCGTTAACTCTATGTTCGCAAGTCTCTAACCAAGCGCTACCACCCCGCTTGTCAATTTCTTTAATCAATTCTGGGTATTGATTTAATTTGGTTTCAACAATAGAAGCCATTAACTTATCTCGTTCCGGCCCGATCGGACAATTTTGCTTAAAATTTTGATAAGCTTCTTCTGCATCTTTCCAAAACTTATTCCCAAAAAATATGGGAAATTTATCTTTAATACCGCTCTGTCCTTTAGTAGCCCAATACTCTGCTACTGTTGTTGGGTTAGTCAAAGACGCTGCCAACCAATCGGGCGATTTACTATAAATATTTACTGGGGAAAACAGTCGCTTCCGATTATTCGATTGTCTTTCCACCTCTTCATCAGATGACACATCCGATAAATTATTTTCAGCCAGGCTCCTACTAATTAAAAAATTTTCCTGCTTTTCTAATGCTCTATCAATGATTGCTTCTTCAAGTACATCGCGAGCATGACATGGTAAATTTTTTGGGCAAAAACAAGTAAGAACAATAGGCTTTCCTTGTAATAACTTGTCTGCTATTCTATCTACTTCTTGATAAGCCACCGATTTCTTACCTTTCCTCCCTTTGATTAATTCCTTATCAAACCAGGATTTGTAGGCTGTTACTGCTCGGTTATGTTCTTCTAGACTGTGATTTTTAACTCGATATTCATAATTACCCAAAGGACTCCCTTGCAATCCCAATCGAGAAAATTCCCGACCCACATAAATTTTTTCAGCTTGTCTTATCGAATCACGTCCGACAAAACCGTACTGTTTTCCCGTCACTTTATCTACCACTTGATTTCCCTGACGACTTGTTATCAAACTCTCCAGGTCTGCTCTAGTGCGAGACTCAAAGTTCGGTATCTTACTCTCCTTTGTTAATTCCTCCAGCCACTGGGAAGGAAGGCGAATATTATCGGGGATATCTTTTCCTTTCCACAAGTTAGCGATGTCAGTATGACTGTAACCTGCCCATCCTGTACCGAAGGGAGTGCAGACAAACTCTAGCTGAGAATTTGCTTTAGCAAACTCAATTAATTCATCAATTTCTTTGCCTATTTCAGCTAAAGATGTTGAACGCTGTCGCTTCCAATCAGACTTAGTTTCAATAGCATAGCTATCGCCTTCCTTTCCCTGATGATACCCTCTTCCCTGACCGTAAACGGCACGTAATCCCTTAAATTTCTCTCCCGGCTGCAATCCAAAACCACGACGCTGAAATAATTTATCTAACTCCTTTTTGTAACTTTCTCCAAACATTTGCAAAGCTACCCCCGCACCGTGATAACCAACATTACTACCCCAAACAGGAATTTGGTGATGGCTTAATTTTGCAATATCAATAAAATTCGGAGCCGCTGCCAAATTAACCATAAAACCAGCTTTGCTTTCAGAACAGTCATCAATTGCTAACCTACAAAAAACTTAGATATTACCCCATCATGCCAAAGAATTACAAATCCCTCTACTTAATTGCCGATGTCATCGAATCATAAATGGGCTAACGCCCAGGTTTTTTGGTGGAAATAATTAAGTTAGTACGTTACTAATCATGCCTACAAATCAACCCAATAATATCCAAAAAACTGCCACAGACCGTCTCAAATCCACGCGGGACAAACTGACCAGGAAAATAAAATCCGCATTGAAAACCGCCACACCAAAAGAAACGCTGGAAGTTTGGATGCTAATGAAACAGCAGGAACTCAAGAGAACGACCCCTGGATTATCCGAACAGCAGATAGAAAGCGTAGTAAAGTCGCTCATCCTAGAACTAGGTTATGACGTTATCGCTACCTCAACTACTCCGCTTAGTGCTACATCGCAAGAATCCAAAGTGCAGACAGACGAAAGCGAAGTGGATGACTTGGATAAGGATAACGACACTGATTTCACTAACGACAATCTTGACGAAGATGAAGATGACTTTTCAGAGGTATCTGAAGAAAAAATTCCCCCTCGCAAGCAACGGGTTCCTGCTTTGAGAAAAGTTGAAACTTTAAGGGCTTCTACCCGAAATGGAAAGCATTCTTAAACCATAAAATTGAGACTAGGTTTTACACAACTGTGTACCAAAATAAATGTGAAGCTGACAATAGAACAAATACCCTAGTTCCTTACACTAATACTCCTTTAGTTGAATTAGGGGATTTCAAATCAGACTCTCTAGCACTAATGCCAGAGACAGAAAGTAGGGAAGCAGGCGATGAAGAGATTAAACCAGATAGTTTGGAAGAAGAACTCACGCCAGGAACCCTAGCCATACTCGCTCGAATTGAAACTTTTGATGAATATTTTCATTGCTGTGGAAGGTGGTAACTAATGTATTTAGCTAAAGATTCGTTAGCCAGATATTCGATTCAAGCAGTCGAACTCTGGAATCAATTAGAAAGTGCTGAAACTCCAGAAGAAGAAGAGGCTATTCTCCAAGAAATTTGGGGAAATCAGACAGACCAGGAAATTGCTGCTGATACTCAAGCCGAACTAGCAGACCAACTAGATGCTGAAATTTGTGCCGTTAAAGCACGCCTAAAACATTTAGTAGAATTGCATAATAAGGCGATTGAACGACTGGAACGGTGGCGGAACAGCCTAGATAAAACCCTCCTACAATTTCACTCAATGGGAGTAATTCCCACAGAGATTGTAGGGCGAACTCGTCACATCCGACTCAAGGAAAATCCCCCAAGTTGCGAAGTGTTAATCAATCCTTGCGACTTGCCAACCGAATACCGAACAGAAAAGCTAGTTGTTACACCCAACAAACGCAAAATCGTAGCCGACTGGAAACAAGGTATTCCTGTTGATGGTACTCGAATTGAGCGTAAACTCAGAGTTGAATACGGAATCGTACCATCAAATCTGACCTCTGCAACTGAGGTAATTTCTAATCGTACTGCTGCATCAAATACTGAAGAGAATCATTCAACTGTAACACCAAATAATGGGCGAAAAGAAAAAGCGATCGCTAAAAACGTTGATGGTTCTAATAAGAAGGTGAAAGCACGAGTCGGTTAGTAGTAAATTCTCAGACAAATATGGGAGGTTTCACTAATAGCAGATAGCTGTTATATGGCTATCTGCCGCACATTTTTTGTAATTAATCTAGGATAACTTTATCCATGAAAAAACAAAACAATCATTCGTTCGACATTTCAACATTTGGCAGAATTACTTACCGAATTTATCGAGGAAAACTTGCCATCTTGATTGAAGAAGGAGACAATCACCTAGATATATCATTTCCCATAAAAGATGGGAGATTATTCGTAATCCTTGGTTCTATCAGAGCCGCTGTAGCTGAAGCTATGACCGATTACTTGGAAATAGAAGCCTACGCGGATGAGCCGCTTCTACTACTAAGTGGAGGTTTAGGCAAAAATGAGTTTAATTAACACCGATAAGGGGGGCTAACGCCCAGAAACACTATGACAATTTATTAAATAACACCGCTCAAATGAAATGGTTAACACCAGAAGATGCAGTCGCCGCTGCTAATTTATCGGTAACGAGTGAAGAATTAATCGAATACACTCTTCAGTCAGAAGATGAAGAAACAATAGAGGAAAGATTTCAAAAAGTTAGGCTACTATTTGACCGCGCTCGCTGGCTGGCAAAAAAGCCTTATCTAGCTCTACTCTCGCCAGCTAAGGTCAAAAAACAAGTCGCTACTAAATCATCAACCTCTGCAAGCGATTCAGACTCAATAGATGATGAAAATTGGGCGGAGGAAGATGAAGAAAATGCTCTTTCTGAAACTGAAGAATCGAACAGTTTACAATCCGAACAACAAGAAGAACCTTATATCTTCGAGAAATGTACCGTCGAACTGCACTTGACATTTAAACCAGATGACGGTAATTCAGAGGGACGGATTGTAATCATTTCCGCAAGCAGTCACGGCGACTTTCCTGTTAGTGAAAAGATAAGAGAGTCATCCTTGGGAGAATTAGCACCGCCTCTAAAAGAGCTACTGAAGGAACTTGTAGCAGATTTTCCCAATCGCCAGGTGCGGCGACAGATTGCTAATGCTCGAAACCAAAAGAAAAGAACCACTAATTCAAATAAACCCAGAAGCGAAGCAAGTAGCGCCACCGCGTCTACAACTTCTAAAGAGTCTAAAACTACCGGAACGCAACTAACATTATTTGGAATTTGAACAACAACCTACTTTTGAGAGAACAAAATGACTTCAAAAAAGAAAGTGCTAATTTCCTTTGAGGGACAACAGCATCCTGTTGATGAGGATATAGCAAATGATGATAACGAACTGCGTAAATTGCTAACAACTTATTACCCAGATTGCGCCAACGCTGACATCATTAGAAAACCTGGAGAACTGATTACAGTAGCCAAACGCAATGGTTCTAAAGGAGCAAGATAATTATGAAAATTACTCCTTTAGAATTTCTCATCAATGCGCCAGAAGAAGTCAATCCCGCACTTTTTATGTGTCGAAAATTGCAACGCTTGGAACTTTCGGGAGAACTCGATAGCGCGACTATGAAAGAAATGGCAAAAGCTATTGAGTTAGCTATTGAAAAAGGGACAGAGGATGTGAAAGCAGTTGAGCAAACTAAGGAACGACTGTTAAATAGTCGTTCTGTAGCTGCGGCAGTTCCAATGGGGTTTTGATATGTCAGCAATTTGGAATGCTAAATCCGCTCTGCAAATATTACAGCAATGTCAACCAATCATCGATTTTAAATCTGCCACCGATTATTTGTGGACTAAGCTGAATACTTATCAGCTACTTACTCTTTACCAAGAATTGTTTCCTTTAGAATGGAAAAAAAGCCAATCCGAACTCTACTCTGAAGATGAAAATCACAGTCCGAAGGAGTTGGAGTTTATTTCGCTAGTTAGCGAACATTTATTTCCCATTGACGACATGATGATAGAGGGCGCTTATGAAGAACGTCTCTATCAAATTCCTGTCTCGCCTAAAGGAGTAGATTGGCAAGACCATGAAGAAGGAATTGAAGCATTGCGAAGTGGATGGCAGATATTACTGCCGCTTTCGCAATCAGGTCGATGGTGGTTGGAATCGGTAGCAGGTGATGAAGGGGAATCGTGGTATGAATGCACTTTTGGATACAGCTTGAAAGACATTGCACATCCCGAAAAAGCTGATTTCAAACTTCTCAAAAGATTAGCCAGTCGTGCTGCATTTCCCATCAGCGCTTTGCCTACAGCATTAGCACTCCTTGACTTAGAAACGGGCAATATTTGGCTAGACCAAAGTGTTTGCTGCGAAAGTTATTGGAATCGTAATTTTGAATCAAGACCTTGGACGATTGAAGAGATTAACTTCCTAACAACTGAATGGAAAAAAGCCCTTCAGTTACTAGATAAAGCTGACGAATTAATAGACTGGATTGAATCAGACCCAAATACCAATTTCTCGCAACTTTTAGCGTTATGGAATCTGACATTGCATCTGAAATAATTCGGGAGATACTGGAGGTTGCCCCCCGAAAATTGTCTGCTATTCAAGCCGAACTTCTCTTTATTGAGGGCGGTACTTACATTTTTCACTATCAATCGGGGGAGAGTTCCAAGTATAAATGTTTGTCTCCAGCAACTCTGCGAGCAGCTTTTGCCAATACCCCGATTGATTCGGGTTGGATAAACCCAGAATTGGGGTTTTTTGTTGAGGTTACTCTCATGGACGTTTTAAACCGATTGATTCGGGTTGGATAAACCCAGAATTGGGGATAGTACGTTGGGGAACTGGTAGCGCCGGGGAATGGACAATTAAATTCGTGCCACCTCAGAAACACAAAATAAATTTATTGGAATCAAAGCACTTGGTTCCTTTACCAGCAATGGTGTTTTTGGGGTTGAAATCTGATTACTGGGTTTGGGCAATTAAAGGCTCGAAATTTGACCCGGAAGCAGAAGCTTTTCACGTTCCGCTGCCTAATGTATATTTGCATTCCTATCAACCCTGTGGACGCATCTGCTGGGGAGATAATAAACCACCTCTAGCTTCACCCAATACGATTACAAAAGCTTGGGAATTGTTTATCTCTAGTCCTTTCAACGGGCATTTAAGTGACGGCAAATCTAGGGCGCAACCCAGTGATGTGCGCGTGCAGATACAAAAGGCAGTTAAACGTTCATCTTACCCAGTTAAAGATTTAATTAGCACGAACCAAACAATTGCCAAATTAGTTGCAGCCATAACTGATGATTGAACTAGCAAACCTGAATCCATACAACCTAGAATTGGTCGATTATAAGATTATCAAACTCGGAAACAATCTGCCGCCTCATTCTAGCAGTATGTTTGAGTATCTGATTGGAAGCAATGGCATCTTTGCTAGAGCGGTTAGACCGGGATTAGAAGTAATAATTCCGGTGGAACTTTTTACCGCGTCAATCAGAGGATTAGAACCAATTGAACCTTTAGTCCGATTAACTCCCGGACGAATTCCTCAGCAGATACTCATCCAAATGTGGAAGGAAAGTTGTATCGCAGCGCTTGCAGAACCGCCGTTAGAAATCACTTTCCACATTCATCACGTTCAAGAGCAATGGCAACTTGTAATTCCAGAGCAAACGCAAAGTTCTGGTCAATGCAGAGCGACAGAATACGGTTTAGATTCCTCATACATTAATGCCACTGTAGAGGTACATTCGCACAATCGGATGGCGGCTTTCTTCTCTGGTGCAGATGATGCAGATGAAGGGGGTTTTCGCATTTTCGCAGTTTTAGGGAAAGTGACTGAATCGAGTGCTGAAATTATTTGCCGAGTGGGAGTTTATCGGCAATTCTGGCACGTTCCGGCTGACTGGATATTTGAATTGCCTAGTTTTATTGTAGATGTCACAGTTGGCGGAGAAAAAGACGATTTGATTTCTAATTTTTACTCCTGTTCTGTTGCGCCATCTTTGTTAGATGACCCTATCGAATTGTAAACAACATTTGGAGATTTACCCCATGTTTAATTATGATTATTTGTCAGCTTCACCTTTGATTATCAGACAAACCGATTCGATTGACTTTTGGCTAATTGGGGCGGGAGGAACTGGTTCTTGGCTGTCTTACCATATTGCACGACTGGCACGGAGTTTGGGCAAGTCGGGGAAGAAGGTGCAATTTGCGATCGCAGATCCCGATATAGTTGAAGAAGCCAACATCAGCAGGCAGGCTTTCTGCGACAAGGAAATTGGACTGCCCAAGGCGCAGGCTCTAGCTTTGAGATACTCTATAGCTTGGGGAGTGGACGCGACGGCTTTTGTGCAGGAATTTGACCCCAAGTTGATTCGCTATGCCTACGACAAGCTGACTATCCTGGTAGGGTGCGTGGATACGGCAGCCGGGAGAGCGGCTATTAACCAGGTTCTTGAGTTAAACCAATTTTACAGCCGTTCTGAAATCCCTTGCGTGTGGTATTTGGATTGCGGGAATCATGCCGCAGCCGGACAAATCTTGCTGGGCAGTTCTTTGGAAACTGACCCGGAGTTCTATAATTTTGGAGGGCTGGGATGCGCGAGGCTACCATCTCCGATGCTTCAGGCTCCTGACCTTTTGAAACCGAAGCCAGAAGAGTTGACAAATAACCTATCTTGTGCTGAGATGGTAATGCTGAACTTGCAGAGCGAGAGCGTGAATGTTCGGGTGGCGGCTGAGGCGGCGGATTACCTGTACCGGATGGCTGCGGGGAATCTTAAGCGGTTTGCGACCTATTTTGATTTGGAGAGTGGGACAGCGCGATCGCTCTGCATTACCCAGCAGTGTATATGGAAAGCGTTTAAGCCCAACTCTTGATATTACCTGAACTAAGTAGTTGGACAAAAGTAAACGATACTGTGTAAACTTTTGTAAAAGTCCCGTAATCCCCGGCAACACGCTGATTGAGCATAAAACAACGCAAGTTATCCTTGATTTTCTATTCTTGATTAAAAGCATCATTTCTAGGAAAATAGGAATTGATAAATTTAGGTGTACCTCAGCTTTTGTGACAAGAAAACCTATGGATATTGAATCAATTAAAGTAACTTCCGAAGAAATTGCTCAATTTCGGACTGAATTGGCAGGTTATGCCAGTGCGATCGCGGCATTGGATGTCATCGAAGAAGAATGTGAGGGGTATCTGGAAGATGCTATCCCATTGTTACTAATGCGAGAAACCAGCACTGAAGCTGATAGATCGCTTAGTGATTTATTGGAAAAATGCCGTAAGTTTATTTGTCAGGAGGAAGTTAGAGAAGCTCTGGAATCAGGAATGATTGCACCCGCAATAGAGCCGATTTCAATGGGGGCTGGTATTCCTCCGGGTGTAGCAACGGCGATCGGTATTTGTGCTTTTAAATTGGGAATGAAGAAGGTTTGTGCTGATTGTGCTGACTAAATCCCTGTAGCTGTAAAACCTGCCCAGTAGTAGGGATTGGCAAAGGGATGGGGTTGGCGTTGTCTGATTTGTTTCAATGATTCTTGATATATTGTGCGCTGTCCTGGTCGCAGTGGAGCAAGATATTTGTCTATTTGCGATTGATATTGCTCCAGAAATTCGTCTAATTTCTCAATGGTTAAATTCTGCAACCAATCTTGAGCTTCTTTGAGGGCAACTGCTACGGAAATGTTGAGATTAACATCGAATAAAATCTCATAAAATTTAATCATCAAGAATGAAGTTGATAAATCATTGACTGTCCACAAACTACTGACAACGCTTGGACTTCCGGCAAATAGAAAACCACTGGGCAAACCAATATATTCATCGCTGATAGACTTGGGATCGATTAATCCGGTTTCGCAAGCGGAAAGGGTGACAAGGCGACATTGATTGAGGCGAAGTTCAAAGATTTCGCCTAATGTTAAGGGTTCTTGATTCGCTAAAAATAAGGCTGATTTAAGGGGATTATTGGGGTTAAAGCCTCCATGACAGGAGAAATGATGGCAGTGGTTATTTGAGGATTTTAAGTGAGTGATAATGGTGTTTTTGGTGGCGTTATCTTTGGCAATAATTTGGCTTTCAGTAAAGAAGTTTGAGAGGATATTAACTTCTAGGTCGGTGTAAAGTAAGTCTTTAGTTGGGTTTTGGATGGCAAACAGTTTATTAAAGTCGGAATGGTGGAAACTTTGGGCGATTTGTAATAGTTGGCAACTGGGAGCGTATTGTACGCCATTGGGGAATAAATCGTGTAAATCTTGAGCATTTGCTCCTGCCCCAAACTTCAAAATGTGGGAGTTAGAGATGGGGAAGGCGTGTAAGGGTAAAATATGTAAAAACCAATGGGGAATAATAATTAAGCGTTTACAAGTATAGGGAATGAGGGCAAGAATATCATTAATATTTAGGATGTCGGCAAAGGTTTGGAGGAGGTTAGAAAGTTGATTAATCCATTCTGTCTTGCCTGTTTCGGAGTAGTAAAGCTCCACATAATTAATGATCGCATCACCTAATTGATTTCTCTCATCTTCTGAAGATTGCCAAACTTTAATATCTCCATTAGCAGATACCACAAAGGCTAATATTTTCTCGCCTGTGATATACCACTGTAGCAAACAGGTTTCTGCATCGGTTAAAGCCTTAATCTTTGTAAATGGGATCGGCTCAACTTTTTGAGTAAGGCTAAAAAGAGGATCAATCGGTTTAATTTCTCTCTCAATAAAGCTATCTAATTCTTGTTGATATTGCTTTAGATAATTTTGATCTTGAACATAGGGGGTTAGGTTATCACTACGCATCAACTTTTGATTAATGCTTTGACTTTGTAAGCTCATTTTTTCGTTAACGACTTTTTGCTTTAATTCATTTAATTGCTCAATAATTTCTTGACTAACACCCTGGGGTTGTAGGTTTTTCTGGGTCATTAATTCGACAAGGTTACGCCCTTTACTGCGTTCAATATATTCTAAGGCTTTCTCTGGTTGATTAAGATTAAGATGTGCTTGTACAATGCCATGAAAAATATCAATAGCATTAGATAAAACTTCTTGGCGACTTTGGGGATTAAGGGCTTCTAAACGGGCATTTTCTACGGCTTTAATGGCGACATGATAGGCTTCTGTGGCGGGTTGCCATTGTTTTTCAGTGTAGTATAAAATGGCTAAATTACGGGCAGTTAGCAAACAATCTAAAGGAGTATCTTCTATTGTGCGAATTTTTAAAGCATTGTGATAAAACTTGATTGCTTGCTTTAGATTGTTAGCTTTATCCCCTTTAATTCTGAAAAGGTAAGCATTACCAAGATTATTTTGCGTGCTTGCCCAATCTTGGGGGAAGTTATCAAAAGTTCTAACTTTTAGAGATTCGGTATAAGCCACGATTGCTCGTTCTAAATTGTCAGTTTTATCCCCTTTAATTCTGAAAAAGTAAGCATTACCTAAATTATCTTGTGTACTTGCCCAATCTTGAGGAAAACCATCCAAAGTCCTGACTTTCAATGCTTCTTCAAAACATATAATCGCTTGTTCTAAATTATCAGCTTTATTCCCTCTAATTCTTTGACAGTAAGCACCACCTAAATTGCTATTTGTTATTGCCCAATCTTGAGGGAAATCATCCAACGTCCTGACTTTCAATGCTTTTTTAAAACATATAATTGCTTGTTCTAAATTATCAGCTTTATCCCCTCTAAGTCTCTCTGAGTAAGCAACAGCAAGATTATTTTGTGTATTTGCCCAATCTGGGGGAAAAGCATCCAAAGTTCTAACTTTCAATGCTTCTTGATAACATATAATCGCTTGTTCTAAATTATCAGCTTTATCCCTCTAATTCTGTTTGAGTAAGCAACAGCTAAATTGTGTTTTGTGGTTGCCCAATCTGGGGGAAAAGCATCCAAAGTTCTAACTTTCAACGCTTCTTGATAACAGATAATAGCTCGTTCTAAATTATCGGCTTTATTTCCTGTAATTCTATTTGAATAAGCATTACCAAGATTATTTTGCGTGCTTGCCCAATCTGGGGGAAAAGAATCAAAAGTCCTAACTTTCAATGCTTCTTTAAAACAGATAATAGCCTGCTCTAAATTATCAGCTTTATTACCTCTAATTCTGTTTGAGTAAGCAACAGCTAAATTGTGTTTTGTCCCTGCCCAATCTTGGGAAAATGACTCAAAAGTCAATACATTCAGTGCTTTTTTATTATAAATGATCGCTTGTTCTAAATTATCAGCTTTATCCCCTCTAATTCTGTTTGAATAGACATTAGCAAGATTACTTATTATCTTAGCCCAATCATGAGGGAATAATTCAAAAGTTAGCACCTTCAGAGATTCTTGATAATAGATAATCGCTTGTTCTAAATTATCAGCTTTATCCCCTCTAATTCTTTTTGAATAAGCAATAGCAAGATTAGTTTGTAATATTGCCCAATCTTGGCGAAATTTTTCAAATGTTAATATCCTTAAGGCTATTTGATATCCTATAATAGCAAGTTCTATGTTATTGGCAATGCTGCCGAGAGAATATTGTTCAATTAAGCTACTAAAATCAAAAATAACATCAGCAATATATTCAGATTCTTTTGGAGCAACGGATGATAGAGTATTTTTTGCCCAACTATCCAGAATTTGTATTAAATTATCATTTAATTTATCAAGATTTTGCGCCCAAAAGGGATAAATCACTTGAGGATCAGGATTTTCTGAAACTTTTTGTAATATCTCCATCAAGAAATTGAAATAGTCTTGAGGGGTGTTTGCGCTTTCAGTTGGGTTGTTATCCAATAACCCTAATGCTTGTGCTAACTGTTGCGCTATATTCATTAACCATTGTGCGTCATTTTCCCTTCCTGCTCTCTCAAGTTGTCGTGCTACCCCTATCATTACCTCGATCAATCCCTGATCCAATAATTCCTCATTTTCCTGTAAAATTCGGGGTTCATCGCCTTCATTGCAGGATAATAATTGATCAATCAGGTTTAGGTAAGCTTGGGTGCGTTGTTCATTCATGGGTTGGATAACCTCAAAATAGATTTTTAATCCCAGACAGTTTTTACTTCCGAAAAATCCGGTAACTTTTCATCTGTTGCAATCAGGATAGCTTGGTAGTAACTCGCTGTTGCTGCGATAATGCAATGATAAACATCCCCATTTTCAGATAAATTCAGCATTTTTTGAAAAAAATCCAGACCTTGTTTTGTGATAAATTAGCCACAAGCGATCAACCATTGCATCATCGACAGCGACCATGTACAGAAAAGTTGAGCCAGTGGCCGCTAGAGCGGCAGAATTTGAACTGCCGAATGGCTGCAAGCTGGCAGAAGACAACCGTTGGGTAATGATGGCCCAGCTAATCCCGTGGTCATTTTTGTGCTTTTTTGTGTCAATTTTTCCACTCTACTCTTTTTAGAGCCTTACTGATTATTAAAAGTTATCTTTGGACGGGGATTGACCGATCTCAATTTATATATCTGAGGGCTTGATTCCTTCTGTCATTTTGACTCATGCGATCGCAAACTTATTCAGCAAGCCCTATGTAGTATATGTAGAGTCAGCCTGAACTCTCTTATCAAAATCCATATTCTCTCATTTTGCGATCGCGTAACGTGCCGTCAGGCGTATCGTTCTCCCCGGTCTGTCCATCAAATCCGCCGGAGCGCTACTGGGACGCACAAACGGGTATTTATCCTCATCCTCCGGCCCGATCGCCAACTCCACCAACCCAGTATCCTCATCTTCAAACAAAACCGGACTAACCATCGCATCAACCTTTAGATCCATTTCAATCACCTCAAAAACACTTCCAACGGTCAACACTTGACCGCATTTCAACCTGCTAACGCTTAGATAGTCCCACCATACCTTTTCACCAATTCCTATTCTAACACTTCCAATATTAGGAGAAATCAACTCATGGTCGCCACAGTTGTTACCGAACAAGGACTCAAGATTCCCGTTTTCGATGCCGCTTACACTGATGCCAAAGGTCGAAATGCAGGCAAATTTTTCAACAATCCAGAAATCCTGCGCCACTCAATTCTGCAAGCAATGTTTGAGCCAGAAGAACTGCACTCATTAATGATAGTCAAACTTGACAAATCCAATCCCGACCCTCACCAATTACGCGCCAGCATCCACGACCCAGAAGACGGAATTAAGCGACGCATGATATTCCAATCAGGCAACAGTTATTACTTTGGTAACGAAACCCTAGCCAAAAAGATAGGAGACTTATTCGTAACCGAAAAAGACACCGCCTGTCGCTACGGTTCCCTTCTCGTCAGCACTTGTATGTCCGGCGTATCAGAATGCGACCATCTACGACTAAAAATTGTTGATTTCACCGACCCACAATATGCTAAATATCGAACCGGAGACTGTCACGGTGCAATCAGTTCCGACTTACTCAAAAGCATCGGCGGTGAGAAAAATCGAGCCAGCCAATTTCGTTTCGCTTGGCTACGCAGTTGGAATACAGAAAATACAGAATCCACACCCCAAGTCAGCTTTCTAGCTAAAGGAACCCTCCGTCCCGATGACAACTTACTCGACTCCTTAGCCGACTCCAAAGGTAACAAACCCCAACTAATTTTAGACCGTTCCAGCATCAAAGGCATCAATAAAAAACAACTCACAGAACTAATTCCTTGTGGCGATTACCAACTACCCAAAGCCATCCTTGGCAATCGCAAAAACAGTCAAATCGGCATCACCCAAACAAGCTGGCAATCCACCGGAGTTTGGTTCGATGAAGAAGCCCAAAAACAAGACTTAGTACCAGCAGCTAAAGCCGAAGCTCAAAGACTAGCAGCACTGCAACGCGACCCGATGAAATTGCGCCAAGTCATGATTGAAGATTACGATAAACGCGAGGCATTTTTAGCGCGTTTAAACGAAAGAAAACTCAAAGAACAACAGGACAAAATATCACCTACAATTGACGACGAAATCAACGGTGATAGTGAAGAAAATACCGAGGATAAAAAGCGGGAAAGACAGGACATCCAGATGCTAAAAGCCGATAAATTTGGACTAATGATAGGCAGTCCCGAATTCACCAATATGGCAGAAAGGTGGCTGGCATCCAAATGGCGAAATCTGGCAACCAGAGGCGCTTTATCAATGACTTCAGCAATGGCTTTACCCTGCGAAGATTTACCTAGAGGTACGGTTTGCGCTCACCATTTAAAAGCAGGAGAATGCGTTCAAGGTCGATTCCCAATTCTCAACAAAGATGGTCTGAGAATATATCAAAATGTACACGCAAAAAACCTGGAAAATATTCCAGAAGAAACCCGCACTGTCATGGCGAAAATTAAAGGTGTAATTTGGTTCCATCCCAAAGACTTAGAAAAGTTCCATCAAGGTGATTTTGACGGTGACGAACCCTTTGGCATCGAATCTCGAAAACTCCCTCACATTGCCCAACAAATCTTACCTCCACAAGACAAATTATTTGACTTCGGGGAAGTGGTACAAGCTGAGAAAGTTCCCTATACTAAAGCTAAGTATCGAGAAGACGACCCCGAAGTTAGAGAAGGTAAAGTTAAAGCAGGTCAACGCAAATTTACCACCCTAGAACAAATCGGAGTTGCCAGTTCTCAAAATGAAGTCGGAATCGTCGCTTTAGCCATCGGTAAAGTAGCAGCAGCACTCCCCAACCCCGGCGAAGATGAAAAGCTATTTCTCAAACAGCAGAAGCGATTTATCGCCGCTCTCAGCATCATGGAACAGTACGAAGTTGACTACCAGAAAAACTCGCTGCGTGGTAAAGATGCTAAAGAAATAAAAGAGAAAACAGGTTTAAATCCCGATACTTTACTCGAAAAAGTAGATGAATGGTGCGAGAAACATAAAAGCTGCACTTACTTTTTCCAGTATAAAGGAGATGACAGACTGTACAAACAATTTCCCATGCCTGCCGACTTCCCCAATGCTGTTTACGTCTTAGCCAAAGAAGCCGTTAATCCTTATTGGGAACAAACGCGACTCATCCACCGTAACCGAGATGAATTTCAGCACATTCTTCCCCCAATTCCGGCTCATTTAATCGTGTCAAAAGACAATCGTAAGGAACTAGATGCAGCAGGCATTGAGTACGAAAAAGAAGGCAAAGAATTGCACGTTCCATATCAGTACAAAAATGCCCTAGTAGAGCGAGAAATCGACTACCGCCACAGCAAAGAAAATGATTTACATTGGGAAGAAAACGAATTACAATGGGCGAAAGACTTGGTGCAACGCTTTCAAGAAGACAAAAGTATTATCTACGATCGCACTGGCAACGATATCAAAGCTCGAAAAGAGGAAATGGGCAAACTCTATGACAGTTATAGAGCCGAAATTGACGAAATTTGGGATACACCTGACAGAAAAACTAGGGCTGCTCATGCTTTATTCCAAGCGACCCACACTTCCGATAATTTAAGCAAACATCGGACAATTTGCCAGAAAGTAGCAGAGGAATTAGAAATTACCTTTTCGCTACAACAAGACTACGAATTACTGCACGAAGCCTTGCCGCGAGATGTCTACGTTCTCCAAGTTCCTTTCCAAAAAGTGAAAACCAAAGATGGCAGAACCATTGACCTACCTAACCAATGGAAAGACGCACTCGATAGCAAAGGAATTGCCTACGAAGCCACTGCTCATCCCGAATTACCGCTAGTTGAATTCGCCTTCAAAAACTTACCCCAAAGTATGGTAGCGAAACTTGATGCCAAATACGGAGATAATTCCAACTACCATATCGACACCGACTCTCTGAAAGTAACCAACTACTCCGGTAATGAAACCCGACTCCTCATCGTTCCTCCCGTCGATTGTCGGTGGATTGAATCTCAAGATAAAGCAGGTAGAGGCGCACTTGTTTACAAATTATTCATGGATGAAATCTGCCATGCTTTGTCAAATTATCGGGTCAATCAAATAGAAGTTGTTAATGTCAAACATCCCGATAATGACTACTCTGAAGAAGATTTTTCCAAATCTAAATGGCAGGAGCAAAAAGTTACTTTGCAAGTGGGAACGATCGATTTACCTCCCACTCACGAAAAGTATTACCGATTTCAAGGCACTCCCATTATCCAGTTGGACGGAACAAATTTGGGTACATTCTCCCCCGACAGCCCTAAGTTGCCCCCTGGAACTACTTTCGAGGCAACGCTTTCTTCTGATAAGGGTGGTAGGTCGGTTATGCTGAAGATCGATCAGGAGTCGATCCAGTTGCCTGAAACTCAATTGCCACAAATCGATTCACCTTCTGCCATTGCTCAAAGCGATCGCGCGGAGTACAGCGCCAAGAGCGATAATGCTACGCATCGCTGTCGCGAACGCACGCCCCAACCACCACAACAAGCTTCAAAATCAGAAACAGCAGTTAATAACGCAAAACGCGACACCACCAACGCTAAAGCTGACAAATGGCGGCTTTCTCTGCAAGAAACGCTCTTTAGCGTTGTTTCGGAAACCCACAAACAATGTAAATCGCACCTTCCTTCCGATAGTACCCAACACTTCAAGTTTGGCGATAACCAATGGACGGCTTACGTGCAGCCGAACGGGGATTGCTTTGTCAGAAACGAGTCCAAGCGCACCGTGTTTAAAGCCAACGTCCACACCGGGGATGTTCAAATTCCCCTGACAGAGCAAGCAGCGGCTCGTTTCCAAGAGATGATAGTGGAGCGAGAAAAAGCTTTGTCCCAGTCCCGAACTGCGATCGCGCCTGCGTTTGAATCGAAACCGAGGGAGTTGGAAATGGTTTAGTCGAGTGCAGGGGGTTGGAAATTTGAGGGCGATCCTGGAAGGCCCGATGGAAAATTTTCCATTGAGTTATGTCACTGACTTGTCACACACTTTACTACAAGGATGCCAACTGACTGCTTGTAGTGAAGCGAAGCCGAAAAAAGCACCTAAAAAAGTAGGTAATTTTGTGCATTTTTTACCTACTTTTTCCTACTATTTCCTCCTACTACCTTTTTTTTCCTATTTATTCCTACTTTCGAGCTTTTTTGGTAAACCTTATTGCGAATAATTCTTGTTTTTGGAGGGATTTTATGCACATCTAGCACTACTCGTCTTCCCCTTAGTTTGGCAGCAAGCCATGTCAATTGTACGCACAAAGGCAAAACTTAAATATTTATACTGTGTTGTAGCTATTCTTGATGCCTGTTGCAGCAGATTCTAGAAGTTTGGCTAAGGATTATATCCAAATTCCAACAGCGATCGCACCCCTAACCAATCGCCTGTGGGTGCTTGCCCTATTTCGTAAGTGTAGCCAATATCCCAAAAGCTGAGGGTATAGATGATGCGATCGCCCACTTCCGCCAGCTAAACCAGCCGCCTCTACTGCTGCTAGTGCGTTAGAGCGCTCTCAGCCAAGTGGACGATACACCCCATTCCGATAGGTTCCAATTTATCGGAGTTTTGGCCGAATCAAACATAAACCGAAAGAAACAACCTTATTTCAATCGCTATTGCTGAAAATTAAAGCAATGCCAGCAATGGATAAATTAACGCGAACCTTACAAATCAAGGTTTAGTTACTTCAGTCGTTCTCCGACTCATAAACCTAACAAATACTTGGTTTAACTAACCATTGCATCGAATAATCCTGGCATCAAATCTCAATACACAACCGCTATTAACTCAACTTAACTAATGTGCTTACAACCACAACTAATCCAACCAAAACTTTACCGCCCAAAAGCGGACGAACTGAAAACGTTCGAGTACGCTTAACAACCTTAGAAAAGGAAGATTTAACGAAACGGGCAGCAGAAGCAGGCGAAAAAACCGTCTCTGATTACCTGCGGAAACGCGCTTTTAATTGTGTCTATACCGTACCTGCTATCAACGAACAAGCCTGTGCCGAACTGCGGAAAATGGGTACGCACCTTTACCAAATGACAAGGTTTGTAGAAAAAGCAGTACAAGCCGGACAAATCCCCATTCAAAGCCTTGAAGTTCTACAAGAATTCAGCAAAACGCTGGGTGAATATCACCAAGAACTAAGAGGCAAAATCGTCAGTGAATTCCTCACTGAACCAAATACGTAGCTACTTGTAGGAGATTAACAATGCCTACCAAATCCACAAGTAAACCCAGACAATTTTCCGCCCCAAAACGCGATTGGTCTGTGCTAACAGCCACAGAACCCAAGCACGTCAAAAGATTAGAGCATATTCAAGAAACTCTCGATACTGCCATCGAAGCAATCCAAGAAGACGGCGGTATTGAAGACTGGGAAGAGTTCAAAAACTTTATTGAATCCTTCAACAAGCGTCCTGACAGAATCAACGAATCTGGAAATCAAAAAGCCAGTATCAGCGTAGACTTAGTTGCTGAAGGAAAAGGTGATGAAGTTTCAGGCTTTGTTTTCTACTTAACTAAAGACCCCAGCCATAGAACCAGCGGTGTCTATTTAGTTAAAAACCTCAAACAAGCAGGAGTTGAAACTAAAGAAAATAACAATTACTACACTCCATCTAATGTGATGGATTTAATCGGACTAGAAGCCAGCGATGAATTAGAAGATGACGAACTTTCAGAAGATTTTGATGACGATTTAACCGATTTAGAAGAAGATGAAGAACTGCCAAAACCCAATAAAACAGCCAGCAAATTATCTAAATCGAAATCGGCACCTTCTCGCCAGAATACCAAACAATCCCCAAAGCAGGATGAAGATGATATTGACCAACTCCTATCCGATGACGAAGATACTCCAATGACAACTGGAGTATTGGGTAAGATAGCTAAAAATCGCCACACCCAAAAATCAATTAATAACACCGAACCCCAACAATCCGAACCCAAATATCCCCTGCTTGACTCACTTGAAACTTTCCTCAAAGAAACCGAACATCAGGGCGCGATCGCAACCACCAGAGGCAGTGAAATCAATGGCATAACCGTAACTGGTTTAACCGTTCAAAGCGCAACTTTAATGGGTCTAATTGGTGCTAAAACTGTTAGCGACTTAATCGATTATATCAAACAAGCGAGAGAGAAAGAACAAGCTAACAAACTAGAAGACATCCTCGAACAAATTGACTCATTAAACCAACGAACCGATCGCGTTTCTGTTCGCGTACAGCAAGCCGATGTCATTGCAGACATGAAAGCAATAGACGATCGCACCGAAAGACTTGCCGAACGCACTAAACAGGTATTAGATCCCCCTGCTACAACCCTGCCAGAACACCTCGAAATAGAGGAACACGCCAAAAAAAACGGTTCGCACCATATTAACACTGATGAAATCATAGTCACTCCCACTCAATCCAGCGCCGTTCAAATAGGAGAAAAAATCGACAATTTAGGGCAAAAACTTGACCCCAAATACAAACAATCGCCACCTCTACAGATAGATAAAGATGCCAACATCAGCGAACAACTAGACCAAATTCAAAAATATTTAGGCAACCTGTCGAAAAGACTAGACCGCCTAGAAACAATCGTCGATGAACTAGAGCAAAAAATCGCCATTAACCCATCCATTGAACAGACTAATTCAAAAACACCTGTGCCTCAAATTACCACACCTAATCCAGCCCTCATAGAAGACGAACCAGAAGATCTTCTTACCAAAATCGTGACTCAAACCAAAGTACAACAACAGCGAGAGACGGTAGCAGATTGCTTAGTCAATTATGCCTTCGCTAGCGGACAATCCCCTCAATCGGGAATTCCCTTCGATGACGGCGGCATTCTCTATGTTACCGCCGAAAAAAACAAAGTTAATCTTGCTATCAAAGGCAGCGATGGTAACGAAATCTTCTCTGGAACCAAAGAAGGCGAACGCTGGAAATTCGCTCAAGACAAATTAACTCCAGAAGAAAGAGATACCATCTTCAAATTACCTCAATCCGAAGCAGAATACGACAAACTCGCCACCGCCCAAGCACTCGTTGACAAATTTCAAAACACCTTTCCCAAACGCTTCAGCGGCGAAAAAGACCCCGTATTTCCCTGGCGAGAACCGCGCCGGGAAGACGGTACTCCTGGGGCGGTCAAATACGAATTTGAAATCTTGGATTTGCCCGACGGTTCTAAACAACTAATCGGAACCGACCCCCGCCAAAGCGATGCCCAAGTCTTCGATGCCGTTCTGGTCAAAGGAAAGCCTCCAGACATTCGAGAATCCCACATCTCGATAGAAGAAATGGAAGCTTTAATCGGTTTCCCAGAGAAAGAAAACACCCACAGCAGAAACTCCCGCAAATATACCCCGCCAGAACAATCAAAAGAAGACGAAAACGAACTACAAGCTTAATTTACTTAGGAGAAAACCAATGCAACACAATTACCAAACCACCAACTTTATGACACACAAACGCCGCCATCCATTCAACCAGTTTATGCGTAAATTCAAACTCAATAGTGCTGACTTAATATTCATCGCAGTTTGCCTAATTGCAGCAATTTACTTAACCCTCGTTCAGCCTTTATTTGTCAGCGTATTCGGCTGCGCTACTTTACTATTCTTTGCCCTTTGGCAGATTGTTCGCACTGTTCCCATTCTCGAAAAACTATTAGGCAGCAAAATTCGATATTGGCATTTAGCTACCGCTGTAATTACAGTGACAGCTTTACTCAACAACTTCCAAACTCCAGCCCAAGCAATTTTCCTAAGCGGTCTGCAACAATTTATGACCAATCTAGCAACTGAAGCAGGTGCTGCTGGAGGAGGAACAGCCGTTGATGCTACAACGATAGCTTTAATTTTCAATGCCATCCGAGGCATATTTCTCCTATTAGTAGCCGCCGCCGCTTTATTCGCCTATAACCAAGCACAACAAGGAAACGATTGGCGACCAATTGTAACCCAAGTCGCCCTAGCCTTCGGCATAGTTATCGCCATTGATGTTGTCACCTTTTTGTTCGTCGGCAACGGTACTGGCAGCACAACTGGATTCATCCCAATCCCCCACTTTGTTAGCACAATTATGTAACTTTTGCAATACTAAAAGGAGTCACCAATGACCTTAAGAGATCCCGAAAAAGACTTTATCAGAATCAACAAAATCCTGGGAAAACAGGCAAGTATTGGCTTCATTCCTGCCAACCAAATCGCCCCTTGGTTTTTTCTAACCGTCATTTCATATATATTGACGATGGGTTTTTTCAACTTAGGATTAGGTTGGTTCTTTACAGTCTCACTTTGGTTAATCGTCAGTTGGTGGCTTCTAACAGGAAATCAACCCCATCTATTCACCGACAAATTACGAAAACCTCCTGGCAACGAGTGGTGCAACGGCGACAGTCTCTACATTTCTCCCATCCCTTCTCTGCGTCCTACCAGCCTCCAAGGTAAAGCCTACGATTCCCAAATCCGAATCAAGCTAAAACCTAAAATCGTCCCCAATCAATCTGGAGGAAATAGCCGATTTATGCCATTCCAAAACGAAATTAACCTCTGTTGTTTAGTCGAAATCGATAAAGATGGTAGACAAGTATCGGGAATGCTCCTCAATAACGGTTCAAGCTACCAACTAATATTCGGATTTCGCACCCAAGGACTCCATAACTTACTTTTCAAAAGCGAAGTATCCAACTTTGCAACTTCCATTGAAGAGGGAATGAAAGATATCCTTCCCGGTGAAAAAATCACCTTCTGCACTGGTTGCTACAGCGACGATAACGCCAGACGCAAACAGCTTGAAAACTTAGCCGATACTGCTAACCTTAAACCCGTTTCCGTACTCATCCGAAACGAACAGCGACGCATTCAACAACTAACCCATAAAGGTAGCAGACAAATCTGGGAACAAATCGCTTTCTGCACTTGGACAGCCGATGGCGAAGGCGAACAAACTTCTAGAGATTTGATTGGCAAAGCTATTGATGGTGTAAAAAATTTGTGGGATGCACTTCTCGGAACGATTACTGGTAACACCCGAATCTATAAAGAACAGTTTTACACCAAACTCTTGCTTAACGCTTTTGAACAAGGATTCATTCGTTGGGAAATTCTCCTAAACACCAAAATGGGATTAGAAATCGCTCCCATGAATACAGCCGAACTTTGGGAATGGCTTTGGCAACGGTTTAACAATGATGAACCTCCCGCAGTACCTCAAATTGTCAAATTAACAGAAACATCCACAGGCTATAAACTTAGCGAGAAAAAAACAACAGAAAAACACATTTGTACCGTCTTAATCGAAGGAATTAATGGCGTATCTTCCTGTCCCGAACATCGCCAAAGTAACAACCGCGTCTATTTAGCAGGAAAAGGTAAAGAATGCGGTGTTTTAACCATGTACGACGCACCCACAGGCTGGACAAATACCCGACAACAATTGAAATGGATTTGGGAAGTTATGTCCTCAACTTACGTCCACAATACCGAAGCATGGGTTGAAATTAGCGTCGGAAATAAACTGGTAGTCAATGATAACTTAGCGCGACAAGCGAAAGGAGCAAAAACTGCGAGTACCAGAGCGATAACTAAAGGACAAGGACGCGATATCGGTGCTGAAATTAAACAAGAAGAATCTTTTGATGCACAACGCAGACTTTACAAAGGAGCCGTACCGTTAAATACAGCAGTCGCCTTTTTAGTTTATCGAAACACTTCCGAAGAACTCAACCAAGCTTGCAACGTCCTATCCAATAGTTTCGGAACTGCTAAAGTTATTCGCGAACGCAATATCACCTGGGATATTTGGTTACAATGCCTTCCCATTACTTGGAAATGGTTGCTACATAGCGGCTCATTTTTTAGCGAACGCCGCCTCACCCTCGACACCGAAACTGTCGCCGGAGTTCTCCCTCTAACCGTTCCCCATGACATCGATAAAATAGGAGTCGAATTCATCACAGAACGGGGTGGAAAACCCATTTTTATCGATTTATTTTACGAACAAATTAGCCGCGCTTTAATCACCGGGGAATCTGGTTCGGGTAAAAGCGTTTTAGGATGGCGTTTTGCTATAGAAGCCTTAGCGAATAACATTCCTGTCGTCGGAATGGATATCAGCAGCGGAGGAAATAGTACCTTCAAAACAGCGATCGAACTTTTAGGCGACCAAGGCGCATACTACGACATCAGCCAGGGTTCTAGCAACCTAGTAGAACCTCCAGATTTACGCAAGTTCGACAAAGCCGAAAGAGAACGCCGGATGGAATCTTGGAAAGAATTTATCCGCAAAGCGCTGGTAGCGATCGCAATGGGAAAAATCCACCACCCCCACCTAGCGCAGCGGGTCGATTCAATTATCCTCAGAATGCTCGATATGTACCTCAGAGATCCAGAAATTATCGCTCGTTACAATAGAGCATTTGAAAAAGGTTGGCAATCACCCGAATGGCAACAAATGCCAACTCTTCAAGATTTACTAAGATTTTGTAGCAAAGAAAGATTAAACCTCAAATCCTTTGAAGATTTAGACAGACTCGCAATTAACCAAATCCTCAGCCAAGGAAATGCCTTACTCACATCCCGCTTAGGAAAAGCCATTGGTAGACCCAGCACATTTTCACCGGAACCTGCGGTTAAATTCTTCGCCTTATCGGGATTATCCAACGAACAAGATGCTTATTTAATGGCAATTAATGCCCACACCGCTTGCATTCGCAACGCTCTTTCTCATCCAAAAAGCCTATTTATTGGCGATGAATTAAGCGTACTTTTAAAGAAAGATGGATTTGCATCCGTTGTGGGAGAACTCTGCGCGACTGGGAGAAAAGATGGCATAGCCGTTGTACTTTTAAGCCAAGATTTCGATGCCATCTGCGAATGTTCTGCTGGTGCCAAAATCATGCAGAACATGGTCTACAAAATCACTGGAAGAATCACCAATTCTGGCGTAGCAGCCGCTCAAAGACATCTGGGCTATGACCCACAAATTATCAGTCGAAATCCCACCGAAGCTTTCTTTCCCAGAATTGCCGACCTCTACTCCTGCTGGTTAATTGAAAAAGGCGGAAGATTTTGGCGGACGCGATTCTATCCCGCAGAGATGATGTTGGCATCAATTGCTAACAATCAAAATGAAAAAGAAGCCCGCGATCGCATCATGTTCCAATACCCCTCAACCCTCAAGGGACAACTCCAAGGGCTAAAACATTTCACCCAAGAATATATCCCAGCGGTGAAAGAAGGAAAAGGCTTCGACCATATCGGTCGAAATTCAAAAATGCTTCCAAAAGCATCCAAACCACTCGTAACAAACAGCAAATGACTTCAAACAAATCTCGAACTCAAATAACAGCGATCGCTCTCTTACTTGGATTGGGATTAACTACCCAAATCAACCCCAGCCAAGCCCAAACAACTCCTCCCTTTGTTCCTGGAACTCAAACATCAGGAGTTAACACTTCAGCTTCTTCTGGTAGCTTCTTCGCTCCTATCGAAAGCGTCGCCAAACAAGTCAATGAATTTATTGGTGACATCGGTGGATTCGTCCAAAACGAACTATTCGGCACTTTAAACCAGATACTTTCCTCCTCTTTAGGAGCCATCAAACTACCCGATTTGAGCCAAGTCAGCAACCAAATAATGAAGGCTCCCACATCCAGCACCGAAGGAACTAAACTATCAGATTTACTCGAAACCAAATCAAGCCAATTAGATGGTAAAGGCTCCTACGCTATCATGTCCGAATTCGACGGACAAGCCCAACGAAATGCAGCTATTGGTATCGCCGACGGTTCCACTCTCAGCCAACAAGCGCAAGCCAATAGCCGCCAAATTTTAGAAGCAACTAAACAAGACACCCAGCAAAATATTCAACTGGGTCAAGAGTCCCAAAGTCTCGATGTTACCCAACAAATCCTCCAAAACCTTTCCCAACAAACCGCACTTAACGCCCAAGTAAACGAACGAATTCTCCAAGAAGCTCAACAAGGTCGAACAGACAGAGCAATTAACAACGTTTTGCTCTCCCAAGCAGCTAAGGAGATATCTGCGATTAACACAAGCGATCGCAGAGGCAGCATAGCATCTGGAAACCAAGCCAGTGTACAAGCTGGAATGCTCATGCTTCCCGGCGGCGGTTATTTAGGAAAACCAACCGACAGCACAACCTCTGCTACAAATAACAGATTCACCACTTCCAATTAATCTTTACAGGCGCGTGGAATCAACTCCACCGCCTGACTACCCCCTCAATATTTCTCATTAAAAAATGATGCAATTTCTCGCACAAATTACGCCACCCACAACAGGCGGCGAAGGGTCAGCCCTAGACCTTGTTAACGAATCAATTAACCTGGCTAGGGCAACATCAGAATCGTGGAATGGAGTTTGGATTAGCACCATCGACCCCATTGCTTCTGGACTTTGGGTAGGTCTAGTATCCCTTGGCATCACCCTAGCTGCCGTTAGCATTCTCTTCTTAACTTTAACCAGCGGCAAAGACATTATCGAAAAACAATCGTGGTCAGAATTAGCCGCATTATTTATCTGGCCAATTGTCATCATGCTGTTCTTAGGCGCTAACGGAAAATTGCTAGCCAATACCGCTATTTTTACCAGAAGCTTCGCCTACAAACAAGTCCAAAGCGTTCTCGAAGCCCAACTCGGCGAACTCACATTTAGAGATGCAATTTCCAATATTACTATCAGTAACATCGGCAAACAACAACTCGAAAACCTCTACAGCGATTGCCGAAATAAAGTAGGAGAAGAATTGGTAACTTGCTGGAACTCCAAACGAGAAGCCGCTCAAAAAATTGTCGATGAAGCCGAACGACAAGCCGCTGGCCCCGCTCCTCTGCGAACCTTACGAGCCTTCGCCGAAACACTTTGGAATAACAGTTTACCCGGTGCTGCTCAAGATGCCGTCACCTTCATAAACGACCCCGGCTCCGTATTTAGAGAAAAAGCAATTCCCATTATCCGATTCATTCTTTACAGCCTACAGTGGGCATTTGTCAACATCCTTGAAGCTGCACTTTTACTAACAGCATTATTCTCACCCATTGCAATGGGTTTATCCCTTCTCCCATTACAAGGTAGACCGATTTGGGCATGGGCAACAGGTTTCTTGAGTTTATTCGGCGTGCAGTTGGGCTACAACATTATCGTCGGACTAGCAGCCGTTGTTTTAGTCAACTCTGGAGCGGAATTAGCCAGCGATGTTGCCTTTTTATTCTTCATAAGTATATTCGCACCCGGACTAGCCCTTTTAATCGCTGGTGGAGGTGGAATCGCCTTGTACAACGGCATCGCAGGTAATGCAAAACAACTGGTCGATGTATTCAGCAACGCTATTGGAGCAGCAACAACTCTGGCAATTAACAAGGGATTCAGATGACATGAAACTTCAACGATTGAAACAACCCGGACTGCTGCCAGAAGCCAAAAGTTTACTCGCTTTGTGCTTCCTAATTCTAACGGGAGTCAATATTCTCACCCTCATTCTCCACCTATTCGTAGCCTACCGAATCAACTCGGTAGCCGCGATGAAAACAACCCAAGTCCAATTAGTCAACGGTCAAACTTACTACGTTTCCGAACGCGATCGCTTTTTCAGATATCCATCTGTTATCCAAACCTTCGTCAAAAATTGGACTGAATTAACCTTCAACTGGGATAACAAAATTCCCGGTACTAATGAAACAGATTCTGGCATCAAAGTCAACTCAAAACGAGTTCCAACCAGCACCTATTTTGCTTCCTTATTGATGGAACCAGAATTCGGAAAAGCTTCCCTATCTCAAATAGCCGAACTCGTTCCCAGTACAGTATTTTCCGGTCAATTACGCTCCACAGTCATCATCTCATTTATCTCAGATCCCAGAGAAATTCGTCCCGGAGAGTGGGAAATTGACATGATAGCAACCCGGCTGCTTGTAGACCGCTCATCGGGAAGAGACGAAAGAATCCCTTTCAATCGGACTTTTAGGCTAAAGGCGGTGGAAATTCAAACCTCACCTTTGGGAAACCAAGGCTCCGCATTTGAACAGAAAGTTTACGAGCTTCGTTCCGCCGGATTAGAAATTAATCGAATCACTGAATTTAAACCCAAATAAAGGAAGACTAAACTATGAGCGCAACCAAACCACCAACAAACTACGAATTTGACAACGAACCAGATGGAATAGAAGAGAGCGGCAACGGCTTATCTTCTAACAGTAGTAATGGACATCGAATTTATGAAATTAACTCCAATATTTCCCAAGTAGCTAATAACTCCTCTCCAGTTAACAATAATGACTCCCAAATCAGTCGAGATGATGAACTGAACTTTGCCGGATACGATGAAGAAGCAGACGAATTGCTTGCATCAGAATATAGAATCAAACAAGAAAACGAACAAGCAGAAATTCGTCCTGTTTCCGAAAAACCCTCAGTTCGGATGTTTTCAGTGCTGGCTGGTACTGGAGTTTTTCTCGGCACTTTTGGCTTTCTCTGGTTTACCTTCTTCGCTCCTAAACCCGTCCGCCAACAAGCAAAAACATCAACGCCTGAAGTTACTCCATCCCCTTCTAATGATGAGTCAGCAGAACTCAAAAGTCGGCTAGCTTTTCAAGACCAACAACGGACATTGGAAGCTCAACCACCTACACCCAAAGAGCGCCCAACTCCTACACCTACCGCTACTCCTGCACCTGCACCTGCACCAAAATTGGCACCGAAACCTACACCTAAAGCTGTACCAGTTGCTAGAACTCCTGAGCCTCCCAGACGAGTTCAAAACTTTAATCCACCGCCTCCGCCTCCGCGACCAGCCCCATTACCTCCTCCACCACCCAGAATAATACAGGCTGTTTCTCCGACCCAGCCTCCCACTCCGCCGCCTCCTCCCCCACCTCCTCCATCGCCTCCAAAACCATCCCCTTCTCCACGCCCCATCCAATCACCACCGCCTCCAGCTGAAAAAGTAGACCCCTACGATCGCTGGGCGAAATTAGCCTCTCTGGGACAAAGCAGAGGAGAAATTGCTGATGCTCCTGCGATCGAAAGTGCTGTAGCTAGCAATTCAGTAGTCTCTCCCAGCACGCCTCCTACTCTAGCGATCGCACCAATACCCTCTCCTAATGCGATCGCGCCAACGTTACGGAGCAATATCGCGCCACCGACGACACCAACCTACTCGGCTGAAACACCGATCGTCACAGCAAGCACAAGACTAGCATCATCTCCTACCACGATCGCCATTTCGCCAACCCTACCCCCCAATACACCAATTACCACCGGGGAAACTACACCAACCCTACCCCCCAATACACCAATTGTCACCGGGGAAACAACATCAACCTTACCCCCCAATACACCAATAACTACACCTGCGGCAACATCTATACCATTTCCGCAAGACCAACAACCGCTCAGCCCCCAAAACACGCAACCAACACAAGTAAATCCACCATATACGCGCCCCTCAGCTACGCCAACAGCAGAGCCAGAGATAGCCAGCGTCGCTATTGGAGATAACAGACTTGCTGATTCCAGCCCAAATACGACCTCAAGTGGAATGAGTGCGGGAGAAATTGGCATTCTCAACCGCACCCCAATCAACCAAAACACCAATATTGACATAGCCACCAAAGAGATTGCCATCGGATCATCTGCCAAAGCAAAGGTAATCGTACCGATGATTTGGGACGAAGCAGGTCAAAGCCCCACTGGTGGAAGATTCGCCGTCCAATTAACCGAAGATATGAAGGCTACCGATGGGGCGATCGCCTTACCATCTGGTACCGTTCTCATTACTGAAGTAAACAACGTAACTCGCTCAAATCGACTGGTATCTCAAAGTGTCGTAGCACTTGTCTATCCCGACGATGGCGGACGCATCCACCAAGTACCGATACCCCCTGGAAATTTGCTAATTCGCGGCGAAGATAATCAGCCCCTCATTGCTGAAGGCTTATTTGATAGAGGTTCCGAAATCGCCAAGACAGACGTTTTAGTAGGAGTTCTCAGCAGTTTGGGACGGGTAGGAGAAATCATTAACCGACCTACCCAAGAAGTTTTTAGCCAACAAAGTGGAGTTTTTGGAAGTACCACTGTACGAACAAACTCCAAACGCCGACCCAGCGTATTAGCAGCAGCTTTAGAGGGATTCTTTACACCCACAGCCGAACGGCTGCGAGAGCGATCGGATCGCGCCACGCAAGAACTTTTAAAACGAGGCAATGTAGCAATTGTTCCAGAAGGAACTGAAGTTTCAGTATTTGTCAATTCCTTTGTCACTGTACGCAAATAAATCTACTTATTTCCCTGCACGAAGATGAAAAAGCTCACTCAAAAAGTCTGTTTGACTTTACTTTCCCCCGCCCTAGTAACTTTCGCCGTTATAGGTACTGTAACGGTTAGTC
Organism: Argonema antarcticum A004/B2; assembly: GCF_023333585.1. Lineage (GTDB taxonomy): Bacteria > Cyanobacteriota > Cyanobacteriia > Cyanobacteriales > Aerosakkonemataceae > Argonema > Argonema antarcticum. The sequence continues at coordinate 70,988 of NZ_JAIQZN010000031.1, forward strand.
AAGCTCAAACATCAGCACTCAGAATAGTAGAAAGAGATACAGCAACAAACACTACTACTAACCTCCAAGTATGGGCTGGTCGAGCTAGCGTTATTGACTTTACCCAAACAGGCGAAGTTGTCACTTATATCCGATTGGCAGATCCATCCAAAGTTGTGTTTAACACTGATGCGGAATTAAAAACTAATCAAGCTAGAATGATATTCGTTCAGCCAATTCAACCCCTACGATTCCCCGGCGCTACAACAACTCCCATTACCAATCTATTCGTTAAAACTCTCGATCGCCAAGGAGTTGAACGTCTCTACACTTTCAATATCGTTCACCGTTCTGGACGACCTACAAATAACGGCATTACCATTTCCTCAGCTACACCCAACCGCCAACTGAATCTACCCGTAGCTAACGCTCCAACTTTATCGCTTGCTGACATCGAACGCGGTTTAGAACTCGCAATTAGAAGAGGCTATACCACTGCTAATGACCCTGTGGTATCCAAAATTCGAGAGTTTATAGCCCTAACGCGAAATGGTACAAATGTTACTAGAGCGGCTGAAAGAACCAATCTGTCAATGTCTGTTATTATTTCGCTAGCCAAGTTAGGGCAGAGCGAAATTCCCCTGTCCACTCAACCGATTTAGAACTTTCTACCCTAGAATGATGTTCTAATCACGATCTTCGCGATATTACCCATAATGCAATTAAGACTTTGTACCAAACTGAATCTCCCGTCAAGCTAACGCTATGATGGGAGATTGTTAAAGCTGCGAAATCTTATTTCGTAACTCGCTAAGATCTAGCTGTCGCTCGATGTCAATCCGAGTCACAGCCCAATTAAAAAATGTTTTTAGCGATAGATATTGAGGTGATTGCTTTTGCATCTCTTTTTGAATATCTTTGCCGTGAAACCAGATTAAATACTGCTTCTGCGACCAGAATTCTACTTGATTAAATTGCTGCTGATAGGTATCTAAATTTGATTTCAAAACTATCCAGCGTAACTGTTTCAACAGCTTGTCTAAATTCGTTAATTAATGTTTTAGCCTCAGTTCGACAATCTTGCAGTGCCAACGATGAGGGAAGTTGACCGCTACCCCCTGTCCATGTTGTCTTGAGTTGCGATCGCGTCGTACTTGTAAGTAACAACTCGCCTAAAGCCCAGCGTACAGCTTGGTACTCTTGTAAACTCCTTGCAGCAGCTTCAATCCATTGTGTAATCCTGTCAATACCTGGAGAATCTCCATGGGTCTTGCGGCATAATGGGGTATAATGTAGCGATCGCTACATTATACCGGTAAAGAACAATGGACTTTCATCTAGATACCTTATTAAACTTGCCAAACGTTACGGTTTTCACCTCTTATCAAA
>NZ_JAIQZN010000032.1:0-17468 GCF_023333585.1 Argonema antarcticum A004/B2
TCGCCCTCCCCGTTAGTTTTGACCGATAAACTATCTACCCGAATGCTTCGCCCTCCCCGTTAGTTTTGACCGATAAACTATCTACCCGAATGCTTCGCCCTCCCCGTTAGTTTTGACCGATAAACTATCTACCCGAATGCTTCGCCCTCCCCGTTAGTTTTGACCGATAAACTATCTACCCGAATGCTTCGCCCTCCCCGTTAGTTTTGACCGATAAATTATTTACTATCTACCCGAATGTTTGTAAGGGCAAATGCGATCGCTGTCTGGGAATAGACTCCAGCAGGCAGAGTTTATGTTATAATAACTTTTAGCTAAACTCGAAGGCAAATATGGTTAGTACAGCCGCGAAACCAACCACTATTCCCCCAGAAACTACCCTAGCAGAACAGCGAGTCGTTTTCTACAACATTAGTTGGCAAGCTTACGAGCAAATTTTAGCAGCACTTGGTGAAAGTCGTTCTTCTCGACTCACATATAACGAAGGCACATTAGAAATTACCATGCCTCTAGAAGAACATGAAAGTGCTATTAGATTAATTGAACTATTCATCCGCATTTTGGTAGTAGAGTTTGGGTTAAAAGTCAAAACAATGGGTTCAACGACCTTAAACCGTCCCGATTTAAAAAAAGGTGCTGAACCTGACAACTGCTACTACATCCAAAATCAACCCAAAGTCGCTGGAAAAAAGGTTGACCTGAACACAGATCCCCCACCCGACTTGATTGCAGAAGTAGATATTACTCATACTGATATTAATAAACTGAATTTGTATGCAAGTATGGGAGTACCCGAATTTTGGCGCTATAACGGTCAAATCCTGCGAATCTATCAACTTCAAGATTCTGAGTATATTGAAGTTGAACACAGTCCAACATTTTCTTTGGCAATTAAAGAGAGGCTTTACCAATTTCTGGAAGAGGCGAAATTTGACGAAGTGCTGGCTGAGAAGTCTTTCCGTGCTTGGGTACAGCAGCAAGTAGAGAGTCAATCAATAAGTAAGTCAGGAGCTGAATAATATAGCTAGGAGCTAGGGGCTAGGGGAAGAAGGCCACAAGATTATGTAGGGGCGTTCGCGTAGCGTGCCGGAGGCATTAGCATTCGGGTAGATAATTTATCGGTCAAAACCAAAGATTTACTGCCCGAATGCTTCGCCCCTACCGTTGATTTTGACAGATAAATTATCTACTAGGCTATAAAAATTAAGATGCGATCGCTCTTTCTAAAATATAATAAAATTAGCTACCCAACCAATTAAAGCACCACCTAAAACTAACCACGCCGCATTTATCCGAAAGCGAATAGCTAAAACTGCGGCAATTAAAGCGATCGCCATCGGTAGCCAATCTGTGAGAATAGCGGCTGCAAGTTTGGCGGTAACAACTGCCATTAGTGCTATTGAACTCACATTCACCGCATCTAAAAAAGCTGCCGACCATTTGGAAGAACGCAAGCGCGGAATCAAAGGATTTAAGGCGGCAACGAAGAAAAAAGAGGGCAAGAAAATCCCCACTGTCGCCACAATTGCGCCTGGGAAACCAGCAATGATGTAGCCGATAAAGGTAGCGGTGGAAAGTACTGGGCCGGGAGTAAATTGACCGATCGCGATCGCATCCAGCAACTGCTGTTGAGTTAGCCAACCATATTCCTGAACCAGTCCCCCTTCTAAAAACGCCACCAGCACATAACCGCTGCCAAATAAGACACTTCCCACTTTGAGAAAAAATAAACCCAGTTGCCATAAGGGGACATCCCCTGCAACAGCAGTTCCAGTTGTCGCCGCTACTTTCAGCGTCCCAACGCTAGCCAAACCAGCTGCGATCGTTATTTTCTGTTCACCTGGTGGGGGATTGTCGGGGTCAGATCCACCCAGCCAAATCATTCCCAGTAACCCTCCCAGTAGAAGCGCGACGACCTCATTTAACCCCAAAAATAATGCCAGGGATACGAATAGGGCGATAATGAGCAGTTTTGGAGCCTTCAGTGCCGTTTTTCCCAGTCGCCAGATCGCATTTAGAATGACGCCCAGAACAGCTGGTTTAATTCCATACAGCAAAGGAGCAACTTGGGGCAATGTTCCGAATGCCGCATAAATCCAGGCAAAGCCTCCAGTGATAATCACAGCAGGCAAGATAAAGCAAACGCCTGCGACAATCAAACCCAGCCAACCAGCGCGGATATATCCTATGTGGATCGCCATTTCGGTCGAATTTGGCCCTGGAATCAGATTTGTTGCGCCTACCAGATCCAGGAAATGCGATCGATCGATCCATTGTCGTCGCTTGACAACCTCATCCTCCATCATGGCAATGTGAGCGGCAGGCCCACCAAAGCCGATCGCTCCCAATTTTAAAAACACTTTTGCCAAATCGCTTAACTGGCTAACATTTTGGTCATTGGTCATATAGCAACCGCCAAGGCGGTTAGGACATTATGAATTGCTGAAGCGTTGGCGGATTCTATAGCTAGGGACTAGGGGCTAGGGACTAGGGACTAGGGGAAGAAGACTGACCACCGACCACTGACCACTGACAACTGACCACTGACAACTGACCATTGACCATTGACCACTGACTATTGACCACCAGGGAAGCGCTCGATTTGAGCGTAGCCGCTGAAGATCAACTTTTTCCCTTGAGTTTCCAAGCGATTGATCCGCATCGTCACGCCGTCGAGATCGAAGCGATCGAGATCCACCATATTATCCAATACCTCAGCCAGCGCCTTTGATAGGGTTTGAGAAATTTCTCGTAGGGATTCCGGTACGGCGTCTGCATAAAACTGAGGGTCTTTAAAAGCAATGCGACGACGGCGCTCAACTGCTAGCGTCATCGTCATGCTAATGGGTACTGTACCTTCTTTGGGTAGCTCCGCCTTGGCAAAAAGCCGAATCCGGTTACCACTCTCCAGTTGCAGGTGAACTTCTGTGAAGGAAATTGGTTCACCCTCAGTCAAGTCGCTCAAGGAGTCCAAAGAAAGATTTTGCAGGCGCTTTCTAACCAGTTCTGCGTTAAAGGCTTGATTGATACCTTCTTCCGACAACGTGACTAGCGCGATCGCTTGCGTGGGTTGCTTCAGCGTTATCTTACCGCTCAAAATGGAGCTGAAGTCAATGGATACCGCATCTGTCTCAAAGGACATCTCCTCAACGGGAAAATCCTTGCGAATCACCAAGCCACGACCGCTCATTTTAAAGCTGTCGATGCTCCCCTGCAACAATTTGCTGGACGGCGAGCAGCGTACAGAGACCTCCACAGACTCGCTCTTACTGAACAAGTGGCGGATGGATTGGCTAGCAACCGTGTTGAGCATCCGCTCTCCCCAATCGCTACCACCAGAATTAGTAAAACCAGTCAGGCCACCTAACATAAAGTTTTGTGTCTATAGAAAGTCTTCCTCATTTTTAACAAAATGTGAATAACTCAGCAATCCGTTGCCTAACCAACTAAAAGTATGCTATTGGGACGGTCTAATCCCTAAGACAGATTGTGGAGAGTCGAGGGGTAGATGAGGGTGATAGCCTCCCAGCCTTACCAGGAAATAATTTCAGCCATTAGGATAAATGTTATTTGTTTCAGTTTTAGGAACGAGCCTGCCAAAAGGTGTAGGTAAAGGCTAAGTTATCGGTAATCACTGCTATTAGCAATTTCTATCTATTTATTTGGGTTCGCGATCGGCTTACAGCCTAGATTTTTGGTTGAGAAACCCGGTTTCTTCAGCCAAAATTGAGAATAGGGCAAGATATAGCAAAGTGCTGAGTGCTGAGTGCTGAGTAGGAGGTAGGAAGTGCAAGGTCAGCCGTACAAACACAGTCCCCGCCATGCGTTGAAGCGTTTAATACTGTCCTAACCGACGAGAGCGATTGCTATATGAGTATTTTTACACTTGACAAAGCAGAAACTTTCGTTGTGGAGAAACTATGGCAAAGGAAATAGCGATTTCTACCCGTGGACTGACTAAGCAATTTGACCGCTACATTGCCGTCAACGATGTCGATTTAGAGATAGAAGCGGGAGAAGTCTATGGACTGATCGGGCCAAACGGAGCGGGGAAAACGACGCTGATCAGGATGTTGGCGGCGGCTGAGGAACCAACGATAGGGGAAATTTATATTAATGGCGATCGCCTCTTGCGCGATCGCAGCAACCCAAACCTGAAACGTCGGCTTGGCTATCTCCCGGATGACTTCCCCCTGTACGACGACCTCAACGTCTGGGACTACCTAGATTACTTTGCGCGGCTTTATCGCTTGCGAGAACCGCGCCGCAGCCAACGCCTGTACGAAGTTTTGGAACTGGTGCAGCTAACCAACAAGCGCAACAGCCAGATTTCTACCCTATCGCGGGGGATGAAACAGCGCCTCAGCCTTGCCAGAACGATTATCCACGAACCGATCGTACTGCTGTTGGACGAACCTGTGTCTGGATTAGATCCGATCGCCAGAATGCAGTTTAGGGAAATCATCAAAACATTGCAAGAAGCCGGGATGACAATCCTCATTTCTTCCCACGTCCTCAGCGACTTAGCAGAACTCTGCACCTCTGTCGGGATTATGGAACTGGGTTATCTGGTGGAAAGTGAATCCCTCAAAGAACTTTACCGCCGCCTTAGCCGTCAGCAAATTGTCATGTCGGCTTTGGGTAGCCAAGATGCACTTTTAGCAGAACTCAAAAACAATCCCCAGGTGGAAGAGTGGGAGGTGATGTCAGCCACCGGACAGATACGGGTTAACTTTTCCGGCTCCCAGGAAGATTGTGCTAAGTTGTTGCGAAGTCTCATCCAAGCTGGGATTCCTCTTAACGAATTCCACTGCACCCAAGAAGACTTAGAAACCATCTTCCTCAAACTGGGTCACAAACAAGCCTCGTAGAATTTTGGATTTTGGATTTTGGATTTTATCTTCAACAGGACTTATGCCGCCCCCCTAGCCCCCCAAATCTGGGGGCTTCCCTCCTTACTTCCCCCAGATTTGGGGAGCCCTGGTAGGAGGGGCGAAACAAGAAATATTGCGTAACTCCTATTCAATCTCAAATCTGAAATTTTAAATTGTTAAACTGGCAATTAATGCGACAGTTGCGACAAGCAGACAAGTCCGCATCCAAAGCCCTACTAGCAGGACGCGCATTTTAAACCAATGGTTGTAATTTCCCTGAAAATTGCAGATTTTTAGTTAAAAAATTGCATCTGCAATCTGAAATCTCAAATTTGAAATTTATTTGGAGAGTTTTGAGAATGACACTCAGTTTGATAAACCGAATAGGCGACTGGAACCCGCAACTATTGCGGGAACTCAAAGGTCGCCTGAAAACTCGGAATGTAGCGATCGCATCAGCCATCTCCCTCCTGGGTCAGCTGCTATTGGTGATGTCTTACTACGGCCAACTTCCTGTAGAAAAAGTTGAGTCCCAGACATTTAGCAGATATTGCAGTGGTCCTAAACCCCAAGAGTATTATCAGGGATACGAGTGCCTCAAGGATATCGCCGGTAATTTTGCGATTAACTGGCAGTACTGGTGGTTAGACGTATTCGTTTGGCTGAGTTTGATTAGCATCTTCACTCTGTCGGTGGTTGGCACCTATATGCTAATCGCTGACTTAGCGCAGGAAGATCGTCGCAGCACGCTTAACTTTATCCGCCTCAGTCCCCAGTCTAGCCAAAGCATTTTGAGTGGCAAACTGTTGGGAGTTCCCATTTTGCTGTATGTGGTTGGCCTTCTGGCTATCCCGCTGCATTTGTGTGCTGGTATTTCCGCTTCAATTCCTTTACCTTTAATTCTCACCTTCTACGGAGTTGTCGCCCTCAGCTGCCTATTATTCTATAGTGCGGCATTATTATTCGGCTTATTTAGTTCTGCGTTTAGCGGGTTTCAACCTTGGTTGGGTAGTGGCTTAGTCTTGTTTTTCCTCTGGCTCTCTAGTTTCAAACCCATCACCCACGACCCCACCGATTGGGTGAAATTGTTCTCCCCATCTTGGATGATTTCGTATCTAGTTTCTGCGACTTCCTTTGGTTACAAATCTCCATTCTCCTACCAGCAAATAGAAACCTGGCAATGGTTCTACATCCCGCTAGGTGCAAGTTTGGTGACCGCTGTTGCCTTTGCTGTATTAAATTCTGGCTTGTGGATTTATTGGTTCTGGCAATCTATGATGCGGCGCTTTCCCAATCCCAGCAATACTATGTTGAGCAAAGGCCAGAGTTATTTGCTAACAGCCAGTTTTGAAGTCATGGTGCTGGGATTCGCCATGCAAAATATGGAAAAAGGGCGGTCTGGGTCACAATGGCTGTCTTTTAACTTGAATTACCTACTTTTCTTTAACCTTTTCCTGTTTTTGTGTCTGATCGCAGCTCTATCGCCTCAGCGACAAGCGTTGCAAGATTGGGCGCGATATCGGCGGGAAAAGGTGGGAAATCGCCAGCGTGTCTGGAACAGTTCCTTGATGCGGGATTTGATCTGGGGTGAAAAAAGTCCGAACATCATGGCGATCGCGCTTAATCTGTTCATTACCTCACTGCCGCTCATCTGTTGGATTCTAGTTTTGCCCAGCTATCTAGGAAAAGTTGACGCTTTCTTGAGTTTGGCGCTGACAGTGACCGTAATTGCGATCTATGCTGCGATCGCGCAACTAATGCTCTTGATGAAAACTCAGAAGCAAGCTGTGTGGGTAGCAGGCGCATTAGGTGCCGCAATTGTACTCCCACCGCTGATATTTGCTGTCCTCTCCCTTGGATCGGGATCGGACCCCTACGTAATTTGGCTATTTTCAGCTTTCCCTTGGGTTGCCCTCACGCAACATACAGCGGCTACAACCGTTTTCATGGCAATTTTAGGCCAATTCACCCTCCTAGCGGTCTTGAACGCACGATTGTCACGGCAACTGCGACAAGCTGGTGAATCTGCCTCCAAAGCCCTGCTAGCCGCTCATAAGGCTTGATCGACCCAGCGTAGGGTGCTGCAATTCTGTTTTGTTTGGTCACAGGAATTGTAGGAATTGTAGGTTGGGTTAAGCGCAAGCGAAACCCAACTCTCCCCAAGGTCAGGTTTCAAAACAAATTAAATTCACAAAAACCACCATGAATCTCCTTTGGTTAGACCGACTGGGCGACTGGAATCCGCAACTATTCCGCGAACTGAAAGGGCGTTTAAAATCACGCAATTTAGCCGTAGTAACTGCGGGTTCTCTGCTAATTCAGTTTCTAGGAGTAATGAATTTTTACTTCCAGAGTTATGAAAGGGGATATACTTATTGCGTAAAAAATAAGCAATCCGAATGCCTTGTAAATGCGACAGGTCAAATTGTCATTGACTGGCCGCACTGGTGGCTAGAATTGTTTACGATTCTAAGCTGGATTTTGCCTTTCATCTTATTGCTTGGTACTGTCTATACGATCGTCAGCGATGTTGGCAAAGAACAGCATAGAGGCACTCTTAACTTTATTAAGTTGAGTCCTGAGTCTAGCGAAAATATTTTGATTGGCAAAATACTAGGCGCTCCTATTTTGCTCTACGCAGGTATCCTCCTGTTTATTCCATTACATTTGGTGTCAGCGATCGGAGCAGGTGTTCCTTTGGGCTTGCTACTAAGCTTTTATCTGCTCGTTTGGGGATGTTGCCTCTTCTTCGGGAACATCATGCTTCTCTATTCATTCCAAGTGGGATTTCATGCTTGGTGGTGCAGCTTTTTAACCTTAATATTTGGCTCGCCTTGCCTGCAAATTATCAACTTTCTTCTGTCTACTGGAACAAAGGAAGATGTTTACGATAGCAATTTGCAGTGGTTTTATTTACCAATTGGTAGCAATTTATTGGTATTAGAGGTTTTTTTAGTACTGACTTGCGGCTTGTGTAATTATGTAGTGTGGCAATCGTTAAATCGCCGCTTTCGTCAACCAAACGCAACTCTGATTAGCAAAAAACAAAGTTACTGGTTAGTAGCTGGTTTTGAAGTTTTGATTTTAGGATTTTTTGTAGGAAACTACAAGTCAGACTTTTTAAGTTATCACAGTTATTGGGATTGGTTTGGGTTGATAGCATTTCTGGAAATTATAAACCTCTTTGCGTTTGTGTTTTTAATCCCTGCTTTGTTGCCTCATCGTCAGGAATTGCAGGATTGGGTTCGTTACCGCCGATTGGATGGGGTTTCTAACCGCAAGGCTTTATGGAATCGCTATTTAGTGCAGGATTTGGTTTGGGGAGAAAAAAGTCCAGCGGTAGTGGCGATCGCACTAAATCTAGTCATTAAAACAGTAGTTTGGACTGCTTGGGCTATATTTTTTACCCGAAATCCTTACAAAATTGAAACGATCGCAGTTTTGATTTTGAGCTACAACTTGATTTTGATCTATGCTGCGATCGCTCAAATGATGCTGTTGATGAAAACTCCCAAACGGGGTTTATTGGCTGCTACTGCGGTAAGCGGATTAATTCTCCTTCCCTTGTTAGCAGTTCAAAAAAGTCCTGGTTTGTTGCTGTTTTCAGCTTTCCCCTGGTTTGCTATAGAACACGCCAGTGCAACGGCCATTTTTATGAGCCTGCTGGGACAATGGAGCCTACTGGGATTGTTGAGCGTACAGATGACGAAAAAATTGCGGCAAGCAGGCGAATCTGCCTCCAAAGCGCTGTTTTCGGAACGTCCGTCTTTACCAACTCAGTAGGCGCTAGAGGCTTTTGTTGTAATACCAAATCAGGGTTTATTACCCCCTTTAATTTTTGGCCTAAACATTGTAGGGACAATTCATGAATTGTCCCTACAGCCGATCGAAATAAAGGGGGTAATCGTTGCGGATTTGGTATAACGCACCCTACAAAATAAACCTGAAGACCAATGACTAATGACCAATGACCAATGACTAATGACCAATGACTAATGACCAATGACCAATGACCAATGACCAATGACTATTTTTTGAGCGCTTTTTTCAGCAAATCAGGAATTTGAGAAGGCCGCTGGGCTACAGGTATTTTTGCTTTCTCAAAGGCTCCAATTTTGGTTTCTGCTGTGCTAACTTCTTCCTCTATAGCTGGCTGCGAAATGATTAAGTCGCTAGCATGGCGCGGACGTTTTACTTCAGGTGCGTATCGTCCGGCAATATAGACAACTACAGGCTTATTAATCTCCTCTGTAATATATTCGACGACTGTTTCTTCGTTACCGCCTTCAGTCTTTCCGAGTAAAACGATCGCTTTGGTATTATCATCTTTATTTAAAGTTTGCAGCCATTGGCGAAATGAAGAACCCACGATCGCATCGCTGCCAATACTAACGCCCATCGATTGACCAAATCCAGCCTGTGTCAGTTCCAGGGCCACTTCCGAAATCAAATTGCCGCAACGGCTAATCAGCCCCACAGGCCCAGGAGTATAGAATTCGGCGGGATGAGTTCCCAGCAAAAGCTTTCCCGGTATTATAATCCCCATACTGTTGGGGCCGACGATTAAAGTTTTGTGGGCATCGGCAATTCTCAGCAGGTACACCATATCCAAGGGTGGAATGCCGCTGGTAACTATAATAATTTGGCGGATATTGGCTGCGATCGCTTCTAGCGCCGCATCCAATGCCAGATAAGGTGGCTTGAAGATTATGGTAGTATCGATCGAGCCAGTGGTCGGCAGTGCTTGTTCTACCAAGTCGAAAACGGGGATATCATGTACCGTCTGTCCCCCCTGTCCGGGACTTACTCCTGCAACGACGTTGGTGCCGTAGGCTTTCATCCTAGCGACGTGGATAGAAGCAAGTGGTTCGGTGATGCCTTGGATTAAGACTTTGCTGTCTGGCTTTAAATTCATTACAGAATGCCTTTTGATTACTTTTATTCAGATTTGGGCTTATTGATAAATTTAATTAACTCTCGGATGCTTTCTGCTTGAATTTTGGCTGTTTCCTCTTGTCCTGATTTGATAGCTGGAATTTCCTCTCGCAACAAAGTAACTAGGGAGTTAACCGCACCCACCAAGGCATCAACATTATTGTTGGTTTGTTCCACTTCCTCAGCAATGCGATCGACCTTTTCACCAAGCTTATCAAGCATTTCATCCGTCCATCTTTCAACAGCCATTTTATCACCTCTTTTCTTTTGATTATCCCTTTTCGATCGTCATTTTTCGCTACAGTCCAAACTTCCTCCCCGACCGCCGGTAAAACGCCCCGCAGGATAGCTCTAATACCAGTTTCGCTGATGCGATCGCATTTTCTCTGACCCGTCTGGGTGCGATCGCATAACTTAGCCCTGCTGCGATCGTTTCTGTCCATTCTACCTAATGTCATGGCTCTCTGACAATTTTATCTACGTACAATATTTTCAGTAAAAATACTAAATTGATTGAAGGCAATGATATTTATACTTAAATTTTGCCTAATATATATAAATATTGCATAAATTAATAGTAAAGTTTCTGTTATTATGCGTGTAATTGCTGTTGACTAAGCGAACACTTTATACATTTTTTTGCCAATAGGCTACCAATTTTCCCGGAAAGACGATGTTACTTAAACTTTCGTTCAGTGTTTGTGTCAGCTTTTTGAGCGGTTTTTCGTTATACACTGATAGACAAATGAAATAAAGTGTTCCTTTTTGAGACTACATACCCCGGCTATTCAGTGTTTTTATGTATTTCTACGTTTTTCAGGACTTACGCAAAGCCTCTATCTGTAGGGTGTGTTAGCGATAGCGTAACGCACCATCCACCATATTTAGCGTCCCTGCGTAAGTCCTGTTTTTGCAGGCTTAATGTAAAGATTTGTAACGAAGACAGAGGTTCCGCATAAAACTCGCAGACTCAGCCTAATAGGTAGATAGAGGTTCACGGATTCGCAAAATTCGTCTAAGGAGTGCATCAGTATGAGGGACGTTTTGAGGGGAGTGCGATCGCAGCGATCGCGCACACTGAGACGGTTTTACTCGCTGGCTTATTTCGATACCGAGTTTTTACATAGCTTAAGTGTAAAGCTTTGTAACAAATACAGATATTCCGCATAAAACTCGCCAAGTGAGCCTGAGAGATAGATAGAGGTTCATAGATTCCAAGAATATCAGGGCCGATCGCGCCCAGGAGTGCATTTACATGAAGCAGCTTTTTTGTCAAGTTCGATCGCATAGCGTGCTGGAAGGCGATCGCACCCTGAGACTTTGGCAACCTTATTGCCAGGGTATTTTGCGTGCTTAAAATCTGACAAAAACACCAACATTGTCTGATGTAGGGGCGGGTTTAGCAGACAATCCTTGATTCCAACAGACAACACTAAAACAAAACCCGCCCTCACCATGCAATACCAAAGCAACCAAACTTACAACATCAACTATTGAAGGAGAAAACCATGTTTACATCCAATTCTGCCAATCAAGTAACCGATCCATTAGTTCAAGATGCACTTCAGAATGCTTACAGCACATTAAATAGCTTTGCTGCTAGTGAAGATTTTCTCAGCAAAATTAAAACTGCTTTTGGTGAAAGTTTTGATACTACTAAGTTGGAAAATTTACGTCAGCAGTGGTTTAGTGGCAATTTTGAATCGCTTCCGGGAATTGAAATTCGCACTGGTGCAGAGTTACAAGGGGCAAATGCTGCTTATGCGGGGTCAACAAATACCATTTATTTTTCTCAAGATTTCTTGAGTAAGTATGCGAGTAATCGTCAAGCGATTAGTGCAGTTTTAATTGAAGAAATTGGGCATTATGTAGATTGGCAACTTAATACTGCTGATACTCCGGGGGATGAAGGGGAGTTGTTTTCTGCGATCGTGCGTGGGGTGAGTTTGAGTCAGCAGCAAGTTCAGCGCATGAAGCAGGAGAATGATTCTGTTGTTTTAAATTTAGGTGGAAAATTTATTTATTCAGAAAAGGCAGACAGTCCTTTTTCAAGCCTTCCACAAAATATCCAAGATGATGTAAAAGCTTTATTTCCGAATGGAGAACCTCATTGGTCTTCAAACAAAATTACTTATAATTTTATGCCGTCTCTACCCCTAGCTCATTTCCGTTACTCTGAATTAAAAATACAAACTTATATTGGAGATGGCCTACCAAGTATCGCTGGTTTTAAGCCATTTGATGAGAATCAAAAATTGGCAGCAGAAGCTGCTCTACGATTGTGGGAGGATGTTGCAGACATAAAGTTTGAACCCAAGGAAGATAAAGCATATCAGCTTACTGACTTCTTAATCCAGCAACCAATCAAGTATATCTTAGAGGCTGTCGGTAAATACGATGATTTTGCTAATGCCGTAGATCAAGCTGCTGGCAAATATCTTGGCTTTCCAGTTGTTGAAGGAGCAGACATACGCTTTGGTACAAATGCTCAAACGGACTCCGCAGCCTATGCCATTTATCCACCAAGCAATCTTATAGAGAAAATCGACGAAGCTAGAAACAATTTTATTGACGAAGTAGATAATATTATAAAGCCGATTAATGAAGCTATCGACCTGTTGAATGATGCTAATCCCATCAACTTAATTCCTGGTGTAGATTTAAATATCATTCCTCATCTTCCAACTGCTTCTAGTCTCTTTCCATTTGGTAAACTTAAGCTTGGTATTTATGGTGATGTTTTACTTAACAATAAAGAACAACCTAACAATCCTGATAAAGTTGGTATTCTAGGAAGCTATGGCTTTCTAACTCTCCTTCATGAAATTGGTCATTCACTGGGTTTGGAGCATCCAGGTAACTACAATGCAGGTGGTGGTGGCACAGATGCACCGTATTTAACCGGAGAAAAAGATTCGCACCAATATACCATCATGTCTTACAACCCATCTTATGGCGACGTTTATCCTAAGACTCCGATGATATATGATATTGCAGCTATTCAGAAGCTATATGGTGCAAACTATAAAACTCGAAGCAATGATACAGTCTACAGTTGGGAAAATCCTTTTGCCGAAACAATCTGGGATGGCGGTGGTAATGACACTATCAATGCTTCAAAATGGGAAAAGACTGTCACAATCAATCTTAATGCTGGAGCTTTTAGCTCAATTGGTCTTGACAATAACTTAGCAATCGCCTTCGGAGTCACGATTGAGAATGCAATCGGTGGAAAAGGTAATGATAATTTAATTGGTAATGTAGTTGGAAACTTACTTAATGGTGGTACTGGTAACGATATCTTAAATGGTAAAGGTGGCAATGATGATTTGAGAGGAGAAGATGGTGACGATTTACTTGATGGTGGTAATGAAGATGATGCTAAAGACTATCTTTATGGTGGCGAAGGTAATGACATCCTCAAAGGTTTTGGTGGCGATGATGAACTAAGAGGTGAAGGAGATCGAGATACCATTTATGGTGGTAGTGGTGCAGATGATATTGATGGCGGTGCTGAACGTGACCTAATTTATGGTGAGAAAGGAAAAGACTTTATTCATGGTGGCGATGGTGATGACATCATCTGGTGTGGTGAAGATGATGATGAATGTCATGGAGATAGCGGCTATGGTCATGATACTATTTATGGTGAAGAAGGAAATGATTTGCTCTACGGAGAAGGCGGAAATGACTTTATCAGTGGTGGTTTAGATAATGACCGAATCTTCGGTCGAGCCGACAATGATGAACTATATGGTGATAGCGGCGATGATTACATAGAAGGCAACTCGGAAAACGATTCACTGTATGGCGGAGATGGTCAAGACCTTTTGAGCGGTGGTGATGATAACGACCTACTCAAAGGTGAAACAGGTAACGACACTCTCAACGGCGATGCAGGCAACGACAAACTAGAAGGCAACCAAGGAAACGATACCCTATCCGGCGGTGCAGACGAAGACGACCTATCCGGCGGCGAAGACAACGACCTCTTGCAAGGTGACACAGGCGCAGACACTCTACACGGCGACCTTGGCGACGACTCTCTCTTTGGCGGCGATGGCACAGACCTCCTACACGGTGACGACGGTAACGACCAACTAAACGGCGACCTTGGCAACGACACCCTTTACGGAGAACTCGGCGAAGATACCCTCAGCGGCGGTGCAGATAACGATCGACTATTTGGTGCAGAAGGTGCCGACAGTCTCAACGGCAACGATGGAGAAGACACCCTCAACGGCGACATCGGCAACGACATTCTCAACGGCGATCGCGGAAACGACCTCCTACTAGGACAACTGGGAGACGACTTAATCAACGGCGGTGCAGACAGCGACTCCCTCTACGGCGCAGAAGGCGCAGACATCCTCAACGGCGACACAGGCAACGACTTCCTTTACGGCAACATCGGCAAAGACACCATTTCCGGTGGAGATGACCAAGACTTACTCTACGGCGAAGACGACGACGACGTACTAAAAGGAGATGCAGGAAACGACACCCTCTACGGTGCCAAAGGTGCAGACCTCCTCTACGGCGGCAACGACAACGACCTCTTAAAAGGCGACATCGGCAACGACTCCCTCAACGGCGACGCTGGAGACGACCTCCTCTACGGTGAAAAAGGCGACGACCTAATCAACGGCGGTGCCAACAGCGACTCCCTCTACGGTGCAGATGGCACAGACATCTTAAACGGCGATGCAGGCAATGACATCCTCTACGGTGCAGACGGCAAAGACACCCTTTCCGGCGGAGACAATGCCGACCTCCTCTACGGCGAAGAAGACGACGACCTATTAAAAGGAGACGGGGGTAACGACACCCTTTTAGGTGCCAAAGGTGCCGACAGTCTCAACGGCGGTGATGACAACGACCTCCTACTAGGCGACATTGGCGATGACACCCTCAATGGCGATGCTGGAGACGATCGAATTTATGGCGAAGAAGGAGACGACCTCCTCAACGGCGGTGCCAACAGCGACACCCTCTATGGCGAAAGAGGCCAAGATGTCTTAAACGGCGATGCTGGCAACGACCTCCTCTACGGTGCAGACAGCAAAGACACCCTCAATGGTGGCGACGACAACGACATCCTCTACGGCGAAGACGACAACGACATCCTACACGGCAATGCCGGAAACGACACCCTCAGCGGCGGTAACTATTCCGACCTCCTCTACGGCGATGGCGACAGCGACATCCTCACAGGCGACGCAGGCGAAGACACCCTCAGCGGCGGCGACGGCAACGACACCCTCAGCGGCAACGACGAAAACGACCTGTTACAGGGAGATGCAGGCAACGACCAACTATTTGGCAACGAAGGAAACGACAAACTAGAAGGCAACTTGGGAGACGACACCCTCAGCGGTGGCAAAGGAGTTGACCTCCTACTCGGTAACGAAGGTGCCGACATCCTACAAGGCGACATTGGCAACGACTCCCTCTTTGGCGGTACTGGCAACGACTCCCTCATCGGTGGCGAAGACATCGACGAACTCTACGGCGAAGACGGCGATGACACCCTCCACGGCGGCACAGGCACAGACCTACTCAAAGGCGGCGAAAACAACGACCTCTTATTTGGCGACACCGAAAACGACCAACTCTACGGAGATGGCGGCAACGACTCCCTCAACGCAGGCACCGGAGACGACCTCCTCGAAGGTGGTACAGGCAACGACTCCCTAGATGCAGGCGAAGGCAACGACCAACTCTACGGACAAGCAGGCAACGACTACCTAGATGCCGGTGCCGGTGCAGATAACCTCGTTGGTGGCGACGATGCCGATACCCTTTTAGGACAAACAGGTGATGACAACCTCGATGGCGGTGCCGGAAACGACCGCTTACTAGCAGGCGAAGGCAACGACCAACTTTACGGACAAACAGGTAACGACTTCCTCGACGCAGGTGCGGGTACAGACAATCTCTACGGTGGCGACGATGCCGACACCCTCTCCGGCGGCGCAGGCGATGACAACTTAGAAGGTGGCAACGGCAACGACTCTCTCTCCGGCGGCGACGGCAAAGACAAACTCTTAGGTCAAGTAGGAGACGACACCCTCGATGGTGGCGCAGGCAACGACCAACTCGACGGTGCTGTCGGCAACGATGTCCTCTACGGACAAGGGGGAATAGATAACCTCGACGGCGGCGAAGGTAACGACACCATCTTCGGTGGCGATGATGACGACCAACTTTACGGACAAACAGGCGACGACTACCTCTCCGGCGGCGCAGGCAACGACAAACTCGACGGCAGCTTAGGCAATGACGAACTCGTAGGTCAAGCTGGAAACGACTACCTCGACGGCGACGCAGGCAATGACATCCTGCGGGGTGGCGATGGCGACGACCTCTTACTGGGTCGAGACGGCGACGACTCCCTCTACGGCGGTGCAGGCGTAGATACCTTCGATGGCGGTACGGGTAATAACTTATTAGCTGGCGAAGAAGGCGACGATTATCTCAAAGGTAATAACCGTTTAGATACCTTATTAGGTGGCGAAGGCAACGACACCCTCGACGGTCAGTCAAACAACGACGTACTAGACGGCGGCGAAGGAGACGACATCCTCTTCGGACGCGACCACGACGACATCCTCACTGGTGGTGATGGTAACGATTACTTGGACGGCGGCGAAGGTACAGACACCCTCGGTGGTGGTGCAGGCAAAGATACCCTTTACGGTTGGGCCAAGAACGACATCCTAGACGGCGGCGATGGGGACGATATCCTCTTCGGTCACGAAGGTGAAGACACCATCTTTGGCGGTGCCGATAACGACTACTTAGACGGAGGCGAACGCAATGACACCCTCATCGGCGGTACGGGTGATGACACTTTGGACGGTCGTTTGCATGACGACTATCTCGATGGTGGCGAAGGTAATGACAGTCTCATGGGTCGCGAAAATAACGACTTCCTCATCGGTGGTGCAGGAAATGATTACCTAGATGGCGGCGATAACAAAGATACTATCTACGGTGGTACAGGCGATGACCTGATATCAGCTGGTTCCCACGAAGATCTCGTTTTTGGTGGCGATGGTAACGATTCGATTGATGGTGGTGCAGACCATGACACTATATATGGTGGTGACGGTGACGACTTCATTACTGGTGGTTTCAAGAACGATTTAATCGATGGCGGTGCAGGCAAAGATACCATCTACGGCGATAGCGATGAAAATACGTTATTCGGAGGATTGGATGACGACTTTATCTACGGTGGCAGGGATAAAGATATTTTCGTACTTGCCTCTAAATTCGGAGTCGAAACTATTTTCAACTTCGATGATAAAGACTTTTTAGGATTAACAGCAGGTCTAAGCTTTGACCAACTTAGCTTTACCCCCGGTACTGCTGCCAATGCCAAAGATACTCTGATTAAGATCGAAAATACTGGCGAATTGTTGGCAATCCTGAAAGATGTACCATCCAATGTCCTAACTTCTTCTGATTTCCTCATCATTCCCTTCGATGTCGCGTCAGTTGAAGAAACCCTCCCTGGCGGCGGGATTACCACTCCTCCTGTCGATGGCGGGATTACCACTCCTCCTGTCGATGGCGGGATTACCACTCCTCCTATCGATGGCGGAATTACCACTCCTCCTATCGATGGCGGAACTATTACTCCTCCTGTTGATG
>NZ_JAIQZN010000032.1:17568-71587 GCF_023333585.1 Argonema antarcticum A004/B2
GCGGAACTATTACTCCTCCTATCGATGGCGGAACTATTACTCCTCCTATCGATGGCGGAACTATTACTCCTCCTATCGATGGCGGAACTATTACTCCTCCTATCAATGGCGGAACTACCACTCCTCCTATCGATGGCGGAACTACCACTCCTCCTATCGATGGCGGAACTACCACTCCTCCTATCGATGGTGGCGAAGAAAGTCTTCCCGGTGACAGCGGTAGCGACGACTTCCTCCGTGGTGATGCCAATCAGAACACTCTGCGGGGTGGACGAGGTAACGACACCATCTTCGGAATGCACAACGATGACCAACTATTTGGCGATCGAGACGACGATATAATCAATGGCAACCAAGGTAGCGATCGCGTTTACGGTGGCCCAGGCAACGATCTTGTCCGAGGCGGTCAAAACGATGACCTAGTATCTGGCGATACAGGAGATGACACCCTCTTCGGAGATAACGGCAATGACACCGTACTTGGCGGTGAAGGTAACGATATCATCAATGGCAACCAAGGTAACGATCGCGTTTACGGTGGCGAAGGGAACGATTTAGTACGCGGCGGTCAAAACGATGACCTAGTAGTTGGCGACGCAGGGGATGACAACCTCTTCGGAGACAACAGCAACGATACCATCCTTGGTGGCTTTGGTAACGATACCCTCACCGGCGGTACTGGTGACGACTTGCTCAACGGTGGCATTGGCAATGATTGGCTCAAAGGTGGCGCGGGTAACGATATTTTTGTACTGACACCCGGTGCTGGAATTGATACCATTATTGACTTCAACCCCGGACAAGACCTACTAGGATTGAGCGGTATCGCTTTTGACCAACTTACCATTACTCAAGGTACTGGCAGTCAAGCACAAGATACCCTGATCCGCATCGCCTCCAGTGGTGAACTGTTAGCCTCTCTCACAGGATTACCAGCAAATTCGATCGCACCGGATATCTTCACGAACCTGCAATAACTCAAATTGCTAGTTATTAAGATTAGGGCTATTATTTGGTACGTTGTTGCGCTTTAGCGCTCTTATTATAACCCGGATAAGAGCGCTGAAGCGCAACTACATACCTTGATTTTAATAATTAGCAATTTGCATTAATAAGCTCTTATTATAACCCGGGTAAGAGCGCTGAAGCGCAACTACATACCTTGATTTTTTTACCCCAAATTTTCCTTTGCCCAATTCCTAAAAGCTCTAATAGTTGCGCTTCTCCCTACAGTTAGATTTTTTTGTACGTATTCGTTAATCAATTCTATAATAGGAATACCGGGAAAATTTGGACTGCGATCGGCAACTACATAATGAGCTTCTTGCAACAAGTTAATTTCCAAACCGCGTCTCGTATAGCGCCACAATTCAGGCACGCCTAAACGTCGATAGTTATCAAACTTACTCCGAGAAGTTATATCAATTTCAATTGCTAAATCTGGCGGCGGATCGACAGTCAAGTCCAAACTATTCTTACCGATAAGAGCCGCATAATTTTGTATATAAAAACAAGTATCCGGTTCTACTGCCTGCGTCATGCGATCGCTCTTAAAAGTTGTCGAACCCAAAACTTCAAAATCGATCGACATTCCATCTAACAAAATTCTTACCAATTCGCCAATAATTTCTTTATCTTTTTCATGTTCTGGTAGAGGCACCATAATTTCTAACCATCCATCACTATAGGAAAGTCTAGCACCACGACCTTCTCCCAATTCCTCTAAAATAGTTTCAAATTGTTGCCAGCTAATATCTTTCAGCAACAATTGTTGCCCTGGTTGCACGATAATTTGTTCGAGAACTAATTCCATTATTTTCTTCTAACCCCTAACCCCTACATCAAGAACGCTTACCAGTTGGCTTTGTCAAAGTTATCGCTTGCGACACCGCCTCATCCAAGCTGTTTGCCACAGACACTCCCAACTCTGCTAGAAGCAGTTTTGCAGCCTCAACCTCACCACCAGTCAAACGCACGACAAAATGAGGGTAGTGGCCGTTACCACTGGTGCTTTTGCGGCGCACTCGCCCGGTAGTTGACGGCGAAACTAGCGCCTCGCCATAGTTTCGCTGTATAAAGTTGCTAATAACGCCAGCAATTTCGTCGCCGGAAGTTACGCCGCCCAAGATATTCACTACCAAGACTTTGATACTATTTTCGTGTGCGATCGTTTCCAGTCCTCGTTCCAAACGATCGCAAAGCGTGTCTGTAGCATTGCTGGGCACCTCTTCCCCCACATTCAGACAGCTACCGGGCTTTCCTCCCGCTTGGTACAGTGAATCCAAAATCGCCATTGCCAAACCAGTCCCATTGCACACAATGCCGATATTGCCGTCCAATGCCCACAAATTGCCGTTGAGGGGTAAAGCTGTGTCCTCTTCAGTGGTGTGGCAGGAATGAGGTTTACCCCGCCGTACTTTTGCTGCTAATACGGCCAAATCAGGATGGCGTTCCAAAGCACAGTCGTTGACGGTTACCTTACCATCCAGAGCCATGACTTCGCCATTGAGATTTACTCCAAGGGGATTGATTTCCACCAAATCCAAGTCTTTTTGGACAAATAGCTTGTACATAGCTTCAACGATCGCACTTACGGACTGAATCTGATTGCCCTGCAATCCCATTTTCAGCGCTAACCGTCGTGCATAGAATGGAGAAAATTCCTCCTCTACTACTACCTGCTGCATTTGCTCCATTACCGCCTCCACATCGATGCCTCCCTGTGGAGAACCCAAAAGCACAGGGCGACGAAGGGTGTAATCTAGAGCCACTGCCAGATAAAACTCTTTCTCGGCGTCGTATCTCGCCTCTGCCAGCAGCACCTCTGGAAACTGACCCATAATGGGTAGGTGGAAGATTGTTTGAGCAGCTGCGATCGCATCGATCGTATTTTCCACAAACTTAATCCCACCAGCTCTCCCCCGTCCCCCAGTAGGCACCTGGGACTTCAGCACTACCGGATAGGGAATCTTCAGCGCCTTTATCTCTCTGGGACTGTCAATTCTTTGAGAAGGCAAAACCGGAATACCGATTTCGCGAAATAATTCCTTTGCCTGATACTCTAATAAGTCCATATCAAAATTAATAATTAAAAACCAAAGAGAAAAGAAAGCTGCTTCATTTTTACTTTAGCATTTCTATTTTTTAATAGAAATCGCATTCTAAAGATAAACGAGTGCATTCCCCCCTTTCCTCTTCAATTTTTATTTTTTAATTGCTCCTGCCAGTCTTTAGCGACCAGATCGATCCCGTAGAACTTTTGCCAGAAGCGGTCTACAGCCCAAGTCGGCAAGACTTTTGTCATTAAAAACAGCAACATATCGCCACCTGTAGCAGCAGTATAGCGCGGACGGGGACGGAGGTCTGTAAGCGATCGCACAATCACCTCCGCCACCCGTTCGGGAGTCCAAGCTTGACCGCTCGTTTGTTCCCGTAAACCTTTTAACTTCTCAAAAGCAGCGCGGTAAGGAGTCTTTTCAGGCTCAGCAACCGCCATATCGACCGCTGTTGCTGCCACATCAAAAAAATCCGTACTCACCGGCCCCGGTTCAATCACGCTGACCTTAATATTAAACGGTTCTAGCTCCATCCGTAGAGCATCGCTAAGTCCTTCCAAGGCAAATTTAGAGGAACTGTACATACCCCCAAACGGAAACGCCAGTCTTCCGCCCAAAGAACTAACATTGATAATTCTGCCCCCGCCAGAGTCGCGCATCGTTGGAATTACAGCTCGAATCAAAGCCAGTGGCCCCAGTAAATTCACCTCAAACTGTCGCCGAGCCGCTTCTGGTGGAATAAATTCCAACGGCCCCATTTGACCGTAGCCAGCATTATTCACCAACGCATTGACCCCACCGAACCGCAGGATAGCAGCTCTTGCCAAAGCCTCAACTTCCTCGACTTGCGACATATCTGTAGGGACAACTAAAACAACTGCCCCTGCTTTGCTACAGTATGTGGCAGTTGTTTCCAGCTTTGCCCGGTTCCGAGCAGCCAGCACCAATCGGATTCCCGGAAACTGTTTGGCTAAAACTTGTGCCAGAGCAGCGCCAATCCCAGCGGAAGCGCCAGTAATTATTACAACTTGTTCAGACAGTGGAATGTTTGGAGACATCACAATATAGAATTGCCCAGAACGCGAATGGGAACGACGCCTATTTTCTACTTTAAGCTCGTAGTAAGGTAATAAGCAGGTTCGATCGCAGAAAATGTAACTTCAATTATAATTACCAACGAATCATCTATCCTAAGTCGTAATTTCCAAGTCGAATCATATCCAGAATTAAAAGGTGGTGCTAGATGGAAACAGCAGTTCAGAAGGATGATTTACAAGAACTGGGGCAACTTTTGCAGCAGCTACTAAACTCAGAGTTAGCGACCAAAAATCCCATTGAGGTCAAATGTACTTTCCAGAACGACATTTTGCTGATTTTGGCTCAAGAGGCGAATCCTCTTGTTGACCAAGCACAACCAATCTTCAAGGTACTACAAGAAACCATTGAAGGGTTGCATCTATCATTTCCCAGTTCAGTCTGGGAACGAACTCAACAGGTACGCCTTTTCTTGAGAGCGACAGGACAAAGGCAACCCTTTGCTGTCCAAGAGTTTAAGCTTGAAAAATCGGCTGACTCTGATGAGTTCTCTTTGTCAGACTCAGAAGCTGCTTTTATCCAGGGTAATTCTGATGATAATGCGTTCTGGCAAGAGCAATCAGATGATATCTGGGAATCTGTACTACAAGATGAGTCGAATTTGGATGAAGCGACAGAAGACGCCGGTAAGGAGGCAGTAGCTGAATCGACCTTAAACTCGAATTTAATGGCGGATTTGCCTCTAGAGGAGCCGACGACCGATTTAGAGCCCGATCCTATTCCCCAAGAGCATATACCACCGGCAAAAGTCGATCGCAAAAAGCCCCCATTTAAAGTCCCCCAGTCAGTATGGAAGATTGGCGCTGGCATGGTAATAGTGGGTGCTTTGGGTGGTATTTACGCTTTGAGTCGCCCTTGCGCGGTGGGGGAGTGTCCGGCGATTCAAACGGCTAAGCAGCTGAGTCAGTCGTCAGCACAAACCCTGAGAAATGCAAAAAACGATCGAGATGTCAATCAGGGAAAAGAAAAATTAACTCAAGCGATCGAACAGTTGGAAAGCATCCCCTTTTGGTCTAAATATCACTCTTCATCTCAACTACAGTTGCAAATTTACAAAGGCGCTGTTTCTAAGGTAGACTCGTTTTTAAACGCTGTGGACAAGGCTAAAGTTGCCGCTCAAAAAAGCCAAAATCCTCCCCATCCAGTACAGCAGTGGCAAGAAATACAGACACTGTGGAATCAGGCTCTAGCTTCTCTTAAAAAAGTACCTCAAAATAGCGCTGTTTATCCCATAACCCAAGCAAAATTAAAAACTTATCAAGCTAATTTAGCAGCGATTAATAACCGAGTCAAGCAAGAGCAGCAGGCTAAAACAAGACTGGCAGCAGGCAAAGAAACCGCACGGTTAGCCCAAATGCGTCAAAGCGTAGCCAAGACTTTGAATCACTGGCAACAAGTTGAGTCAACTTGGCAAGCAGCACTTAATTCTCTCTCTTCCATTCCGAAAACCACAATGGCTTATGAGGAGGCACAGCAATTGATTGCTAGTTACCAGCCTAATTTTGCAACGGTGCGCGATCGCAAAAATCAGGAGGAGATTTCCGCTAAGATTTACAATCAGGCAATCTCCATTGCTACTCTTGCCAAAAACCTCGAACAACAAAACCAATTGACGCAAGCTGTAGCCACTTGGCGTAGAGCATCAACCTACGCCAAGCAAGTACTCCCTGGCACTTATTACTACGATCTATCCCAGCCACTTAGCGACAACTATATAAACTCTTTAAGGCAAGCGCAAACCAAACTGCAAACCACTTTAATTGTCCAAAAAGCAAGTACCGATCTTAATAGAATCTGTGCTGGCGTACCCAAGATTTGCGATGCGACTGTTAATCTTCAAGTAATCAAAGCATATCTAACTCCCGCTTATGTAGCCAGTGTGAGACGGACTGCTATGACTGCTGGATTACAAGGGGACGCCAATACCATTGCAGGCGTGGACGATCATTTGAAAACGTTACAAGCAGCACTAGAAGCAATTAGCGAAAACGCGGGTATAACTCTGGAAATTTACGATCACAATCGTTCGTTGATTGGGAGATATATTCCCAAGCCGAGATAAAAAATATTGTCATTAGCTAAACGGGCTGCGGCTGGACAAAAGCAGGAAGTTTGAGTAGTGTGGAGAAGGGCTCATGCTCTTTGTCTCTCTCTCGAAGGCGATCGCTCTTCAATTTTACCGGCATCGATCGCGCTCAGAAGTCATGATACAATTTAATAATTATGCCTATTCCAGCAGAAATTAACGCTCTCATCGAGCGATTAAACGATGAGTTGAATCAAATGGAGCGCTCGGCAACAGAGGGAATCGCCCTCGCCAGAGCTATTTTAAAGCGCTTTCCAGATAATTTTACAGTGATTCAACTATTCGCCTTTTTGAATACCAGTATATTTTTTGCAGACAATGCCAGAAGACAACTTCAGATGCGTGTTGAAGCTCTCTCTGCAAGTGCTATTCCCAGGGATGAAGACATTCAGGAAGCGGGAGAAGATTTGGCAATAGAGCTAGGTCGAGTCCTGGAAAATAAAATGAGAGTTAGTAGAATTAAAACTCGTTTGGAGAACTTACAATGACACAACAAGAACCCGATGAAAAAGAACTGCTAGAAATCCTGGAACTTGCTAGGGAAGCAGAACAGAAAGCCAGAGAGATGTGTGAGATAATAACCGCTAATACAAAAAAGTGGCGACTGAGGGCTGAAGCTAAAAAAGCTACAATAGCATCTGCACAGAAGTAAGTAACGGTTCTTTCGTGTCAAATATGCTGATTTGGACACGGCATAATTAAATCTTTTGTATGACCGACATATTTATGATGCCGTGTCCCTACAAAAATGTTCATAATTTGAGTTCTAAATTTTTAGTTGTGCGTCTGAGTTGAAAACTTGCCGACAAATTCCCTGCGTGATTAAAACAGTGGTAATCAAAGTTGCCAAAGCCTGCACGAACAGGATTAACATCTGGTAGAATGCGGCAACGAACGGACTTGCACCACCCAATATCTGACCTGTGAAAGTCCCTGGCAATGTAACGACACCGACAACCATCATCGTGTTTAAATTGGGAATCATTGCGGCTTTAATCGCTTCTTTGCGATAGTTGGCTACTGCTTGTTGAGGCGTAGCGCCTAAGCTGAGGTGAGTTTCAATGTCTAGGCGTGCTATGTTCAGAGTACTGGTGAGACGTTCACCTGCGATCGCAGCACCGTTCATAGCATTCCCCAGAATTATCCCAGCAAACGGAATTAGATACTGCGGCTCATACCAGGTTTGCGGTTTGATTACAAAAATACTGATATAGGCTAGCGTCAGGACAGTACTCAGCAAAAGCGAGCCGCCTACGACGGGCAACATCTGGGGTATTTTGTTGCCAATGCGGCTTTTAGCTACCCTGGTCGCAATTATCAGCATTACCGCCAAGACAGCCACAATCAGTGCAGGATTTGGCCCTGCGAAAACCACCTCTAATACAAATCCTACACCGAGAAGCTGTAAGATGGTTCTACCGGCGGCGATCGCTAGAGGCCATTCCAAACCGAGCTTTTCTGTGGCAGATAAACCGATCGCAATTGCAATCAAACCTAATGCCCAGATAAAGTTTGTCGGGTCGAGATTAGTTAAATCCACTGCTTTTGGGGTGTGAGGTGCGATCGCATTATTGAGGAACACAAATCTATTTCACAGTAGTCTGTGTTAACTGGTTGACAAGATCCTTTTCTGACCTAAGATAATCTACCATAATCGTTGAAAAATATACATCGGAGTAAGCCATTCACCTCGACTGCGCGACTGCGGGGCTGACGGGCCATCCGGTACTTCTAACGATTAAAACTAAAAACTTGTGGTAAGCGAGTGAATAACATTCCCCCTGTTGACTTGGCGCGGCAGTACAAAAGCCTTGAGAAAGAAATAAATGCAGCTGTATCAGACGTACTGGCTTCTGGCCGATATATCGGCGGTTCCCCAGTTGAAAGTTTTGAGCAACAGTTTGCAAAGTATGTGGGCGTTTCAGAATGCTCGGCGTGCAATTCTGGCAGCGATGCACTCTACCTGGCATTGCGGGCTTTGGGGATTGGACATGGCGATGAGGTGATTACGACGCCCTTTACCTTTATAGCCACAGCCGAGGCAATCAGTGCTGTCGGCGCGACGCCGGTGTTTGTTGATATTGAGGCCCAAACTTTCAATCTAAATGTCGATCGCCTAGAAGCTGCGATTACAAACAAGACTAAGGCAATTTTGCCAGTGCATTTGTTTGGACAACCAGTCGATATGACACGGTTGATGAATTTAGCTGAATCTCGCGGTTTGGCAGTAATAGAGGACTGCGCCCAAGCTATAGGGGCAGTATGGGCTGGACGCAAAGTAGGTAGTATTGGCCATATCGGTTGCTTTAGTTTCTTCCCGACTAAGAATCTAGGGGCTTGTGGCGATGGCGGTGCGGTAACCACCAACGATCGCAACCTAGCGGCTAAAATACGGATGCTCCGAGAGCATGGTAGTAGCAGTCGCTACCACCACGAAGCGATCGGCATCAACAGTCGCCTCGATACTCTCCAAGCTGCCATTCTCCAAGTTAAATTGCGGTATCTCGATATCTGGAATACTCAACGCTGTGAAATTGCCGCGCGTTATCACCAGATGCTAGAGCCAATTTCAGGAATTTCTTTACCCCAAGCTTTAGCTGGAGGTGAAAGTGTCTGGAATCAATACACGATTCGGGTAATAGCTAGAGAAACAGCAAACGAGCCAGCTATGTCTTTAACTCAAAATTCCTTTCGGGATTTTGTACGCAACCAGATGCAGCAGCAGGGTGTTACTTCAATGGTTTACTATCCTTTGCCACTCCATCTCCAGCCTGTCTACGAGAGTTTAGGCTACCAACTCGGTAAATTGCCTCTAGCAGAGCAGGCTTGTGCTGAGGTGCTTTCCCTGCCAATTTTCCCAGAATTATCTCCAGCGCAGCAAGAACAGGTGGTTTATGGTTTGAAAGATTCCTTAGCTGCTTGGGTGCGGTCATAAGTAGTTGGTTGGCAGAAAGTGTACCCCTTGTCCCCCTTTTGACTTTCTTATCCCCCTTTTGACTTTTGACTTTTGACTTTCTTGTCCCCCTTCCCTCGTAGGCAAGGGGGAGGAATTTTCGATCGCTAAATCGGTGTTCTAGACTGGAATCCGGGAACGATTGACTGTAGCCAATGCTTCCACCAGGCTGCGGACAGCTGCCACCATAGCGATTTCGCTATTCAACTGATTGACAGCTGAGCCAACACCGACACCAGCAGCACCAGCAGCAATGGCTAGCGCAGCGGTGACGTTGGATATGCCAGAAGCGCACAATACTGGGACTGAGACTACACGGGAAATTTCAAATGCTGCTGCAAGAGTGGGTGCGGCTTTTTCGATCGTTCCCAAGGTTCCGGGGTGAGTTGGGGTGGCACAGAAGCCGCCTTCCGTCTGTATAATATCCGCACCGGCTTCTACCAAGGCTTCTGCCAATTGCACTTGCTCGGATAGTTCCAGAATATGAGGAACAGTCACCGATAAAGTAATTTCCGGCAGGAGCGATCGCGTAATCCGTGTAATATCCAGCACCTCAGCTGCTGCAAATCGACGTCCTTGCGCGTAGAAACTATCGAAGTTACCAATTTCAATCAGGTCGGCACCAGCAGCCACAGCTGAGACAAACTTTTCGGGTTCCACAGCCGATACACAAATTGGCATATTTGTCAACTGGCGGCACATCGTCACCAAATCGCGATCGGCGGCAATGTCCACAAATGTTGCGCCACCAAGGTCTGCTGCTTTCACCGTCGCGGCTACTCGCGTGCGATCGAAATTATTCAAGCCACTGATAATTTTGAGAGCGCGGCCTTGGTCAAAAGCACGCTGTAGTATAGGATGAATCTTCATGCTGTAATTTCCACTCAAAAAATGTATGGATTATTTTTGCACTCACTGTGGCTAGAAGCTAGAGGCTGTATTCGCGAAGGCCCCAAAATTTTACGCCCTTTAAGGCTTGGAAGTGTCGCCGGATGCAGTATTTTACCCCATTTATGGCTAATCTCTAAGTACGATTCCCAGTTCAAAGAGCCAAACAGCACCAGCAACAAATTTAAGGTAGTGTACAAACACTCCTAATAAACGTTACAATTGTTAATATTTTGACCCAGAAAGCGCCATGAAGACCGCTCAGACATCCACAGATCTTGTGCGCACTTATTTACGTGAAATAGGCCGAGTTCCCCTACTCACTCACGAGCAGGAGATCATGTACGGCAAACAAGTACAGCGCTCAGCAGCATTGCAGGCTCAGAAAGAGGCGCTGGCAGCTCAGTTAGGACACGAACCTACTCTAACCGAGTGGGCGCAGCTATGTGGGCTGTCTGAAGCAGAACTAGAGCAGCAGATTAAAGAAGGTGAAAATGCCAAGCGCAAGATGGTGGAAGCTAACTTGCGACTGGTAGTGTCAGTGGCCAAGAAGTACATCAAGCGCAACGTTGACCTCCTAGATTTAATCCAGGAAGGCAGCATTGGAATGCAGCGAGGGGTAGAGAAATTCGACCCTACCAAAGGATATCGATTTTCAACCTACGCCTATTGGTGGATTCGTCAGGCGATCACCCGCGCTATAGCTGAGAAAGGGCGCACGATTCGCTTGCCTATTCATATCACGGAGAAGCTAAACAAAATTAAAAAAGCTCAGCGTTACTTGTCCCAACAGCTGGGACGAGCTGCCACAGCGTCGGAGCTAGCTAAGGAACTGGATTTAGAGCCCCAGCTGGTGCGCGAATATTTGGAAAGGGCACGCCAGCCTTTGTCGCTAGATTTGCGCGTGGGAGATAATCAGGATACGGAGCTAGGAGAACTGTTGGAGGATACTGGGTCTTCCCCAGAAGAATTTGCCATCCAGTCGGCTCTTCAAACAAACCTAGAAAAGCTGATGGCGGATTTGACTCCTCAGCAAAGGGAAGTATTAGCGATGCGCTTTGGGCTGGAAGACGGACAAGCTTTAACTCTGGCTAAAATTGGCGATCTCCTCAATATTAGCCGGGAAAGAGTACGGCAGATTGAAAGGGAAGCTTTAAGCAAGCTCCGCAAGCGAAAAGCCGATATGGATGAATTTATCGCCAGCTAATGAGAAAACTATTGTCGCTTGCCGATGCTGGGTGACAATTACAGCTGACCGGCATTTTTGGTTCGGTTAAAACGACTTCATTACCAAGACCGGATTGCTACAGTGGTGTTTAGAAACAATTAGTAGATATCCGAATCTCTGGAAATAACAAGCTGCTCTTGGCAATTAAAAGTCAAAGTTTAACAAGACTCAACTGCAACGGAGGTAAAAAGTGAACAAATCATCGAATCAAGGGTCAGAGCTGTTCGGAAACGATTCGGAGTCAGGTAATTGGCTGTGGCAATACGTGCAGTCTATGAGTCCAGAGATGATCTCACAGCTTTCCAAGCCCTCGTCTGGAGATGTATATCAGGTGATGGAACGCAATATTGTCGGTCTTTTGGGCAATTTACCATCCGAACATTTTGGTGTAACAATTACCACAAATCGGGAAAATCTTGGTCGGCTGTTGGCCTCGGCGATGATTAGCGGTTATTTTCTCCGCAATGCAGAACAGCGTATGGCTTTTGAGAAATCTTTATTAGCCAGTGAAGCCAATGCCTGGGAAGCTGATTAGGAAGTTGGCTTTAACTTGGCTCGCAAAAAGTGTTGATGTTGCGAGCAAATTCTGCTCGGCGGGCTGTAGAGTTGCTCTGCCGAGTTCTACTATTTGGGAAGTCATGGTAGTTTTCAGCAGCTGTATGTCCCATGCCCTATGACTTTACCCCATAAATTTATTGGCGTTGCCGTTATCTGGAACGATCGAGGAGAAATTTTAATTGACAAACGCCGCCAAGATGGTTTAATGGGAGGATTGTGGGAATTTCCGGGGGGCAAAATAGAGCCCGGTGAAACTGTTGAGGAGTGTATCAAAAGGGAAATCTGGGAGGAGTTGGGAATTGAAATTGAGGTTGGCTCGCGCCTCATAGTTATCAATCATATATACAGTCTCTTTGCTGTTACCCTCACAGTACATGAATGCCGTCACACAAACGGTGAACCTCAGCCTTTGGAATGCGATGAGATTCGCTGGGTTACTTTAGATGAGCTAGATAAATACACCTTTCCCGAAGCCAACGTTCAGATTATTAACGCATTGAGAAATAAGTAGTAAAAATAGGGCTTTTGTTCAAAAAAATCACATTTTTAGGCTCTTTTGGCTCTGCTATGCTTTTGTTCACTTAAGAAGATTTTTATTTCTTTTCTGCTCTCCTGTGCCCCTCTGCCAAATTTTCCAGTCTCTACGATCGGTAAATTGGGAGAGTAAAATGGAAGCAACTGCCTCGATCGGGAGCCGACTCTACCCAAATGCGACCGTAATGAGCCCGGATGATGCGCTGACACAAAGATAATCCAATGCCGTATCCGTCTTGAGCTTCATCGCGTTTGAGCCTGAAGTTCTGTTCAAAAATCCTAGAGCGATTTTCCTCTGGAATGCCAGGGCCAGTGTCGCCAACAGTTAACTGGACTTTCTGAGCGATGCGATGGAGAATGAAAACTTCGATCGTACCCCCCTCTGGCGTATACTTATGGGCATTCTCCAACAAGTTTACCAGCACCTGACGCACCCGTTCTCGATCGGCATAAACATAGGGCAGATCTTTGGGAATATCAGTTTTTACCTGCTGGGATTTCACTTCAAACAGATGTTTGAGGTAATTGACAACATCCCGGCACAGATCTCCCAAATCTAGCTTTTCCGGTACAATCTTGAGAGACGAGCTGTTTCCTTGGGCTCCTTGAAGAATATCGATAATCAGTCGGTCAATGGCGCGAGTTTGGTTTCGGGCTTGTTTAATTAACTGAGCAGTTAAGGCCGGTGTCAGGCGAGACAGGTTAGCGTTTTGGGTATTGTAGTTAGATTCGAGGGTTTCTAAAGCTATAGAGGCAGCCGTCAGGGGATTGCGGAGATCGTGGGCCAACATAGCAACGATCCGGTCTTTAAACAGCAACTGCTGTTGAAGCTCTTCTTTCTCCTGTTTGAGGCGAAAATTTTCATCTGAGATGCGAATTAGTTCTGCAACATGGGAAAAAGACCGCATCTGTGGTTGATTTGTTGTAGTTGCCCATGACTCAGTTTCTAGGTTGACAAAATCATCCATATACTGTTTCCATCGTGGCCACCAGTCTATCAGTTGAGGTACTAAATTACTACCCGCAATTGTCTGTTGCGGCGGTGGGTGGATTTTGATCAAAGCTGGGGTGGCTACCAGTTTAAAATGTTCGGCTAAGTAAGGTTGTTCCCCAACATCTACAACCTCCAGTTCAAATGGATAGTCGGTCTTTAACTCTTGGATACAGTTGTGCAGCCGCAGGAGCTGTTCCTGGGAACTTGGACGCTCGTCTACAAATAATAGCAATTGTAGAGGCGTGTGCGAATGAATAGACTTTTCAGCATTTGCTGCCATGTAATCTGAGTGAAGAAAATGCCTGCTTGTTTATGCTCGTACTTCTAAGCTACCTTGTTCTGGGAACTTTCGTACCGTAGTTTGCTTATTGGCGCTAAACACCAGTCCCAAGATAGAGGTTATTTATGGAATCATGGGTTTTGGGCAGAGAATGCACTTGGCAGGTTTATACTAAGTCCACAAGTTCTAGAAGTGTAAGTGAGGGATGGTGTTAAACTCGCAGAAGTATCAGTGGCTAAGGGTTACAGTTGGTGCGGCGATACGTTGCCAAGCTACACGCTTTGCGATCGCATTTTTTGTGTTGGCCCTAATTTTGACGCTGCACCGACACTACACCTTTTATTCTTCTTACGACCAAGGCATTTTCAACCAAGTTTTTTGGAACGGCATTCACGGTCGGTTTTTTCAAAGCTCTCTCTCCTCCCAGCTCTCTACTAACGTCGTCCACAACGGCGAAGTACCGGCTGTGTACTATCATCGCTTGGGACAACATTTTACTCCAGCTTTGTTGCTTTGGATACCTCTGTATGCTTTATTTCCCTCACCAGCAACGCTGACGGTTTTGCAAGTTACATTAGTTACTGCTGCTGGGTTAGTTCTATACGTACTTGCCCGACAGTATGTTAACCCGCCGATAGCGACTGCGATCGCAGTCAGTTTTTACGGAGCTAACGCGGTTGTCGGCCCTACTTTGTGTAACTTCCACGACATCTGCCAGATCCCATTATTCACGTTTGGGCTGTTGCTGGCAATGGAAAAACGCTGGTGGTGGTTGTTTGGCGTATTAGCTGTTTTAATTTTGGCGGTACGTGAAGATGCGGGTGTGGGGCTGTTTGGTGTAGGTATATACATGATAGCCAGCAAACGTTTTCCGCGAATTGGTCTTGGCGTCTGCGTTCTCAGCTTCCTTTACATGATTTTACTGACCAATTTAATCATGCCGTTGTTTTCTGCGGATATTTCCCAGCGGTTCATGATGGAACGGTTTGGTCAGTATGCTGATGGAGAAGAAGCTTCCACTGTGGAAATTATCTGGGGAATGATTAAAAACCCCTGGCGGTTGGTTGTTGAGATGTTTTCACCCTTTCCTGGCACGATAAAATATTTATTGGCTCAGTGGTTGCCTTTGGCTTTTGTGCCAGCACTTTCTCCAGCAGCTTGGTCTATCGCTGGATTTCCTCTCCTCAAACTCTTCGTGGGTAAGGGAGAGTCAGTTCTGGCGATCAATATTCGCTATGCCATGTCTGTGGTTCCGGGACTATTTTATGGGGCGATTCTCTGGTTGT
Organism: Argonema antarcticum A004/B2; assembly: GCF_023333585.1. Classification (GTDB taxonomy): domain Bacteria; phylum Cyanobacteriota; class Cyanobacteriia; order Cyanobacteriales; family Aerosakkonemataceae; genus Argonema; species Argonema antarcticum. Next base: position 32,527 of record NZ_JAIQZN010000032.1, read on the forward strand.
CGCAACATCCAAAATGGTATAAAAAGCTGTCTTTTCGGCGGTTTTGGGGATTCTGCATCTGTCTTTCGCTATTTTTTACGCTCGTTGCCAATCCAAATCGAACTTTGTCTTTCCTCGTGCCAGATTCCTTTAAACCGTGGGTGTATGTTTCTTTACCTCGCCAATGGCAACACGCAGGTGAAATTCGATCGCTATTCGCTAAAATTCCAGCAGATGGGAGTGTGGCAGCAACGACCTATCTTGTACCTCATCTTTCTGGCCGCCGAGAAATCATCCGATTTCCTGGGTTACAGCTACAAAACGATGCGCGAGAAGTTGTCTATGTGGATTATGCTCTAGCCGATCTGTGGCAGTTACAGCAGTATCAAGTCGCCTTTAAGTCCGATCGCCAAGTCTTAAAGGACAGCTTTCGCACCATCGATCTGACATTCGGTAACAAGTTATACGGAATTATCGGGTTTAAAGATGGAGTTATTTTAATGCAGAGAGCAGCAGCCTCTAATCCAGATGCAGTTTCTGCTTGGCTAAAGTTCCGTCAAGAGACAGAAGCAATTTTGAACAAATAAGTGTAAGGAGTAGCTATTTATATGACATTTTTGTCATATAAATAGAAGTATTAGCTACAATTGCTGTGCTAATGATATTGAGAAATGTAAAAGTTGGTGTAGATAAATTAAGTCTTCGGGATGGGCGCTGATGAAGATTCTGGTGTTAACTTGGGAATTTCCGCCTCGACTTGTCGGAGGAATTGCTCGTCATGTAGCAGAGTTGTATCCAGAAGTTGTCAAACTGGGGCACGAAATCCACTTGATTACATCAGAATTTGGCGAAGCACCTCTGTATGAAATAGTGGAAGGGATACAAGTTCACAGAGTGCCAGTTGGCTGGAGCAACGACCTCTTCCATTGGGTAGCCAATCTAAATATTAGCATGGGCACCCACGGCGGTAAACTGATGTTGGAGGAAGGGCAGTTTGATTTAATTCACGCCCATGATTGGTTAGTTGGAGATGCCGCGATCGCACTCAAACACACTTTTAAAGTCCCCCTAATTGCTACTATCCACGCCACAGAGTACGGTCGCTACAACGGTATTCATAACAACGATCAGCGCTACGTCAGCGGCAAAGAAAAACTGCTCGTCTATAACGCTTGGCGGATTATTGTCTGTACCGATTATATGCGGCAGGAGGTAGAAAGAGTTCTGGCAAGTCCTTGGGACAAGATAGATGTAATCTACAATGGTATTCGAGCGGACAAGAAACCGCGCTGGCACGAGTTTAACGCTTGGGATTTCCGTCGCCGCTTTGCCAAGGATGAAGAAAAAATTGTCTACTACGTAGGCCGAATGTCCCATGAAAAAGGGGTTTCAGTATTGCTGAATGCTGCCCCAAAAGTAATTTGGGAGATGGGAGGCAACGTTAAATTTGTGATTATTGGTGGGGGCAATATCAACCACCTGAAGACTCAAGCTTGGAACTTAGGAATTTGGGATAAATGCAATTTTACTGGCTTTATGTCAGATGCGGAGCTGGATAAATTCCAAACTGTAGCTAATTGCGCTGTTTTTCCCAGTCTTTACGAACCTTTTGGCATTGTAGCATTAGAAAGCTTTGCCGCTCGCGTTCCGGTGGTGGTTTCCGATACTGGTGGTTTACCAGAGGTAGTGCGACACAACAAAACAGGTGTTGTCACTTGGGCTAACAATGCTGATTCTTTGGCGTGGGGAATTTTGGAAGTGCTGAAAAATCCATCTTATTCTCAGTGGTTGGTTGACAATGCCTATGCAGAGTTAGAACATCGGTTTAGCTGGCCCAAGTTGGCTAAGCAGACGGAAGAAGTTTACAGGCGGGTAGTGGAGGAGCGGGAGCAAGTGGTCTGGTAGTCGAAGGGGAAATCTAAAATTCTTCCCCATTACCTACTACCGCGAAATCCGATCGCATCACCTCTAATCGCAGATTCACTAGACAAATGTGGACTATGGAGCATAACTATATCCATCAACTCGATGAACCATTTGGCAGTATTTAGCCCTAACTGGGCTAACTTTACCTTTTATTGTCACCATTTCAAACACCCCACTTGCGCGAACAGTTAATCGCCCAATATGAGTTCCTGCTTTCTTTCCGGTAGGGAGGATAGCACGAACTATATCGCCAGTCTGAAAACCAAAAAAAGCTTTCTGTCTGGTGCGATGCGTTATAGGAAATCCATATTTGTTGGTGGTAGCCATTTGGCGATTTCCCCATCCTTTTGCGGTTATCAGTAATGGCTTGGTAATTTTCAGGATTAATTTCTCGATCGCTCCTACGCAGGCTGCATCTAGATAGTGACTCTTTTGGATACCTAACTTGACGCGATTAAATTTGGTTCTACCTCCCGTTCCCACTTCAACTGGCAATCCTGTCTCTTGCAGTCTTCGATATAACTCCCACCGAGTAGAGTTAACAGCAGCGGCATCTTTAAGAGGTGCTTTAGCGCCAGCCAAGATTCGCTTTAAGATATCTGGCTTCTTGCTCAGGAATTTCTCAATAGGCTCATTACCTTTTTTCTGATTGCAAGTGTGGCAAGCCAAGGCAAGATTACTAACTCGATCTGTTCCTCCTTTGCTTTTAGCTAGAATATGCTCAATTTGCAAAGGAGTATTTTCTCCTCCGCAGTAGGCGCATTTTCTGCCCCATTTAGCCAGCAAGTATTCCTTGACTTCAAAACCCGCTAACTCACCCCGCTGATATTCTGTACCACTGATTTCTGGGTTAACTAAAGCCTGTGTATCGAACCGTACTAGCTCCTGGAAAATCCCTGTAATTGGTGCAAACTTTATTAGTCTATTTACCCAAGTCAGAGTAGTTTTTACTCGATGTTCGAGACTAGGAGCTAACCAACCGTTTTTACGAGTTCTGTTAAGAAATCGCGCTCGTCGATAACGAGTTTTACGGTTTCGACGATTACGGCGAATCGCTTTACGAGCCAGCAGTGAATCTTTTATGGCTTGCCCACGATGAGTTAATTGGGCACCCCAAATAAGTGCGCCATCAGATACTAATGCTATCCCCGTAGTTTGAGAACCTGGATCTATTTTTAACTGAATTGGTTGAGTTGTTTCTGTTGACGCGGTTTTGAGGATGATGGTAAAAGGAAAACGTCGAAACACAGCAGCTTTTCCTTGAGTCAGGAGTGTCCGTGCTTGGGCTGGGTGAACAGGGTCAAGGGGTCGCTTATTGGTGTCGAGCGCAAAAACAAAGTTAGACATATTTGAAACTCTGATTTCTCAGGTAATTTTTTCCTCGTCAATGTTACTTAGGCTTGTTCGGTTCAGTTCACTTTCTTAGCTAAATAGGAATGTTTAAAACTGAACGGCAGGGCTGCAAGCTGGAAAGCACTAGCAGGTGCCATGACCTAAGTAACGTAGCCAACTTATGGCTTAGACTGGCTATCTCTCCACTAAATGTACTGATTGTCCAGTTATATCCAGTGTTTAGCGGATAGCCTGTTTGCGTAGACTTTTGATAGTTGCGATCGCACGATCTGCTACTTTATCAATCTCATCCGCCGTATTAAATCGCCCAATCCCAAATCGAATCGACGCATAAGCTAACTGTTCCGAGAGTCCCAAAGCCATCAAAACGTGAGACGGAGCGGTTTTAGCAGAAGTACAAGCCGAACCGGAAGATACAGCCACCACAGGCTGCAATCCCAATCCAAGGGCCGATCCATCCACGCCTTCCACACTAATACTAAGATTTCCCGGTAGTCGCTGGGTGGGATGACCGTTCAGAAAAATTGGCCCAATTGGTCCCAAATTTTCCCAAAGACGCTGGCGCAAAGCAGTGAGGCGTTCCGTCTCCGAGTCCATTTCCGAGATTCCCAGTTCCACCGCCTTCGCAAATCCCACAATTTGCGGCGTGTACAATGTGCCGGAACGCATACCCCGTTCGTGTCCCCCACCATGCAATTGAGGTGCCAATTTGACTCTAGGATTGCGGCGTCTGACGTAAAGTGCGCCGATTCCCTTGGGGCCATATATTTTGTGAGCCGTCAGAGACATCAAATCGATTTTCATCGCCTCTACATCTAGAGGTATTTTGCCAATAGCTTGTGCTGCATCCGTGTGGAAAAGCGTTTGATGTTCCCGACAAATTGTCCCAATTTCTGCCAAAGGCTGCAACACCCCAATCTCGTTATTAGCAGCCATCACCGAAACTAAAATTGTATCGGGACGGAAAGCTTTTTCTAATTCAGTTAAGTCAACAATCCCATCTTTTTGAATGGGGAGATATGTAACTTCAAAACCAAGAGATTCTAAATAGTGACAAGGGTCGAGAACAGCATTATGTTCTGTTTGTAAAGTGATGACGTGACGCCCCTTTTGGAAATAAGTCTCAGCAATGCCTTTGATAGCTAAATTGTTCGCTTCGGTAGCACCACTCGTGAAGACAATTTCTTCAGGTGTGGCGTTAATTGCATCTGCTAAGATTTGCCGTGCTTGTTTCACAGCAGCTTCTGCTTCCCAACCGTAGAGATGATTGATGCTGGCGGGGTTACCGAAATGTTCTGTGAAATAGGGAAGCATTGCGGCTAAAACTCTTTCGTCAAGAGGTGTGGTAGCGTGGTTATCGAGATAGATAGGACGATTAGACATGGCGATTAGCTGAAAAGTTGACCTAGTTTTTTCATAATACTCAGTACGCGATACAGTTCATTTTCTCGTTTCAAAAGCGTGAACTTATCAGATAAAGCATACTTGGGTATATCTTGTTGCGTCATAAGTAATTGTTAAGCCAAATCTTTCTGTTAACTCAACGAGAGACAGGTTTTGGGCTTGGATGATTTGAACCATCGTAATATGCTTAGGGTACTGATTTCATTATACCTGCAAAGTATTGACCAGTTTGGTACAAATACAATAATTTTTGTTTTAATTGTAATTTTTGGCACAAATACTATCCAAGGCATGGAATAAAGCGTGTAGAAAATGGCAAATTTTTAACTACTCAAGATACAATAGTCAGTAGCTCAGATATCCCAGTAGAGAGCAAGTATGAATCTGACTATCAAAGATTTAGAAAGACTGCAAGAAAAGCTGCAAGAAGATAATCGCGATTACCAGATAGAACTACAGGAAGGAAACATTGTCGTTATGGGGCCATCAGATATCGAATCGAGCGAAATTGGCGCTGAGTTAATCAGACTTCTGGGTAATTGGGTTAAGCCTCGACGACTTGGACGGATATTTGATTCCAGCGGCGGGTTTATTATGCCAAATACAGATTTGCGGGCTCCAGATGTTTCGTTTGTTTCAGCAGATAGACTTAGAAGAAGTCAACGATCGTTTGCTGAACTGGTTCCAGATTTGGTAGTGGAGATTAAATCTCAAAGCGATCGCATCCGTGTATTGAAAGAGAAAGTTGAGCTATTTTTAACATTAGGTGCTTTGGTGGGGATACTGATCGATCCCGATAAATTAACTGTAACTGTTTATCGTCAAAATAACGAACCAGTTGTGCTGGCGTCTGCGGATAAATTGACAATTGCAGAGTTATTTCCTGGTTGGGAAATCGAGATTTCCGAACTTTGGCCTCCTGTGTTTGAGTAACAGACTTCCAAATAAAAAAATATCCAACAACTTCTTGTGGGATGGGCGTCTCGCCCGTCCTATGACACCGATTCAGTAATAAGGCTTTGCTACGTAAGGCGTTGAGATTATTTACACCCAAAGCTTGCATATGGCAACTTGCGGTAAAGAGCAATAACCTTGAAATCCTTACCAAGCTTTGCGCGTAGGGTACAAAAAAACTAATCATTTGGCACACTAAGTACGGAAGACCCAAAATTCTGGCTCTTTCGGAGTTGCTATGCTTTTGTTCACTTAAGAACATTTTTATTGATTTTCTCCTCTCCCACTCTCCCACTCTCCCCCTCTCCCACTCTCCCACTCTCCCACTCTCCCCCTCTCCCCCTCTCCCCCTCTCCCACTCTACTCAAATAGCATAGTAAGTACGGAAGAGCCAAAATTCTTACCGCTAAATCGCCTTTTGCCCCCCTTAAAAAGGGGGGGATCTCTATTACTGCAATCGCCAAATTTTAATCGTTTTATCTCCCGCGCCGCTACCACCGCTAACTAATGTTTTCCCATCGGGACTAAAAGCGATCGATCGCACTCGATCTGAATGTCCAGAAAGTGTTTGGATCGAATCTCCTGTATTAATATCCCAAAGTTTCACTTCGTTAGTTTGATTCCCGCTAGCAACTGTTTTTCCATCGGGACTAATAGCAACAGTAAAAACCGGGCTTTGATCGGTCAGGGTGCGGAGAAGTTCTCCATTTTCTAAATTCCAAATCTTTATCGTACTATCCTGGGAACCGCTAACCAAAGTTTTACCATCCCGGCTAAAAGCAACCGACCAAACTGCATAATAAGTATGTCCTGAAAGAGTACGCAGCAGTTCACCACTTGACAAATTCCAAAGTTTAATCGTTAAATCTTGATTGCCAGTGGCGAGAGTGTCGCCATCGGGGCTAATGGCAACAGATAAAATCATCCCAGAACGGGGAGATAGAGTGCGCTGCAACTCTCCGGTTCTAAGATTCCAAATTTTTATCGTACCGTCTCCACTACCACTTACCAACGTTCTACCTTGAGGATCGATCGCAACAGAATAAATTCCGCCCGAATGTCCAGAAAGGGTACGTCGCAATTTGCCAGTACGGAGATTCCAAATTTTGATAGTTTTGTCGCTACTGCCACTTACTAGAGTTTGACCGTCGGGACTAAAAGCGATCGCTAAAACCGGGGCTTTATGTCCGATGAAAGTCCTTTTTACTTCACCTGTGTCGAGATTCCAAATTTTGATAGTCTTGTCAGTACTGCCGCTTACCAGAGTTTGACCATCAGGGCTAATGGCGATCGCACCCACTCCCCCCGAATGCTCGGTCAAGGTTTTCGCTAGCGTAAAATTTGCTCTAGGAGTATTTTGGGCTACGACAGCAGTACGGGCGTCCCCGCCTGTAATAACAGGCTGAGTGGTGTGCGATTCCAGCGCCACTGTCCGCCCATAGAGTTGCGTCCCCACTACTGCCAACAGCAACAGGGGAATACTGGTATACAGATGATTTTTAAGCTTTACCAAGCCGATCGCAGTTGATACTCTGGCAAGAGGGCGCATTGTTTGTCTCCAAATAATCAACACAAAGCAGTTTAGTCAGTTTTGAGGACGTAAGGAAAAAATACCCAGACAGACGATTGAAATCGCGGCTACACAAACTCCAGGCTAAATACAAGGCATAACCATGACTGATATGCGACGCGAATTTGCCAGCCGAGACAAGCTGGTTACGTACCTGCGAAAGCAATTTCCAGAGGCTACTGCACGCGATAACCAAATCAGCGAGACAGTAGGCGGACGTAAAGCCGCCCAGAAAGTGCTGGAAAAGGTAGATCCCGCACGCTATGCCAAATCCCGCAATTTCCTCACAGGTGCCGTAACGCGCCTGTCACCCTATCTCCGCTACGGCGTCCTCAGTCTCGCAGAAGTGCGAGATACCGTGCTGAGTAAAATAAAAAACCAAAACGATGCTACCAAACTGATTAACGAACTCGGCTGGCGCGATTATTGGCAGCGGTTGTATGCTCAATTGGGCGATGATATCTGGAAAGACCAAGAGTCATACAAAACTGGCTACTCCCTCAAAGAATACAGCGATACCCTGCCAGATGACATTGCATCTGCAACCACAGGTTTAGTTTGCATCGACAATTTCAGCCGCGACTTGCAAGAAATCGGCTATCTGCACAACCACGCACGGATGTGGATGGCAGCTTACGTAGTGCATTGGCGGCGCATTCGTTGGCAAACGGGTGCCAAATGGTTTCTCCAACATTTGCTAGATGGCGATCCAGCTAGCAACAACCTATCCTGGCAATGGATTTCCAGCACCTTTAGTCACAAGCCATATTTTTTCAATCGCGAAAATTTGGAACGGTACACCGAAGGTGTTTATTGTCGCCAATGTCCTCTTTACGGTCATTGTGATTTTGAAGGCAGCTATGAAGAACTAGAAAAACGTCTGTTTCCCAAAGTAGGGTCTAGGGGAGGGGGCAAAGGGGCTAGGGACTAGGGGAAGAGGGGAAGAGGGGAAAACAAGAATGACTAATAACTAATGACTAATAAACAATGAACAATAATCCAATTGTATGGGTGCATGGTGATTGTCTGAGTCCCGATAACCCAGGATTAGAAAAACATCCTGACGCACCAGCTATTTGGGTTTGGGACGACGCACTGCTCGAAGAGTGGCAAATTGGTCTTAAACGCATCGCATTTATCTATGAGTGTTTGCTAGAGTTGCCAGTCGTCATTCGTCGCGGTAACGTAGCAGTTGAAGTTGTAGCTTTTGCTAAAGAGCATAACGCCGACTTGGTTGTGACGGCAGAAAGTCCCAGTCCTCGGTTTGATGCCATCTGCCATGAAATTGAGCGTTCTGTGCAGGTGGAAGTGCTGGCCGTCGATCGATTTCTTGAATATGACGGCTACATCGACCTCAAGCGCTTTTCGCGCTACTGGAAAGTAGCCGAACGCTATTTATTTGGTTAGTAAAATGCTCCACTATTTGAGAAGTCGTGACTTCACTCAGCGGCTGAGAACTAACATTTATTTCAACTTGCCGGACACTCCTTGATACTTAGTTTTTGCTCGATCGGAATTTCGATCGCAAACTCTGTTCCTTTTCCGGGTGCTGATATACACTCGATCTGACCTTTATGTATTTCAGTCACAATTTTATAGCTAATAGACAATCCCAATCCTGTACCTTTACCAACAGGTTTAGTTGTAAAGAATGAATCAAACAACCGAGACAGCACTGTCTCTGGTATACCAGGCCCGTTATCTTTAATCCGAATCGCTACATGAAGGTGATCTACCAACTCAGTACGAATCCGAATAATGTTTGGATTTAGCTCGATTTCGGCATAAGTCCGACCGGAGTTGTATTCATCGATCGCATCAATAGCGTTAGCCAGAATATTCATAAACACTTGATTCATTTGCCCGGAATAACACTCTACAAGTGGCAAATCGCCATATTCTTTGATCACCTGAATGGCGGGACGTTTGGATTGCTTTTTCAGCCGATGTTGCAAGATGGTTAAAGTGCTATCTAAGCCTTCATGAATATTAACAGGTTTTGCCTCCGATCGGTCCACTCGTGAAAAGTTACGTAGCGACTCCATAATCTCCCGGATGCGATCGGTCCCTAACACCATAGAAGATAGCATTTTTGGCAAGTCTTCGATCGTAAATTCCAAGTCCATCTCCTCCGCATGAGCTTTAATTTCCGCTGTAGGATTGGGGTAAGCAGCACGATAAAGTTGCAGGTGCTTAAGCAGATCGAAACTGTAATGTTTGGCGATATGGAGATTACCGCATATAAAGGCAACGGGGTTATTTACTTCGTGGGCAATTCCTGCCACAAGTTGTCCTAAGTTGGATATTTTTTCAGTTTGAATGAGTTGAGCTTGGGTGGTTTTAAGTTTGTGCAAACTCCGCTCTAATTCTTCTGCTTTTTCTTTGGCTTGGGCATATAATTCGGCTTGATTAACTGCGATCGCCAATTGATCCATCACAGCCAAAAGTAGTTCTACTTCACTATCGATCCAAGGTCGTGCCTGTCCTGTATGAATACAATTTATCACACCGATCGCACCGTTTCTAGATTGCATCGGTATCGCTAAAAGAGAAGTAAAACCAAAAGTGCTAACCAACTGCTGCCAAACTGGATCGCTCACATTTTCTAAATCCTCAATTCGCAATATTTCCAAATCTAATAGCTTTCCGGGTAAAGAGCCAATTTTATTGGCTTCGTAGCGCCCTCTTAAATCGGGATTACCTGGATTGCAAGCCTCTTTTACTACTTCCCAATATGGTTCCGATCTCTCGTGATAATACCAGACGAATTGACAGCGGGATATTTGCAGAAATTGGTGGATTTCATCTATCGCTGTTTCGATAATGGTATTAAAATCTAAAGTATTGCGGATTTGGTTAGTAAGGCGATTGAGCAATTTTTCTCGCTGAAGAAGCTGCGTTAGCTGATATTCTGCTTGCACCCGGTGGGTAACATCGATCGCTGTCCCAATTATCCCAATTATCTCCCCATTTTGGTCTCGCATTGGGGCAGCTCGATTTTCATAAATTACATTATCAAAATCTGCTGTCCAGCTTCCTTCCGTACCTGCCAAAACGCGGTTAATCTCTGCTAAAATATCGGTGTTTTCTCTATAAAGCTCAAAAACTGATTGTCCTATTACCTCCCCTGGTTTTTTACCTATTGATTCCAAGCCTTTCCCTTCTGAAAGTGTGAACACGCCATTGGTATCTAGGGCGTAGAGTACTATAGGCGTATTAGTAATCACCGCTTGCAAACGTTCTTCGCTCTGGCGCAAGGCAATTTCTGCTTCCTTGCAGTCGGTAATGTTAGGTATTAAAGTTAAATTTTTGTCTTCGGAACTGACAACAAATTTCGCTTCAAAATCGCAATTTTTAATGTTTGAACTTCGATCAAAAACAACTTTTTCAGCAAATAATATCAGTCCTCCAATTTCATCTTTTATCGGCGCATCTTCACTACAATATGCCTGCGGATCGGCATAATTTTTGAGGTACAAAGGCCGAGCTTCCCACTTGATTTTATAGGTTATATATGATTCTTGTTTAGGTAATACTTCTTCCCACGTCTCGACTACACCTGTCTGGCAGCGTTTGTAAATTTCTTGCCAGTGTTCGGGAAGTCCTCCATAAATTTGACAGTGGGATTTGCCAATAATATCTTCGTCATTTGAGCCATAATCTTTTAACCAGCGCTGACTGACTTTTAGGTAACACATCCGAGCGTCGAGGATGGCGATCGCAGCTGGTACATTTTCTATTAATAGGTGAAACAGTTCTTGATAAGGCAGGCAGATATGACAGCCTTGATTCTCCAGTTTTGTCATGGTTTGATAAATCATGATGTTATGTTTGGAAATTGAAAAAAAATGTTTTAACTAGGTTTTCACCTAAAGAAAATGCACCCAATCTTTAAAAAAGTTTCTTTTCTTGCCTTAAAGCATAAATATTTATGCTTTACCTATCTAAAGACAGATTTTACTCATGGCCAAGAAAAATAGAGTATTTTCAGATAGTCGCTGGCTTTGCGATTGATGCTTATTCCTTTTTGTCTCCTCGATCAAAGCCAAATACAAGCATATTTATGGCCAAAAATTTGATTTTTTTAGAACATAATCAAATTTTGGGCCAGACCTGAAATGTAGATATCCCCAAATTTCTGGATTTGGTACGTTGTTGCGCTTTAGCGCTAAAGCGCAACAACGTATCAATAATGATTTATTTGCACCGGCCTACTTACTCTGTTAATTATAATACCAAATTTGGCGACAAGCTTATGATACAATCTGACCTGCACAGAAAATCTAACTCTTGCAGCAAGAGTATCGCTGTTGTGAGCTAAGCAGACACCTGGAAATACGAGAGTGGATCGAACTCTAGGCTAATCGTAAAATATCTGCTTTTAAAATACTGAATCTTTTTATGTCCTTGGGGTTGAAAATTTTACCAATATACTCTAAAAGCGGATTTAATATTATGGATCGAGGATGAAGATGGATACATTGAAAGGACGAGATTTACTGAGTCTGGCAGACTTGAGTGCAGAGGAGTTGGACGAACTCTTGCAACTGGCCGCGCAAATGAAGGCAGGAAAGATAAACTTAAAGTGTAACAAAGTTTTGGGGTTGCTGTTCTATAAAGCTTCGACCAGGACGCGGGTGAGCTTTTCGGTGGCGATGTACCAGTTGGGAGGTCAGGTGATCGACCTTAATCCCAATGTCACCCAAGTGAGTCGAGGGGAACCTTTGGTGGATACGGCGCGAGTTCTGGATCGATATCTTGACATTTTAGCAGTGAGGACGTTTGAGCAGAAGGATCTGCAACTATTTGCTGATTATGCCAAGATTCCGGTCATCAATGCGCTTAGCGATACGGAACATCCCTGTCAAGTGTTGGCAGATTTGTTAACTGTTCAGGAATGCTTTGGCTCGATCAAGGGTGTGACGTTGGCTTATTTAGGCGATGGCAATAATATGGCAAACTCGCTGCTGTTGGGCTGTGCGATGGCGGGGATGAATGTCAGAATTGCCACACCAGCAGAATACGAGCCGAATGCTGCCATTGTAGAACAGGCAAGAGCGATCGCAGGCGATCGCACTGAAGTTATGGTGACAAACGATCCCATTGTCGCCGCCAATGGAGCTTGCGTGCTTTACACCGATGTCTGGGCTAGCATGGGTCAAGAAGATTCAGCTAACGATCGCATCCCAATTTTCCAACCTTATCAGGTCAATCAAGAGTTGTTGAGGATTGCAGACAAACACGCGATCGTACTCCACTGTTTACCAGCTCACCGTGGCGAAGAAATTACGGATGAGGTAATCGAAGGTTCCCAGTCAATGGTTTGGGATCAGGCAGAAAATCGGATGCACGCCCAAAAGGCTCTGCTTGCCAGTTTACTAGGCGCTGGGAATTAGGGGCTAAGGGTCAGGAAATAAAAAGTTGAGACTGGGAAAGTTTTCAATTATGAAACTGACGGGGTGACCACCCCGTCAAATCTCTCGCTCGGCTGGGCTTTCAGCCCAGCTACCTAATATAAGATTCAAAGTTAATCGACCTCCAAGAGTGCTTTAAAATAGTTTAAGACACGCGGGGTCAAAAATGAATGTATCCTTAAGTTCAGAAATTTCGCAGTTTATTGAAACTCAGGTAGAAAGCGGTAAGTATGCTTCTGCGGAAGAAGTGATTGTGGCAGGGATCAGGCTGCTAGAAGAACGAGAACACATTTACAAAGGGCGGTTTGAGGAATTGAGAAGGGAAATTACGATCGGCGTTGAAGCCTCTGAGCGGGGTGAGGTTGTTGATGGAGAGACGGTTTTCTCCCAACTGCAACAGAAACTGCAACAACGTCGCGCTCAGGCTAGTTCATGAGTAATATTTCTCGGTTTACTGCTCCAGCTAGTCGAGATATTGAAACCATTATCGACTTGATTGCTGACAATAGTGGTTTTGATGCGGCGGAGCGCTTCCTGAAAAAAGTCAATCAAAAGTGCAATAATTTAGCGAATTTTCCCAACATGGGGCGTCGGCGTGATGAACTTCTTCAGGAGTTGCGAAGTTTTCCAGTTGATGATTACCTGATTTTCTATCGCCCAATTGAAGGGGGTATTGAGATTTTACGAGTTGTCAGTGGCTACCGCGATTTGTCAGCGCTTTTTGAAGATCCTTTTGAGGAGTGATAGAGGTTGGTAAACTACCCACACTGGCCTGACGGTACAACTCAAAACTTAGTACGGGCGGGTTTATCAGATATACCTGTGGGAAAGCAGATCTCACAAAAAAACCCGCCCCTACAAACTCAAAACTGATAACTTCCCTAGCCTCGACGCTCTAAACCTCAGCCCGTCTTTTTAAGAGCCTACTGGACAAATTGGGTATTTTAATAGTACGAATGTTCTAAGAGGAAAAGTTATGAGTTATGAATTAAAAACCCATAACTCATAACGAAATAACTTGTAACTCTTTCTCAAGCGTATTATGGAAACCCTCACAGAAGCTCAGAAAGAACTGTACGACTGGCTGGTAGACTATATTCGCCAGCATCAATACCCCCCTTCGATTCGCCAAATGATGCGGGCGATGAACCTAAAATCCCCCGCGCCGGTGCAAAGTCGTTTGGAACATTTGCGGACTAAACGATATATTGCCTGGACAAAAGGAGAAGCCCGCACGATTCAGATTATGCAACCGTCCTCGGAAGGCGTACCGATTTTGGGATCGATCGCAGCTGGATATTTAGTCGAACCCTTCACCGATGCGATAGAACGACTGGATCTTTCCACAGTCTTATTGCCAGACAAAACATTTGCCTTGCGGGTAATGGGCGACAGCATGATCGAAGAAATGATTGCAGAAGGGGATGTGGTGATGATGCGACCCCTATCAGATCCAAATTTGCTCAAAAACGGCACAATTGTAGCGGCAAGGGTAGAAGGTCACGGCACCACCTTGAAACGCTTTTACAGAAGAGGCGATCGCATCACCCTCAAGCCTGCAAATGCCCGGTACGCGCCCATTGAAGCGCAAGCAGACCAAGTGCAGGTGCAAGGCGTATTAGTTGGCGTTTGGCGCGGCTACGACCCACCCGCCAAATCGACAAGTAGGCGGCGATAGCTATAGCAAAGTGGTGAGTGGTGAGTGGTGAGTGCTGAGTACAAAGACAGTTCCCGCTTTGCTTTGAGCGTTTAATACTGTCCTCACCGATGTGACTGTGGCTATACCTCTCCTGATAGATGTTCTCTGCTGTGGGAAGATACATCAAGTCCACAAATGTTATGTAATTTGTCGTGAAACCAGCATCATCTTTTCTACGAGTTTTCCAGAGTCGCAAGATGGCGGCTCTTTTATTATTGGGTTTTTCATCAGGATTGCCCTTGTTTTTGACGGGTACTACCTTGCAACCGTGGATGAAGGAACAGGGTGTAGATCTGAGTACGATCGGATACTTTAGTTTGGTAGGTTTGCCCTATTCGTTAAAGTTTCTTTGGGCACCCTTCCTAGATAGGTTTGTGCCGCCCTTTTTAGGAAGGCGTCGCGGCTGGATGTTTTTAACGCAATTGGTTTTGGTATTGGCTATAGCCGCATTATCTCTCCAAAAACCCGCGCAAGCGTTACAATTTGTCGCCCTAAACGCCTTATTGATTGCCTTCTTCAGTTCAACCCAAGACATCGCCGTTGACGCTTATCGCACTGACGTTTTACACAAACTGGAATTGGGCGCTGGTGTAGGAGTTTACGTCTTAGGTTATCGCATTGCCCTACTCGTCACAGGTTCCCTGGCATTTATCCTTGCCGATCGTCTGCCTTGGCCTACAGTTTATTTAATCATGGCGGCTTTTATGGCGATCGGTTTAGCTGCCTCAATTTTCGCACCAGAACCAGTCTCAGACCAAAATAAACCCCAATCATTAGAAGAAGCAGTAATCTTACCATTCTTGGAATTTTTTCAACGTAATGGTTGGTTTCAGGCTGTCTTAATTCTGCTATTCGTCGTCTTCTACAAATTTGGCGACTCCCTACTTAGCAATATGTCCAGGCTGTTTTTGCTTGATGTCGGCTTCACCAAAACCGACATCGGCGCAATTCAAGGCGGCATGGGTTTACTGGCAACGATTGTGGGAACTCTAGCAGGTGGGGCAATTCTTAGCAAAATCGGGATTAATCGATCGCTTTGGGTATTTGGTGGCCTGCAAGCATTGAGTAACTTAGGTTATTTTGCTATATCCCAGGCAGGCCAAAATTATCAGTTGTTAGTACTGACTATTAATATAGAGAATTTCTGTGGGGGGTTAGGAACAGCGGCTTTTCTGGGCTTTTTGACGAGTCTTTGTAACCAGCGCTTTTCTGCAACTCAGTATGCTTTGCTCTCCAGCTTTATGGCTGTCAGTCGCGATATCTTTGTAGCACCAGCTGGCTCGATCGTACAATCTACTGGTTGGTCTGTGTTTTTCCTGATCACTATTGCGGCTGCTTTACCGGGATTACTCTTGCTACCAGTGTTTGCGCCTTGGAACTCTCAGTCTGCATATATGCCAAGACCGGGACTGGATGATGAAGATAAGGATTCCTATGAGTTATATGATGATAAAGGGGAAAATTAACAAATCTTTAGCTGATTTTTCACAAAAGTCTCTTTACCATAAGCTCCTGCACGATAAATATGGCTTTCTTTCGTGAATATGTAACTCCGTTTTTAATTTTGCTGGTGTTTTTAGTGGCTTTAGTAGCCGTTAGCGCTCGGATATTTTTGCCCAGCGATATGGCTGCACCAGCACCAATTGAGGAAGTCGGTTCCGCTGCTACACAAGATGTAGGCTCGGTATTACCCACCCTACAGACTGAGCTATAAATGCTGTTGCTACCAGGCTATCAGCTACACGCTGGGTCGGGTCTGGATCGGGCCTTGCTGGTAAAGTTTTTGCAGCGGACTTACCAAGAACTGTTTCCAGTCCAGAATTATTCCCATTTGGCTGAAACAGTCGATCGATACTTTTCCAAGGAAACGCCTCTTTGGTGGGTGGAATTTGTAGGAAAGGGGGAAGATCATCCCGATTCTTCCCCCCGTGGCGGGGGGACCGAGGGGGGGAAAGGGGGGCAAAAAGTCTGTGAATGGGTGGCTTGTCTGTGGTTGGGTAATGCGATCGATCAGGTAAATGGCGATCGCCATGCCCATATTTTTTTGCTTTATGTTGTGCCAGAACACCGTCGGCAGGGCGTTGGTACTGCTTTGATGCGTCATGCCGAGGATTGGGCCAAAGCCAGAGGCGATCGGCAAATGGGTCTTCAGGTATTTGAAGTCAATCAACCCGCTATGAATTTATACCGTAATTTGGGCTACCAAACTCAGTCCCTCTGGATGCTTAAACCTCTGTTTCCCAAAAATGTTGAATGAAAGGATTTTAGATTTTGGATTGTCGATTTTGGTGTCCGGTAGCATCGTTAGTTTAAGAGTGATATCGCCAAATTGTTTATTGTCATCCGTGGTTAAATTTTTACCACAGATGTAGGCGCTTCGCCTTCCCGTAGGGTAGACAGATGAACACAGATGAACACAGATAAAACCAGGGATTTTTTAGGCAACCGATGCCACCGGACATGATATTATCTCTTGTTACGGCCAAATCCTTTGGACTGTTTCTTAACTTTGCCCTTAGAACTTTTTGGTTTACTGGTGAAGACTTCATCAGCAGGCTTTGGTTCTGACTCTACCTCACCAGCCCAGAGAAATTGTCTACCGCAATCTTTGCAAAGGTATTTTTGCCTGTCCTTTTGACGACCATTCTTGCGGAGATCACCAGAGTTACATTTGGGACAGGTAATCTGAAGCTTCTCACTTTTTGATTTTTTGCTTTCTACTATTGGCAATGGTTCCAGTTGAGAAACAGTCGATTCCGACTCATCAGTTATGAGAGTTTGACTTAACTCCACTGGCTGATTGTCTTGTTTAACTACTTCCTCAGTTTCGACAGCAGTTTGACTTACCTTTGCGGCTATCTCCGGTTCGGAAATAGCAGATTCACTTTCAACTGTGACGGTATTTTTTTCAGTCTCAGCCGCTAACTCGCTTTCAACTGTCGGGAAAACTTGACTTATCTCTATTGGCTGATTTTCTTGTGCAACTACATCCTCATTTTCAACAAAATTCGTTTCTATTTGGCTGTCTTGGAGCGGCTGATTCTCTTGATTGGCTACCTCTTTAGTTTCAACTCCTGTCTGAATTTGATTTAAATCTACTGATGTTTCTTTCTCAGCGATAACAGACTCATTTTCAACTGTTGCGGTAGCTTCACTTAAATCTAATGGCTGAATCTCTTGAGGAGATAAATCCTCAGTTTCTCCCACAGTTGTGGGGATTTGGTTTGAGTCGATTGACTCAGGTTCTTGAGGAGATAAATCCTCAGTTTCTCCCACAATTGTGGGGATTTGGTTTGAGTCGATTGACTCAGGTTCTTGAGGAGATAAATCCTCAGTTTCTCCCACAATTGTGGGAATTTGGTTTGAGTCGATTGACTCAGGTTCTTGAGGAGATAAATTCTCAGTTTCTCCCACAGTTGTGGAGATTTGATTTGAGTCGATTAACTCAGGTTCTTGAGGAGATAAATCCTCAGTTTTTCCCACAGTTGTGGGGATTTGATTTGAGTCGATTAACTCAGGTTCTTGAGGAGATAAATCCTCAGTTTTTCCCACAGTTGTAGGGATTTGATTTGAGTCGATTGGCGTTTCTGTCTGAGGGAGAATAGGCTCACTAGCAACAGGTACTTGAGTCTGCGCTGGTGTGGAGATGACTAAATGCTGGATAGGAGGTGGAGGCGGCGGTGTCCAGTTAGGATCTGGTTCGGGAATTTTAGGCGCTATAATTAGCGGTGCGGCCTGTTTGGGTCTGGCTAAGCGGCTGATGCGATCGCCTACATTCTCCTGAATGTTGTAGGTAAGTGGCAAAACGGTATGCTTAGAAACCGCTCCACGAACTAGCGCCGCCGCGTGTTCGGACGGATCGGGATTTGGCCCCGGATCGAGTGCAACAAAAGATATCGGTGCAACCTCTGCTTGATGAGAATCATGCACCGGCGGTACTGGAAGCGGCTGATGCACCAATCGATTGAATCGCTCATGTTGTCCCTGCGGGGGAGCGAATCGAATCCCACGAACCATCTGCCGATAGGGTTCTAAGTAATCTGTCACATTATACTCCTGGTCTTGAGGCACTTAATTGTACAGCCCTTGATGTGGTGTACTATACCAAATTCAAATTTTGAATATTAAAAAATACGTTATAATTTTAAGTTTCTTAACTTTTGTGAGTGTCAGTAGGCTGTCCTTGGAACTGTTTGAGTCCGAAATTTCTCAGATTTAACCGTAGAGAAGCTGGTGGGATCGGCTCTGATTAAGGTACTTTAAAATTATGTATGACGATGACGACCTGACCCTACTCGATCCAGAAATTGACCTAGAAAGTCCCTTGGATCGGCTAGAACCGCTGGAAGCAGAATCAGAGGCGGCAAAGCCAGATCCAGAGGCAATGCTGGCGCTGCTGACGGCGCACGAAACGCAGCAACGTATGATCGCGACGCGGGCTTTCTGCGAACTTCAGGACGAACGGGCTATACCCCATCTGATTCGCCTCCTGACAGATGTCTGTCCGTTAGTGCGGGTAAGTGCAGCTTATGCGTTGGGACGAAATCCCAGCCGAGATGCCGTTGAGCCGTTAATCGCCCAGCTGAATCGCGATTGGAATGGCTATGTTCGTAAAGGTATCGTTTGGGCTTTGGGAAATTGCCGCTCTAGCCGTTCTTTGCCACCATTGATAGATGCCCTGAAAACCGATATTTCTGCGGTGCGTTTGTGGGCCGCTAGTGGGTTGGCACAAATGGCTGATGTAAGCTATGAGGCAGTAGTAGCCGCCGTTCCGCCGCTGATTGAAGCCTTAATCCAAGATCGGGTAGCCGCAGTGCGAAGTAACTGTGCTTGGGCTATAGGACAACTCTGCCGCGAATTGCCTTCCAATATTGTCTATGCTGGTGCGATCGATGGTTTAATCATGGCTTTAGAAGAAGATAGAGATATGGGAGTCAGAGAAGACGCCAAAGCCTCTCTGCTGAGAGTTGGCGACCCTCGCGGACTGCAAGTGATTGAAGCGCTAGAACAGGAAGGGTAGTGGGAGGGGGAAATTTCAGATTTTAGATTTAAAATTTCAGATTTAAAAGTAAAGTTTTCAAATCTGAAATCTAAATAGATAGATACCCGACTTCTTCAAGAAGTCGGGTATCTATCTCATATCGTGTCCGGTTGCATCGTTAGTACATGAGTGATATCGTCAAATTGTCTGTTGTTATCGTTTGGTTTAATTTTTACCGCAGATGAAGACAGATACACGCAGATTAACGCAGATAAGAATAATCACAAGAATTTTTTAGATAACCTATGCGTAAGGACATGATATAGCTAGGGATCGGGGGCTAGAGTTTCAGCAATTACAGCGTTTCCCGCTGTAATTCGGTACAAGTCAATTTTATTGGCGTAGTGGCAATTCATGAATTGCCACTACGTCAATAAAGCGCCGCAACAGACATTGAATCGGTATTATTTGCTGCTACTGTATCTTATAATAGCGGGAACCGCTGTAACTACCTCCTAACCGCCTTGGCGGTTGGGATAAAATCCTCTCATCCAAAATCCAAAATCTAGTTTATTCCTCTTTTTCTGAGGTTTCCCGAATGTTCCCCACAGCCTCAATATACTGAGTATCCATGAGGAATGCTCCCTTAGCAAAGCGGACACCCCAATAACCGCCGGGACGCCGATCGATCACCACTCCTTCTTCGCCAAGCTGAATTAAGTTTGGCGAACGCAGCATTGGCATTGGTTCGGCTGTTTTGACGTAAGGTGGCATTGCTACCACCCGCACTTTTTCACCAACTGTAAATTCTTTAGTCATTGGTCAGTGGTCAGTTGTCAGTTGTCAGTGGTCAGTTGTCAGTTGTCAGGTCAGTTGTCAGTTGTCAGTGGTCAGTTGTCAGTTGTCATTAGGAAAGGGAATATTGAAGTGAGGAATTGCCAATTAAAAATTTATTTAAAATTGACAATCCAAAATCCAAAATCCAAAATCCAAAATTGTTTAGGGCGCTTGCCAAATTTTTTGATGATATTGTTCTAAATTGGCATAAGGGTCAACAGCGGGGTGGGAATGGTTTGCACTGCCGTTGTGGTGATGATTGTGTCCGTGAGTGCTAGAGTGCAAATGCTCATCACTCTTCTCATGGTCGTGAGTGTGAGCGTAATTATCGTGGGAGTGGTCGTGATTGTGGTGATGGGGGTGTTCGTGTCCTTGATGGAAATGATCTTGGCTATGACTGTGACCATTACCATGACTATTTCCTACAAATGCTAGACGAAATTTGCACATCTCGCAGTTCATCTGCACTTGACCCAGCTGAGTTTCAATTTCCCTCTCCCGCAATACCCGGAAAAGCTGGGGGTGAAGTCCCATTTCCGGTAAACAAGTCATTGAAATATTGGGATATTGCTCTTGCTGTTGGGCGGTGACATCAAAAATCTTTTTAACTAGGATTCCTGTGAAAAGGAAGTAGGGTAAGACAATAATTTGTTTGGGTTGGTAGAGTCTGGCGCGACGGAAACCTTCTTCCAAACGGGGATGAGTAATGCCGATGAAGCAGGTTTCAACGGTGAGATAACCACTGCCTTCCCACAATATGCGGGCGAGTTTGTACACATCGCCGTTAGCATCGGGGTCGCTGGAACCTCGACCGACAAACAGCAGGGCGGTGTCCTCTCTGTTGCGATCGGGCTTTTCGAGTGAGGCAAGACGCGATCGCCACAATTCCAAAATACCAGGGGTAATCCCAAAATGACGCCCGTAGTGAAATTTCAGCTGAGGATGTCGAAGCTTTGCCCTGTCTAACTCGTTAGTAATATCAAACTTATTGTGTCGAGCTGCAAATAACAACACTGGCAGCGCTGACAGTTCAGTGTAGCCTTGTTCCACGCACCTATCTACTCCCTCTTGAATTGTAGGGCCGGTGAGTTCCAGAAAGCAGGGTACGACAGGGCGGGAGGTGTCTAAAGCTTGATAAGCATTGGCAAAATCCAGGAAAGTTTGCCTTCCCTCATCATCTCTGGTGCCGTGACCGATCATCAACAGCGGACGTTGTAGCGGCAGGGGTGGCAATTCAAAGGACTCGGAGTGGGAGTCTGAAGGGGGACTAAATGAATTTACTGTAGGCATCAACAAAATCCTTTCCCGTGCAAGGCGGGAAATTAAAGTGAACGTTTAACAGGTAGGCATTCTGGCTTACAAGGCTAAATTGCCTCGTTTACAGCTGCCGCACAGCCTCGGACTTACACCGAAGTTTCCCTATCCTGTTTATGGCTTGGGTGTGCTTTGATATCTTAACCGATCGAGCTATTTTCCAAAATGCGGGGGAGTGGGATAAAGTCAAAAGTCAAAAGTCAAAAGTCAAAATAAATATAGCCGTTTGCGCTTGGATGAGGTACATGATTTTTCCCCCCACTTTTCCGGGTTGTCTTCTCTTCTTCCCCTATAACACCAATCCATTAATCGTTGTTGACAAAAGTAATAAAGTGTGTGTACCTATTGTCCCTACTAGATTTACCTAATTCAGGAGGTTAAATTTTCCGATCGCACCCTACTTAAACAATGCCATACACTCAGATTTTAAGATCCCTGGAGTGACTTTGATTTCTCTAAAGCCCTTGGCAATGATTTCTTCGCAAGGTAAATCAATTTGGGCTGCGCCAAACTCGATCAAATCTTTAATTGAAGCACCGAAGATAATTTCTGATATGCCTGCCCAAATACAGGCTGTAGCGCACATAGGACAAGGTTCGCAAGTGCTATATAAGGTATAACCTTCTAGAGAACGATTTTGAAGTTTAGCGGTTAAACGGCGAATGGCGTTGACTTCTGCATGAGCTGAGGGGTCGTTGTCTTGCTTGACGGTGTTATGGGCCGCGATCGCAATTTGGTTATCTTTCACGATCGCAGTACCGTATGGCGTATCTCCAAGCTTTGCTTGTGCGATCGCTATCTTCATAAAATCTTCGTGGTTCATCCGCTACAACATCCCTGGCTGGAACTTCAACGATTTCTAAGGATAACGAGAATACTCCAAAGCTGCCAGCCAAAAGTGCCATTATTTAATCTTTATATACAAATTAAAGCCCCCTGACCTCAGCCGGATACTGTTGGCGAATTAACTGGAAATACTTTTTAGCTGGTAGTTAAGACAGGCCGATCGACCAAGTGCTTGATTGTTGGCACATACGGCTGACGGGCCGTAACTACCTCCGTAAGATCTGGCATTTCTTGCCAGCAGTGGGAGCAAAACCAGTAAACGCGGCTGTGTCTGATGTGGCGTAGTAACTGATTAGAGCAACAAAGACACTTAGTCATGATAATCCTCCTGTTAAATATAGTCATTACGGTTAATCAAATTCAGATCTGTGAGATTAAAACCATTAACTCTGGTCGAATTAACCACTGAGCAGATCCTACTTTGACAGTAAACCAACAATATGGAGATACTGTGTAGAAATCTTATGTTCTATAATTTATTAGAACATAACCCAAAATATTTTTCTGTTAATAAAATCACAATTTTGAGATAAAAACCAAATTATAGCTAGGGAAGAGGAGCTAGGGGCGAGCGTTGAGGGAAGAGGGGTGGCTCTTTCGGAGTTGCGATGCTTTTGTTCACATAAGAACATTTTTATTGATTTTCTCCTCTCCCACTCTCCCACTCTCCCACTCTCCCCCTCTGACCAATGAGCTAAACAGCACCGCTATTCTTACGGAACACGACGACAATAGTTTTCAAAATAAGCTTTATATCATAGATTAGGCTCCAATTTTGTTGATATTTCAAATCTAAACGAATTACATCCTCAAAGCTGCGAAGCTGAGAGCGTCCGCTTACCTGCCATTCCCCAGTCATACCAGGTTTGACATCTAAACGCTGCCACTCAGGAACCTCATAACTTTCCACTTCATCTGGAGTAGGTGGTCGCGTACCAACTAAACTCATTTCTCCAATCAACACATTCCAAAACTGAGGCAGTTCATCCAGACTGGTTCGACGCATAAAGCGGCCTAACCTTGTAACGCGGGGGTCTTTATCATTTTTGAAAATGGCTCCCGATACTTGGTTTTCGACGGTTGACTTGAGGGCTTCGGCATTGGTACACATTGAGCGGAACTTCCAAATCCGAAACCGCCTTCCCATCCAGCCGCAGCGGATTTGACCGAAGAAAATGGGCCCTTGACTATCCAGCTTAATCGCGACTGCGATCGGAATAAACAAAATCGCCGTAATTCCCAAACCTACCAGCGCCCCCACAACGTCTATGGCACGTTTAACCCAGGAACGGACAGAAGGATGGGTAACTGGGGGCTTCCATTCGCTGCGGCGGTTTACTGTAGGCGTAACGGGTTCGCGGGCTTGCTCAATAGTAAAAACTGCGTCCAGTCCCGTGAGAGACAACACCGCCATAACTTGAGGTTGAACGTGGCGGAGTACTAAGTTAATCCCTTGCTGCTGTGCGGTTTTGAGATTACTGACCAGAGCGCCCAAACCACTGCTATCCATAAAAGTGGTCTGGCTAAAATCAATGATAATTTGGTTGGGAAGAGGACTTCCCTGGCAAAGCTGTTTAAAGTTTTGCTTGAAGGCCACTGCCTCCAGCACGCTTAAACGAGGGGGTACTTGAATCAAGGGAATTTCTTTCAAGAACTTAACCCGAAAATCTACCTTTGAGATGTGACTAATCACGAGGAACTAAATATAACCATACAGCAGTATGGAAAGCAAACGCCAGAAACTGTTTAGGGTCTATTGACAAATTATAGTTTTAATGATTATAGCGAGGAAAGGGGAAGGGTGAGTTTTGAGTTTGTAGGGGCTCATCAGTACATCTGTGTTTAAATCCGTGTTGTGTCCCCACTTATTCAACACAGATCGGCAAAGTGTAAGCGAAAATTGGTACTGTAACCCCGATCGTTTGGAGAATGCGGTCAGCACCCCGCACTGAAATGACTGGGTATCATACCTCCATCTTCAGTTAGCTGACCAGCCTCAGTCCTATACAGGACTACGTTATCGGCAAGTGTTGAAGTTCCTACCAAGGAGTGCGTAGCCAGCTCCCTGCTCTAGAACCAAATGGTTAAACAGTTTTACGAGGGGTAAGACAGTGCTGTCTGGATAGTACCGACCGATAACATTGGCAAGGCTAACTTTACTGGAATAGCAAGGCGTTCCCGGCATACAGGGAAATTGGACAAGCACTATTCCTCTGCTTGTCCACCCCAAAAAGGGGACGGCATTTAAAAATGCCGCACCACATTTCCTCCACCACTTAAAAGATGGTGGTTTCCATATTCCCGCGAGGTTTTAAATGATTTTTCGTCGTTTGCGTAGAATTCTACCTGCCTTCCTACTGGCCGTGTTGCTGCTTGTAACTTCCTGTAGGGCGCAGGATACCTCTCCTTATGCCAAGACACAGCAGGAAAGTACCCAGAGGGGTGCTACTCCGGCTGTTGCCAGGAAAGCCGAACAGGGCAGCAGCTTTAACAAATTCTTTCCCAAATCTGCTGATGGCTACCAAGTCGTAGCAGCACAGGAAAAGAAAGGGTTTGCCGAGTATAAGCTGAACAAAGGCGGCAAGAATGTTGCCATGCTGTCTATTAACGATATAACCAGCACCCCAACTGCAAAGGATAAATACCAGAACAGCACCGAAAAAATTGCCGGTTATCCAGCTGCTGAAGCTCCGGGTAAAGGTACTGGGATTCTTGTAAATAATCGCTACCAGGTAAAAGTGGCATCACGCGACGACTCGTTTACGAAGAACGATCGCGTAGCTTGGCTGCAAAAATTTAACCTGAGCGGACTTGCCCAACTCAAGTAAATTTTCTGGCTGTACCGTGACCGATCGCAACCATTAAACAAGGATTTTTTTTGTGAGCAAAACGATTTATCAATTGGTGGATGAACTGCCTACTGGCGGACTGACGGTGATGTCGCTGCGCGCGCTCGATTTTGCCGTTCCTGGCGAGTGGCAAAATTTGGTTGGCTTTGACAACACCATTCGTGCTGTCACTGGCGAAACCGACCCAGATTTAATCCGACAAATTGGCGAACGCGCCATCTATCTGTACAACGACAAATCTCAGGGATACCAAACAGCCCTGTGGCTATATCAAACTGTTGATAGCGCTTCTTCTGCGTTGGGTGCAGCTGCTTTAGCCAACAAAGTTGGTGAGAAGATTCCTCTTTTGGGTTTCTTAGGCAATATCACTCCCAAAGCGGACAAAGCTCAAACTATTGATCTAGCTGTCAAATTGGTGGTTGAGTTAGTAGCTTTTTGCCAAATTAACGGGATTCCCGGTGATAGCATTGGCGATTTTTTGGGAGCTTTAGGCGATTACAGCGGCGAGTCTCTGATGCGGATGGCGGCGCTAGTTTGCTTTGATGGTCTGATTCCCCTTGGCCCGGACTTTATCCAAATGGTTCTCTCAAAGTTCAACAACATGAGCCCGCAGGAGTTGGAACAAAATCAGACTTTTAAAGGTGTTAATGATTTGATTCCGGGCGGTAATTCTTCAGGTAAACTGGGTTTTATTAACGAAAGCTTTAGTTCCGTTTCTGGTTGGATGAGCGACTTCGTTAACTCTCGCGGTTTGACACCAAACAATGTTGCCAAAAATTTGTCAAGCTTTATAGACGTTGCTGATGACAAACTAGATTATCTCGGTGCTTTCCTTGATGTGTCAACCAACTACTACGAACACACTGGCATTCAAACTTTGGCTCGTCGTCTAATTGAACGCGCTGTTGCCGAAATTTGATCGAGAAGAGGCTAGGGTCTAGAAAAGTCACTCATTCAAAAGTCACTCATTCAAAAGAAGCAGAGGATCGGAGGAACAGAGGAGCCGAATTTCCCCCTCTTCTCTCTTCCCTCTTCCCTAGCCCCTTCTTCAATAGGCTGCTTTAAATGCACAAGCAATCCAAAATCTAAAATCCAAAATCTAAAATCGAGATGAGTCAGACTAAATCGATTGATGAGTTAGTTGATAATCTATCAACTAAAAATGTGACGGTTTATTTGTTGCGAGCTTTGGATTCTGTTGTTCCTGGCGAGTGGGAAAATTTAGTTGGTTTTGAAAACACCATTCGGGCTGTTACTGGTGAAACGGATAAAAAAACGGTGAAGAAAATACGCGATCGCGCTCTGGATCTGTACAGCGATCGCTCCTTACCATACCAGCAGGCTATGTGGATCTACCAAACGGTAGATAATGCGGATAGTGCGCTGGGTGCAGCCGCAATGGCTAACAAAATTGGCGAAAAGGTTGGTTTTCTGTCTTTTTTAAACAAGCTAACTCCCAAGGCTGATACTGTTCAAACTATTGATTTGGCGATAAAATTGGTAGCAGAGTTAATCGCGTTCTCCAAAATGAATGGCTCTGCTGCGATCGAACTTGATGATTTTAAAGCAGCATTGAGCAGTTATCATCATGAATCTCTCATTAGGATGGCAGCGTTGGTTTGCGTAGATGGCTTGGTTCCGCTTGGCCCCGATTTTATTATGAAAGTGCAGTCAACTCTCGGCGGACTTAATCCTTCACTATTACAACAAAATTCTACTTTTCAAAACCTGAGCAACTTGATTCCAGGAGGTAGTGCAGGGGACAAACTGGGCTTTATCGGTGCAAGCTTTGCCTCGGTGCAAGGCTGGATGGGTAATTTCGTAGGTTCTCATCATTTAACGCCACAAATTTTTCTTGGCAATTTGAAACAATATGTGGACATAGCTGATGATAAGTTGGATTATGTGGCTGCTTTTCTGGACATGACAACCAACTATTTTGAACATACAGGAACTCAAACTGTGGCTCGTCGCTTAATCGAACGAGCTGCTTCTGAAATTTAGAGAAAAAATATGGCAACGCAAATCACAGAACAACCAAAGGCGCGTTTAATTGAGGTGTTCTCCGCTATTCAAGGGGAGGGACTCAATGTGGGTACGCGGCAAATTTTCATCCGTTTTGCGTTGTGCGATTTGCGCTGCCATTTTTGCGATAGCGCTCATACTTGGAGTCTTCCAGAGATATGCCAAATTGAGAAAACGCCGGGATTGCGCGACTTTGAAACTCACCCCAATCCCGTGGCGCTACCAGATTTGCTGTCATGGGTGGAGAGGCAAAATCAACCGGGATTGCACGATAGCATTAGTTTGACTGGTGGGGAACCGCTGCTTTCTGTGCCTTTTTTGGTGCAATTTTTGCCAGAAGTGCGATCGCTCACCGATTTGCCAATATACTTGGAAACTGGCGGTCATCGTCCACAGCAATTATCCCAGGTTTTGCCATACTTGGATTCCGTTGGTATGGACATCAAGTTGCCTAGCGTCAGTGGCGAAAATCGCTGGCAAGTTCATCAGGAATTTTTACATCTTTGTCACGATGCACAAGTAGAAGTATTTATCAAAATAATTATTTCCAGCCAAACCAATCCAGCCGAGTTAGAACAGGCGGGAGAGTTGGTAGCTTCTGTAGATGCCTCAATTCCAGTATTTTTGCAACCCGTAACGCCAATACCGGGTAAGGAGTCGGTGGTTGCGCCAAGGCCCGATCGCGTATTAGAATGGCAATCATTGATGAAGCGTTTCGTCAAACAAGTGCGAGTTATCCCGCAGACTCATAAAATGATGAATCAACTGTAAATTACGTCCGCCATAACCTATCGATATTTTTACAAATGGCAGAACAAGAAGATATTCTCATCACCCATCAAGGAAAACCTGTCGGAATGTTGCTTGGTTTGCAATCACAAGAAGATTTGGCAGATTATCAACTAGAAAAAGATCCTCGCTTTTTGAAACGAATTGCAGCAGCAAGAAAAGGCATCCGTTCTGGTGAGGGAATTCGTTTAGAAGATATTAAATGGGAATAGAAAAGCGCCACCATAATATCATCGATCGCGTACCCAACCAAACACCTGCACAACGGTCAAATCTAAGGTCATGTCCGGCAGGACAGGCAGGCGATGGCTGTTTTTGTGCAAACCAATACGAGCATCGGGCCACAGCACCACAATCACCTCCTCGGTCGGATCGATCAACCATCCTAGCTTTGTCCCCTCTTGCAAGCAGGTTTGAATTTTGGCAATCAATTTAGTAGTACTTTGGTCAGGAGAAAGGATTTCAATCATCCAATCGGGTGGGCCTTCAACAGGAGTATTCCCAGTAGGAACTCGGTTTTTGTGGATAACTGTAATATCGGGAACGACAGAATTGCTGCTGAGAGTACAGCGTAGTTCTGGAAAAGCTTCGTAGGGTGAGTTTGCTCGATCGATCGCAGCAGTCAAGCGTTTCTGCAAAATGCTATGGTGAATTGTGGGTATATGTTTTTGATTTGCTTGTCCGTCTACGAATTCCCAAGCTGGCGACTCCTCAATATTGGGCAGTTTCAGGAAGTCTTGCAGGGTGAGTCTTTGGGTAGAGGTAGCCATCAGGTTTCGGTTTATTTCATATTAATTAGTGGTTAAAATCAGGTAGACATTGCCCACCTGCTATAGCTAGGGACTAGGGGCTAGGGGCTAGGGAAGATCTAAGAGGGAAAAGGTTACTCCGTAAGGGATTATGAACCAGAGGTAAGAGTTGGAGTTGTCTTAACCGCCTTGGCGGCTGCTATACATCTTTAAGAATAATACAATCCACTACTTTTCTAGCCATTTAGGATTAGGACATCGCTTCATTCTGTCAGGAGATTTTTTGAGAAACGCCCTCATAGCTTGGCTGTAAGGCCCTTCAACGATAAACTCAGGATGATGCCGCTCAAACACCTCCCAAGCTTTATCCATCAGGCTCAAATTCCTGCCCATTTTTATACGATCGAACATCCCGTGATTGCGGTAAGAGGGAAAAATCCAAACCCACTGCAACCACCAATTTGGGTTTTGACCTTCCCACTGACGCCAACGAAAACACGCACCGCCCACAATGTTAGCGTACATCTCTTCATAATCGCCTAATGTCTGGTCATGGATCAAGTAGCCAATGCAGTCAGCGCCTTCATTCAGTGCAACTGAATAGGGCGTAACATTAAACGCTTTTGTTTCTATCTTCATGTTTCGACCCATTAGCAACATTGTCGCTCGTAATGCTTTCGGTGCTTTATGGGTGACTTGGATGCAAGGCATATCCCATTTAACCTTTTTAGCATTGAATACAACCTCCGTCGTTTCTAAGGTTTGGCGTTCAAAATATTTAGCCATTAACTTACCTTTAGATCCTAGATAAACTTATGATAATTCTCCCCTTATTTTTCTGTTTGGATTACTAGCTCTCTTTCTCGAATGGCATTCCAATCTATTACCGCCACCCATAGTTTTTCTTGTTCAGAATACTCAACTACACCATCAACTTGCAAATCCTCGCTGTAGATTCTCAGAAGTTGTCCCTTTTGCAATGAGATTTTCTGAAGGGCTAGATCTTCTAGCGTTCCAATGCAGTTTAAACGCAGTCGTCCCTGCACATCTGCATTATGGAAATCTGCAAAAACTTTCAACTGTTCCATTTCTTTTCTCCATTACTTATCGTTCTATTATTGGATTGGAAATCGTAGGTATTAAAAGATTGCTTATCTGTTCTGGAGATAATCCCGTCAAAGTTGCATGATATGGAGTCCTTCCAGAAGTGCGAATTACATCTCCACCCGATAAACGAACTTCTTTAACAGTTGTAACACCGACAAGTCGGTGAGGAATTCCTGCTGCCAATTCTGCTAAAGATACTCCTGCTGCACTCTGTACTGATACTCCAGTTACACCACTGGGATGAGTTCCTATTCCTCGTTGAATGTCTGCCGGACGGTTAGCACCCCCTCGAACCACTAAAGCGTCATCATGAATTCTCTCTACAATTATAGGTTCTTCTTGGGCACTCATTACAGTTTAGTTACTAAAACTAAGTTTGTTGCTATTTTCCCTCAGCGATCGCAGTTTCAAACTCTTCCAAAGCTTGATAACTTCCCACTTGCCAAGCACGTTCTACCACAGGGGGAATTATCTGCGCGATCGCAATATCTGGAAAATTAGGACTGGTGTCAGATTTGATGTACTTTCCATCTCTAAGCAAATAGATAGTGAGTTTACCACGATCGTAAACCCATAATTCTGGAACTGCGATCGCTTCATAAGCATTGAGAGTAGTTTTAGAAGTAACATCTGTCTCGATCGCCAGATCGGGTGGCGGATCGCCTGGTTCAAGTCGGCGACGACCGATCATAATTTGATAATTTTCAATATAAAAGCAAGCATCCGGTTCAACACCTGCTACTCCTTCACGTTTAAATGTAGTTGAGCCAAAAGGCTGGTATCGAATGCCTACTGCCTTTAGCAATGTTTTAACAATATCCGAGATCAGATCTTTGGGAATTTCGTGTTCTGGTAAAGGAACCATGATTTGTAAAGTACCTTTGCTGTAGGCAATTCTTGTGCTTCGCTTTTCTCCCAATTCCTGCAAAATCGATTCAAATTCTAACCAACTCACGTTTGAGATCGTTACCACACTACCGGGATCTAATTTTATCTGGCTAACAGGTTTGAGGGTAAGGGTAAGAGTGGTCATAGGATTTTAGATTTTGGATTTTGGATTTTGGATTGACCACAAGGATGAATAGATCTGGCGACCAAACCAATAATTTCTTGATGATAAATAGGATAAAAAATAAGCTGTTAAATTTTGACTTGAGTCCAGAAACCCGGTTTCTTCAAGAAACCGGGTTTCTTTTGCAAAACCGATCGCCTAACCGTAAATATCTTCCGATTGGGAAACTTCGCGATTGGATTTGATTTTGGCTTTGGCCTTGTTGGCGCTGCGTTTGAGGGCTTGCAGTCGCGCTTCGTACTTGTTGCGCTGGCGTTTAGCGGGGGTGAGGTCGATCATCGCTTTCAAGGCGCTTCCCAGACTTTTGTAGGCGTTGGGGAGAGAGTAGCCGAAACGGGTAGCGAGTGCGATCGCTTTCTCATCGGCGTCGTAAGCTTCCTTCAAGGTGCGATCGGCATTATTTTTCTGATACAGCCGCCAACCCGACACGCCGCACAGCGCCAGCGCCAACACCAGCAACAAGCCATCTTGCACCCACAATTCTCCCACCGCGCCACCCAAACCGATCGCTAGCGCCGCCATTTCCCACCCATCTCTGGGAATTGTATCGTTTTGAACGCGGGCGACCTCGTGCCAAAACAGCAAATTGCGCTGATCCAGCGCCAATTGCTCCCATTTCACCAAGTCTATTTGAATTTCCACCTGGTCTTTCCCGATTTCTTCGCAGCGGATCAGGGTTGGATTTACTTCAGTCGTTCCTTCAACTGTGACCCAACTCTGCATTTCTGGCGGCAATAAGCTTTTCAAACGCCGCAGTTCACTCATTTCGGATCTAGCAGAGGAAGTTGCATAAGATGTCATAAGTCCAACCCCAGCAAGTTAGCAGCAGAAAAAAAGGTCTATTTTAGAGTATACCTTTACAATTGTATGGGTTAACACAGAAGTCTGACTTGAGTGGCGATAAACCGCTTTGTAGTAGCGCTTAGACGCCATTCGCCCTCACACTGCTGGCTCAATCCCAGCCGATCGCAACTGAGCTGCCAAACGTTCAGCCCGTTGGCGTTCCCGTTCCACTAACTCCGTTCCCCACAATAACATCTGTCCGGTTTCATCCCACCAACGCAACCAAAATCCCGTCCTGTTTGCCTTAGTTCCCTGCCAAACTCCCAGAAATAGTCCGATTTGAGGAATCCAGTAGCGATTGTTAGCATCCGCTGGAGCTACTTGGTATCTTCCCGAAGCATTTAATTGATATAATTCTAGCCATCCTGCATTTGGCTCGAAAATGAAATAGTTCGGCACTTGCAATATCCGCTCGTAGTAATACCACTTACCTGGCGGATATTTTGACTTGATTGAGTATTCGCCTCCCTCAGTCTCAGACAAAAACTCCATCACTGCACCCGGAACTTCCCCTTCTAAATTGGGAGTATAGCTGCGACGGTTTTGATTTGGAGGAGTGGTAGGCAATACATTGCTCACATAAAACCAATCAGGCGCTTTCACGACCGTTTTTCCCTCGACAGTCGCACAAATCCCAAAATTAGTTCCTACTAGCATTGATTCCTGTAGCTTTCCCGATAGTTCCAAAGCTTCCGTCAGTGCAGATGCTAACACTGGCTGGTTGATATTGTCCACGGGTTCGTCATCCAAAACAAAATTGTCTGGTAATTTTTCCCAAGTTATATTTAATTCTGTGGGATTAACTGACATACTGCCTTTTCTCCCCCATTCATAATACTACAGCATAGCCAACTTTTATCTTAGCGCTATCTCATCAAAGCATATTTTTTATATAAACCATAGATGAACGCAGATAATTATCTGTGTTCATCTGTGTTTATCTGTGGATATCTGTGGTAAAAAAAATTACCAATTATTTCTAACACCTATCCAAGCTTGTCGCGATCGTGCGGTGACTCCAAATCAATTATCGGCCCTTTGGGAACAATCCGAGTGGGATTGATTTTGTTATGACTGATATAGTAGTGACGTTTGATGTGATCGAGATTGCAGGTTTCCTTAACTCCTGGAAATTGGTACAGTTCCTTAAGGTAATTCCAAAGATTTGGGTAATCCCAAATATGACGTAAATTGCATTTGAAATGACCGTAGTAAACCGGGTCGAAACGCAGAAGAGTTGTAAACATACACCAGTCGGCTTCCGTAATGCGCGATCCGCACAAATATCGCTGGTTACCCAACAATTTATCCCAGTGTTCCAAGGCGTTGAATAAATCTGTCACACCTTCTTCATAAGCCATCTGAGTGGTAGCAAATCCCGCTCGATAAACACCATTATTCACAGGTTGATAGATGGCGTCGATCGTTTGCTCAATAACTTCATGCAAATCATCAGGATAGAAATGCAAATCTGACTTAGCAAAATCTTGAAATTGCGTATCAAACATTCGGATAATTTCGCGGGATTCGTTATTTACGATCGTCCCCGTTTCTTTATCCCAAAGTACGGGAACCGTGACTCGTCCCTCATAGTTTGGATCGCCTTTGAGATAGATTTGCCAAAGATAGTTTGTACCATTAACGGTATCCGGAATACAACCCGGTTCCTCGGCGAATTCCCAGCTATTTTGATCGATTACGGGATGAACAACTGAAAGACCGATCACATCTTCCAGTCCCTTCAATTTTCGCATAATTGCAGTGCGGTGCGCCCAAGGACAAGCCCAAGAGATATAAAGATGATAGCGACCCGCCTCAGCTTTAAAGCCGCTGGAACCATCAGCAGTAATTTTGTTGCGAAAACTGGTCACTGGTCGGATAAATTTTCCTTGGGAATCTTCTTGTTCCCGTTCGGATACCCATCTACCATCAGCGAGAAGACCTAAACCCATAATTAACTCCTTTGTGTTTATATAATTGATTATATCAACAGCATCGGCAAAGGTAAGTAGGTGGGCGTAAATAAACTTAACTTCCAGAAACCCGGTTTCTCCAAGAAACCGGGTTTCTAAGAGCCTGGAGTTTTACGTTTAATTATGTCCACCCACTTAGTATTTTTATTTTGATAAATTTCAACGATTAAATAAGTACCACAAAACTATATTGGCAATTTATATTTGTAATGGTAAAAGCCATAATTTATCAGATGTAGACATAGCCGATTAATAAGTGTATTATTTAAATTGCAGAGAAATAAATCGACAATAATGGCAGATTTACCAGAAGAAACTTTAAGAACGATCGCTAACTTGCTACCGCGCCTGTTTAAGGTCATAAACCTGGCGCTGCAAACAGAGGCTAAGTTAATGGATCGGTATGGAGAAACAGAGGAAACGATTGGCGAACTAGAACAAGTGAAAAATGCAGCCGAAAGAGCAAGAAATTACTACAATCGTCTTTACGGGCTAGTATTGCAAGTAGCAGAGTCTCAACCAGTAGCGAATTCTGCTACCATAGATTTACTATATCGCTCAATCGAACAGGCAGAGGCAACAGCCGATGCTACAGAAGCAACTGCCCTAGAAACAAAAAGGAATTGGAGTTTACCATGAATAACGAAAAAAAGATCCCTGATGCGGAAACTAGAGCCAAGTCTATTGCGAGGTGGCGCGAAGTTAATCTAATGTGGGATGAACTGAATATGATGCTGGATCAAGCGATCGCACAAGCTGAAATGGATTTGCAAAATAGCCCCCTTTATGCCAGCCGTCGCCGTCGAGTAGAGAAACAGTTAGAAGCTTTAAAAAAACAAAATTTAGAGGTGGAAAACAAAGAACTTTAAAAGCCAAAGATAGGGAAGTTATAGAGTGCGATCGCACTATTTTTAAATCCTCTTTTGTCCATCGAGGAAGGACAAGCTAACCTCGATGCAGGAGATGCAAGTATTCGAGAAGCAAAAAGAGACTTAGACTTACTATGAACCAGCCAAAAAGAATACCAGATCCAGAAAAATTCAAGCGCACCCACGAACGCTTTCAGGAAACTATCCGCCAGCTTGATATTTGGAATTTGAAGTTGGAACAATTAAACGCCATGATGGAAGTAGAATTGTGTCAACAGCGGTTAGAAAGACTTGAGAGGCGAAAGAAGTTGATCGCATCAGAAACCAAAGAGTGATAGTCTGGGTGGGGAGAGAAAAAAGACGATCGCCCGATCGGCCCTTGCTTTCCCACCACACCCGACAGGGAATTTATTCCCTGTCTAATAGCGAAAGTCCGTTAAAACGGACTGAAAGAGATCGCGCTTACGTGGTTCGATCGCTATATTAATATGTAAAAGTGATGGATTGGGAATGAAAATTAATGGCAAAATTACCAGGAGAAACTAAAACTACAATTTTCAATCTGTTGAGACATGGATTTACTATGAATCAGCCCAAAAGATTACCAGACCCGGAAAAATTAAAGCGGACGCACCAACGCTTTCAGCAAACTATCTACCAACTGGATATGTTGAATTTGAAGTTGGATGAATTAAACGCAATGGTGGAAGTAGATT
Organism: Argonema antarcticum A004/B2; assembly: GCF_023333585.1. GTDB lineage: Bacteria > Cyanobacteriota > Cyanobacteriia > Cyanobacteriales > Aerosakkonemataceae > Argonema > Argonema antarcticum. Next base: position 67,796 of record NZ_JAIQZN010000032.1, read on the forward strand.
TGCGTCGCCAGCGGTTAGAAAGACTTGAGAGAAGAAATAAGCTAGTGATTGCTTCAGAAAGCAAAGAGTGATGGTGTAGGTATGAAGTGAAAGATGGCGATCGCACTCCTAATTTTGCCCCACACCCGCCAAGGAATCAATTCCTTGGCTAATAGCGAAAGTCCGTTTAAACGGACTGAAAGATTAATATTAAGTCCACTTGTAGGGGCGGGTTTAGCAGATATCCTTTGTTTCTTACAAATAATCTCACAACAAAACCCGCCCTTACCTTCGCTATAACGCTACACTAATAACCTGCATCTCCCCAGGCCCAGGTATGTTGTTGCGCTTTAGCGCTCTTTCCCAGGTACGTTGTAGCAACCCCAGAAACCCGGTTTTTTGGAAAAACCGGGTTTCTTAACCCCAAAAATCGCTACAATCGACAATATTCGCAACCCTTGGGTGCAGCAGATGTTGGCAAAAATCTGGCGCTGGCTGAAAAAATTGTGGCAGCAACTATTGGGAAAACCACCCCAACCTTCCCCCCGTGGCGCGGAAACTTCTGGGAGTAAACCAAATCCACGCCTCAGCGATGCAGAATATAAAAATTTCTTTTTGCAACTGCTGGATATAGTGGCAGAAGGCGCAAGTCGGGAGAATATTAAAGGCTTTTTTATTACCAAACTAATTGATGAAGATGAGTTGGTGGCGTGGTTGCGTCGCTTTGGCAGCAAGTTATTGGAATCACCAGAAACTCATCAGGAATTAGGGCGGCGGATGGTGCAATTGGGTAAGGTTGCTGGTGGGGAATTGGGAGCTGTGGCGGGAGAAATTGGTAGGGAATTATTGGGAAATTCAGAAACTCAAACAAGCATTGCCGCCACATCTGTTATCCCAACTGTTGATAAGCAAACTGCCAATACAACAATTTCGGTTTCTGATGATATTCTAGAAGTTCCCGAAAATCAGGAAGCTGCGGAGTGGTATAACCAAGGTATTTATGAAGCTAATGTTGGAAATTTTGACGTGGCACTTGCTTACTTTCAAAGAGCGATCAAAATTTACCCTAACTTACACTATGCCTGGAACAATTTGGGGACTACGCTGAGAGTTTTAGAGCAGTATCAACAAGCAATTGATGCCTTTCAAAAAGCTGTTAAAATTTCTCCTAATTTCCACATAGCTTGGTATAATTTAGGTGCTACGCTGAGTGAATTAGGGCAGTACCAACAAGCAATTAATGCTTTTCAAAAGGTTACAGAAATCTCCCCTGGCGACGAAGATGCTTGGTATAATTTAGGTGCTACGCTGAGTGAATTAGGGCAGTACCAACAAGCAATTAATGCTTTTGAAAAAGTTATGGAAATCTCCCCTAACCATGAATATGCTTGGTATAGGTTGGGGGAATTAATGAATAGTTTAGGTTACTATGAAAAAGCCCTAGAAAGCTATCGTTATGTTTTAAAAAATTATCCTAATAACATCACTTTTTTGACTCGTGAGAGTCGGTCATTCCGTAACTACATCAATCTTTTGATTCGTGAGGGCTGGGCGTTGCATAACTTAGGACGTTATGAAGAGGCACTGGCAAGCTATCGTCGTGTTATAGATATTGAACCCGACTATTTTGCTTTGAATAATCAAGGTGATACGCTCACCACATTAGGGCGCTATAAAGAAGCTTTGTCAAGTGTTGAATACGCTTTGAAGATAAATTCTAACCACCATTATGCCTGGAATAATAAGGGAATTGTAGAGTTACAATTAGGGCTTTATGAAAAAGCGATTACTTCTTCTGAACGTGCCTTGCAGTTAACAAATTATCAACACGCTAATGCTTGGGCAAATCGAGGTGAGGCAATCTATTACTTACACGGCTATCAAGCAGCATTGCGAAACTGGGATGAGGGGTTGCAATCTCTCCAACCAGAAACACCCGACTATCAGGAAGGTTGCACTGTTTTACATCAGTGTAAAGGCGATGCCCACTATCGTTACGGAAAACGACAACCAAATCCCCACCCCTACTGGCGCGAATCAAGAAACAGTTATATCACCGCCCTAAAAACACTTTCCGGTTCCCAAACTTCCATCTTAGGAGAAGTTCTGGTAGCACAAGTTAGCCCCCGCTTCCAGTTACGATATCTGGAAATATTGCAAGACTTAGCCAAAGTCTGTAACGCCCTCAACTACCAAGAAGATTTTCAGCAATGTTTGGATATTGGCGATACCATGCTGGAAAACTTGCTACTGGAAACTGAATCACAAGAAAGGAAAATCCAGTTAGCCAAAAAGTTCGCTACATTCAGTCAATTGCGAGTAGTGCTGTTAGCGCAGTCATCGCAACCAAAAGAAGCACTTTTGTTAGCGGAAAAACGGAAAAATCTCTGCTTGCGTTGGTTGCGCGAATCCCGTTATGTGGGGATGAGGGATGAAACGCCGCTACAATATCCCGAAATCGAACAATTTCTCTCTCCGGGTATTGCAGCAATTTACTGGCACTACAGTCCTGCTGCGATTACTACTTTTATTATCAAATATGATGGCATTCAGATTCATTTAGCAGAAGAACCCCCATCCCCCAACCCCTTCCCCCGCAACGGAGGAAGGGGAGAAGGAGAAGATGACAGGGATTCTCTTACCCCCTGGCCCCTGCAAAGAGAAAAGGGAGAAGGTGAAGATGAAGAACCCCCATCCCCCAACCCCTTCCCTCGCAACGGAGGAAGGGGAGAAGGAGAAGATGAAACTCAAACACAAACAGAAAAAACAACCTACACTCTTGCCCCCCTCCCCGTTGCGGGGAGGGGCTGGGGGTGGGGTTCCGCCGCTAAGCAACTCCAAAAGTTTGAAGATTGGTTAAAAAAATGGAAAGAAGACTACCAAACCAACCCCAAAGACGGGAAGGGCGCGAAGAAAGAAAAACAAACTTGGCGAGATAAAATGGCGGATAGGTTGGATGAGTTAGGTAACATACTCGATGTTGAGGGGATATTAAATAAGATAGGCGATGATATCACGCACTTAATTTTGATTCCCCATCGCGACTTGCACCTGCTACCCCTGCATTACCTGTGGCGGGAAAAAGATTTTACGATTACTTATCTCCCCAGTTTGAAAGTTGGGATTGATTTATCTGCTTCGCCCTTCCCCGTCGCCAAATCCACTCCCACAAAACTCCTCAGCATCGAAAGTCCCAGTCGTTTAGAATATGCCGAAACCGAATCGCAAATTATTGCCCAACTTTACGATAATCTCACCTGGATTAAAAGCGGTAAAGCTACCAAAAATACAGTTATCGCCGCTTTCTCCAATTCTGCCGACATCTTCCATTTTACCGGACATGGCGAACACAATATCCATCAACCCCTAGAGTCAGCTTTGGAATTAGCCAACAAAGAAATGTTGACTTTGCAAGATATCTTCCAACTAAACTTAAAAGGCTACCAACTCGCTTGTCTTTCCGCTTGCGAAACAGGTCTTACCAGCAAACAAGGTATCATCGATGAATATGTTGGTTTAGTCAGTGGCTTTTTGGCAACAGGCGTTACTCATGTTATCAGCACGCTTTGGCAAGTTGAGGAAATTGAAACAGCTTTGATGATGATTAAATTTCACCAATTATATAAGGATAACATTCCTCCCGCTTTGGCAATCCAACAAACTCAAACTTGGCTTTCTACTCTCACCTTCGCCGATTTAATCCAATGGTATCGCCAAGAATCTGCTAAAGTAGAAGGTAACCGTTCAGGGGGTGCGCCTGCGGCGCACCACCCCAAGAGGAGTTTGAGCATCAATGTGTTAGAGATCTCAGTG
>NZ_JAIQZN010000033.1 GCF_023333585.1 Argonema antarcticum A004/B2
AACTGACAACTGACAACTGACAACTGACAACTGACAACTGACCACTGACAACTGACAACTGACAACTGACAACTGACCACTGACAACTGACCACTGACCACTGACAACTGACCACTGACAACTGACCACTGACCACTGACAACTGACCACTGACCACTGACCACTGACCACTTGCACTAGATAAGTTTCGGTGAAGGCATGACCGTTTCCCAAGCGACTGAAGCGATCGGGCCCAGGCCAGATCCGGGTGAAACCCCGATCGCATATCCAGCCCAAGGCGGAAATTACGCGAAACCCACAGCGTCGCCCTTTAGCGCCATAGCCCTGCTAATTGACCTAGCCCAGCGCGGGGAAATTGACCCGTGGGATGTGCAGGTGATCGATGCGATCGATCGCTGCTTGAGTGAAATAGCCGCTTTAAGTAGCGCCCAGCAAGGCTTTGGTGTCGCTGACCTGTCTCAATCGGGACAGGCGTTTGTGGATGCCGCCCTCCTGGTGTTACTCAAAGCCAATACCCTAGAGAAGCTACAATCCCCCGAAGACGACCTCGATTCAGAAGCAGATGAAGCATGGTCAGATGGCGATGACTGGACTGGGACGGGATTGCCAAAAAATCTGGAACGCCAGTTAAGGCGACGCCCAGCCGCCCAGCCCCCTTCCAATCGGCGGGTGACGCTCCAAGAATTAATTGAGCAGTTACGGTTGGTAGCGGCTGCAATTGAGGAGAAACCACCCCGCGCCCGTTCTGGCGATCGTCGTTCTTATTCCCAGGCTCGCGCCCAAGCAATGCGGGCGACCCTAGAACTGGCCAATGAAGAAACCTCTGTAGAAATTGCCGCCCAACTGGTGCAGTTTTTGACAATTTATTGCTCTGGGCTACCTGCGGGCGAAGATTGGCTGGATCTGGAGCAGTTGCTAGTACTCTGGCCTCAAAGACGTAAGGATGAAGAAAATGAAGTTTTTGCAATTGCAAGTGCAGCCTCGGTCGAATCGGAGATTAAGGACGATAATTCAATAGATCCGGCATCCACAAGCCCTCATCCTTCACTTCAAGAGCAATTGCACGATCGAGTCGGCATTTTTTGGGCATTGCTATTGCTGTCGGCGCAATCCAAAGTGGAGTTAGTTCAAGAGGAGTTCTACCAAGACTTGAAAATGCGCCCTCTCTCGTAGCAGACAAAATGGGCGATCGAGCGGATTTTTTGTAAATCCGAGTAAATTGAGAGAATGTTTTATAAACTGTCGTTGGCAGCAGGTTTCTAGAACTGTCAAGTTTCCAATCATGCCAGCGATTTGGTGCAAAAACAAACCACTGGCGGAACAGACGGTCTGATTCCGGCATCAATCTATGTTTGGCGTATATTTCGCCAAACATAGGATATCAATTGTAATGGCATAAGGTTGAGAGAAAGATATTTATGAAAGCCATGATTCTGGCGGCTGGTAAAGGTACTCGGATTCGTCCCATTACCTTCACCATTCCCAAACCTCTGATTCCTATCCTGCAAAAGCCAGTGATGGAGTTTTTAGTTGAATTGCTACGCCAGCACGGTTTTGACCAAATCATGGTCAACGTCAGCCACTTGGCCGATGAGATCGAGAACTATTTCCGCGACGGTCAGCGGTTTGGCGTTCAAATTGGCTATTCTTTTGAAGGCCGAATTATCGAGGGCAAGCTGGTGGGGGAGGCAATAGGCTCTGCTGGTGGTATGAAACGCATCCAGGACTTTTCCCCTTTCTTTGACGATACCTTCGTGGTACTCTGCGGAGATGCCTTGATCGATCTGGACTTAACGGCAGTAGTAAAGTGGCACAAGGCAAAGGGTGCGATCGCTACCATTGTAATGAAGACCGTTTCCAAAGAAGAAGTTTCTGCCTACGGAGTTGTCGTTACCGACGAAACTGGTAGGATTAAAGCTTTTCAAGAAAAGCCAAAGGTAGAGGAAGCCCTCAGTACCGACATCAACACCGGCATTTACATTTTTGAGCCGGAAGTTTTCAACTACATCCCCTCTGGTGTTGAGTACGACATCGGTAGCCAACTTTTCCCCAAACTCGTGGAAATGAACGCTCCTTTCTATGGGGTAGCAATGGATTTCCAGTGGGTAGATATTGGGAAAGTACCGGACTATTGGCAGGCTATTCGCAGCGTGCTGCTAGGAGAAGTTAAAAATGTTGATATACCTGGACATGAAGTAGCTCCCGGCGTCTATGCAGGGCTAAATGTAGCCGTGAATTGGGACAAGGTTGACATTACTGGGCCAGTTTACATTGGTGCCATGACTCGCATCGAAGATGGAGCCAAGATTATCGGCCCGACGATGATCGGCCCTAATTGCTGGGTTTGCAATGGAGCCACTGTTGACAACAGCATCATTTTTGAATATTCTCGCTTGGGTCCGGGAGTGCGCCTAGTGGATAAGCTGGTATTTGGGCGCTACTGCGTGGATAAAACTGGTGCCGTGATCGATGTTCAGGCGGCAGCCCTCGATTGGCTGATTACGGATGCCCGTCAGGACCTGCCTGCTCAGCCGCCTCAAGAACGGCAGGCGATCGCAGAACTCCTGGGCCATGATGGGGGTTGAAAATTAGAAAATCTTAAGTTTTGAAGTAGCCATTACCTCTCTACAATTAGAGAAAATTCAACAGTAATCTCAGAAACCCGGTTTCTTAAAGAAACCGGGTTTCTGAGATTACTGAATCCTAGCTCTAGATAATGGTTAAAACCGCGTCTACCAACACAAAAGAAATAAAGATGAAACTGAAAACTCTGACAGCCGCCGTCCTCCTTGCCAGTATCAGCTTAGTTTCTGCTACCACCGTCATGTCCCAGCCTAACCGAAATGCAAACAGCAGAGCGCCTGGTTTCTGGCAACCCAAAACACAAGTTAATGTCAACCGTCCGATCGCAGTGATACTTATGAATGAGTCGGGATTGCCCGTAACGTATAGTCTGACTCCAAATCCCGATCGAGTGTTAGCTCCAGGAAGCACTGCACAAGTGAATGTTCGGCTCAGCAACCAAGCACGGGATATTGCTAGCATTAATGCTTATGCTGCTAAGGAGTTGGTATATGACTATAATGTTAACTCTACTAATAATGTAGTCATGGTGCGGATTCGGCAATCCGACTCAACATTTAGGGCAGATAAAGCGGTTTATATTGACGAAGAAGGGCGCGTTTACTCTTTTTAGCGCATCCGCTTTGAAGGCGCTTTTACCCCTAGATGTAGGGGCAATTCATGAATTGTCCCTACATCTGTAGTGGGTGCAAAATCAAATGCGTAAGTATTATATAGCTAGGGACTAGGGGCTAGGGGCGAGCGTTGAGAGAAGAGGGAAAAGCTTGACGAAGTAAGGGATTATGAACCAGAGGTAAGAGTTGGAGTTGCCCTAACCGACTTTCGTCGGTTGCTATACTACAAATGAACGCAAATGTAGGCGCAGCCTGACCGCAGGGTACGCAGATGTAGATTTGGATTTATATATGATAAAACAAAAGTCCGCGTAGCCACGAATGAGAGTCGTTGGGCTGATTCTAGGGATTCTCTTCTTCTCCAAACAGACGTTGTTGAATGCGTAAACTTTCTGTTTGCAATCCCTTTACCTCAGCCTGCATTTCTTCAATTTTAACTCCTATACTCCTAATCTCGGCAATGGTGATTTCAAAATTACTTTGATGCACTTCAACTATTCGTACTAACGAATTGACTGACGCTTCCAATTGGGCACTTTTTCTGGCGTTATCTTCAATATTAATTTGATGTTCTTGAGCAATTCTTACTAATGAACCGATCGCACTTTCCAATCTGTCAATGTTTCTGGTATTTGCCTCAATCTGGCTGCTATTCGCTTCCAAAATTCTTTCTATGCGATCTAATCTATTATTATCTGATGATGCAGTCATAGGTTCTCCTATTGATTTGGATAATGGGACAGATGAAGACAGATGAAGATTTTGCGATCTTCGGTAGTTTGGAATCTTTTTTACCACAGATGAACACAGATGAACACAGATGAAGATTTAGATTTATCTATGATAAAACAAAAGTCCGCGCAGGCGGACTTCGTTTGTGTAGCCGCGAATGAGAGTCGTTAGGCTTTTTTCAAGAAGAAAGATAGGTATACCTTCCCAAACTGTGTTCGTAATTTTGTAGCAAAAGTTGAGATTCTTGGATGGTAATTCGCTTCTCCAGAAGTGCTTGTTCGCAACGCTGACGAATGCTTTCTACAAGATCTTCGGCGTCGTACTGAACGTAGCTTAAAACTTCTGTCATCGTATCACCTTTGACAACGTGTTCGATTTGATATCCCTTGGGTGTTAGCTGGATATGAACAGCGTTTGTATCTCCAAATAAATTGTGGAGATTTCCCATGATCTCTTGATATGCACCACTGAGAAACATCCCCAGACAGTAAGGTTCTCCAGGTTTGAGGGTATGAAGTTCTAACACTGATTTAACATCCCTCAAATCGATAAAGCGATCGATCTTTCCATCGCTATCGCAAGTCAAGTCTGCCAATATTCCTCGTCGGGTGGGTTCCTCATCCAGTCGGTGAATCGGCATAATGGGAAATAATTGATCGATCGCCCAACAATCCGGTGCAGATTGGAATACCGAAAGGTTGATATAATAGATGGAAGCCATGATTTTTTCGAGGTCTTCCAACTCGTCAGGAACGTAATCGTGCTGTCTCGTAATCGCGAGAATTTTTTCGCAGCAAGCCCAGTATATCCGCTCGACTCTGGCGCGTTCGGTGAGGCGCAAAATCCCCAAGTTAAATCGACTGATCGCTTCTTCTTTGAACTGAGTGGCGTCGTGATATGCTTCCTGATGATTTTCTGTGTTGATCGATTGGTAGGTTTCCCAAAGGTTCCAAACAATGGGTGGTTCTCCCTCGCGTGGCGGTTCGGGAGACCCAAAGGGGACATCGGAGGTGCTGAGGACATCAAAGATTAGCACGGATTGATGGGATGCGATCGCTCTACCACTCTCGCTAATTAAGGTGGGAACTGCTAAACTATGCTCGGCGCAAGCATCTTTCAACTCTGCCACGATGTCGTTGGCATAGTTCTGCATATTGTAATTTTTGGAAGCGTAGAAGTTGGTTTGGGAACCGTCGTAGTCTACCCCCAAACCGCCGCCGACATCCAAATATTTCATGTTAGCTCCCAGCTTGGCTAACTCGACGTAAATTTTGCTAGCTTCCTGGATGGCGTCTTTGATGACGTGAATGGCGGAAATTTGAGAGCCAATATGGAAATGCAGCAGTTGCAAGGAATCTAGCAGATTAGCTTCCCGCAACTTGTCAACCGCCTGGATAACTTCGGGAATGGTAAGGCCAAATTTAGCGCGATCGCCAGTAGAAGTTCCCCAGCGTCCCACGCCTTGAGTACTTAGTTTAGCGCGAATGCCCACAATCGGTTTAATGCCCAGGTGTTTGGCAGCGTGAATCACCAGATCCACTTCTTCTACCTGCTCTAGGACAATTATGGGGGTTTGTCCTAAGCGTTGGGCTAACATTGCCGTTTCGATGTATTCTTGGTCTTTGTAGCCGTTGCAGATTAGTAGTGCGCCTGCGGTATCTAACATCGCCAGAGCAATCATCAGTTCGGGTTTGGAACCGGCTTCTAAGCCAAATTGATGGGGTTTGCCAAATTTTACCAGATCCTCCAACAAGTGCTTTTGCTGGTTGCATTTGACTGGATACACGCCCCGATAAACCCCTGGATAATTGTAGCGGGCGATCGCTTTGGCAAAGCAAGCATTCAACCGCTCAATCCGGTCTTCTAAAATATCTGAGAAGCGGATTAGCAACGGTAATCCCAAGTTACGCTGCTTAAGCGCGTTTACCAGTTCATACAAATCCAGAGAACCACCCCGTTCGCCTTTGGGAGAAACTGTTACGCGACCCGCAGCGTTAATGGAAAAGTAGGGCTCGCCCCAACCTTGAATCCGGTAAAGTGCTTCGCTATCCTCAATTGTCCACTGTCTGGAAACCTCTCTGGTTACTGGCAGAAGTTCTCTTGGCTCTGCTTCTGCTAATGCTGATTTTGGCACTCTTTCTTCAAATATCGTTCCATCTGCGATCGGCTGTACTGTCATGCTTTTCCCCCCTTGCAACAATTACCGATTAACAAATCTAGCGTATTCGCTCAAAAGTAGCTGACTGGTTTTCGCAATTCGATCGGCAGAATTTAGCAAAAAACAGACTGCAATTGCTTTACGATACCCTGAGAAGGAATTTTGGGAGCAAGTGTTGTAGTGGAACGCACATTTTTAGCAATCAAGCCGGACGGCGTGCAGCGAGGACTCGTAGGTGAGATCGTTCGTCGTCTAGAAGCCAAAGGTTTCACCCTGGTTGGTTTGAAGTTGATGAAGGTCAGCCGCGAACTCGCCGAACAGCACTATGACGTGCATCGGGAAAAGCCATTTTTCCCAGGATTAGTTAATTTTATCACCTCTGGCCCTGTCGTAGCTATGGTTTGGGAAGGCGATGGGGTGGTCGCGTCAGCACGCAAACTTATCGGTGCTACCAACCCGCTAACAGCTGAACCGGGAACCATTCGCGGCGATTACGGCGTCAGTGTGGGTCGTAATTTAATCCACGGTTCGGATGCAGTTGAAACTGCTCGTCATGAAGTTAGTCTCTGGTTTGCGGATGAGGAATTGGTGAGTTGGCAACCCAGTCTGACTTCTTGGTTGTACGAGTAATTTAAGTTTATTTAATGGAGAATGCTGCCGTTACGGTGGCATTCTTTTTTTAGGCGGTTTTATGGCGGTAAGATATAGCAAAGTGCTGAGTGCTTCGGCTTTAGTAAAAATACAGTCCCAGCATTGCTTTGCGCGTTTAATACTGTCCTAATCGCCTTGGCGACTGCTATAAGAATAGTGCGATCGCAGTTCCAACTTAAGTTTACTAGCTAAAATTTTATTAGCTCTGGCGAAATTTCTTATGTTTAATTACGATCCCAAACTGCGCTGGCCTTCTGCCGAAGATCTGCCCGATTCTGATGATACTCCTGTGGATAACGAACTACAAGATTTAATTCCCAGTTTGCTCAAAGCAATCCTAGCTTTATTGTGGGCAAATCGCATGGATTGGTTTTTTGGAGTTGATATGGGGATTTACTATAATTCCCAGTCACCTCCTATCGTTCCAGATGGATTTCTCAGTTTAGGTGTTGAGCGTTTTGTCGATGAAGAAGAACTGCGTGCCAGCTATGCGATATGGGAAGAAAAAAAGACACCTATTTTTGCGCTGGAAGTTATTTCTGGTACTTACCGGGGTGAATTTACCACCAAGAAGGCGAAGTATGCCGAATTAGGGGTTTTGTACTATGCAGTTTATAATCCGCGTCGCCGTAGAAAACCACCTTTGGAAGTGTACCGTTTAGTTGATGGTAGTTACGAATATTTGCCAGAAAATCCGGTTTGGATGCCAGAAATAGGTTTAGGAATTGGACGGGAAGAGGGAACTTATCAGGGAATAAGGCGGGATTGGTTGTACTGGTATGACGAACAAGGACAAAGATTACTGACACCTGAAGAACTTGTTTGGAAAGAAAGAGAAGGCCGTTTGCAAGCGGAACGACGCGCACAAATGTTGGCTGAAAGATTGCGATCGCTCGGTTTAGATCCTGATTCTCTGATTTAAAATAGATTGGGGCAGGGGTAAGGAGCGATCGCGAAATGCAAATAGACTCAAAAATCGATAAAAATGTTCTTAAGTGAACAAAAGCATAGCAACTCCGAAAGAGCCTTACAAATTTAAACCATCAATTCCTTCAACAGACTTTTGCATTTTGTCAGTGTACCCCAGCATGAGAGGCAGCGGGGCATTTGCTTGTGGAAAAACCCGGTTCTCGGAGAAACCGGGTTTTGGAAATGGTGAAATCACCTTAAATTTAGCTCTCTTACCGAATTGACTCTTGCTTCTCGACCTCTTCGGTATCGGTTTCTGCTTTCAAGTCGGGGACGGTGCGCTTAGAAAATCCCCAGAGGAATATCAAAGCAATAACACTAATCATCAACCACTCAGGCGGCACTAAGTCCTCATTAAACGCTCTCGCCAGCAAGCGCAAACCTACCAACCCAACTGTAAAATATCCTGCATCCCCCAGATGCTCAAATTCATCCAGCCAGCGGATGAACAATCCTGCCATAAAACGCAGCGCGATAATACCGATCGTGGCACCAGTCAAAACCAACCAGGTTTGTTTGGAAACAGCGATCGCAGTTGTCACACTATCCAACGAAAATGCCAAATCGGTCAAGGCAATCATCGGTATAGCTTGCCACAGCGTGGCAAAGCGAGGCCCGTGGTGTTCCCCGTCCTCATCTTTATTTGAAGTAAAATATTGGAACACCAGCCACAGCAGGTAGGCAGCACCCAACAGCTCGAATTGCCAAAACTGCGTCACCAAGGTTGCCGTCAAAATCAGACTCATTCGCAGCACGTAAGCCACCAGCAAGCCCAAATTCAGCGCTTGACGCTGAAGCTTGGCATCTTCCAAACCTTTGGAGATAGCGGCAAGGGCGATCGCGTTATCTGCCGACAGTACTGCCTCTAGGATCACTAAAATCAGCAATAGCAGCAGAGTCTCAATTCCCTGATTGAAGGGAGAATTTAGTACTTGGTCAAGCATTAACTATTTTTTGAACCGGACAGTTATAAAACAATAGCAACGAAACAATGGTTTTAATCTAGGCAAACTTAGGCCGTGTTAACCAATCTGAAGCTAGAAGATCAATTTTAGCGCAAAGAAAACCAGGGACACCAAGATCTGCCCCTCTGTTCCTCTGCACCACTGCTTATAGCGTAGCTTTTGTTGCAACTTGTTACAACCTATTCCATCAAGGGGCTTCTTTGGCTGAAATTGGTTAACGAACAAGCCTAAATTTAGGAGGCAAGCAAATTATGTCTTTATCCGATACCCAAGTTTTCGTGGCCCTCTTTGTGGCACTGATTCCAGGCATCCTGGCTTTCCGTCTCGCAACGGAACTCTATAAGTAAACAACTGGTGAGGTAATGGGACGCAATAGCCGACCTTACCGAACGTGCCCAGGTGTGTCTTTTTGGCTCCCCTGGATGGGGCTGCTAGCCCGTCTGCTTAATCAAAAGCAAAATTTCCAGGCGTGAGCCACTCTAAGGGTGTAAACAGTCTGGTAGCAGCAGCGTTCAACTGCTAGTATGGACGCTGCTGCTAGCTTATTGCGGTGCAGCTGAACGGGATAGCGCAATCGCCCACTCTTTGAGCTTCACAATCTCAGAGACAGCTTTTGCAAAGTAAAGACGCGATTAATTGCCTCTGTACTACTTCCCGCAAGCAACTTAGCCCCGGTTGTACTTTAGGACGAAAGCTTTTCAGGATCATGAACGCCATTCAACCGTCAAGACCACCTCTGCAACCTATAGAACCCCGTAAAGTTGCTCGCCCTCGTCGCCGACGCCAGCAACATCAGGCTACTACTGCTCTAGCTCTGGAAACAACCGCCAAGTTGGCGGTTAATGTAATACTCTCATCAGCAGCCATTGTGGCTCTAGTACAACTGTTGCCTTATCACAAATCCGTACAAGGCAAGTTGGAGGAAATCAGAGTACAAGTGAAGCAAACAGAAGAACGAGTAAATCGTTTGCAAACTAATTTTGGGAATTTGTTCGATCCAAAGCAAACAAAAACTAATATGCAGGATCTGAGCAATCGAGTCGATCCGACAAGGCGCAATATTGTATTGCTAGATCAGGATACCAATGATGCTGATGAAGCAGGCCAGACGGCTTCATCCCCTTAAGGCTTGACAGTAAATAGTACACCGATGTCAGGGGCAAAAAATTGGAAAAGGGAAGCGAATGCTTCCCTTTTCTGACCTTGATAAAGTTAGGTGGTTGATACTTTTCTAGGTTAATAATTATTAAGTTGGCATTTTTAATTCTTTAGTTCTCCGGGTCAGATTGCAAAGGACTGAGTAGTTCGTTTAACCAAGTTTCTACTTGCTGACGACGACGACCCGCTGGTAATTCCTCCAAAGCGCGTCGGTAATCGGCTAGAGCATAATTCCAGTCGCCCATGAGATGATAGGTTCGACCCCGTTCGGCCCAGATGTGAGCTTTCAGTTGGCCCAGTCGTAGCGCAAAGTCAAAATTATCGATCGCTCGCTCGTATAATTTTAGGTCTCGAAACGTAATGCCTTGGTTAATCCAAGCCCGGACATGAACTGGATTGAGGTCTATAGCCCGATCGTAGTCTGCGATCGCTTCGATTAATTGTCCTTGCTGGGCATAATAATTGGCCCGGTTGTTGTAAGCACCCGCCAAATGGGGATTGAGTTGAATGGCCCGATCGTAATCGGCGATCGCATCAAGCAGTTGACCGCTCTGAAAATAAACCAGCCCCCGATTGTTATAATCATTGGCATCGCTCGGATTGCGGTCAATCAAACAGTTCATAATCTCGATCGCCTGGGCGTAATCGCCTTGTTGCGCTTTATCGCGAGCGACCCGGCGTAAGCGAGTGCAGTCAGGCTCTATTTGCGTAGCTCCTTGGCTGTAAATCATTTTCAGCTCGATCCCTTGACGCTTTTGCGAATCGCGGGGGTTAGAACGAGACACCGCCGATGTTGGTGCCACATTCGATCGACACGGATGTTTAGAACAATCTTGATTCTTTAGGAAACAGCGAGCTTTCATGCGACCTGGCGATCCTTAACGCTACTTTTGGCTCTACACCATCACTTTATGAATTTCTTGCCCAAAATCATCTGTCTGTTGTGTCACTTGCTCATGTGTCTTAAGTAAGAGAAACTGACATTGTAGCTAATCTGTTCAAGGAGGGATGAGACTGGTGGTCAATTTGAAATTTGTCTACCAAGTACAAGCTACAGTCAGGAAGTCAGGCATTCCCGAAACGGCACAAGACGCCATCAAACCCCCCAGCAATCTATATCGCCACTTTTTACCACAGATCCGGAAAATTCGACTGTACCTTTTGAGCGGTAAAATCCAACGGTATAGAACTGTCGATCGTTTAAACGGTTAAATAGAAAATTCCCATGAAAACTGGTTCCCTGCATCCTCATGCCCCTGATGTATCGGCAGATGACTACCTGGTACTCGGCTTGGCAACCTGCTTTATTAAAGAAGACGGAGAAGTTCATCAAGTTCCTATTGTGGAGCCTATCCCCTCAGCCGCCTTGGAAGCCCTGGTAAAAGGAATTCCTACTTCTTACCAAATGGCTTGTGCTACGACCTGGGGAACGGTACTGGCAGGCGATACACCCCAAAAGCCTGCCGAATTTCCACAGGAGGCTCAGTTCTGCGATGACTTTGCAGAACGGGCCCTAGCCGCAGTCCGTACTTACAAGCGTCGTCCTGTTGCTCAAACCCATATTCCTCAAGGTACTACTCGCCAGGACTTTAACTACTCTGTCGAACGCAAGCGCGTGCTGAATTCTCAGAACATTGTGAGAACAGAGGATAATGTGAAGCAACACGAATACACTCACAAAGTACTCTGAAAGGAACTGGGGAATTTTAGATTTCAGATTTTAGATTTAAATTCAATCTAAAATTCCCAATTACCAATGCTCCAATCCATAATCTCCTTAGTAAATCAATTTTGTTGAAAGATGTTGAAACTATATGGCGGTGCCCGCAGTCGGGCTTCAATTGTGCAATTGTATCTGGAAGAACTGGGCATTCCCTACGAATTTGTCATGTTGGATATGCAAAAAGGGGAACACCGCCAGCCTGAATACCTGGCGATTAACCCAATCGGCAAAGTTCCCAGCATAGTGGATGGGGATTTGAAGCTTTGGGAGTCAGGGGCAATTTTGCTTTATCTGGCTGAAAAATATGGCAATATCCCCGTTGGGCCAGAGTATAAGGCTGCGATCGCACAATGGGTGTTGTTTGCCAATTCTACATTAGCGATCGGGGTTTTTGTGGAAGCCAACCGCGATCGCGAAATGCCCATCCTCATGGCTGCATTGAATCAAATCTTTCAGCAGCAACCTTATCTCCTTGGCGAACAATTCAGTGTCGCAGATGTAGCAGTTGGGGCAACTTTAGCTTACATTCCGATGATGCTGAAGCTCGATTTGAGTGCTTATCCAGCTGTCTTGGATTATATGAAGCGCCTATCCGAACGACCTGCTTTCCAAAAAGTGTTGGCACCACCAACCCCCGCTTGAAGATAGCGGCTTTGTTAAAACTGGAGTTTAGACTATCGCACCGCAGGTGCGATAGTCTAAACTCCAATAATTACAGTCGCATCAAAACAGGCTCACTGATTTTGCTAACAAATGAACCTGATTCTAATTCAGTAGCATAAACTTCACAAGAATTATTGGGACTTTCTACCAATTTTACCTTGTAAAGCTCGGCTCCCAATTCCCGAATCGGCTCTTGTAGTAAATCGCGAATCCGAATAGCAATATTTTCAGCCGTCGGAACGACTTCTGCAAAGTAAGGAATATCTTTATTCAAGAAAGTGTGATCGAAAGGTTCGACAACATAATCGTCAATAACCTTTTGCAATGAGCCTAAATCAACGCTCATGCCGGTACGTGGGTCAACTTCGCCTTTGACTGTCACCTCTAAATGATAATTGTGACCGTGACCGTTGGGACGAGCGCACTTGCCATAAATCTCGCAGTTTTTCTCGTAGCTGAGGTCAGGACGAGCCAGTCGGTGAGCGGCGCTAAAATGAGTAGCAATGCTGAGGTAAGCTTCCATTCCGTTTCCTAAATAATCTGCCCAAAGTTCAGGATGTTCAAACAGTTGAATACGCACCAAAGGTAAGTGAGGAGCCAGCTTTTGCCAGATTACCCGTGCTATATTTTCGGTAGTAGGAAGAGTCTCTTGAAATTCTGGCCAGACTTCGTTGAGATAGGAAAAGTCCAGTTGGCTGGTGACTTCTCGCTTGATTACGTGCTTAACATCCGATAGATTGAGTACCATGCCGTACTCATCTAGTTCGCCTGCCATGTAGACAAATAGGACGTAATTATGTCCGTGTCCGGGTGCGCGGGTGCAGGCACCAAACCGCTGAATGTTTTCCGCTTCAGTTAGTTCGGGTAACCAGTACCTGTGGCTAGCCGAAAACTGAGCGCGACGATTGACAATACATTTCATGAATACACTTGCACAGGAGCGAGGAGATATAGCTAGGGGCTAGGGGCTTTCTTGCTAGGGACTAGGGTCAGAAGGGTTTAGAATCAAGGATTTCAGGAATTCAGAATTTCCTAACCGCCTTGGCGGTTACAATAATTGTAAACTTTCGTAAAACTATTCTAATTCCAGAATAAAACAATTTCCGCTCAAATTCCACTCAGGAGCAAGTGACCGGGTAAAGTAATCTTCTTTCTTGATTCCTAAGCAACATTTTTTAAGGCCGCTTGAGCTTCGCGGCGCAGTCCGGCGGCAATCCTAAACATTTCATGACCCGTGTGCAGATAGCGATCGTCATAATTGAAAGTGAAGAACTCTAATTCGTCAATCCCATCGCCTAGTTGATTTAGGCAATAATAAAGGGTTGCTGCAACGCCCGCTACTTGGGCGGGATTGGGCATGGAACGAAAATAAAGCTGCGCTTGCTCTAAAAAGTCTCGGCAGTCTTTTAGGTAATCCTGAAAAGCCTCCAGGAGTTCATCATCAAAGGGATCGGCGGAGAGGTTATCTATCTGAGCCTTTAGGGGATTGAGAATGCGACAAAGCAAGCGATTGACTGGCTGATAAACTTGGTTGAGCCATTGCTGAATTTGCTCGTCGGTATCCCTTGCATTTTGTCGCTGTTTTTGGTATTCTCTTTGCGCTGCTTTAGTCCGCTGTTGCCAATTGCCAGAGGAGGTTGGTGAGGGATTGCGTAATTGCCGATCGTAAGACTGTCGCTGATGAGGATCGCCCAGTATTTCATAGGCGGCGTTAAGTTCGACGATTTGCTCGTGATTGGCTTTCTCGTGCTGGCTATCTGGATGATAGAGTTTGGCTAATTGGCGATACGATCGCTTAA
The DNA here is from genome assembly GCF_023333585.1 of Argonema antarcticum A004/B2. Lineage (GTDB taxonomy): Bacteria > Cyanobacteriota > Cyanobacteriia > Cyanobacteriales > Aerosakkonemataceae > Argonema > Argonema antarcticum. The sequence continues at coordinate 14,016 of NZ_JAIQZN010000033.1, forward strand.
TTTCAGCTTGAGTCGCCTGCGGACTGACTTGCAGGGTTTCGTAGTGATTGGGATCTGCCATAATACTAATTCAGTAGTTGGCCAAACCGATCTTGATAGGTGGAAAGCAGAGAAGTTTGAGATACCGTGCCTATCAAAATCAGATTGGTGAACTATTAGGCTAACCCAAGAGTCGATATTTTGAGTTCTGGATCTTGGAACAAAGGCGTACTCAAATAGCGTTCTCCAAAACTGGGTTGAATCATCACTATTAAGCGTCCCTCATTTTCCTTTCGCTGGCCAACCTCGATCGCCGCACACAGCGCCGCACCAGTGGAAATGCCGGATAACAGCCCTTCTTCGCGAGCTAGACGACGCCCGTAAGCGATCGCTTGTTCATCGGTAACTGCGATCGTCTCATCAATTAATTCCACCTTAAGCACTTCGGGAATAAATCCAGCCCCAATACCCTGAATCTTGTGTGGGCCTGGTTTTCCGCCGGAAAGAACCGGGCTATTAGTAGGTTCGACTGCGATCGCTTGAAACGAAGGTTTCCGGTTTTTAATTACCTCCGCCACACCCGTAATCGTACCACCAGTGCCGACCCCAGCCACCAGGATATCCACCTCCCCATCCGTATCATCCCAAATTTCTTCCGCTGTCCTCTCCCGGTGAATTTGCGGGTTAGCCGGATTGCGAAATTGTTGCAGCATATAGGAATTGGCGGTCATTTCCACAATCTCTTGCGCCTGCCTAATCGCCCCACTCATACCCTCAATCCCTGGAGTCAGTTGCAGTTCCGCTCCATAAGCTCGCAACATCGCTCGTCGCTCGCTGCTCATAGTTTCGGGCATAGTTAAAATTAACCGATAACCCTTAGCCGCAGCAACCATCGCCAGAGCAATCCCGGTATTTCCAGAAGTAGGTTCCACCAACACTGTTTTGCCCGGTGTAATCCGCCCTTCCTCCTCCGCCTTATCAATCATGCTCACGCCAATGCGGTCTTTAACAGAAGCCGCTGGATTCATCCCCTCCAACTTCACCACAATTCGCGCCACACAGCCTTCTGCTTGTGGAATCCGATTTAACTGTACCAGAGGCGTGCGACCGACTAACTCGGTAATATCATGAGCAATCCGCATATCTTTGTCCTTTGTCAATAGTCAATAGTCCTTGAGTTCATGGTTCATAGCAATGACCAATAACCAATGACCAATTAGATGTAATACATAATATCTAGTTGACGCCTAGCATCTCGCTTTTCGCGCAGATCTTGTAGTGTATATTTTTGCAAAACTGAATTAGCCGCTTGCAGCCCTTCCAGCCAGATTTCTCGCACCACAGCACTTTCTAGGGTTTTCGGCGGAGCATCGCTTTCAGACGACTGAGCATCTAGTCCCTCAAGACAGCACACCACATCCAAAAGCGTGATTTTCCAGGGTTCGCGACCCAAGACGTAGCCTCCCTTAGCTCCACGTTGGCTACGCACCAAACCGCAACGTCTCATAGTAGCCAGCAGTTGTTCTAAATATCGATCGGGAATATTTTGCTGAGCCGCAATCTGCCGAATTTGTAGCGGTTCGCCGCTTTTATAGTGAATTGTCAGCTCTAAAAGAGCTAAAAGCGCGTATTCACTTTTACACGAGAGTTCCACAGTTTATATCGTTTCCGGTTGATTATGTTTAGTTTCGGTTTAAGTAGAATTGTCGGTTGGGTTGGGGTGTGGTCATAAGTAATTGGTTGAAACGAAAAGCTTTTCTTCTGGGCATTGTCCTCCTTGTCCTCCTTGTCCCCCTTGTCCTCCTTGTCCTCCTTGTCTCCTACATCACCAACGGGTTTTGACCACACCCGTTGGGTTGAGCAGCGCACGAAACCCAACTTTCGCCAAGCTCATTACTTTCTTAAGTATACTCCGGTTATTCACTGGAGTTTATCGGTTTACCACCATTGATAAAAAAAGCCCCGGTGACGGGGCTTTTGTTCTGTTCGGAGTCAGTTGTGCATCACCTAGAAGGTAAAGGTAGTTCTGAGCGTACCGATAAAGATGTCATCATTGCTCTTGTTCTGATCGGGAGCCATCAGCCAGATCACACCAGGAGTTACCGAGATGTTGTCTGTGAGTTGGAACTTGTAGAAACCTTCCAAGTGCCAAGGAATATCTCTGCGGAATGTGGGGTCTGGCCCTGCAACTTCTATACCTGTCAAGTAGGGTTCCGCACCCGCAAAAAGACCCAACACATTACCCTCTCTGCCCAAGTTGGGTAAGGCAATGCCCAATCCGTAAGTCCACATTTGTGCGCTTCCGCGACGGACAAGAGTTGCGTCTGTCATAGAAGCCCAGCCGCTGATCGAAAAATTCTTGCTGAGTCGAAACGCAGCCTGCGCCCCATAAGAGTTAGCCGAAATCGGCGTGCTGGTTCCATTTTGTGATGTATTAATACCACCCAGAAGTGTGGATGGCAAATTAGCCAGACTGGTGCCAACGAGGCGACCGCCAGCACCGCCACCACCGTCGAATATGTCGCTGCCGGTGTTGTGGTAACTGTGAACGTATGTTAAAGCAAAGCCAAGGCGATTGCTGACGCTAAAATTTAGTTGCGCCAAAGCGGAATAGTTACCATCAAACAGACCGTTTGTATCGGTCGGATTATTGGCACCAGTAGCAGAATTACCGGGGCGATTAACACCTGAACCCCCCGCCAAGTAACCCACAGTTATGGAACTTGGTTTGAAGAAGCTACCGCCGCGTCCTACACTGAAGCTGATGCCACCACCTGCACCGCCACCAATCCGATAGATGGGGTTCTGTTGTGCAAAGGCAGAAATAGCGCCATTGCCGCCGTCACCGTCGTAGAAGTAAGGGTTGGAAACATCGGCGTAGTCAGCGTGAAGTCCTCCATACGCAGCAAGATAAGCACGCGAGGTGCCAAATAAGGGGAATTCATAGGCCAACCAGTCTAAGACAATATTGTTGCTGGTAGCCCCACCAACGAAATATTGCAAAGTACCTTCTGCTGTACTCCGAAATGTCCCGTTACCGTCAGCGTCAGTAAACTCACGGCCTGGGAAATTAGTAAAAGCGACGGCGTTACCGGCTGCAATACGGGTGTGCAGGAGATCTTTACCCGTGAAGCTGGTTTGGAATTCTAAACGTACCCTGTCTTGAAAGACTGTATTGTTGTTGTCGTCAACACCACTACGAATGTTGCTACCGCCAAAGACATCAGCCAGAGCAAAGATAGCTTCTCCCCTCAGCTTTGTCGTAGTGGAGAATTGCTGCGCTTCCAGTCGGGTCGTCCGAGCTTCCAGAGCATCTACTCGGCCTCGCAAAGTAGCCAATTCCGCCGCAAACTCTTCTTGTAACCGTTGCAGCGCGGCCAAATCTTCTTTGCCAATACCTTGCGGCAACGACGCAATCAGTTCTTGAATCCGATTTAAGCAGGAATTTAACCCCGCTGCAAATTCGTAGCGAGTCAGGGCCCGGTTGCCGCGATAAGTGCGATCGGGATAACCTTCAATACAACCGTAGCGCTCAACCAGGGATTGCAGTGCTTGGAAAGCCCAGTCTGTAGGCTGTACGTCCCGCAATTGAGATACGGAAGTAACTTGACCCTCCGAGGCTCTGTTGGCCGAGCCTTCGTTGCCGTATTGGAGAATTTGGTCTAAATTACCCGAACTATCGGAAGGTGCTGCCTGAGCTACCGTATTTGAAGACAAACTCCGAGATGCGGGGGCAGCAGTTGGTGCCTTATCAGCTAGGGTTTTCTCTTGCAAAGTGCGGGCTTGAGTTGGGGCTTCTGCTTTGGAAGCAGCTGCCTTCTGCTGCGAAATAGGAGCTTCAGCAAAAGGCGTCTCCAACTTAGAGCCAGCCGTAGCCTCTTCTTCTACTGCTGACAGCGCTGGAGCTATATGTTGTAAGGCATCCAACTTTAGATTGGCTGCGGCAATTGGCTGCGCTTCAGGACTTTGAGTTGCTACAGCTTGGGGCTGACTTACTTCTGCGGTTGTTTGGCTTTCTGTGGCCATTGCTGAAGAGCCAAATACTAGGGTCGCCCCCAGGATTGCCGGACTAAACAGCAGAGACTTCAACAACATTTTGGACATTTTTACTCTTTCTCCTCACACCACATCATAGAGAATCTACGGATTCATCTAAAATTCCCGATCGATACCTTGGTCAAATTAACTTATTTGACTGGCGAAAGCGCTGCGGGGTTCACTTTCCTAGAGTATAGGCCATCTATTTGGATACGGTAGTTGATGCTTTTGCTTCCTACTTACCTAATTTTGTCACTTGGTTTTGTAACTACAGGTGTTTCAGAGAAGTTTCTAGCTTCTAGGGTTCAATCCTTTAAAGTTTTACTTCAACAAGGATTTGTGTTGAAAACCCCCTACTTTAACTCTTTGACGATCTAGGTGCTGATTTGCGATCTTGCTATTTTACTCCATTGATGGGGATATGACAAGATACACAAGGGTCAAAAGCATTAAAGTTAGGCTTACCGAGGACGAGGCAAGAGAGAATTAATCTTGATGCGAAATCTAAAGAGTTTTCTGTGTCTCTTGGTTATTCGGGATTACATCAAGGGACTACCTAAAACGGATTCGCTACGCTCAAGTTAAGTGAGTTGGTTGCAATTCATCTCACCAGCAAGCTGTCGCTGTGGTGGGAGTCCTCTTGCAACATTTTAGATAGATTAACAAATTACAGCAGCGCAGCTTTCACTCATCAGCCAGTTTCCGATCTGGCTCTTGGTACAAAAAACTATCCGCTCTCAGCAATAGTGACTTGGTAAAATTTTGGTCACTATCGCTGAGAGCGGTCTAGCGGGTCTTCAGATGGAAACTAGACTGCCGGGAGGAATTCTAACCTGCCCAGCAGGAACAGCTATTTTAGTTCCACTAGGAAACTAAACTTAACTGCTAGAGAACAGCCCCGGCGCACAGCCAGTTAAATCCAATCTGATGACCCATGATTTTACTACTATCTTGCATAGGCATCACCTCCTTATTCCCTGAACGGTCTTTGTCTCAAAGAGGAAATTGAAGTATCGGTGTTATTCACCTGTAGTTAATGTATCACACGAAAACAAGAAAATGGGGATCTTCCCCAAAAATTACCAAAAAACCCCTGCTTACCGATATGCAGGGGTTTTCGGCTCAGCCACTAAAGCTGAGCCGGGATCGGGCTAGATACTACAGAGCGTTACCGCGAGGTAGTACTTCTTCAGGGAATACAAATTTTTCGTGGGGTTGATCCTGTGGTGACATCCAAGCACGGATGCCCTCATTCAGCAAAATGTTCTTGGTGTAAAAGGTTTCAAATTCGGGGTCTTCAGCCGCTCTTAACTCTTGGGATACGAAGTCGTAAGCCCGCAGGTTGAGTGCTAAACCGACAATGCCAATGGAACTCATCCACAAGCCGGTGACTGGTACAAACAGCATGAAGAAGTGCAACCAGCGCTTGTTGGAGAAGGCAATTCCGAAGATTTGCGACCAGAAGCGGTTGGCGGTCACCATACTGTAGGTTTCTTCTGCTTGGGTGGGGTTGAAGGCACGAAAGGTGTTGGCTCCTTCGCCGTCTTCAAAGAGGGTGTTCTCAACTGTAGCACCGTGGATGGCGCAAAGTAAGGCTCCGCCCAGTACGCCCGCTACGCCCATCATGTGGAAGGGGTTGAGGGTCCAGTTGTGGAATCCTTGCAGGAAGAGGATGAAGCGGAAGATTCCCGCTACTCCGAAGCTGGGGCCGAAGAACCAGCTGGATTGACCCAAGGGGTACATCAGGAAGACGGAAACGAAGACGGAGATGGGTGCGGAAAATGCGATCGCGTTGTAGGGACGAATGCCTACTAGGCGAGCGATTTCAAATTGGCGCAGCATGAAGCCGATCAGGGCGAAGGCTCCGTGCAGGGCGACAAATGCCCACAAGCCGCCGATTTGGCACCAACGGGTGAAGTTCCACGCGGCTTCAGGCCCCCACAAGAACAGGAGGGAGTGTCCCATGCTGTCTGCTGGTGAGGATACGGCGGCGGTGAGGAAGTTGCAGCCTTCTAGGTAGGATGAGGCTAGTCCGTGGGTGTACCAGGAGGTGACGAAGGTGGTGCCGGTCAGCCATCCGCCTAGCGCTAGGTAGGCGCAGGGGAATAGGAGGATGCCGGACCAGCCGACGAATACGAAGCGATCGCGCTTTAGCCAGTCGTCGAGGACGTCAAACCATCCTCTTGAGGCTCCAGCACGTCCGACAGCAATAGTCATGACGCAAATCTCCGAATAGGTATGAGTACGGTCGATCGGTTTTGCACTCACCTAACTGTTTTTCAGTTAAGGTTACGCACAAAACCACTTTAAACGTAATTCTAGTTTACGTTTCTTTACTATGTCTCTCATTATAGGTGCAAGTTTCCAAATTTTTCACACCCTAGATTGATTTAATTCAGGACAAGGAAGTCAAAAGACAAAAGGGACTGGGGACTGGGGACTGGGGGAAGAGGGAGAATTTTCTTTCTTTTGACTTTTGACTTTTGACTTTTGAGGCCCCTAGTTTCGCTAACTTTGCAATACTAGAAAGTGGTTGTGGAATTAAGCAGAATATCTCAAACGCCCATGTTCACTATTGACTTGACTTTAAAGAACACTCCCTTCCCACTTTCAGTGCAACGGAAGTCAGACGAGGACGCCCAAGCGCTCTACAATCAAGTTCTGGAAGCGATGCGCTCTGGCAATTCTCAAATTTTGGAACTCACTTGCGACAAACAGCTAGAAAAAAAGATCGGCGTCCTGAGTACTGAAATCACCGCAGTGCAAATATCTCAGAAATCCGGTGCCGCATCTGCTGGCAGACCCCCTGGTTTCTTCGCGATGACAGAAGCATAAATGCTCACAGACGGCGATCGCATGACCCAATCAGCCATTACAGTGGAAAATGTTGGCTTTAGCTGGCCTGGGGGCGAAACAGTTTTAAAATCCTGTTCTCTCGATGTCCCCCAGGGCGAATTCTGGATGCTTTTGGGGACAAATGGGAGCGGAAAATCGACATTGTTGAGATTGCTGGCTGGACTTTTGCGTCCCCAGTCTGGTGAAATTAAGATTGCTGGGCCTGTGGGATTCGTCTTCCAAAATCCGGATCATCAATTGGTAATGCCAACAGTTGGTGCAGATGTAGCCTTTGGACTGGTGGAGGAAAATCTCCCCTTGCGCCAAGTTCGTCAACGGGTAGAAGAAGCGCTGGCGACTGTGAATTTGTGGTCATTGCAAAGACGGCCAATTTATGCTTTGAGTGGGGGTCAAAAGCAGCGGGTCGCGATCGCAGGTGCGATCGCCCGTCGCTGTGAAGTATTGTTGTTGGATGAACCTACCGCCCTTCTCGATCCAGACAGTCAGTTAGACCTAGTAGCTCAAGTGCGCCGTTTAGTCAATACTCAGGGCATAACTGCTTTGTGGGTCACTCACCGCTTAGATGAGTTAAATTACTGCGATGGAGCATTCTTGCTAGAACGGGGCTTGGTTGTGGACAAAGGCGATCCAAACCGCTTAAAACAACGCCTTATGCAAGAGGAGATTGCCTAGCAGAGAAAGTCAAAAGTCAAAAGTCAAAAGTCAAAAGAAGGATTTTTCCCCTCTTCCCTCTTCCCTCTTCCCTTTTCCCTCTTCCCTCTTCCCTCTTCCCCTAGTCCCTAGCCCCTAGCCCCTCTCTTCCCCTAGCTCTATATTGAGAGATAAAGTATCATCAAAAATGTTAAGTTTAGAAAAATTTGGCGTTGAAAAATGATACCCCCCTCGCCGTCGGCTACTTTGCTCGTAGACGGCTACAACATAATTGGCGCTTGGCCTCTTCTGCTTTACACGCGCGATCGCAACGGACTAGAGGCCGCCCGCTGGCAACTGATTGAAGCGCTAGTCAGCTATAGTGCTTTTCAAGGCTTCGATACTCAGATAGTATTTGACGCTCAGTATAGAAATACACCAAGCAATCGTGAAGTTATTACTGAGCATTTATCGATTTGCTTCACTGATTTTGAGCAGACAGCAGACACTTTCATAGAAAAAATCTGTGCTGACTTAAACCAAGAATTGCGTAAATTTAAACGTAGAGTGATTGTGGCCACATCCGATCGCGTTCAGCAACTGATGGTCACGGGGTACGGTGCCGAATGGATGTCAGCACAGAAACTCTACCACGAAGTTGAATCAACGGCTCAGGGCATCCGCCGCAAAAACAAAGCCAACAAACAATCATCCAGTCGTTTTCTAGCCAATTCTCTTGACCCGAAATCCCGGCAACGTTTGGCCCAATTGCGAATGGGATTGAAGTAGCAAACAACGGCTTTATATACGCTAAAAGCCTTGCTAGTTATGGGTTAAGACGAGTTATATAAATAAAAATTAAAAAAGTTTGCCAGAGGGCTTGCCAACTCGGTTGCATTACCGTTATTATATTTAAGGGTTGCTCAAGTAGCAGCCAATGCAATCCTCGGTAGCTCAGTGGTAGAGCGATCGGCTGTAAGGCACAAACACAGGTAAACCTTAAAGTTTACTTGCATTACCTAGCAGCGCTATTCGGCGACGAGTAGTGTAAAATCGGGTGAATTCAAGGAAACCGCAGCACTTCGGGTGGCGGTAATCTTGAGCCAAGTCTGGAGAAAAAGAGAGATTTCCTCTCATTAGCCAGAAAGGTGCAGAGACTAAGCTGAATGCTTAAAAAGGTTCTACCAAATGGTAGGAACGATACGGGAAATAAGGTCAGCGCTCGTGGGGATGATATACGGCAAAGCAACTCTTAGGAAAAACCCAGGAGGAGCGGTCGTATTAAAAATGACTCACAGCGAACGCGAAAAAGAATATCTGGAATACAAAACCCAGATTATTCAATCTATGTTTGGGTACGAGTTCAAAGTTAGAAGCTTTGATAACAACGGCTACCCAGGTGTTGAGTTGGTAACTAGAAACCATGCACGCCTGCGATCGTTGTATCCCGTTATATACAAAAACGGAAAGAAGCAATTCACCGAAAAAGGGCTGAAAATTCTAACCCCGCTAGGAATATCCTTGTGGTATCTTGATGATGGTTCGCTATCATACAAGCGACGCGAAGGAAAAATCCACGGTCGCGAACTCACTCTAAACACATATTGCTCTGAGGCAGAAGCTCGATTAGTCAAAATTTACTTTGAGGAACAATGGGATATTCACTGGACTGTTGTTCCGAATAAAAGTTGGTGGAGACTAAGAATGGGAGCCACAGAAGGTCGAAAGCTAATAAGTTTAATCGATCCCTTTGTCACAGACTGTATGAGATATAAAATTGACCTGAAATTAAAAGATACAGCATCAGCGACAGCGCCCGACATCCCAAGTGGATGATGAGATAGTCCACCCCCTTCAGAAATGTTGGGATAAGTGTAACCGATTGGTCGTAGGTTCGAATCCCACCCGGGGAGTTTAGAAAAGGATAAAGTGGGAAGCATGAAAAATGAAATTTCACGCTTCCCACTTCAGCGATCGGGGTTTGAGAAGTTCTGGGGGCTTGACCCAGATGTAACATTTCTTAACCACGGCTCATTTGGTGCTTGTCCAATTCCGGTTTTGGAAGCACAGCAGCGCCTGCGTGAACAAATGGAACGGGAACCGTTGCGCTTTTTTGGGCGCGAGTTTGAAGAATTGCTGGATGCCGCTAGAAGTCAGTTGGCTGAGTTCATCGGTGCAGATGCTTCGGACTTGGTATTTGTCCCCAATGCGACAACGGGTGTGAATGCGGTGTTGAGATCGCTAAAATTTACCAGCGACGATGAGTTACTGACAACAGACCACGAATACAATGCCTGCCGCAACGTGCTTGATTTTGTTGCCAACCAAACGGGGGCGCGGGTAGTGGTGGCAAAAGTTCCTTTCCCTCTAGATTCGCCAGAAAAGGCTCTAGCAGCGGTAATGGAAAAAGTTTCGCTCAAGACGCGGCTGGCACTATTAGATCACATCACCAGTCAGACAGGTTTGATTTTTCCCATCCAGCAGCTAGTACACCAGCTAGGCGAACTTGGTATCGATACTCTCATTGATGGGGCCCACGCACCTGGAATGTTGCCCCTCAATTTACGGGAGATCGGGCCAACTTATTACACTGGTAACTGCCACAAGTGGTTGTGTGCGCCAAAAGGGGCGGCATTTTTGTATGTACGGCGCGATCGCCAATCCCAGATTCGTCCGACGACAATCAGCCACGGTGCTAATTCTCCACGCAGCGACAGGTCTCGCTTCCAGCTAGAGTTTGACTGGATGGGAACTGACGATCCTACGGCTTACCTATGCGTAAGAGCGGCGATTAAGTTTATGGGTTCCCTGCTTGAGGGTGGCTGGTCTGAGTTAATGGCACAAAATCGGGCAATGGCACTGGCGGCTAGGCAGATCCTTTGCGAAGCCCTTGGCGAAACGCCACCTTGTCCCGATGAGACGATCGGTGCAATGGCAGTTGTACCTTTACCCGATGCAGCCCCCAATTCAGGTAAAACGCCTTTAATACCGCTTTTACAAGATGCTCTATTTAAGGAATTTGGAATTGAAGTGCCGGTGATTCCGTGGCCTGCCGCACCAAAGCAGCTAATTCGTATTTCGGCTCAAATTTATAATACACAAGCACAGTATGAGTATTTAGCTTTTGCTCTAGCACAACTACTAGGGACTTGAATCCTCGCGACTTGAAGAATGTTTATTGAAATTCTTCCTTTCTCCCCAACAAATCTACCAAAAGTCTTAATGTTTTCTCCCAACAAATCTACCAAAAGTCTTAATGTTACTGACATTCTGGGATAGGCAGAGAGTTACATAATTGAATGTAACTCTATAGCGGCCAGAATAGGTTGCGACCAACTTTCTTCTTCCCAAGTTTTTCACTTTTTACCTTTAGATTCAAATCATCTGATGAACAACTAGGAGCGCAATGATGATGCCATTCCAAGTTTGTATACTTCCTTACACTCTCTCGGAAATATTTGCACAAGCCAGCCGTTCTCGCAGAATTAGTCGTGGCGAATATGAGAGATTATTGCTTGCGCTAATGCAAAACTCACTCAGCGAGGATGAGAGAAGTTCCATCAAGCGGCTCCTGTACGCGGTGCGTAGAAGAAGGATAAAGGTTGAGGGTAGCCCACATTTCTTGTTATCAATCTCTGACCTAGCATCCTAGTTTAACGATCGTAGCCCACATTTGTTGCGATCGATCTCTGACCTAGCATCCTAGTTTAGCGATCGGCACAACAGTAGGTAAATGAGTGGGCTTAACTAAACTTAAAAATATTTTATTGTTCTTGACTGTTGATTTTTTTTGTTCACAATCAACAGTTAAATTTATCTTTACTACTTTATTAAGCAATTTTGAGATCCTCTCCCTGGCGATCGCTCCTTTGCTCTGCAAATGCGGAAATGTTGATAAACCTGGGTTAGTGTAGCAGATGGCTCTCAAGTTGTTGTAAAAATGTTGTATGACCAACCGCTCACTGCCTCAGAGTCCCTTTGTGGCGGGGCCGATGATTACCGACCCCCAGTTCTTTGTCGGTCGCTCTTCAGAACTGAACGCCCTTACCGCGCGGATGACAGGTTCTCAACCTGTCAGCATCAACGTTGTGGGTAAAAAAGGCATCGGAAAATCTTCCCTGCTATATCACTTTTTCCAGACTTACGAACAGCGGGTGGAGAATCCCAAACGTTACGTAGCGATTTATCTTGACCTCCTGAATTCCGAGTGCCGGGATGAGATTGGTTTTTATCACGCCGTAGCTCGACAATTGCTAAATCTGCCAAAAGTGCGATCGCAACGAACCTTAACCAGACCATTTCAAGTTACATCCTTTGAGCGCCAGACCTTTTCCTCAGTGATGGGAGAGTGGAAACGGCAGGGAGTGCTACCCGTACTTTGCCTGGATGAATTTAGCGCATTGTTCAAGCATCCCAAAGAATTCAGTGATGGATTTTTTGACAACTTGCTTTTTTTGATGAACACCAACGCCTTGATGCTGGTGGTAGCTTCACAAAGAGAACTAAATTTTTACGGGCATCGATATAAATTGACCTCTTCTTTCTTCAATATGGGTGATGTTCTCAGGTTAGGCAACTTGACTGAAGAAGAAGCAAAAGAACTGGTAAGTTTGCCTGCCAGAACGGGTGTTTTAGCTGCCTTGCGTACCGATGAGCAATGGCTAGCTAGAAAGTGGGGTGGATGTCATCCTTTCTTATTGCAGTTAGCAGCTAGTTTGTTGTTGCAAGCACGTCAGCAAGAACAGGTTGTCAGTTGGGCAAAAGCTAGATTTGAACAAGAAGCGCGTGGCATTCCCAAACCGCTTTGGAAAATTACTCCACCCGCCGGTTATTTCGCCAGAAGCGCTAGCGGTATGGCAATTCTCATTCTGGCGGTTTTGGTTGTCATCAGTGTGCTGAAACAAACTCAAGTATTAGAGTCATTGTGGAAAGCGCTGGGGAAATAGCAATGGCCAAAAACCTGCTCTTGAGCCAACAGCTGGGTTGCAATTTCGCTATCTACAGGTTTAGAAAATAAGTATCCTTGCCCAAAGTCGCATCCCAACTCTCGCAGTTTCTGTAGTTGAAAAGGCGTTTCTATCCCTTCTGCCACCAGATCCATACCTCGACTGCGAGCGAGCGTCACAATCGTTTGGACGATTTGTATATCATCTTTATCCACTCCGATGCGACTCACAAAAGAGCGGTCAATTTTTAACGTATCAATAGGAAACTCGTGCAGGCGACTTAAAGAAGAATAGCCAGTGCCAAAATCATCGATACACAACTTAATACCTAAAGCTTTTAGCTGTTTGAGAATCTTTTCTTCCCAGCCTAATGTTTCTAAAAGGCAACTTTCCGTAATTTCTAGCTTCAAACAGCATATTGGTATATCAGTCTTCTCCAAAATTTGTTTTATCCGATTTATTAGCTCCATTTGCTTGAGCTGTACGGCGGAAAAATTCACGTTAATCGCCACAGGAAGTTTGCGAGGAAACTGTTGCTGCCAAAGGGAGATTTGGTAACAAGCTTCCTGCAAAATCCACCAGCCTAAGTCGTCGATCAATTTAGTTTCTTCAGCTACAGGGATGAATAGATCGGGAAAAATTAACCCCTTAGACGGATGACGCCAGCGCACCAGTGCTTCAAAGCCGTTCAGTTGCCCCGTAGAAAGTGAGACAATTGGCTGATAATAAAGGCAAAATTCCTGAGTATCGATCGCGCCGCGTGACGAGGGTAGGGACTTAATCGCCCGTCGTAAGTCGTTTTCCAGCTGCAAGCGTGCCATCGCAAGTGTTTGCATGGCTGGATCGAACACTTCGTAACGACCTTTTCCTTGAGCTTTAGCATGATACATTGCTATATCTGCATCCCTTAGCACATCTTCCGGTCGATCGTACCCACTTGTACTGAGGATAATGCCAATGCTGACTTCAGTGAACACTTCATATTCATTTAATTTGAACGGCAGTCTTACTTCCTTTTGGATGCGATCGGCTACTTTAATTGCTTCATCAATATCTTTAATATCTTCGAGCAAGATGACAAATTCATCTCCTCCAAAACGAGCGACTGTATCTGTGTGACGTAAACAAGCTTGCAGTTTACGGCTGACGCTTTTAAGCAATTCATCTCCAAGCAAGTGTCCGAGACTATCGTTAACCACTTTGAAGCGATCGAGGTCAATAAATAGCACCGCATATAAATAATCTGGGTGTTCCCTAGCAATATGGATAACCTGCTGCAACCGATTCATAAACCAAGCTCGGTTAGGCAAATCTGTAAGTGAATCTTGAAAAGCAATACGCCCTAATTTTTCTTCCCTCTCCAACAGCTGAACTTGAGTTTTTTGAAGGTCTTGCAGGGCGTGTGTAAGTTCGGCGGTTCGATCTTTCACCCGTTCCTCTAAATCCTGCGCCAGCTTCTTCAACCCTGCTTCCGCCCCCATTCGTGCGGCGATTTCCTGCTTGAGAACGAGATTTTGTGCTTCCAATGCCTTAGTCAAATCTCGCATTTTAAGATGCAGCCTCACTCTAGCTAACACTTCGTCTTGCTGAAACGGCTTAGTGATATAATCCACCGCCCCCAGCGACAGACCTCTTACCTTGTTTTCCGAATCGGTAAGAGCCGTCATAAAAATTACAGGTATATCTTTTGTTACCGCCGATGCTTTCAAGCGTTGGCAAGTTTCAAACCCATCTATTCCCGGCATCATTATATCCAACAATATAAGATCGGGGGAAACCTCCTGTAGTTTGTCAATAGCACTTTCACCATCGTTAGCCACTAACACTTTAAAACCATAACTTTTCAAAAAACTAAATAGCATTTTGAGGTTAGTAGGGTGGTCGTCAACAATTAAAATCAACTCTTGTTTTGCTCCATCCATTTGTATTTATCAGCTAAGGTATCACAACTTGTAAATTTTTCAACAATTCATGTGATGTATAGGGTTTGGGCAAAAATATTTTGCTCCCAGCACCCATAAGCTCAGAAATATGAAAATTAGACCTAACACCGCTGACGGCAATAAGTTTGACCTGGGGAGAATCAGTTCTCCATGCCCTGAGACTAATTTGTTGGCAATTTCTGATGTAGCATTTGTGTCCATTGTCTGCGTTGCCGGTAAGTACACTTTAAACTGGTGTTAAACCTACAGCTGCAAAGATTTGCAGGACGAATGGTACCACTAAGACGAGGCTTAGCGGCATTTTTAGGCGGCTTTTGGGAATTCTATGCTCGCTTGTTAGTACTGTCATGGGGGAGTCGTTTGTTTGGATGGTCTCGATAACAACGGTCGCTCACCCTTGGTCATACAAAACCGTAGCTAGGAAAATGTTCTACTCTATTATATTGCCTGTTAGTTGTGCCTACCGAAGCAATTCCTACCTTTACACCTATTTTTATATCCAATATACTTCGATAAAGTTGACGTTGCGATCTTTATTAAGTGCATCCAGAATCGCAAAGTTGCTTCTACCCCTGTAGTAGCGACTGCGCCCCATCAATCCAAATTTCTGTACCGCTAATGTGACTCGAAGCATCCGAGGCTAGAAATAGCACTAATTGTGCCACCTGCTGTGAAGTTCCCGGTTCGCCGTCAGTTAAGGGGATCTCTCCTTCTGGAAACTCAACGGGTTCCTTAACCTTATCGAGATTGCGCCGTTCGGTGTTTTCGTCAATCTTGGTTTCGATCGCTCCCGGACAAATGACATTGACGCGGATGCGGTGTTCGGCAAGTTCCAATGCCACCATTTTTGTAAAGGCAACCTGAGCAGCTTTAGAACATGAATAAGCCGTTGCACCAGTATTGCTAAAAATGCGCGTACCGTTAACTGATGAAGTAATAATAACAGAGCCGCCCTGCTTTTTTAGATAAGGCACGGCATATTTAACTGTTAAAAATGTTCCTTTAAGATTAACGTTTATAGTTTTGTCCCACTCTTCTGGCGTCAATTCTTCTATGGGTGCCCAGACGCCATTGATACCTGCATTCGCAAACACAATATCCAGCCGTCCCCACTTATCCGCAATTTGCTGGATTGCTTGTTGCATCATGATCGGCTGGGAAATATCGGCAATTAGAGTCATCGCTTCACCACCATTGCTTTTAATTTCGGCAACTGTGCGATCGACTTCTCCTTCATTACGTCCTAACGCTGCAATTTTAGCACCTTCTTTTCCTAGCAACTGTGCTGCCGCCTTGCCAATTCCCGAACCCGATCCTGTAATCAGCGCCACTTTTCCTGCAAGCTGCATATTATCCTTCCCTGGCCAAAGTTCTAAAAGTTTTCAGCAGTCATGTTGCCCAAATCTACCAAAGACTGGCTTTTAGTTCAATAAAATCATAACAAAATTATTTATGGCTCACCCTGAAGGTAGAAGTTTTGAAGCCTATTGCCGAAAAAATGTATGCAGATTCCAGAAGTAGATATGTATTAGCCCATAGGATAGATGCGTTTCTCTACCTTAATGGAGTAAACCAGAAAATAAGCCAAAACCAAAAACATTCAACCATTGCCGAAAGATGCCCGAACGTACTTCTACTTCTTCAAACCAAGATCCTAATCACCCTAAAAGAAGAGTACCCATGAATTTAAAGACAATGTGGGGACTGCTGAAAGAAACTTTTGATGAATGGAATGAGGATAAAGCCTCACGGTTGGCGGCAGCGTTGGCGTATTATACGGTGTTTTCCTTAGCACCGCTGCTGATTATCATAATTGCGATCGCAGGCAGCGTATTTGGAGAAGAAGCCGCCAGAGGGCAGATTGTAGGCCAAATTCAAGGTTTGGTCGGCAGAAGTGGCGCAGAAGTCATTGAAACGGCGATCGAAAATGCCAATAAACCAGCCACTGGGACTATAGCCTCTATTATTAGCGTCATCGCCTTGGTGTTTGGCGCGTCTGGCGTATTTGGTCAGCTGCGAGATGCCCTCAATACTATTTGGGAAGTGGCACCAAAACCAGGTATTAACGTCAAAAGCTTTATTCGCCAAAACTTTTTGTCCTTCTCAATGGTGCTGGGAATCGGCTTTTTATTGCTGGTGTCCCTAGTAGTCAGCGCCGTATTAGCAGGACTTAGTACTTATTTAAGTAATTTGCTACCCGGTATTGACTTTCTTTGGCAAATCGCCAATTTTGTCATCTCGTTCGGCGTCATTACATTACTGTTCGCGATGATTTACAAATTCTTGCCAGATGTGAAAATTACCTGGAGTGATGTTTGGATTGGTGCTGCTATCACCTCGCTGCTGTTCACTATCGGCAAGACTTTACTGGGTTTGTATTTAGGAAACGGCAGTTTTGGATCGACTTACGGTGCAGCTGGGTCACTTGTAGTTATCTTGGCTTGGGTTTACTATGCCGCCCAAATTCTCTTTTTCGGTGCGGAGTTTACTCAAGTTTATGCAAGAAAATATGGTTCTCAAATCGTCCCCAATAAAAATGCTGTACCCGTCACCGAGTCAGCCCGCGCCCAACAAGGAATGCCTCGCACTAAAGATATCGAAGCAGCAGCAGAATCAGACAACAGCAAGCGAGGAAACAGACGGATGTCTAGGCGTTCTGGATTGCCGGGGTTTATGCAACGACTAACTGGGAAAAGGAAAAATCGATCTCGGTAACAATCTTGTTTTCAGCAACAAGTGATATCATTTCTGAAAATTATTAGGGTTTTGATTGAGAACTATAGTTTAGAGGACTTCACGCCTCACTTCTTCAACTTGACCCACTTCAAAAATCAGCGTGATGTGTTGACCCATCTCTTTTTCTACAAATTCTTCTAAAAGCCGCACTTGTTTTGGTGTCAAAGGTTCGCTACTGCGAACATTCAGGCGGACTTCGGGTGGATTGGTTAACCAGTTGGCATCGCTTTTCATCAGTACCACCCGCTGAAAGGTAATCGTTCGGTTTAGTAACGCCCTTTTAAGACTTGCTTCCAGTCGAGCTTGTCGAATCAATTCTACAAAGCTCACGCCCAAGGGAATCACAAGTATGGCTGTAAAAACTAAAGTCCAAGTAAGAGCTTTACGGGCGCGATGCAATGGAGTGTAGCCTGCTATTAAAAAGGTCAGCATACAAGAAAGAGTAATTCCCAACAAATTGGTTAAATACAGAAGTGTTGCACCCAAACTGAGCGACCAATTTCCTTGAGATAAAGCCAAACCAATTACACAAATTGGGGGCATGAGAGCGACAGCGATCGCAGTTCCAGCTAGAGTTGCAGAAACTTTGGGCTGAATTTTGGCAAAACCGCTGATTCCCCCGGCAGCAACCGCAATTCCCAAGTCTAGCAAGGTTGGTTTGGAACGAGCTATAACTTCACTGCCAAATTCCGGCAATCTTACTAAGGAACCTAGCAATACAGCTAACACAATTGCGAGAAAAGTACCTACTGCGATCGCACTTAATCCTTTGCGAACTAAGACAACATGGCCTTCTAAGGCTCCAAATGCCAATCCGCGAATAGGCAACATTAAAGGAGCAACGATCATAGCTCCAATAATCACAGCTACGCTATTAGATAAAAGCCCTAAAGTGGCAATTACGCATGAACCTAAAATCAAGACAAGATAATTAATATCTAAATTTGATTCTTCTAATAGCTCTAATTGTATTCGCTCTAAACTTTGCGGCTCGATGTTTCTGGTTTTTAATTTTTTAAAGCTAATATTAATATTTTTCATCAAAATTCTCTCCTGATAGCATGAAATGAAAGGTAAATTTATACTATTTTCCTTTTGACCCGATATTATATACCAGTTTCGTCCTCTTTGTAGTGCGATATATAGCATTACCCAGGAAAATGCGTATTACTAACCTTGGATAGAGTTTAAGCTTTTGAGATTTTACTACAATCAACAAAGTTTTATACCGCAGGGAGATGCCATGAATCTTCAAGAATCAACATTAGCAGCGTGGGCGAAGATTCAGGGGATGATTGACGGCCTGATTGTAATGCTGCCAAATATAATGTTGGCCGCGATCGTCTTCGGGCTGTTTTTTTTCGGGGCAGGGCAAATTAAATTGCTGGTCAAACGCCTGACCCGAAGGCATCGACAGGCTCGCAATCTGGGGTTGGTACTGGGGCGTTTGTCCCAGGGAGTGGTGATTTTAGTCGGTTTATTTATTGCAGAAAACGATCGGGCAGAAATAGCAGGTGCTAAGTCTATAGCCGCCCTGCATGAGGAAATTGCAGCATTGCGAGCTGATATTCAAGCTCTTTCCGGTCATAAACAAGAATCTTGAAGACTGTTTCAGATTTTCTATTTGTAGGTAATTGATTATTTTTGCACAGACCAAATAGGAAGTTTGTTAACTTGTTCCAGCGTTAAATCTACATAGGTAATGTCCTTTTCCCTGGCAACCGCTTGACCGAAATAACCTTCAACGCCATCATGAGCGTGAGGGCCGCTGACCTGTGTTGTGTAACGACCTTCCCGAACGGCTTGATTAAAGGGAGAACCAACAGTCCAAGGCCAACGGGACGGGAACACAATGCGGCCTATATCTTCAGTCCAATCTCGACTGCCTCGCAAGTGGTAGATTCGATCGGATAAGTTGAAGCCTTTATCGCCAGCGAAGACGCCGCCAATGGAGACAACTGTAATTTTTGCATTTAACCACTGGTGAAGATAGGGAACTGCCCCCAGCGCAACTTGTGCGCCTCCGCTAGTACCGATGAGAATAATTTTAGAAGGTTGGGACTGGGGGATGGGATGTACTGCCTCCATGCGATCGATAATAGCGGTGGCAATCCCCTGGTTATAAATAGGGCCGTAGCGATCGTCTGCGGAAATAGCAAATCGCCAAAGATTGCGGATTTTGATTACTACGTCTGCTATACCTAGCCATCCATCTGCCTGATTGGCAAACCGCCACAGGGGTGCTAGCGGTCTTCTTCCTCCCAAACTCTCGTTCGCCGCTGAGTAGGGAAAAACATCCCGAACCGCTACACAATTGGAATGCGTTTCTACTAAACGGTTTAAAAATTCTTCTTCCCCAGGAGTTAATTCATCGGCTGAAAAATCACCCACTCCTGGCAGAAAAACTATATAACAATTAATCTTTGAAGACTTAGTAACAGAACTGGAAATATTGTCGGATGGCAAGTTCTTGACCTGGTTACTCTTAGAACTTAGACTTTCATATCCTTCATTCACCCACCACACTATAGTTCCCACTGGCGCGAGAGTTCCCCAGCCAAGAAGTAATAATCCTGCTACAGTCAACAGCTTTAAACTTCCACCTCGAATCCCGATAAGTATCCGCCAGATCATCTGAAGCATTGAATAATGTTTAAGCCTCTAAAGAACTTCGCAGTTAGCAGATTAAACTTTGGTTGTGATATTTTACTGAATCAGGATAATATCTAGGTTGTCATCTACCTTAAGGATTAGAGATTCTCTGTGAGTGATAAAAAGTCAAAATGTGGTTTGGGCAAGACAATCTGGAAAGCATTAGCGTTGAAGGGAGATTTTTACGAAAATGCTCGCAATACTCCTAAAACTCAACGGCGATCGCTCACGATCGTAATTTTAGCGGCAGTGTCCCATGCTCTGGGTAGTGCAGTTATCTTATTGATTAACAGGGCTACTCTGCCTATCCTAGTTCTGGCACTTTTGATAGATGGCCTCAGCGTGGTGGGAGGTTACTATTTTTGGACTCTAACCATCTCCAAGATCGGACAGTGGCTAAAACCAAATCACGTAACTTATAAAGATTTGCTGATTCCTATTGGGTATGCCTATTCTCCCCAATCGCTGAATTTCTTAACGGTGATTCCTTTGTTAGGACGACCGATCGAACTGGTGTTATCCGTATGGAGTTTGCTAGCTGTAATTGTTGCCGTTCGTCAAGGTTTAGATATTACCACTCGATCGGCGTGGTTGATTTGTTTGGTAGGTTGGCCTTTAATTCAAGTCGCAATTGGTTTTGTGCAAGTTTTTGAACAGTATTTAGTTAAGTTGGCCGCTTAAGATCGCACCAGTCTAACACTCGATTCCAAGCCCACCAACAATCGGGGTCTCCCGCTTGCTGCTGGCACGTTTTGCTGCTGATGTAGCCCACATGACCGCCGTAACGAGTCAAAATCAAATCAATGTAAGGGTTATCAGCAGAGGCGGCTTGCAAGTCAGGTATAATCGTCGGGTCAAACATGGGGTCGTCTGCGGCGTATAAAATCAGCGTCGGTTTCTTCAGATGAGGCAATATCTGCAAAGCGCTGCTAGCCTCGTAATAAGCTTCCACGGATGGAAAGCCCAATCTATCGATTACCAATTCGCGATCGAAACCCCAAATACCGTTGGCCCGATCGATCGCAGCCAGATCTATTGTCCCTGGATGAGCATCGTAGATACGCCAGGCCAGTTTTTTGAGTTCCCGTGCGATCGCTCTCTCCAAATACTTGCCCCAGCGATGCTTTACTAAATAAGAAAGGGAACGATTGGAATCCAAACTCGGACAAATTACTGCCGCCCCACCAATGTCCGTTGAGTTCAAACCTATATCCCCATCTTGCACCGTCAGATCCTGTGCTGCTTTCACCGCCCATAGCGCCAGCTGTCCCCCCAGAGAAAACCCCGCAAACCAGAACGGTGCCGGACACCCCATTGTTTTAGCCGATTTGGCAATGCGGACAAAATCTTCTCCCTCGTACAAACCATCAGAAGTCAGTGTCGGAGATAACTCTGCTGTCCTGCCGTGGGCACGCCAATCAAATAGCACCACTGCATAACCGCGAGCAAATGCCTTCCGCCCCAGCAGTCTTAGAAACCATTGATTATCCAAAGACCCTGTAATACCGTAAGTACCAACAATCGTACCGCAAGGTTTCTCAGGAATCGCCACAAGGCCAAAAATGGGCACGTCTTGAGCGCCTGCAAAGATTGTCTCTTGGTAAGACGGCTCTGGCTCAATAATAGTGCTTTCCCACTCACGACCGCCCAACAGAGCAGTGTAAAGGGTCATCGCCAGACCGTTTCTGGTCTGCCAAGGTGGACTATAGGCAGAATTTGGCATATCAGGGCGCATCTACACAGTTTTAAACAATTTTAACCAGTCCCTAACCAGATCTCTGGGGCGTTGGGGAGATAGGAACCCAAAAACCTGCGATCGCAAGCCTCTATCCTCGGATAGCCGTAAATCTTCCCTAAAGATCCACTTTCTTTAGAAAGAATTTAGAATCCTTGCTTATAATCTGTACAGGAATCTTTGGATGCCGTAACAGGTTCTATAAGAACCTTAAAAAAACCCGTTAGTCAAAGCTATATAGTCAACAACCCACCACGTGAAAAGGAGTACCGATTAAGCGTGGGGGCTTGAAAAACAGCCCTAGTTGACCAGACTTAGGTAGCAATACCTACGTTAGTGGCAAGAGTTCGAGTTCCTACCTACGGATGCGACGCCAGTCCGTAGGGGCGGGTTTAATCGGGAAGGTGACAAATGTTGTCTGCCTATCGATAAGTCCAAACCCGCCCCTACGAACCAAGTGGTTAAAAAGGTTTAAAGGGTTAAGCCAGTGCTGCTGGGATAGTACCGACCACTAACATTGTCAAGGCGAACATCTACCCCTGCCCCAGAAATGGGAGGGGGAGTAATCCCCAATTAAACGCCCCACCGAGGCGGGTCACAGTATCGGTAGCCTCTATCCTGTGATGCCAGCAGGTATGCCAGAAAGTTCCCACTTCCGTTAGCGAAGCGGCTCCTAAAAGGAGCGGCGAAACGAGTTTTTCACGTCATTTTAACAATCTTTATGCAAACTAGACCACGGCCTCCCTTTCCTCTCACCGCCAAGCTCAGGACAGCTATGGCGGGAGTCTCCAGGGAGGAAGAAAGATGATGCCTCGGATACTCGTCATCGACGATGACCCCGCTATCTCAGAATTAGTCGCCGTCAATCTGGAAATGGCTGGCTACGATGTCAGCCAAGCAGAAGATGGCATTAAGGGTCAGGCCCTGGCTCTACAAATACAGCCAGACCTGATCATGCTAGACTTGATGCTCCCCAAGGTGGATGGATTTACCGTTTGTCAGCGCCTGCGTCGGGATGAGCGTACCGCAGATATCCCAGTATTAATGTTGACGGCTTTAGGTCAAACCGAAGATAAGGTACAAGGCTTAAATGCTGGTGCCGATGATTATATGACCAAGCCGTTTGAAATCGAAGAGATGCTCGCCAGGGTGCGGGCTTTACTGCGACGCACCGATCGCATCCCCCAAGCTGCCAAACACGCTGAAATCCTTAACTACGGCCCTCTTACCCTCGTTCCAGAACGGTTTGAAGCTATTTGGTTGACTCAGACTATCAAACTAACTCATCTGGAATTTGAGCTACTCCACTGCTTACTCCAGCGCCACGGTCAGACAGTCTCTCCTAGTGAAATTCTCAAAGAGGTCTGGGGCTATGACCCAGATGATGATATTGAAACTATTCGCGTACACATCCGACATTTGAGAACCAAGATGGAACCTGACCCCCGCCACCCGCGCTATATCAAGACTGTATACGGTGCTGGCTATTGCCTGGAGTTACCCAGTCGCGAGCAAATAACGGCAGATACAGCTTCTTGACACTTTTATTTACGACGACGACCAGCAAAGTAAATCCCCAACAGTGAAAGACCAGCGAAACTCGCTGGTTCAGGTACGGTAACGGATTTCGGATCGGAAATAATCTTACCGTACAAAGAGGCGATCGCAACACTTCCTTCTGGTGAGTTGAACTCCTTAACAATGGCTTTACCGCCATTGGTAGAGAAGCCCATCAGTTGAAGTGTGTAATCATTTTCTTGGTAATTAAACTTCTGACTGGATAGTCCGGCGGTGGAAAAACGCAACCTGTCACCATCCAGAACGGGATTGCCACTCGTATTCGGTGTATTCAGGATATTGAATAAAAAGTTAAAACTCTCGCCGGTTGCAAATGGAAGGGTGAGAGATAAACCTATTTGCAGCGGAAAATCACCATCAAAATTGGAGTAAGTGTATGTACTGCCGTTGCGGTAAGAGAGAGTGCCAAGATTAAAGAGGCTGTTGACGCCAGCGCTAAACGTTGTCCCGTCGAACTGGACGTAGTTGGTAAATTTATTCGGATCTGTTTCACCCCAAGTTAGGCGGTTATTCGTATTGCCGTTATGGCTGGTGATTGAAATAACTGATGTGGGACTGGGAGTAAGAGGGGTTCCCCATTGAGCAGAAGTACTGCCTGCGAAAGTTGCAGCTTGAGCTTGATTTTGGAAACTCAGTAATAGTGCGATCGCCAGAAAAAATTTAGATATCTTAACTGTACCTTCTAAATTAAATTTCATAATCTTCTTACTTAATAGGACTAACTTCTCAAAGCTAGTAGATTCACGTAGGCTTGCCAAGCTTCCATCTACGTATTTACCGAATCTTTATTTAATCTTCATCGATTCTTTATAAATATTCCTTTTGACAACAGCCTGAGCTATTCCTCTTCATTAATTCTTTATTGAAGCTTCATGACATCTTTATAAAAAACTTTCCACAAAAGCCGAAATTCTTCCCTGCATAGGAATAAAAAGTTAGCAATACAGCCCTTGTCAGGTGGGTAGGTACGCGAAACCGGGTTTCTTGGAGAAACCCGGTTTCTGAGGTGTACTTCATGCAACTGAAAACCGCTATAACTCGAAAGGTATACGCTTTTTGAATATGACATCCTCCCGACCCAACCTTAAGGTATAGGTCGGGAAGATGTCATATCGCTATGCAAGATTTTCTGCTTCATCGATTAGATGTTTCGGCTACGACGACGGGTCGCGAAGTAAATTCCCAATAGCGATAAACCAGCCACAGCAGCAGGTTCGGGAATCGTCTTCTCCGGCGGCGCTTGAACAACACCCGTAAGTTTACCGTACAAAGATGCGTTGGCAATACTCGCTTCTGGGGAATTGAACTCGCTCATTATAGTTTGACCGCCATCGGAAGAGAAGCCAGTTAGCTCAAGGGTGTAATCGACTCCATCGTAATTAAACTGCTGGCTGGATATGCCAGCAGTAGAAAAACGCAGTTTGTCCCCATCCACAACTGCGTCGCCGCTGTTGTTGGGTGTGTTGAAGATGTTAAATGAAAAGTCAAAAGCCTTGGTGCTGCTGAAAGGATTTGTCAAAGACAAAGCAATATTGAGGGGAAAATCGCCGTTGAAACCGTCCCACGTAGAGCCATTGCGGTAAGTTAGATTACCAAGATTGAAAATGCTACCTACACCAGCATTAAAGCTTACACCGTCATACTGGACGTAGTTATTGAATGGGGTACAGGTCAGACAGTTATCAGTCCGCCCCCATGAAAGTCGATTATTTATACCTCCATTCTGATTAGAGATAACCGTACTCCCAGACGGATTAGCAGGCATTCCCCATTGACCGGAGGATGTGCCCTCAAAGGTAATCGCTTGCGCTTGTCCGGCTATACTGACTAACAAGGTAGCAGTGAGAGCCGCAGCGGATAATTTAGCTGTGTGAGGATGCGATCGCATAAATTTATTCTTCGGTAGTTCGCAAATCCACACTACACAATTTACAACTAATTGTTCAATGGTAATTTCCGCTTTTAACCTATAAAGCAGTAGTATTAAGAAATATAGGTATAGCTAGGGGCTAGGGGCTAGGGGCTAGGGACTAGGGGAAGAAGGGTTTAGAATCAACGGCTTCAGCAATTCATAATGTCCTAACCGCCTTGGCGATTGCTATAATAACCGTATTTATATTAATAATCAAAAGTAAAATAGGGTGCTGGAAAAAGCACCCTACAAGTAAAAAGCTTGGCTATTTTAAATTAAAGCGAACCGATCGCACTGGGATGACCAATTCCCCCTCTACGTATTTCTACGGTGCTAGCGCATTACCCCGCAGCAGACTGCCAATGGTCTTAGCGGTAATCTTCATCTGAATTAAGGGATTTGCCGGGACAACGGTTTTATACAGATAGCTGTCAAAGGTAAGCTTCTGCACATCTTTGTCAGCGCACATCTCCACAAAAGCTTCGCGGGTGGCATCAGTACGATAAAATACGGTTTGCAGGATGTCCAGCACCTTGTAGGTGAGGCCGTATTTCTTATCCCAACGCTTCAGATACAGCTTGAGGTCGGCTTCCGTGGGAATTCTGGTGCCGCCAGAGGAAGTTTCTACGATCGCTTCGGCGCACATCCGGGCAGACTTAGCCGCAAAGTAAATTCCTTCCCCAGAAGACTTGGTAACAGTACCCGCCGCATCTCCCACTAGGGCAACTCTACCGACAACGCGGCGAGGGCGCGGATGTTCTGGAATTGGATGAGCTTCTACTTTAATAATCTCACCACCGGCCAGTTTTTTGGCGGCACGTTTGCGGATACCAGCTTGCAGATTTTTGATGTCGGCTTTGTTTACCTTCATCGTGCCGGTGCCAACGGCAACGTGGTCGTATTTCGGGAAAACCCAGGCGTAGAAGTCGGTGGAAACATCGTTGCCAACGTACATTTCCGCTAGGTCTTCGTAGTAAGCCATTTTGTCATCGGGAAGGCGAATGCGTTCTTGGAATGCGATCGCATAATTGTAATCCCCAGCATCAATAGCTTTGGCAATCCGGGAATTTGCACCATCTGCCCCAATCACCACATCAGCTTTCAGCGTTTTCATTATCCCTTCCGCGTGGCCATCCGAGTGATCGGCATAGTGGATGGTATAGGGGTCAGTGTTGTTTGTGGGAATATCCAGTTTATAAACTGTGCCGTTAATCAGCTTGGCACCTAACTTGGCAGCGCGATCGCGCATGAAGCCATCCAGCACCTCGCGGCGGCACATACCAATATATTCGTCTTCTTTGTTTATATTGATATCGACCTCAACGTTGGAAGGTGAGATCATTTTCATTTTTCTCACCTGCCGGTCAATGATGTGTGGAGGCAGGTCAAACTCGCTCACCATACACAGCGGAATCGCACCGCCGCATGGCTTGGCATTGTCTAGCTTGCGCTCAAATAGGTAAGTTTCAATTCCAGCTTTGGCGAGCGTTTCAGCGGCTGAGGAACCCGCTGGGCCTGAACCAACAACAGCAACCCGTATCGTCAAAGGTTTTCTCCCAATCTCATCAAGCTACAAGCTGAGATAGTATCACGGACTTTTGCTTTGACCTACGTTACTCTCATAGATGTGAATGAAATGCAACACACCTTAATATCTCGATACTTAATTAGTGCTAATTTAGTTTTGCTTGCGAGGCTGGGACAAAACGGCTGGATTGACGCACTTTCGTTTTGAGCCTCGCAGCCTTGCTGGGTAAGGTTTTGACAGATTTATTTGGGCGAATTTGATCTGGTTTTGTGGTATGATTGGGTGAGCTTCGCAAAAGCCCCCTGGATGTCAAGCCAGGTAAAGGTTTCAAAAGCGGCTCTCCCTACTCGCTAGGGAAATTAGTTGAATGGAAACACTTCGGGCCACATATCATTCAGCATTGTCCAGACACTTTGGCCTCCCTACTCGCTAGGGAAATTAGTTGAATGGAAACCATATTATTGGTTACGGGCATACCACCCGATTTGTCCCTCCCTACTCGCTAGGGAAATTAGTTGAATGGAAACCAACTAAATCTAAATGAATCGCTCCACGGTAGGGGTTACCTCCCTACTCGCTAGGGAAATTAGTTGAATGGAAACAGGGACTCTAAAAGAGACTGATTTATACCATGAACTCCCTACTCGCTAGGGAAATTAGTTGAATGGAAACGGTGGGGTATATGTTGTGATGTTCGTCATGTTTTACTCTCCCTACTCGCTAGGGAAATTAGTTGAATGGAAACCCTTCTGCCCAAGCGATGAAGGATTCTAGGTTATTGATCTCCCTACTCGCTAGGGAAATTAGTTGAATGGAAACCGTTTGTCGTGAGACTTTCATTAACACACCTACCCTCCCTACTCGCTAGGGAAATTAGTTGAATGGAAACCCGTGCCGCGCGTACTGACCAGCGCGTCGGGCGATTTCGCCTTTATTGCCACCTCCCTACTCGCTAGGGAAATTAGTTGAATGGAAACGATAAAATTCACCCCAGCGGCTGCCGCACATTGGACTCCCTACTCGCTAGGGAAATTAGTTGAATGGAAACAGAGTAAAGGTTTTTAATGTAACATCAGCAGGATCGCTTTGTCTCCCTACTCGCTAGGGAAATTAGTTGAATGGAAACTTCATCGACTCGGAGCGCATCAAGCGGTTTCATCTGCTCCTCCCTACTCGCTAGGGAAATTAGTTGAATGGAAACTTGAGATTTGGCACATCGCCGTTATCATGGGCTTCATGTCTCCCTACTCGCTAGGGAAATTAGTTGAATGGAAACTTGCCGAATAAGGTATCACTGCCTGATTCTCCATAGATCAAATCTTCTCCCTACTCGCTAGGGAAATTAGTTGAATGGAAACTCGGTGGGGCCGCCTTTCATCCACCTGCCGCGACCCTGGCTCACACTCCCTACTCGCTAGGGAAATTAGTTGAATGGAAACAGACCAGCATCGGGTATGTAAAGTGCGCCGCGCAGGCTCCCTACTCGCTAGGGAAATTAGTTGAATGGAAACTTGATTTTGTCCGCGACTTCTTTCAAGTTCTTGGCTCCCTACTCGCTAGGGAAATTAGTTGAATGGAAACTCGCTTAGAGATTGAATGTCATCCATTCTTGATTTGTGATGATCCACTCCCTACTCGCTAGGGAAATTAGTTGAATGGAAACTCAGAGGTGGGTTTTACTGTATCTACATTTAGGTTTCTCCCTACTCGCTAGGGAAATTAGTTGAATGGAAACCCTCACGTTGAAAGGTCTTAGTTACAAAGGTGATTATCCTCCCTACTCGCTAGGGAAATTAGTTGAATGGAAACGCTTTTCTCGCTTCTTTTACATCTTCTGTGGATGTATTCTCCCTACTCGCTAGGGAAATTAGTTGAATGGAAACCGCCAACTTCAGGTGATCGATCGCCAACCATGTAGGGACTCCCTACTCGCTAGGGAAATTAGTTGAATGGAAACCTTTTGTATTTTTCTTCCTGTATCTCTGCTGAAGACTCCCTACTCGCTAGGGAAATTAGTTGAATGGAAACTATGTGCTTATCGAGAAATAAAATCGAGTATTCCAATCCCTCTCCCTACTCGCTAGGGAAATTAGTTGAATGGAAACTAGCTCGGTTGTTATCACAGTATCGTCTCCACCTTCTCCCTACTCGCTAGGGAAATTAGTTGAATGGAAACTCGGTAGCAAAAATTCCCAGCGGTTGGTCGTCGTCTGTCTCCCTACTCGCTAGGGAAATTAGTTGAATGGAAACAAGGAAACATGGAAACACTCATCTTCGCAATTTTGGCCATAGCTATTTTTTTTATATTATTCCTTCTTTCACCCTGAAGACCTGCACGATTGTTCGCAAAGCAGATGGCTGGTACTGCTGCATCTCAATGCAAGATGACAATGTACCAGAACCGTTGCCACTCAATGAGATTAAGACAGCTGTTGGCGTTGACGTTGGACTCAAGGAGTTTCTTGTCACATCAAAGGGCGAGACAGTTCCCATCAAACAGCACTACCGAAAAACCCAATCTCACTTAGCCCGACAGCAACGCTTCTTGGAACGCAAGCAAAAAGGGTCTAAGAGGTTTGCCGCACAACAAAACAGGATAGCTAGAATTCATCAAAAGATAGGGCGTCAACGGAAAGATTTTCACTACAACACAGCACATAAGCTGGTTAAAAACTATGACTTAATCGCTGTTGAAGACTTAAATATTAGGGGACTTGCGCGGACAAGATTGAGCAAAAGCGTCCTGGATGCAGCTTGGGGGCAGTTCATCACCATCTTGGAATCAGTGGCAGTTAAATGCGGAGTCCGAGTAGTGAAAGTTAGTCCTCATAGTACAACTCAGGATTGCTCAGGTTGTGGGACGAAAGTACCAAAAACTTTGTCTATCCGTCTGCATGAGTGTCATAAATGCGGACTCGTTATGGACAGGGACGAAAACGCCGCTTTGAACATACTAGACAGAGCATTAAGCGAGGTGGGACTCATCTTGCCTGCTGGTGGAGGCTTAGTCGCTGGACAGCCTGTGAAGCCAGAAGCTTGGGGTTTTAATGGAGAAGCTCTCTCTTTTTTTGACCTTGAGAAACTCCCGTTATAGTGCGCTAGCACTTAACGGAAGAGAACGTCACAACCAAGAGAATTGTCTGGAATATGGCCTTGACTGTTGCGAATGCACAGGTGAAAACTTAAACTGTGCCAGCATTTTCCCCTCCGATATCCCTAGCTGTCACTTGCCGGATTGCTATCATTGCACCCCTGCGATTGATTGTAGCGGCGTCGATTGTGGGTCTGGCTTAGACTGTGGCGGTGCCGATTGCGGCAGTTGCGGTTCTTAATGGAGCCACTACAATTAACCGAACGACATTATACCAGATCGAGCAACCAAGCTCCAGATCTGAAGATTTGTATAGTTAATATTTAGATTTATTTAGTAGTCACGATTTTTTTAAGATTAAGGGCATCCTATCAACAGAAGTTAATTCTCCTCCACAGCCCGATCTTCTTCAAGGCAGCAGATGCAGGCTAGATTTTGATGCCTAACTTCTATACACACGATCGCAGAAACCCTACTATGATTACTTTGACTGGCTATGAGATTTTCACCCAAATCTATGAAAGCGCCAATTCACTCGTCTACCGAGGACTCCGAAAGCAGGATAATCAACCCGTTATCCTCAAATTTTTAAAGCAAGAATATCCCACCCCAGCATCCCTGATTAGATATAAACAGGAATATGAAATCACCCACAATCTAAATCTGGATGGCGCGATCAGAGTCTACAGCTTAGAAAAATATCAAAGCAGTCTGGTAATGATATTGGAGGACTTTGGCGGTGAATCTTTAAAAATCTTAATAAATTCCATTCAATTCAGTTTAGAGGACTTATTAAAAATTGCTATCTCCCTTACTAATATTATTGGGGAAATTCATCAACAAAATATCATACACAAAGATATAAACCCCTCTAATATCATTTTCCACCCGAATACAGGAAAGATAAAAATCATCGACTTTGGCATTGCTACTGTCTTAACCCGCGAAAATCCGACCATCAAAAATTTAAATGTTTTAGAAGGCACCCTAGCCTATATGTCGCCCGAACAGACAGGCAGGATGAACCGATCGATGGATTACCGAACAGATTTTTATTCTCTCGGCGTCACATTTTACGAACTGCTAACAAGCCAACTGCCTTTTGACGCCCAAGAGGCAATAGAGCTAGTGCATTGTCATATAGCTAAACAACCAGTACCGCTCCACGAAATCAATCCACAAATTCCTAAACCAGTTTCAGAAATAGTTACAAAACTGTTGGCAAAAACGGCAGAAGACAGATATCAAAGTGCTTGGGGAATTAAAGCAGATTTAGAGGAGTGCTTGGCTCAATTACAATCCAACGGTCAGATTTTGGAATTTCCCCTTGGTCGCCAAGATATCTCCGATAAATTTCAAATTCCCCAAAAGCTATATGGTAGAGAGAGAGAAGTAAAAAGTTTACTAAAAGCCTTTGATAGAGTCAGTCAAGGCACAACTGAAATAATGTTAGTGTCGGGCTATTCCGGCATCGGTAAATCAGCCCTAGTTCAGGAAATTTATAAGCCAATTACGAGAGCCAGAGGCTATTTCATTTCCGGTAAATTTGACCAGTTTCAGCGGAATATTCCTTACTCTGCGATCGTCAGTGCCTTCCAATCATTAGTCCGCCAACTCTTAACTGAAAGTGAAGTCCAACTTAAAATATGGAAAGAAAAGCTCCTAGCTGCTTTTGGCCCTAACGGACAAATTATTATTGATGTAATTCCTGAAGTAGAACTGGTTATAGGTAAGCAACCAGCAGTCCAAGAATTAGGGCCATCGGAATCTCAAAACCGTTTCAATTTAGTTTTTCTAAATTTCATCCAGTTGTTTTGCTCTAAGGATCATCCGCTAGTAATATTTTGGGACGATCTACAGTGGGCCGATCCTGCCTCCCTCAAATTAATTGACTTAATAATTAGAGATGATGAAATCCAATATTTGTTACTAATAGGAGCTTATCGGGATAACGAAGTTAGCCCCACTCATCCAACCGTTATTACGATTGAAGAGTTAAAAAAAGAAGGGGCGATCGTCAGTCAAATTACCTTAACGCCATTGTCCATAAAGCATATTACCCAACTGATGGTAGAGAGTTTGCACAACAATGAAATTTCAGTAAATCCCCTGGCAGAATTAGTATTGCGAAAAACTGGGGGGAACCCGTTTTTCGTTAACCAATTCCTGAAAACCCTGGATCGGGAAAACCTGCTAGTGCGTAACCAAAACTCTACAAAGTGGCAGTGGAACATTGCAGAAATTGAAGCAATGGGTATTACAGATAATGTAGTGGATTTGATGATAGGCAAGTTGAAGAAACTGCCTAAAGCTACGCAGCAGGTTTTGCGATTAGCGGCTTGTGTTGGTAATAATTTTGATTTAACCACGCTTTCTATTATCAATGAAAAACCAGCCCACCAAATATTTCAAGCCATTCTGCCAGCAATCCAGGAAAGCTTAATCGTCCCGCTTTCAGATTTAGAAATTACAGAAGTAGATTCCATTAAATCAACTCTACTAATTCTCCACTATAAATTTTTACATGACCGAGTACAACAGGCTGCTTCTGCTCTAATTGAAGATGACAAAAAACGTGCATTACATCTTAAAATTGGGCGGTTACTATTACAAAATATAGGTGCAAACTCGCTGGGAACGAGAATCTTTGAAGTAGTCGATCATCTGAATTTGGGTCGAGAATTGTTGGTAGATGAACAAGAAAAAATCGAATTAGCTTCCTTAAATTTATCAGCAGGTAAAAAAGCAAAAGATGCAACTGCTTATGCAGCTGCACTACAATATTTGAAATCAGGCATAGATTGTCTAACAGGAGATTTTTGGATAAAACACTATAATTTGGCTTTGGCACTGCATAAAGAACAGGCAGAGGTAGAGTATTTAAACGGTAACTTCGAGCAGGCAGAAACCTTGACTAACTTGGTGCTATCACAAGCAAAAACTCCTTTGGAAAAAGCAGAGATTTATAAACTTTTGATTGTGCAGTACACTCTGTTAGCTAAATACGCAGAAGCAACTAAAGCAGGGCGAAAAGCCTTACAAATCTTGGGAATTGATTTACCTGAAATAGATTTGCCAGCGGCATTCATGGCGGAAATAGCTTCAGTTCATAATAAAGTAGGCGATCGCGAAATATCCTCGCTTATAAATGAACCAAAAATGACGAGTGCCGAGCAAATAATTGCGAGTAAATTGCTAATCGAAATGATTGCAGTTACCTACTTTACAAATCAAGAATTGTTTGCTGTAGTCGTCGCCAAAATTGTAAATTTTTCTCTCACATACGGTCATTCGATCGACTCGTCGCACGGCTACTCAAATTACGCGGTCATCCTTTGTATGCAAGGTAAATATCAATTGGCATACGAGTTTGGGCTGTTGGCTTTGAAACTTTGCGAAAAATTTAATAACCTGTCTTTCAAATGTAGAGATAGTATGTTACTTGGCAATTATATGAGTCCCTGGAATAAACATTTTAAACTTTCACAACCCATATTTACTGAAGGAATTAAAGCCGGATTGTCATCCGGAGAGTTACAATTCCCAGGATATATTTTTGCTTATCAGAATATAAACTTGTTCTGCCGTGGGGAAAACCTTACTAATATTTTGGCAGAAGAGTCTAAGTTTTTGCAGTTCACCCACAAGACCAAAAATCAGTGGTGTACAGATGTGATTCTGGCATTCCAACTACCAATTTTAAACTTGACTGGACAGACAAGAGAAAAGTTGAATTTTGACCACGACACAATCAAGGAATCAGATTATTTGTCAAGCTGTCAGTCTCATGGAAGTTTTCAAGCAATCTGCTATTATCAAATTATCCAATCTCTGATTTTATACTTATATGGGGAGTTTACTGATGCCCTAAAATTGGCTGATTCAGCCTCGAAGCAACTTACTTTGATTGTGGGGAACATTCCAGTAGCAGAACATAATTTTTACTATTCCCTCAGTCTAACGGCTCTCTACCTGACAGCTTCCAAATCGGAACAAAAAAAATACACGAAAACCTTGGTAGCTAATCAAAAGCAGATGAAAATATGGGCGGATAACTGCCCGGAAAATTTCTTGCATAAGTATCTTTTGGTAGAAGCGGAAATTGCCAGAATTGGTGCCAAAAGCGAGTCGGCGATCGAATTGTACGATCGCGCTATTGAATCAGCCAGAGAAAATGAATTTATTCATAATGAAGCTTTAGGAAACGAACTGGCAGCCAAGTTCTGGTTAGCTAAAGGCAAAAAGGAATTTGCCCAATTATACATGACCAAAGCTCATTACAGTTATCAACTTTGGGGAGCTAGGCGCAAGGTAGAAGATTTGGAGGAAAAATATCCTCAGTTGCTTGTCAAAACTCAAACAATATCTGGTGTTAAAGATTCACTTACTCATAAAAATAAGCTACAGAGTACAATCTCTAGCTTAACTAGCAGTAATTCTGGTGAGGCGTTGGACTTAGCTACGGTGATGAAAGCATCCCAAGCAATTTCTGGCGAAATCGTCCTGGAAGCATTGCTGAATAAATTAATGAAAATGGTGATAGAAAATGCCGGGGCACAAAGAAGCTTTCTTATCCTCAACAGAGAAGGTAAACTGCTAATAGAAGCCGATGAAGTAGCTGTGCGTCAGTCAGTACCAGTCGAAGATTCTGAGCAGTTGCCGTTATCGATGATTAACTATGTAGCGAGAACCCACGAAAATGTTGTATTAAACGATGCTGCTAATGAGCCAACCTTTGCTACTGACTCTTACATCCAACTGCATCAGCCGAAATCTGTGTTGTGTGCCCCGATCATAAATCAAGGCAAACTGATTGGCATTCTTTACCTAGAAAATAATTTAACGACGAGTGCCTTTACGAGCGATCGCATAGAAGTACTAAGCATTCTGTGTTCCCAAGCCGCCATTTCCATTGAAAATGCGCTTTTATATAACAATCTGGAAGAAGCGAACGAGCAATTAGAAGAATACTCGCATACCCTAGAATTGAAAGTAGAAGAGCGAACCCAAGAATTAAAGGATAAAAATGATCAACTAGAACAAACTCTGCAACAACTAAAAGCCGCTCAAAAGCAGATTATTGCCCAAGAGAAACTCGCGAGTCTGGGTTCGTTAACCGCTGGGATTGCCCATGAAATTAGCAATCCATTAAACTTTGTCAACAACTTTGCTGCCGTTTCTGTTGATTTAACCCAAGAACTGCTTGAAGAAGTTGAAAATCAATCAGAACATTTAGAGTCAGAAGCAGTTGATTATATCAAAGATGTGATTAACGACCTCAAAGAAAATGTTGCCGAAATTAATCGCCAAGGTCAAAGAGCCGAGAGTATTGTTAGAAATATGCTGATGCACGCTCGCTCTGAAAGCGGACAACGGCAACGAGCAGATATCAATACAATAGTTGCTGAAGCAGTGCAGTTAGTTTATCATGGCAAGCGTGCTAAAGACGATAGCTTTAATATCGATCTAGAAGCTAATTACGACAATTCAATAGGTCAAGTGGAAGTTGTTCCGCAAGACATTAGCCGTGCATTTATCAACATCATCAATAATGCCTGTTATGCTGTCGCTGACAAGAAGAAGGAAACTGGCGAGGGATTTATCCCCACCCTTGCCGTGAAAACTCTGAACCGTAGCGATGGCGTAGAAATCCATATTCGAGATAACGGCAAAGGCATATCCCAGCAAATCCAAGACAAAATTTTTCAACCATTTTTTACTACCAAACCAACTGGAGAAGGAACTGGCTTAGGTTTGTCACTAACTCATGACATTATTGTTGGGCAGCACCAAGGACAAATCCAAGTAGAATCTGAACCGGGCCTCTTTGCAGAATTTATCATATTTTTACCAAAAACTATGCCAATAATTGAATAAAGGGAATGTATAGATAGGGAAGGAGTAAAGTATGCCAGCCAAAATTCTTGTGGTGGATGATGAGCTACCGCTAGAACGCCTGATATGTCAGCAATTTCGCAAAAAAATTCGCGCCAAGGAGCTGGAATTCATTTTTGCTCACAATGGTCTAGAAGCTTTAGATAAACTGCAAGTAGACCCGCACGTAGATATGGTGCTGACCGACATCAATATGCCGGAGATGGATGGGTTAACTTTGCTGGAGAGACTGAAGGAATTTGAGCCGAAACTCAAAACAGTAGTGGTGACAGCCTACAGCGATATGGCAAAAATTAGAAAGGCGATGAATCTAGATGCTTTTGATTTTCTGACGAAGCCGATAGATTTTCAAGATTTAGAAATTACTATCAACCGCACTTTGGAGTCAGTGCAACAAATTAAAGAAACTCAGCGCCAGTTACAACAGGTGCAGACCCAACTAATTCAAAAGGAAAAAATGTCCTCGTTGGGGCAGTTGGTGGCGGGGGTAGCTCATGAAATTAACAATCCAGTAAGTTTCATTGCCGGGAATTTATGCCATGCTCAAGATTATATTGAAGACATCATAAAGTTGTTGCATTTATATCAGGAGAATTATCCCGATCCGGTGCCAGCTATTCAAGAAGAAATCGAGGCGATCGAATTAGACTATCTGACGGAAGATTTGCCTAAGCTGATCGGATCGATGAAAGTGGGAATTGAACGCATTTACCAAATTAGCGTTGCTCTAAGAACTTTTTCTCGCTCGGATACTACTTCTAAAATCCTATTCGATATTCACGAGGGGATAGAAAGTACGCTGTTGATTTTGCGGCATCGACTGAAAGCGAGTGGCGATCGCCCAGCTATAGTGGTGATTAAAGAATACCGCGATTTGCCCCAGGTGGAGTGCTACCCTGGCCCACTTAACCAAGTGTTTATGAATATTTTCGCTAATGCGCTCGATGCTTTGGAAGAGGCAATAATCAAGGGAACAATCGAGGAAGTGCCTACCATTAAAATTAGCACGGAAATGCGGTCAGATGCGGTGAGAGTTTTGATTGCCGACAATGGTATTGGCATGACAGAAGAGATTAAGTCGCAGCTATTCGCGCCGATGTTTACTACGAAACCCACAGGTAAAGGTACTGGGTTGGGATTGTCTATCAGTCGTCAGATTATGGAGGAAAAACATGGGGGTCAATTGACGTACATTTCGGCACCAGGGCTGGGTACAGAGTTTATTATTGAAATACCAATACAGCAATTATAGCTAGGGACTAGGGGCTAGGGGCTAGGGACTAGGGAAGAGGGAAGAGGGAAGAGGTTACTCCGTAAGGGATTATGGACTTCATGTAACAGTTGGAGTTGGCTTAATCGCCCTGGCGGTTGCTATACAAAAGGCGTAGCGATCGCGCAGTCTGCCAGCGCTAGTTTTGATGCAACTCGCTCAGAGTATTTATACTCAAAATATAGTTTCTGTTACCTGCTGATTTTTATGCCCATTTAAGCAAGTCCAGAAACTTAACTATTTCAGCGGTTGGATAAGGCTCATGTGTGATAAAACTACTATAATACCATCGCTTAACCGGGAATTCTCTTCATAGAGATAGAATCGATCGCTTAAAAAAAAGGCGAAAGGTAATCCAGAATGCCGGTTGCCCAAATATTGTTTGGATAAGATATCAGTTGAATTGGCTCGTCGTTGAGGTTCTTTTCAGTGGGCATAGTTGTTGAGAATGTATCTAAGCAGTTCGGCACTTTCAAAGCCGTTGACGAAGTTAGCTTGGAAGTAAAAAGTGGCTCTCTGGTCGCTCTACTGGGGCCATCCGGATCGGGTAAGTCAACTCTGCTGCGGTTAATTGCAGGTCTAGAAAAGCCAGATAGCGGCAGAATCTGGATTACAGGCAAGGATGCCACCTATACTAACGTCCAAGAGCGCGAAATTGGGTTTGTGTTTCAGCACTATGCTTTGTTCAAGCACATGACAGTGCGCCAGAATATTGGCTTTGGTCTAGAGATCCGCAAGGTGTCGAAGCCTCAAATAAAGAAGCGGGTGCAAGAACTGTTGGATCTGATTCAATTAGGTAGTTTAGGCGATCGCTATCCATCCCAGCTATCCGGCGGTCAACGCCAACGGGTCGCCCTCGCCAGGGCCCTAGCAGTTCAACCCCAAGTATTACTACTCGATGAACCGTTCGGTGCCTTAGACGCCAAAGTGCGTAAAGACCTCCGCGCCTGGTTGCGACGCCTCCATGACGAAGTTCACGTTACCACAGTTTTTGTCACCCACGACCAAGAAGAAGCAATGGAAGTCGCCGATGAAATCGTCGTCACCAATAAAGGTAAAATCGAGCAGGTAGGCACGCCAGCGCAGATTTATGACCACCCAGCCACACCCTTTGTGATGAGTTTCATTGGCCCAGTAAATGTACTATCCAGTACATCGCCGATTTTCCAAGAAAGTGGGATTGAGTCTACCCACCCAGAAATCTTTCTGCGCCCCCACGACATCATAATCCAACGAGATGCAAACGCAAATACAGTACCTGCTAGAATCAGCCGCTTGATTAACCTGGGTTGGGAAGTCCAGGCTGAATTAATATTTGATGACGGTCAGGTGGTCACCGCACACCTCTCCAGAGAGCGGTTTAAGGAGTTGGAACTGGAACCGCAACAGCGCGTTCACGTACAACCAAAGGATGCTAAATCGTTTCCGCTGTACTATTCAATTTAGCGATCGCATACGCCTTTTGTCCGGAGTCGAAAGTATGTAATGCGTACTCCGTTGTTAGTCGTGCGTTGCAAATATAAATTAGCCTCTTGCAAAAGTCCCCGTGCGACCTCAGACTAAAGTCTGGGACTAGACAAACAAAACCTGCCTACGCAGGTTTAAGAAAAAGTCCGCGTAGGCGGACTTTTGTTGTATACTCTCCATTTGCGATCGCCAAGTTTTCTTGCTAGACGACTGACTGTTTCTCTGAAAAAATGACAATAATGAACTGGTTTCCCTTATCTGTTAAACAATTTCGTTCCTTTGCAAAATTCTTTGGTCTGTTCTGTCTTTGTTTTGTTCTGGTCATCAGCTGCGGTAAGCGTCCAACTGGATCGCCAAATGCTTCTACCAATACCGGCGGTAGCAGCGATCGCCTCACGGTAGGTACAACCCTCAAACCACGGACGCTTGACCCTGCTGACGCCTACGAACTAGCCGCTAGCAATGTCCTCTACAGCTTGGGCGATCGCCTCTATACCTACAAACTAGGCACAGACCAACTGGAACCGCAACTCGCCACAGCACTACCCAAAATAAGTCCTGATGGTTTAACTTACACCATCCCGTTGCGTCAGGGAGTTGTTTTCCACGATGACACTCCCTTCAACGCCGCCGCAATGACGTTCTCTCTGGAACGTTTCATCAAAAACGGTGGCAAACCTTCATCCCTGCTTTCAGATCTTGTTGAATCTGTCAAGGCTTCTGGAGAGTACGAACTAACAATTAAGCTCAAAAATGCCTTTGCTCCTTTTCCATCACTTTTGGCTTACGCCAGTTTGTGTGCCGTCTCACCCAAAGCTTATGAAATTGGGATTGGTAAATTCACACCTACCAAGTTTGTGGGAACCGGCCCTTACAAATTGGTTCAGTTTAGTCCTAACTCTATCCGCCTTGACGTTTTTGATAAGTATTGGGGTAAAAAACCACCAAATCAGGGAATTGACTTTGAGATTCTCACCAGTTCAGCTAATTTGTATAATTCTGTAACTACAGGTGCGGTAGACATTGCTTATCAAAGTTTCGATCCGGATCAGATTGTCGGTTTGCAAAATAGGGCGAGTTCAGGCGGCTGGCAAGTGATTGAAGCTCAGAGTAATGTGATGAATTATATGGTTTTGAATACGAAGCAGAAACCTCTGGATCAACCAGAAGTGAGACAGGCGATCGCTTCTATGCTCAACCGTAAGCTAATCAACGAGCGCGTGCTTAGAAATCAGGGAGAACCAGCCTATAGCATGATTCCCAAAACCTTTGACGTATCCAAGCCAGTATTTGAAGAAGGTTATGGCGATGGCAATATTACCAAAGCGAAAGAACTCCTTACTAAGGCGGGATTTTCTAAAGAAAATCCTTTGAAATTAGAAGTTTGGTATTCTTCAGGTTCGGCAATTCGGCAGCAGATTGCCAGTTTGCTCGGCGAATATGCTAAGCAGCAACTAGAAGGGATATTGCAAATTCAACCCCAAGCTGTAGAATCGGCTACTTTCTTTGCGAACATTCGCAAAGGAATTTATCAAAGTGCTTTGCTGGATTGGTATCCCGATTTTACAGACGCCGACAACTACATTCAACCTTTGTTGAGTTGTACCAAAGGTTCAGAAGCAACTGGTTGCGAACAAGGCGCGAGTCAAAGTCAGGGGTCGTTTTATTATAGCGATCGCATGAATAAATTGATTCAGCAAGAACGCGCCGAACAAAACCCCCAAAAGCGCAAACAAATTTTTGTTGAAATTCAAGACTTACTAGCTAAAGACGTTCCCTTAATTCCTCTGTGGCAAAGCAAAGATTATGCTTTTGCCAAAAAAGGATTGCAAGGCGTCCAGCTAGATCCAATTCTACAGCTTCCATTGTGGCAAATCGGTAAAAATAAATAGTTTTGAGTTCGGGATAGATTGTGATGGGGTGCGTTCGCGTAGCGTGCGCGTTAGCGCAATCGATCTTTCTTTTGTGCGATCGCATTTTGCCTATCTTCAGTCCTAGCTCGTCTTCAGTTGTGCTAACTTTTGTCTAATTAAGATATCAACTTCCTCAACCTCAGCATTTGATTTCGGGATGTCAAAAGTCTGTGGAGACGCTTCAGAGGTAAAACGGTCAACAAAGGCATGAAACGCTGCCTTATCGTTGGGGTTAGCAATGACGTAAGTTCTTAGCTCAATTTTAGTCATGCTATTAAAGTCAGGCTTCATCACAAAAACCTCCAAAGACCATTGGGATAGATTTCTATCTCTATGTTATCTCCTGCCAAAATAAACAGATTACCTGTTCGCTCGTCCAGGCGGACAACGAAAATAGGGGTAAATGTATTGGTCAAGGATTGACATAGTATGACACATCTGATGCCTTGTTCAGCAGTTGGCAAAGTCTATATACCTAATAATCATATAGCTTACAGCGCCTTGATAAGTCATAGACGAGGGGGGATGTTGAACTGCTGCTGTAGCGCTGTCATGGCTTGGTCGGCGGGGATGCCTTCACCGAGATCGAAGCTTTCGAGTCCTTTGCGGATGCCGATGATCGCTTCGAGGTAGTCGATTCGCTCCTTCTGTTGTTCGTAGATATTGAGTTGGCGGTGTGGAGAGGATTTGAGCGATCGCACCAAGCTGAGAAGATCGGTGAGCAGTTCGTCAGGGGTGCTATCTATTTCTTGGAGGAGTAGTTCTTTGATGGTCATCGCCGCATCTCAGGAGGATTGATACTTTGAGTATAACGAGTCTCGATCGGGCCGATCGAAGAGGTTGCGTTGGCATGACTCGATCGCTATCTGTTAAATCATCGCATTGGTAAGCTAGAATCGATCGAAGTTTCTGAAGTCTGACATGGAAACAATGCTAAATATTGAATATCTTACGAACAAAGACGGAGATGCGATCGCAGTGGTGATTCCTATTGAGCTATGGCGAAAACTGCTACCTAATGAAGAAGCTTCTGTTGATGAACTTGCTGAAGCAGTAGAAGACTATTGCATGAACAAAGCGATGAATGAAGCTACTGATACTCCCTTGCTAACTCGCTCCGAAGCCTTAGCCGCTCTGGAGGAATAATTATCTTGAAAGTTCAATATCGTCAGGCTTTTCTAAAAGACTTGAAACAACTGAAGAGTTCAACATCATACGAACGCATCTACGAATTGGCGTTTACCACTCTAGAATCTATTAACACATTGGAGGATATTTCTGACATTAAAGCTATGGTAGGTTATGCTGGTCGCTATCGCATTCGCATCGGCAATTACCGCATTGGAATAGAGGTTAATGAAGATGTTATAGAAGTGATGCGTGTTTTACATCGTCGGGAATTTTATCGTTATTTTCCGTAAGCATAACGCGATCGCGCAGCGTGCCGGAGGCATATCGCTATCCGTCCAATCATCACATTGTTATGCTGGAAAACGATTATTTTTGTTCCGTCGGCTGCACCGCATTGTTAGACTGCTTCCCCGGAGTTAGCGTTACCAACTGTCTACCACTTTCTGCTTGCTTTCTTCGCCAATCTTCACATATCGCGTTCATGTCATAGTTGAAAGACTTTGCGTGTTCGTCGCGAATTCGATGAAGTTCTTCTAAAATTTCATCCTGCCACATAGTTTATTCTCCCATCAATTCTAATGGTGTACAGATTATTGGTAGAGTGTATCCAGAATTAGAGCTAATTTCCAGCAGTTTCCTTTGGATTTGAGCATTTGCAATATGCTTGCAATTCCAGGTTAACAAGTAATTGAGACTGTTGACTGTAGCTAGCGCAATATGAATTGCATCATCAGAGGCTTTAGAGGGAAGATTACTCCGCTTCATAAACTGTGCTGCTAAGTCCTCTACGGCTTCAGTTACTTCAAGTAAAGACAAACCACGCACTGCCTCAAGCCTCTGAGCAGCTATTTCTGGATCGCCTTGTGCTGCCTCAGTTAGAACAACTTGTGAGATGTAAAGGGTAAATGCACTTCGACGTAATTCCCACCAATCCCTTGTCACTTCAATATTTCCGGCAATAATCAGATTTTTTGTTGATCGTGCCGTTAAATAGCCAAGAACGCTGGTTTCGATGTATACGGTTTCGCTCATGTTGAGGAACTATAGGTTATTCTATTTTAACCTATAGTTGGGTTTTAAACTACTATCCCAAAGTACCCATAGCAGCGATCGCTATTTTTTGGTAGTGCGATCGCTATCCATCCGATCGTCGCATAGTCAAGCGATCGCTCTTTATGCTTGGTAGTGCGATCGCTATTTTTTGGTAGTGCGTTCGCGTAGCGTGCCGTAGGCAATCGCTATCCGTACAATCATCCCATTGTCATGGTGAAATGGATCGGATTGTGAGTGAAAAAAGATGTTGGTTTTTTTTGTTTCAAATTAATGTATAAGTAAGCGCGATAATGCTACGCATCGCTTACGCGATCACAATGAATGTGAGTCACCCAGATACATCAGCCGAATTTTGAAACAGTTAATTAGACCGCGACAGACTTGGCAATTTTTGCAAGCAATCGCAACGCTTCATTTACGGAAGTTGAGTCTCGAAATATTTCTGCTACATCTGGATCGAGAATCACAACATTGCTTGATCGCATATAGGCTTCATAGTATTTGCCACGAACACCACCTGAAAAATCGTATTCAGGTTTCATTTCGTCATTGACTGTTACTTCAGGTTCCTGACTCATAGTTTCTTCTCTCTTGTCGGGTGGCTAAACGGGCGCTGATTAAACGCACTTCACCTTCTCGTTCTGTATGGGACACAACCAAAAAACGCTGTAACCTTGACTGACCTATCGTTAAAAGACGGAACTCGCCTACCGAGTGGTCAGGGTCATAAATTGTAACAGCTAGTGGATCTCCGAAGACGGTGACA
Source organism: Argonema antarcticum A004/B2 (assembly GCF_023333585.1). Taxonomy (GTDB): domain Bacteria; phylum Cyanobacteriota; class Cyanobacteriia; order Cyanobacteriales; family Aerosakkonemataceae; genus Argonema; species Argonema antarcticum. The sequence goes on from NZ_JAIQZN010000033.1 coordinate 57,135, forward strand.
GCCTCTTCAAAAGATACGCCATGCTTTTTGGCATTGCTACTGGCTTTGTCTGAGTCCCACTGAAACTTCATAGAGCTATTCTACTCTTAAGTAGCGTTGGGAGGTGAGCAATTGCCCACTTTACTACTTTACTATTTTTTGGATGGTGCGATCGCTATTCGGGTCGTAAGCGATCGCTATCCATCCAATCATCCCATTGTCATGGTGTAAATCGATAAGATTGTGAGTGGAAAAAGAAGTTGGGTTTACTTGTGTTAACCCGAAGTAAAAGGAAGGGCGATCGTGTGATAGTCAGAAACCCAGTTTCTTGTCGGGGCGATCGCATTTTTTTCAATTAGTGATAAAGTCATTAAGTTGATTACCCCAAAACGATAAAATTAGATTGTCAGTCCACTCACGCTATGCAGATGGTACAATTGTACTTAAAAGCCAGCTACCGCCTAGACTTGGGGAAGCAAAACCCGATCTGAATGCTATAGGGCCGCATTCTCAGTTAAGATGGGATACTTATAACCAGAGGATTTATCAGATGCGAGAATTTGATGGGTCTGGACAACCAGTGAGAGATTTAGATTTTACCAGTCCTACCTATCCTAACGGTAATCCTCGCCCGGATCATCTACCGCCACCTCATCAACATAGCTGGATACCAAATCTTACTGGTGGAACTCCTACTAGAAATAAAAGACCAGAACCATTATGAAATCTCAAACTTCTACTTTGAGCCAAAATGTTAGCCAAAAGTGGGCTGTTACACTCTGCTGTGAAGAACAGGAAAAGCTAGAATCCAGAGTTGCTAAAATTGTTGAGTATTTGGCTGAAAATTGGGATTTATCTAATGAATGGGTGATTTCTGATATTGATGCTACTGGAAGGTGTGGCGATCGGTTCACTAAGAAAGGTAATAAGCAAGAAGTATTTAGTTTATCTACTTGGGATTTACTGGGTGTATTGAATGAAGAGGGCCAAGTTATTGAACTAGATGCAACCTTGATTAAAAGTGGGGATGAAGTGTTTAAAATTATTATTCGAGATGGAATTTCTGTTGATGTGCTTGGCAGTGGGGAAGTGTTACCATTGACAGTTATTGGTAAATATGTGGCTGTTGACAATTCGTGGTTTTTGTGGTAATTGAAAAGTGGCGATCGCTCTTTATGCTTGGTAGTGCGATCGCGATCGAGTCAGAAACTGGGTCTCTTAATCACATCTCTTTTCGCTGACAAAAATTATTGCAGAAACTCCTTTTTTTGTGGGGGGCGATGCTATCCATCCGATCATCCCATTGTCATGGTGTAAATCGATAAGATTGTGAGTGGAAACGGTGTGGAAACCGAAAAGCGATAGTGACAGTAGCGTGTCTGTCGTTTACGATGCCTGATATCACTTGTAAACGCGCTCCATAACACCGCCGAACGAAGCCGCAACATTGTACCCAATTCGTATTCCAAAGAGTCGAGCGTTGGGATTTTTTTCACTCAAATGTTTGGCTGCTTCCAAACCTGTTTTGTCAACTTCATAGTTGCCTGTTTCAATATCAATAATAACCATCTTACCGATGTTATCTTCCGTTTCTACTTGTTGCTGGATTCTGGTTTTGTATAGTTGCTTTGCAATTCGTGCAACTTCTTCATGGCTTAGAAGGATGGTTTGCATAATTTAACTCCCGATCGCTACTCTGACTTCTAGGAACTCCTTTATGATATCTTACCGCTAAACAGGGTGGATATTGCTTACCTTATGAGTTTGGTAAAGGGTATATTAAAAGTCAAGCGATCGCTCTTTATGCTTGGTAGTGCGATCGCTATTCGGGTCGTAAGCGATCGCTATCTATCCAATCATCACATTGCAATGATAGAAATGGATAAGATTGCGAAGTCTGTCAGGATATTGGTAGAGCTATACCACTAATTCCTGTGGACGTACAACTGTAATGCTTGATTTAACCGCAAAATCACTTGGATTGAAGGTCAGAAGATGTGTAATTTTATTTGCCAGCATAACCGCAATGAGACGGACATCGTGAGTACGTTTACCCATAACTTTATTAGTTGTGACCAAATCTAACCAATTGGGAAAAATTTGTGGGGATTCTTCTAGCAATGGGAAGCGATTAAGAAGCTCGTCTATTATGTTTCGCGTTTTTTCTGTAGTCCATCCTAAGCCATTTACTTCAACTGGTCTTGTTGCAACTACCCAAAGTTCTATTAATACTTGTGCTGTCAGAAAACATTCATCCGCTTGGTTTAGTAAACAAGATATTGCAACTGTTGCCAGATGATGTTGCAGATCGTCAGGGTTACAAAAACGCAAGACTATATTGGTATCTAGCAGATATTTTGTCATTCTTCGTAAATGCGATCGCGGCTAAATGCTTCATCAGATAAGCTCACATTTGTTGTTGGAAGTTGAGAAATCCAATCCCGAAACTCCCTCGCCCGTTCTGCTGGTGTTGCTGTTTGCCAAAATGGAACAAAAGATGATTTAACCTGAGTAGATTCAGACTCAATTAAGTTGATGAAATCGGCAATTTTTTTAAGTTGGTCTTCGTTGAGTCTATCTAATTCCTGTTTAAGCTTTTCTCTTAGCATAACTGATGGTTTGGTAAAAGCATATTTATTATATCGTAAATCGCCGATTTCATGCTATGGGTGAAGCGTAGCTATTGTCTAAGCTAATCGCTATGAGTTTTGGGTGGGGTGCGATCGCAATTCGTGTCGTAGGCGATCGCTATCCGTCCAATCATCGCATTGTCATGGTGAAAATGGATAAGATTGTGAGTGTAAAAAAAAGATGTTGGGTTTCTTTGTTTCAAGTTAATTTAGGCTAGGTTCAAGATATTGACAAACTAGCTGATTAGTATAAAATTAACTCATCATATTTAATGCTTAGCACAGACAGAGATGATTTATCTGATTCAAGAGCGTGCTACTGAAGAACAAATTGAAAAAATGCTAGAAACCCTTGGTATTTATATTAAACTGGCAGTAGATATCGATCGGTTAATTCTGGCAGGAGGTGGAGAATATCATGCTGATTGCGAAGCTGTGTTGCTGAAAAATGGAAGCAAGCAAGTAGATATTTGGGGAGCAGACTGGTATCCTCTTACACAAGAGGTAGGTTATGAATCTCTAATCAATATCCGTCCGCGTCAAAACAATCGATCGATGGAAATTCAAGATCCGGTTATTCGAGAACGGGTTGCTGAAATCGTTCAACAGTTATTAGGAGGATTATGAGAGATTGGAATGCTTTAAAGTCACGCTATTTACGAGACGATCTGCCCATTCGTTTAGGGAATTTGGCATCGAATTTGGCACGAATTAACTCTCGATGTCAAAATCTAGCCAATCGCGATTTGGTTGAAAGTCTGCTGCAAGAAAGTAAGGTTTTTATTGAATGGACGGCAAAAGATGCAGAGGTAGAAATAGCCGCCGAATTAGTTGAATTACAAGTTGAGTTAGCTTGCTGGCAGTATTCTTGGACAAGTATTTGGGAGGATACAGAACAACGAATAAAAGTGGCCGAAGCAGCAAGGATTTGGTCAGAAAAAGTGCTGAATATGTCGGGTTTGTTGGCTGTCAATTAGATGGGGAAGAGTGGGACGCGCTTTGTTTTGGCGATCGCGCTGACTTTCCCAACGCGATCGCTCTTTATGCTTGGTAGTGCGATGATCGCTATCCATCCAATCATCGCATTGTCATGGTGTAAATCGATAAGATTGTGAGTGGAAAAAGAAGTTGGGTTTACTTGTGTTAACCCGAAGTAAAAGGAAGGGCGATCGCACTAATGGCTATTACAACTCTTCAATTGTCACCAACCCGCCCTCCGTGAACTGCACTACAAGTTCATGTTCCTCTAGCAAGGCAGTTCCAAGTAAAGGTCTTCGCCCTGTAGCAAGTACGCTAACTTCTCGTTCTTCCCCATTCCAAAGGATAGTCGCTTCGTGAACTGGTAATGTCACTTCACTGTTATCAGCCAAGTTTACAGGCATGGCGTATTTGAAGGGCAAACCTAATAAGGCAACTGCTTCTGTAGGTAAGCAAAGGTAATCTGTAAATCCCGTGTCCACGACAAACTCAATACGAATATCTGAACGGTGTGGAAACCGAAAAGCGATAGTGACAGTGGCGTGTCTGTCGTTTACGATGCCTGATATCACTTGTAAACGCGCTCCATAACACCGCCGAACGAAGCCGCAACATTGTACCCAATTCGTATTCCAAAGAGTCGAGCGTTGGGATTTTTTTCACTCAAATGTTTGGCTGCTTCCAAACCTGTTTTGTCAACTTCATAGTTGCCTGTTTCAATATCAATAATAACCATCTTACCGATGTTATCTTCCGTCTCTACTTGTTGCTGGATGCTGGTTTTGTATAGTTGCTTTGCAAGTCGTGCAACTTCTTCATGGCTTAGAAGGATGGTTTGCATAATTTAACTCCCGATCGCTACTCTGACTTCTAGGAACTCCTTTATGATATCTTAACGCTAAACAGGGTGGATATTGCTTACCTTATGAGTTTGGTAACAACTGTCTTAAAAGTCAAGCGATCGCACTTTCTTTTGGTGGGGCGATCGCGCTATTCCCTACTGCCAAACTTACCGCTTATCAAACTATTCTTTGGATGCAGGGTTTGATAATTCTTTGCGTAGCGGAGGATTTGGGTAAGTTCCAGTGAGGACTTGCTTAAATTCTCTGAGTACCTGTTCGGGATTTTGCCTTGGTTCGAGGGTTAATATCAGCAATCCTCCCCTACAGCGAGTGGCGCTACTTTCTAGAAACCTCTCTGGACGCGCAACGCATAAGATAGTTCGACGATTCATCCGTCCATAAGTAATGCGGTTGGAATCCAAATCCCCAGATGCACGATACTCTTGCAACCTAGCAGAAACTTGCTGACAGCGCAAGCGAGGATCGTAACCCCAGGGTGTGAAGCGATTAGATTCCCAACGAATGAGGGGTCGATCGCCATTTTGGGTGCGATCGACTGTTACCCGACCGCTAGTTGGATCGCAGTAGAATGTCTGGGTAATAGGAGGCTTAATAACAACAGTTTCCGGTGGTTTAGGCTCGATAGGATTGGGATTTTGTCCCGAAGGTGGATTAGTCCCTTGCGGAGGTATAATAATATGAGTTTTTGAACAGTCTGTTTGATTAATTTGACAGAGTTCCTGAGCAATTTCTCTTGCATTTAAACTGTCTCCACGGTCACTGTAAATTTTATAAGCTTTGTTCAATTCCTGGATAGCTCCTGGTAAATCATTATATGCCCGCAGTCTTATGCCTAGCTCTGTGTAAACTTCAGCCCTCAGATCGGGGCGCTCTCCCTTCTCAAATCGCTCTTCAGTTAGCTTAACAGCCATATTTATGGTGTCAAGTGCTTTCTTACGATAAAAATTTGCATTTTCAGGTGCATTTTGTTTCTCGTTAAACCATCTATAGTAATAATCGTACACATCGCTTAGCTGCCGCATTACTAAAGGATCTTTAGCCATCTTATCCTCGATTCCCTGCCAGAATTTTAGCGCTAAGTCTCGATTGCCATTTCTGTTGAGATATTTGCCAATTTCTATATAGATATAGCTATCTTCTGGAGCCGCTTTTATAGCTCTCTCCCATATTTTCAATGCTTTGTCTTCATTATGCTTATATTGATAGTAATACATTCCTACTGAAACCAGACCCGTAGCATCAACTTCGTTTGTAGCATCACCTTTGTTTGTAACTGAAGCACACTCTTTTTTATTGTCGTCGTATTGTTTTGCCAGCTTACACGCCTCTTTTTCAGCCATAACTAAGTACTGATTTTCTTCCTTTTTTGTATTAATGTTAATCAGAGCGCGAATGAGATAAATGTGTGGCCTATTGTCTGCTGGATATATAATATTTTCTTCTTTCCCTTCTACTTTCATTTTTATTTCTTCTTTTGTCAAAATCTTTTTTATTTCCTTATCAGCCTCTCCAACTAATCCTTCTTCAAAGTATACAGCAGCCTGTTTGAGAAGAATATTTGTTCTAAAAAGATCAGGGTTTCCAAATTTCTTCTTACTCTCTTCTACTATTTCTTCCTTTTCTTCCTTTTCTTCGTCGTACCGTTGCTTCGCATTCACTCTGTTGGTATTATCCAGTGCCAACTTATAATTATCATGGGCATTTTTATAGTCTTTCAAAAAATAGTAAGCATCAGCCATAGCAGCATAAGCTTCTAAGTAATCTTTATCGGCCATTACAACTTCTTTGAAAGAATCTATAGCATCATTTAAAGACTTTTCTCCATTTCCAGTGGTTTCAGCATTTCCAGTTGTTTTACCTTTGCTGACCATTTTACGACCATTTCTTAGCAGTCGTAGACCCTGAATGTATTTACTTTCAGCCGCATTTTGTGTGTTCGATTGCGGAGGAGTATCTTCAATTTGTTTTTTTAAACTATCTATTAACTCTTGAGATATTTGCGAAAAGAACCAATTTCTTTTTTGAGAATTGCTTTCTCGTATTTGATTTATAAAGGTTTGAATTGGAATTGCTGAACTCTTATACCTTTGAGTATAACTAGCAGTGAAAATTCCACTAATTTCCGGTATCACTACTATATTTGCCCGACCACCATTACCATGAATTCCTATAACCAGGTCTGGATTATTTTCATCAACGGCTGGCCCCCCGCTCATGCCACTTGCTGTGGTAGCATCATATGTCATTGCATATCCTTTTGAAATTCTTCCTGATTCGTCAAGGTTCCGAAGTTCGAGGATTGTTCCTGTGCCATAATTAGGTTTTAGAGGATTCTCATCAAGCTTCTCAGGATCGGGCTCAAGCGCGGGCCATCCGTAAACACCTGTAGGGTTTAATTCTTGGGCAGCAAAGGCAGAAAGCTTTGCCACTGGATATATGCTGCTGTCTAACACTTCAAATGTGACTAATGCCAGATCGAGACCTTTTCTTGGGTCGCTTCGTAGTCGTATTACTTGTTCTGCCTTCACTTGATGTTCTTTTCCATCATGGGTGACAACAATTAATGTGGGTTTGCGTGGATCGGCAAAAACGTATGTTTGTGGTCTGATAATATTATTAATATCGGCTTTAGTTGCCAATAAAACATGATCGGCTGTTAGTACAGTATATTTATTACCCTGTGTGCTAATTATCACTCCAGATCCATCGCTTTTTGGAGTCTTAGATTTATCGTCGTCATACCTAATTTCAAACCGTACCGTTACCTGACGCACCGACTCTGGTATGTTAGTAGTTTGTTGTGAAGTCGGAGGCGTTTCGTCTGCTGAAACGCTCATCATCGTGGGTTGACTGATGACGACGGTAGATATGGTCGTCATCGCTAACAAAAGATTGAAGGGAGGATTAAACAGAGAAAAACTTAGCTTTTTCATGGTAAATTCCTTAGCCAAACTAAAATTACTAACAAAGCGTATTGCCAGATTCAGAAGCGTTAGCGACAAAATAGCTGAAAAAATTTCTTTAACAGTTACTTGTTCATTTGCTCAAAAGTAGCTACCGGGATAGCCCAACTCAAGGCTTCCATTTGTCGAAAAAGCCTCTGAGATGGGACAGTACCATCCTCAAATTTGAAAGCTTGAATTCCCAACAATGGATATTTGGAGCGCCCATTAATTCCGACCAGTTGACCGTACCTGTTTAAAACTGGCCCACCGCTCATCCCCATTTCAATATTGTTGGTATAACCGAGTTGATATCCTCTTTGGAGCGATCGCTCCAACATCATCCCGACTCTTCCCGTCGTCAGTCGATAAGCTCTCAACCCCCAGTTACGGGTATTCTGGAACTGGCGTCGATTGTTGCGATACCAGTTGGGAAAACCAGAAGCATAAACACTAGCACCGACAGTTAGAGCATTAGAATCACCGATTTCTACTAGCTGGTAAGGGCGATCGCTCCTAAATTCTACCAGTGCCAAGTCTGCATCCCTAAACCGAGCAAAGCGTCGCCACGAAGCTGCGTGCATCAGTCCATCTGGGGTGAGAATCGTAAAGCGGTTATTTTCGCTCCTAGCTACTACATGATCGCAGGTCAAAACTGTATAAGTTTGTCCTTGACGAGCAACAATCACCCCAGAAGCAACTCCGGGATTCCCAATAATCCGCACAGTTACCTCCTGGGCGATATCTTCTACAGATATATTTTGGGAAATTATAAGTGGCTGAGTTTCGCTTTCAACATAGCTGCTATTGTTCGGTTCGGCTTTGGTTATGAGAGTAAAAATAGCAACCATAGCAAAAGCCATAACCAAAATTTGACCCGTTAACTTATATCTCATCAAAGAGAGTTATAGAAAATGAAGTATTCCGCGATGTAGGCGAACCAGAACGGCTAGGTGTTCTGGTTTGCCTGGGAAACTAAAGTTTAACCGTCAGCCACACTTACACTAAATATTTGCTGATGGCAATGTGTTAAATGCGACGACGAGTTGGGCGAGATTGTCCGGGGTTTGAAGTGCGAGATGGATTAGACCCTAAACGAAGATGGCGACTAAGCATCGTTTGAAGATTTGCATATCTTTGTGGCGTGCGTTCAGCAACAGGTGGAACATCGGCTTGACCTAAAGCGAAATTTTGTAGCTGCTGCACAATTGCGGGTGCCTTTTTAGCATTAGCTGGTCTTAACGTAAACAGCATATTCTGAGCGTTACACCGCCCCTGACCCTTAACCCAGCAAATTACTGTTTGACGGTTAACAAGCCCGTGAGTAAGCTGTAAGCCAGCTAATGAGCCACCGTTATCAGCCACTGCTGCGGTTAACTTTTCCGAAACAATGCCACAGCGGTTTTCTGGCGTATAATTCTGCCCGAAATAAGTAGTCTCCCAAACAATCAAAGGGGGTGTAGTATCGCCTCCTTTCTTGGCAACGGTAGTAGGATTACCTTCAGCATTTGTCTCGCAGGCAAAGACTGTAGGCGCATCATCAGCCGTTCCCGGCTCTTCCATTCCCGGATCTTCCTCTTGAGCTATGACTGTTAATGGTACAGCAGTTAAGGCAAGAGCTGTAACTAAAACACCAGCAACAAAATTAAACTTCATGAAACATTCCTCAATAATTAACAGTTAACAAACAGAGTTAATGGAAAGGACAAGTCAGATTGCTTAAAGAGCGCGTTAGCGCTATCCCCTTGTCTGGAGCATGAGTAACTGTACTTTTGTATACCGCTCCGCTAAAAGTTGTAATAACGCTGTCTGTGCCATTGATGCCCGAACCTCGGCACAACATTTTTCTGACAAGCTGAGTCCCGTCATACACCCTTATGGTTCTGCCACCACCACCAGGATTTTGACTGCTCTCGATCCAGACTAGCAATTAATTTTTCTATTTCCAATTGCCAAAAATCTGGTGTATATCGGGACTTTTCCAGGTGATGACCCGATCGAACATTGGGAAATGTGGGGAAATATTGGGAAATGTGGGGAAATATTGGGTATAATACCACAAAGCTTGACATCTACCCTACTCTATGAACCTAAAGGAAGTGATAAAACTCGCAGACGAACTGGTATTTGCTAGAACAGGTAAGCACCTTAATGATTTGCAAGAGACGATTCTGCGGGGGACGTGGGAAGATGAGGATTACAAAGAAATTGCTAATGGGGTTCATCGTTCTGAAGATCGTGTTAGAGAAGTAGGAATGGAATTATGGCAGATTCTTTCAAAAGAGTTGGGGAAAAAAGTTAGTAAATCGAATTTTCGATCGACAATGGAGAGATTGCAAGTCTCCTTATTTTCAAATGTTGTACAAGATCATGTTCGAGTTGGCCATATTAATTTTTGTGGAGAAAGTAGACACCCACCAGATATACCAAACTCACATCCACCAAATCCAGAAAAAACTAACACAAAACAAACTAAGACATCGCATCAAGATTTAAGCGAAATGCCGGAGTTGGGTGCTTTCTACGATCGCACTCCCGAACTCAAAACCCTGGCCAAATCGATTACCCAAGAACACTGTCGCCTTGTCACCATCTTAGGAATGAGTGGAATTGGCAAAACAGCACTATCAGTGCAACTTGTCAAGCAAATTAAAGATGAGTTTGAATATGTAATTTGGTACAGTTTAGCAACATCTCCCACTATTACCGAATTTCAAACGAACCTAATCCAGTTTTTCTCAAACTCAGAAAAGGTAGATTTAACTGCAACTAACGGAACGCGCTTACCACTATTCAAATATTTGCAAAAGCATCGGTGTTTGGTAGTTTTAGATGACGTTCACAATCTCTTTAGTAGCGGACAGTTGGCTGGTTATTATAAACAAGGATATGAAGAGTATCGTTCCCTCTTTAAACAAATAGAAGAATTATCCCATAACAGTTGCTTTTTACTAATAGGTTGGGAACAACCGCGAGAAGTTGCTCAACTCAAATCTAAACATACTCCCCTTCGTACCTTAACTCTCAAGGGTTTGGATAACGCATCCGCAAGGGAAATTCTTAGAGATAAAGGTTTAGCAGAAGAAGAAAACTGGGATGCAGTTATAGACAGATATGAAGGAAACCCCTTATGGTTAAAAAGTGTGGCAACTTTGATAGAAGAGTTGGGAAGTAGCGTGAGCGATATATTACAAAATGAGCCTATATTTTTACCCGAAGATTTGAAAGATGTTTTACGCCAACAGTTCGATCGCTTATCCGAAATAGAAAAACAAGTTCTCTCCTTATTGGCTAAAGAAATAGCTCCAATCAATCTAGCAAAATTGCTAGAAAATAGCAGAATTACATCCTCAGATTTACTAAACGCACTCCAATCTTTATCGCGGCGCTGCTTGTTAGAACAACAAGCAAATTTTTATACTTTGCGACCTGTACTGAGGCAGTATATCAAAAGGTTATAACTAAGATATTGCACCATTCTCAACTAGCCCCAAAACCAGCCGCGAATCAATGATGTTGTTGGTAAATTGATGATATTTTAATTCTACACAAAGCCACTGACTTCGCTTCTGGCCCGCCTGGGGTTCAAACCCCAGGCTAATAGCGAAAGTCCACTCAAGTGGACTCAATACTAATCTGACAGTCCACTTGAGTGGACTTCCGCTATTAGCCCTGCACTTGAGTGCAGGGCGGGTGTGGGCGACACTCTCTGACGACGAAAAGGCTCAAGTAGAATGGATGTATGGAGCAGCAATACAGGATTTATATGGATGTTTGTTGCGTGAACCGCCCATTTGACGATTGGACACAGCCTCGCATTTGTCTAGAAGCTGAGGCGATTTTGGAGATTATGGGTCGGTGTTTGGCTAACCAATGGCAGCTCATGAGTAGCACAGCTTTGGAATCCGAAATCGCAAAAACTCCCGATTTACTTAAACAGCAACGGGTTATGAATTCTTTTGCTAATCCCGTACAGTGGCTTATGGAAATTTTCCAGGCGGAAGGAGAACCCGAATGACCCCATTAGAACTGAACCAGAAAGGCTTTGAAGCATTGATTGCTGCATTGGGATATGCGGATGCTGTTCGGTTTATCAAGCAATTCGATACAGGAACAGGCGATTACAGCACCGATCGCGATCGGTGGTTAGATGCTTTGAGTCTGGACGATATTTGGGCTGATTTAAAGTAGCAACAAGTTCCAAGAGAGTAAGCCGATCGATTTTGAGTGGCAGGCGATGAGCCTTGTGGTACGCAATGCAGTAGATGGCTTCGGTAAAATGGTCAGTAGTTTTTTTCTGGGTTTGCCATGACGCTGAAAGACTTAGAGCCTCAACTGGTGGCACTCTCTGACGACGAAAAAGCTCAAGTCATAACTCAAAACCAATAAAATGTCCCGTTCCAAAGCCCTACAATATTACATTTTTTCCCGTCTGCTTCTAGCTCCTCTAATGCTGTGGACGATCGTCACTTTGGTGTTCCTGCTGCTACGGGCCACCCCAGGCGATCCCGTGGACGTTGTGCTTGGCGGTCGCGCACCAGATAGCGTCAAAGAAGAGTTACGTCAAAGATTGGGGTTAGCAGACCCCTTGTGGTTGCAGTACCTACGCTATCTGGGAGCCTTAGCGCATCTGGACTTGGGGACTTCTCTCACCAGTCAGGGTCAAAAGGTCTGGGACGTGATCCAACTACACTTTCCGGCGACATTGGAATTGGCGACATTTAGTATGGCGATCGCAATTATTGTAGGAGTTGCCGTCGGCGCTATTTCTGCCTCAAGACCCAACACATTTCTCGATGTCGGCGGACGCCTATTTGGTATCATCACCTATGCCATTCCCTTATTCTGGTTTGGCATGATCCTGCAATTGATTTTTGCCGTGCAGCTAGGTTGGTTCCCCTTGGGAACGCGCTTTCCAGTGACCCAAATAGCTCCCCCCACCTTCACAGGTTTGTACACAATTGATAGTCTCTTAAACGGTAACTTCAGCCAACTGCTGACATCCCTGTACTATCTCGCCCTTCCCAGTCTGACGTTAGGTATCCTGATCAGCGGTATTTTCGAGCGCATAGTGCGAGTGAACCTCAAGCAAACCCTACAAGCAGATTATGTAGAAGCAGCCAAAGCCAGAGGCATTCCTGAAGGGCGGATTTTGTGGTCTCACGCCTTGAAAAATGCCCTGATTCCAGTAATTACCATTTTGGGACTCACCTTTGCCTCAATGCTGGGCGGCGCAGTTTTGACAGAGGTGACATTTTCTTGGCCCGGACTGGGAAATCGCCTGTATCAGGCCATTTCTGAGCGGGATTATCCTACCGTTCAGGGCGTTATGGTGTTTTTTGCTGCGATCGTAGTGACAGCAAGCATTTTGATTGACATCATCAATGCTTATATCGACCCCCGCATTCGCTATTGAGAACAGCCTGTAGTATAGAGAGTGGGGGAGTGGGAGAGTAGGGGAGTGGGAGAAAAAGCACATAGAAACCCGGTGAGAGCAGAAGTTATACCAAATTCGGGTTATTTACCCCCTTTCTAGTATAGAGAGTGGGGGAGTGGGAGAGTAGGGGAGTGGGAGAAAAAGCACATAGAAACCCGGTGAGAGTAGAAGTTATACCAAATTCGGGTTATTTACCCCCTTTCTAGTGGGAAGTGTCGGGGTGAAGCATTGCGGCAATAAGTGTATTCCCCTAAGCAAAGCCTTTCTACCGCAATGCTTCACCCAACTTATGGATAACGGGGGTTTT
>NZ_JAIQZN010000034.1 GCF_023333585.1 Argonema antarcticum A004/B2
TGTCCCCCTTGTCCCCCTTGTCCTCCTTGTCCTCCTTGTCCCCCTTGTCCTCCTTGTCCTCCTTGTCCTCCTTGTCCCCCTTGTCCCCCTTGTCCTCCTTGTCCCCCTTGTCTCCCTTGTCCTCCTTGTCCAATAGCGTCAATCCAGAGACAGCTGGCTATGAGAGGAATTGCTATGCTTTTGTTGACTTAAGAACATTTTTATTTTTTTTCTCCTCTGCGCCTCTGCACAATAGCTCAAATAGCATAGTAAGTACAGAAAAGCCATTTGTTCGAGATTTTCGTAGTTGTCTGTTAAAAACAATTTAAGAAGTTCATCCATATTGGCTTACGAATAAAGTTCAAAAGAATCTGTTGATTAACTTGTCTCAATACTTCTTGCACTTTAGTCGAGTTAGATTTTGCAATACTTGTAGCCTCGTCTTCCATCACATCTCTTTATTATAAACGACAGATCGTGTAGTGTTTTTGAGCATTTAAGTATGGGATTTATTAACCTCAGTAAAAACACTTAAATTCTGGCTCTTCCGTACTTACTATGCTATTTGAGTAGAGGGGGAGAGTGGGAGAGTGGGAGAGGCGGAGAGTGGGAGAGGGGGAGAGGGGGAGAGGAGAAAAGAAATAAAAATGTTCTTAAGTCAACAAAAGCATAGCAACTCCGAAAGAGCCGTATTAAACGCTCAAAACAAGGCGAGAACTGTGTTTGTACTCAGCACTCAGCACTCAGCACTCAGCACTCAGCACTCAGCACTCAGCACTCAGCACTTTGCTATATGTGATACTTGTACGCATAGCTGACAAAGTGATTTCAAAAATGGCTCCTTTCGGTTGATTGTTTCTGACACAAATCTCGCCACCATGTGCCTCAACGACCATTTTGCAGAAGGCTAAACCCAACCCTATTTGAGAGATATCCGGCATCAGAGTTCCAATCTCATATTTCTCAAAAATCTTGTGCTGCAATGTATCAGGAACACCCTTTCCAGAGTCGATCACCTGGATTTTGGCATCGCCAGATGTGAGGAATTCTAGATTCACTATGATTTGACTATTGGGTGGGGAAAACTTAATTGCATTCGAGATGAGGTTATCCAGCGTTCGATGTATCATGGTGGCATCAACAGAGACTTTCCGACAGGGTGCTTCTGGTAATTGACTGACCAGGGACAGATTGTTTTGCTCGGCGATGACTTCAAAGTTTGATATGGCAGACTCTATGAGATCGCAGAGATCGACCTCTGTACAATTGAGACGAATTTTACCGGATTCGAGTAAGGCAATTTGCAATAAATCATCAATTAATACCTGTAGTTGTTGTGCTGAGGAGTAAACTTGAGCCAGTTTGTTTTTTTGTTTTTCTCTGGGATAGTCTAAGCTTCTAAGGAGTTCTAAGCCAAACAAGACACCAGCCAGGGGATTGCGTAAATCGTGGATTACCATTTTAACCATATCTTCCCGCAATTTGAGTAAGGTTTGCAGGTCGTCATACTGATGCTTAATTCGCAGCATAGAGTTAACTCTAGCTCGCAGTTCAGTAGCATTGACAGGTTTACTGATGAAGTCGTCGGCTCCGGCAGTTAGACAGTTAGCAAGGTCTGATTTTGTACTTAATGCTGTCACCATAACGATCGGAACGGCTTGCCATTTCGACATGGCTTTGATTTGGCGACAAACTGCGATGCCGTCTGTTCCCGGCATCATCACATCCAGCAGAATTAGATCGGGATTGAAGGTGTCTAGCGTAGCGATCGCGTCTTCACCGCTGGCAGCATAATGCAACTGATAGTCTCGATCGCTCAAAAACGTTTCAATCACATCAAAATTATTGGGGTCGTCGTCAACGACCAAAATAGATGGTACATTCATGGGTTATGTTTCTGTAAACTTAACAGTTGTTGAATAGTTGTTGCCAATTGCTTTAGCTTGAGGGGTTTACTAATGTAATCATTTGCCCCAGCTTCTAAGCAACGATCTCGATCACTCGTCATGGCTAAGGCAGTTAGGGCAACGATCGGCACATCAACTAAGTTTGGATCGCGGCGGATCTGCTGCATGGCTTCTAGACCATCTATCCCAGGCATTTGAATGTCCATCAGAATCAGATCGGGATTTTCAGACTTAGCTAGGGCGATCGCCTCCTCTCCATTTTTAGCCAAAATAATCCGATAGCCTTTAGCTCTCAGGTAGCTCGAAACCGTACTGATATTGGCTTCGTTGTCTTCTGCCAGCAAGATTAAGGGAGAGCCTTCCTGTTCGGGCTGGCTGAGTTCGATGTGGGGTGCGGTCTGGGATTCCAGGTTAGGAGAGGATGGCGCAGCAACAGAACAGGGAAGGTCGATCGTGAAGCAACTTCCTACCCCCACCTCGCTAGTTAGCCCCACCTGCCCGCCGTGGAGTTCGACAATGCGTTTCACCAACGCAAGCCCCAAACCTGTCCCCTGATATTGGCGATTCAGAGCGCTATCGATTTGGATAAAGGGCTGAAACAGTTTGTTGATATTTTCTGGGGCAATGCCGATGCCTGTATCGATAACGGCAATTTGCAGGTAGTCCCTCACCTCCAACCCCTCTTCCTGGGGGCTTAGACCTTGGATCGAAGTAGCGGGGGAGATGGGGAGATGGAAAACGGAAATCTCCCCTGTGCCCCTCTTCTCCCCTGCTCCTGTGTCCCTGTGCCCCTCTGCCCGCCTTTGACGGCTGACTTCTAGGGTGATGCGTCCTCCTTCTGGGGTGAATTTGACAGCATTGTTGAGTAGGTTGATCAAGACTTGGCGGATGCGCCGTTCATCAATCAATAAATCGGGCAGATTGAGTGGCAGTTTAATCTCTAGCTGGAGGCGTTTTTGCAGGGCTTGTTGTTTGATGAATGCCTGACTGGATTGACACAGACGATTAATTGAAACTGCCGTAAAATCCAACTCCATCTGACCCGATTCAATTTTGGCGACATCCAAAATGTCGTTGATTAACTCTAGTAAGTGAGAGCCACTGCGCTCAATGGTTTGTAAAGCCTTAATTTGTGCTTCATTAACTATGCCAAAGACTGCCTCTTGTAGCCCCTCAGTCATGCCCAGAATGGCGTTAAGGGGGGTGCGGAGTTCGTGACTCATGTTCGCGAGAAATTCGTCTTTAAGGCGGGTAGCACGCGCAAGTTCTTCGTTAGAAACTGCCAATTGTTGGTTGCGCTCAGTGACTTGCTGCTGCGCTTGTTGTCGTTCGGTAAGTTCTTGCTGCAACTGCTCAAATAGGCTAGCTTGCTGAATGGCGATCGCTAACTGGTTAGCAATTTGTTGCAAGAGTTGCGCCTCAGACTCTTGCCATACTCGTTTTTCTCGACAAGCATGGATAATTAAAACCCCCCAGAGCTTATTGCTTTGGTCTGGGGCCACCCATCTGTGGGGTTCACTGCCTCGCACTTCTTGCAGAATAGGTGCAACGATTTTGGACTGAATTTGACCTTGAATGCAATATTCTACTAGGCAATCACTCGAGATATCAGTCATCACATCAGGGACAATGCGCGGCTTACCCTGCCAGTAGCAGTTGAGGATTTCTTGAGACCAAACTTCATTATCCCAGTGGCGATCCTTGAGAGCGGGGAACTGACTAGATACAGATTCCTTAACAATTTGACTTCTGCCATTGCCAAATAGCCGGAACACGATGACGCGATCGCCTCCCAAGATTTCTTTGACTTGCTGCGTCACAGTCACCAAAATTTGGTTAATATCCAAGGATTCGCGAATTTGCTGGACGATCACTCCCAAAGCTCGCTGCCGTTCTAATTGTAAAGCGATCGCTTCTTCTGTTTGCTTGCGGATCACCAGTTCCGATTGCACCTGTTCGTAGAGATTAGCTTGCTGAATCGCGATCGCTAATTGGTTAGCAGTTTGTTTGAGTAAATTGATTTCCCAGTCTTCCCACTGGCGCGGAAGATCGCATTGATGGATAATCAGCAATCCCCAGAGAGTGTGATTCTGAACAATTGGAACTACGAGTTTCGCTCTGACATGAATTTCTGCTAGGAATTGAATCAGACAAGGTAAAACTGGCTGGTTTTCATCTTCGCGATCGCTGAGGGCATACACTCTTCCTTGGATATAGCGCTCATAATTCTGTTCTGGGAAAACCTCTTGAGGAAAGACGATATCGAGAATTTTGGGCCATTTTGGCAAGACAGATTCAGCAATGGCAGCCCCCGTTCCTCCCGGAAACACCCGATAAACCAGCGCTCGGTCTGATTGTAAGACCTGACGGATTTCCTCAACAGTGGTATTGAGAACTTCGTCTAGATTCAGAGACGATCGCATCCGTTGAGTAATCGCTCCCAGCAAACGTTCCTGTTTTGCCTGTTGTTGCAATCTCAATTCGGTTTGTTTGCGATCGCTAATATCGCGACATACACAAATCAACAATCCATCTGTAAGAGTAAGAGATAGACCTTCAGTAAAAGTCGAGCCATCTTTACGGGTAGCGATCGCTTCTCCCTCCCAAGCGCGATCGCGCCCCAGCACTGGAAAAACTTCCTGCTCAAACCGTTCTAACTCCTCTAGGGAATACAAACCTCTCCAGTTTTTACCGACCAATTCTTCGGGATATTCGTAACCAAATAGTTCTAAATGAGCTTGATTTAAGTAGAGGTAGGTGTCTCCTTGCATAATTGCAATGCCATCGATCGCCGCCTCAATTGCCGCTGCCTGCTGCGTCATCGCCTGCTCGTTTTTTTTGCGATCGGTAATGTCTTGAATCAAGACCAGTAAGTGTGTCAGTCCGTCATTGCTTGATAGGACAGAAGTAGAAATGGCGACAGTTCGTTTGTGCCCATCTTGATGCTGGATTTCCCTTTCTTGAGCGATCAGATTTTCCCCTTGCCGTATCTTTCCCAAACGGGCGATCGCTTGTTCTCGATCCAAGGGATCGGGGTATAAACTTTGATACCACCCCAGACGGTTAATATCTTCTAAGGTGTAGCCTGTAATCGCTTGCATTTTCTGATTCCAGACTGTGAAGCGGATAAAAGGAAACTCCTCAACTTCATGGAAAACACACAGACCTTCTGCCATGTTTTCTACAATTTGTTGACGGAAAGTATTTTCCTGCTGGAGAGTTGCTTGAGCCAATTTGCGGGCGGTAATGTCGAAGCGAATTGCTAGATACTGGAAAGGCCGCCTTTGTTCGTCCAGAAAGGGGACGATGGTGCTGGCAAGCCAGTACAGGCTACCGTTCTTGGTGCGATTGCAAATTTCACCGCGCCAAATCTGACCACTGGTAATGATGCGCCATAGGTCTTGGAAAAAAGCGGGGGGATGGTAGCCAGAGTTGACAATGCGATGGGTTTGACCGAGCAGTCGATCGCGGGAATAGCCAGATATCTCGCAAAAGCGATCGTTAGCGTAGGTAATAACTCCTTGAGCATTGGTGATGGCGACAATCGCGGAATGATCGAGGGCGAGTTTGAAAGCGGAAAGTTCTTGAATTAACTGCTGGCGTTCGAGTTCAGCTTGTTTGCGATCGCTAATATCAAAATTGATCCCAATCATGCTCTGGGGATTGCCTTGGGCATCTCGCGCTACCACTCCATAGGCTTTGATAAAGTGGATGCTGCCATCGGGATGCAACACCCGAAACTCGGTATCGAATTCTGCCTGTGCTAAAACGGCTTGCTGGAGCAATGTTTCGGTGGAGATGCGATCGTCGGGATGTATTCCGTTTGCCCAAATTTCGTAGACCAAACGAGACTCAGATGATTGGGTGACTCCATACAGCTCGTACATCCGCTCATCCCAAAGCAGAGTGTTCTTGACAATATCCCATTCCCAACAGCCGATCTCTCCAGATTTGAGGGACAAGGCGAGGCGCTTGGATAATTTCTGTAGTTCCGCTTCGGCAAGTTTGCGATCGCTAATATCAAAGTTGAGCCCAATCATGCTCTGGGGATTGCCCTGGGCATCTCGCACCACCACTCCATTGGCTTTAAGAAAGTGGATACTACCATCGGGATGCACGAACCGATACTCGGTATTGTATTCTGCCTGTCCTAAGACGGCTTGGTGGAGCAATGTTTCGGTGGAGATGCGATCGTCAGGATGTAGCCCGTTTGTCCAACTGTCGTAGGTTATAGGGGAATCAGATTGTTTCGTGAAGCTAAACAGTTCGTATATCCGCTCATCCCCAACGATGGTGTTTTGTTTAATGTCCCATTCCCAAGCACCGATCGCCCCAGATTTGAGGGACAAAGCGATGCGATCTGATAGTTTTTGTAGTTCGGCTTCAGCTCGTTTGCGATCGGTAATATCTTTGGCGATGCCTAAAAAGCCGATAATTTGCTGATTGACATCCTTGAGGGGGGTGATGGATAGCGACACAGGAAAGCGAGAGCCATCTTTGCGGATATAGCTCCACTCTTCTTCGCTGACAATACCTTGGCGGGCTTTGGCCACAAGAACCTCAAAGCCGGGAGGCACATCTTGCCCCAATTCGGCACAGAGGGAGGCGGCTCGGTCAATTACCTCCCTGGCATCATGGATGAGTGCAGGTGTGGCAATGCCGACCATTTCTGTGGCACTATAACCCAGCATCCCTTCGGCTGCGGCATTAAAGGTTTCGATGATGCCAGTTAGGTCAGTGGAGATAATAGAGTAATCAGCACCATTGAGGATAGCGTGTTGTAGGCTGTTGACTTGTGATAGCTCTTGGGTGCGCTCTGCGACTTTGGCTTCTAGTTGTTGATTGAGTTGGTGTAGTTGTCGAGCAGCCTGTTTGCGATCGCTAACGTCTCGAATCATAAAGAGAGCTTCATCTTCGCCGCTCTTGACAACTCTGACTTCTTCATCTTGCAAGCGATCGTCAATCTGCACCTGTTGTTCATAAACTTGCAGTTCTCCTGTGCGTAAGGCTTGTTCTAGGTAGTGTAGATGTCGAGTTGCAATCTCTGGTGGTATAACATCTACCATCGCCAAACCAGCAGTGTCGAAATCTGCTGGGAGAAAGTCGATCTCACGATTGGCTGTCACGCCCCCCCGATAAATACCATTGGCATCTATGCGAAACATGAAGTCGGGAATGGCGGCTAATATGGCTCGGCTTTGGGCTTCGCTTTGGATCAGGGCAGCTTCAGCAAGTTTGCGATCGCTAATATCTGTCACCGTACCTACATAGCCGACCACTTGCCCCTCTGCATCAAGTTCCGCAACAGATTGCCCATATACCCACGTCACTGCCCCGTCAGGACGTTGAAAGCGATATTCAAGCTGGAAGGGGCGATTTTCTTGAGCAGATTGATACCATTCAGCGGCGATCGCATCGCGATCTTCCGGGTGGAGTCCTTGTCGCCATCCCTCTCCAGCTGCGGTTTTTGGGGTGAGTCCGCCGATTTGACACCAGCGATCGTTGACATAGACGCAATTGCCCGCAGCATCGGTGCGAAAAATCCCTACAGGAGCCACAGCGGCAAGGGTCGCATAGCGTTGTTCGCTCTCAAGCAGGGTGGCTTCGATCCGCTTTCGCATTGCCAGTTCATTCTGCAACTGTTGGTGGGTGGTGGCTTGCTGAAGGGCTTTAATCTTCAGGTCGGATGTCCGAGCTTCTATCTTTTGCTCTAGCTCAAGGTTACGATTTTCTAGCAGTGCCACCTTTTCGCGTTCTAGTGTCACCACTTTCTCTTCCAACTTCTCCGCCAGCTTGTAGAGTTCCAGCGGGTTGAGGGCTTGCAGCAAACTGGTCTGGGTGACGATGCCCAATAACTCCCCTTGCTCGTTCGTCACCACTAACCGCCGGATCGATCGCTGCTCCATCATCTGCTGCACAGTCCAGAGCGAATCGTCGGGTCTAACGGCAAAAATCGGCGTACTCATTACCACCTGTGCATTACAGTTTGCGAGATTTAAGCCCAATGCCTGAAATTGCACTAGATCCCGCTCGGTAACAATCCCTACTGGAATTTGCATTTGCACGGGTTCAGTGAGGCGACTACCTGATTCCACAATCATCACGGAACTGACGTGGTGCTTTGCCATCAGTTGGGCGATCGCGAGCATAGAACTATCCGGTGCAGCACAAATTACCTCACTTGTCATCACCTCAGATACCAGTCGCAACCGCAACAGGTCAATCGGTCGGGAGGTTTGCCGTAGACTTTCGTGGGTGACAAGCCCCACCAGGCGGTTCTGCTCATCTACGATGGGTAAATGGCGAATGTGGTGGTGCTGGAGTAGGTTAATGGCAAAAAACAAATCTGTGAAGGCAGACTGGCGTAGGGTGATGATGGGGTGTGCCATCACCTGTCGCATCACCAAGCTGTCTAGGGTTTGCTGCTGGACGCTCAAGCGCACTACGTCTCGCTCAGTCACAATACCTAGCAACTGGTCGTTTTCCACTACTAACACGCAGCTAGATCGTGCCTCTAGGTGGAGGTTGTCCAGTTGACTATCTGCCGTTTTAGTAGTTGGGCAGATAGTCCTCACGCCGCTCATTTGGGCGATCGCTTCCATCACCGTTGTATCGGGCGAAACCACCAAGGGTTCTCGGACGATCGCTGCCCTAAGTTCTACTGGGGTGAGAGCCGTAGTACGAATGAACATGAGTTTTATCGGGTTTTATTGCTTATCTACCCCGCCTTTCATCCCAACACCATAGCAGCTTCTGCTTGGTGTTGGGATGAAAGGCGGGTTAAAATATATTCAAGATCGAGATTGGAACGCAGCAATTAATATTCTAAATATTGCGCTATCCATCTTAGGTAAAATGTTAGAAAATACCGTCGGGCAGACGGAAATTAACGCCTCTGGAGAGAATGGCCTCTGCTTGGTTGGGTCAACTCAATTAAGTAAGCCGACTCGTGGAAAGAGGAAGCCCAAAGAGTAATCTTTGGAATCCCGCGCTATATTTGGTACTCCGAATTAGCGCCGGGAGGATGTCAAGCTATAGCAATCGCCAGGGCGGTTAAGACATTCTTAATTCCTGAAAACCTTGATTCTAAACCTTTCTTCCCCTAGCCCCTAGCAAGAAAGCCCCTAGTCCCTAGCTATAAAGCTCTACTCCGTCCTCTCAAATCAAGTGCCACAAACCCACTTATTGAAGAAAATGTCTGGAATTCCTGACATGAAGTTGCGGTTGTAGAGAAATTATGTAACAATAAATACAGAAACAAACGTTCATCCCATTTCTTTGGAACTACTTAGCATTAAGTTTGAGGAAAGGGACGGAAGTAGGGAATTCCCGAAGGAACGCGCTTCATTTTTTGGAAATGCGATGGAGCGTCTGTCATGAATATGCAGTGGCAAACTTATAAGAACTTAGAACTGATTCCCGATCCAGTAACGGAACCTCAAGCGAGTAACTCAGCATTTATAACTCGGTTAGGCAAAGGTTGGCGATCGCTTGTTGATACAGTTGTCGAAAAGTTTCCTGAACAACGACAAATTCAGCATTTAGAAAAGTGCTGGTCTTTCAATTGGACTGAAAGCAGCAGTACGAATCGGGCGATGATTTGGTCTACCCTTTGGCTGATCCTGAACCAACCCATTTTCACTAAAGGCTTGACAACCTCCCCCGAACCTGAGATCCGCCAGTTGAGCGATCGCAAAGGGCACGTTTTTTGGAGTGCCTACGACCCACTGACAAGGCAGGAGATTTTTCTAGAGTCTGAGGAAGAGGTGCAAATTTGGCTTGAAGAACGCCTCTATCGCTAACTTACAGCGCTTTTCAGGTAAGTTAGGTACATAGAAACCCGGTTTCTTGAAGAAACCGGGTTTCTAGTTCCAAAGTGCCTAAGTCCTGTTGCAGTTATAGCAACCGATGAAAGTCAGTTAGGACGTTCTTAATTCCACCAAACCCTTGATTCGTCGCCCTTCTGACCCTAGCCCCTAGCAAGAAAGTCCCTAGCCCCTAGCTATAGTTCTATCCTTGCTTTGATTTACTCTGACGGTTGGAAAGGTATTGAATGACAAACAAAGCTACCCCAATTAGTAAAAACGAAAAAATCGTGGTGATCGTACCCAAAGCATATAGAGTAGGAGAAGTCACATTAGTAGTCATACCAAAGATTTCCAAAGGCAGAGTGTTTGTTTCTCCAGAAATCAATGACGTGCGAGTGAATTCGTCATAGGAAAGGGTAAAACCGAGCAACCCAACTCCCACCACACTCGACGCAATCATAGGAAAGACAATCTGCCAGAAAGTCGTCATCTCACTGGCACCCAGATCGCGTGCTGCTTCTTCATAAGCAGGATTAAAACGACCGAAAATACCGAGCATAATCAGAAATGCAAAGGGTAATGTCCAGGTCAAATGTCCTGCTAGTGCAGACGAATACCACTGATTGTCAATCCCCACCAAACCAAACACAATTCCTATTCCCAGAGAAACTAGAATGCTAGGCACGATCAAACTAGAAATGGTCAGATAAAAAATTAGATTTGACCCGGCGAAACGACGGCGGAATGCCAATCCTGCCATAACGCTGAAGACAACGGTAACCACCATGACGATTAATCCTAAAGTAAGCGATCGCCAAAACGCTTCCACAAAGTTTCCGACTCGCTGTTGGCCAAAAACCGCACCGATCCAGTAAAAACTGAATCCCCGCATTGGAAAGGTAAGCTGCCCTTCTGGGCCTTGCAGAGACAGCAAAAAGACGGCAAACATCGGCCCATACAAAAACAGCACAAACAGTCCAAAAAAGCCTGCCAACAGATAATAAGAAAGCGGTTTCTTTTTCTTCTCAGCCATGACTTATAGCTCCTTGCGAATATCAACGGCACGTAGAATTGCAAACACAATCGTCAGCGTGATGATTAAGAGAACTATCGCGTTAGCTGCCGCCAAAGGGTACTGCAAACTATCCAACTGATTTTTAATTAAATAGCCCACAGAAGAAGATTTGCCACCACTCATAATTCGCATCGTGGCAAATTCACCCATTACCAAAGTGACAACAAAAATGGAACCGATCGCAATTCCGGGTGCAGCTAACGGCACAATGATTTCCTTTTGGATTTGAAATGGTGATGCTCCAGCATCTTCAGCGGCTGAAACCAGATTGCGATCGATCCGAATCATGCTATTAAAAATTGGTGCCACCATGAATAAGGCATAGAGATGCACCATCGCCAGCACTACAGAAAAGTCCGAGAACAGAAAAATTTCAATTGGCTGTTTAGTCAGACCTAATCCCATCAAGGCTTGATTAATTAGCCCTTCCCGTCCCAGAAACGGAATCCAAGAAATCATCCGAATAATGTTGGAAGTGAGAAAGGGAACCGTACAAATCAGAAACCAAATGGTTTGCAATTTGGGATTTTTGATGTGGAATGACAAGAAATAAGCAACCGGATAGCTGATCGACAAACAAACTAACCAGACTAAAAACGCAAACTTGAACGTATTTAGATAAGTTGCCAAATAGACTTTGGATGTAAAAATTCCCAGATAATTGTTTAAGGTGAATCCGGGAAACATGGCAAAGCCATTGAAATTCCAAAAACTAACTACAACGATCGCTGCAATTGGAATCACCAAAAACAGCAGAAACACGAGAGTTTGCGGTGCTGAAAGCAAGTAGGGCTGGAGTGCTTTCCAGTTAACTCCTTTGGCACGACGAGACCGAGTTGGTTCGCCCGAAGTTGGTAATTGAGTAACCGCCATAATAAATATCCCGATTGAGGAACATCAGAAATTAAAGTTGGTACGAATCATCCCAACAAAGATTGTGTCGTTCGAGCTATTGTGTTCTGGGTTGGTAATCACCACAATGCCCGGTGTAATGCCAATGTTGTCGGTGACTTGAAACTTGTAAAAAGCATCAACCATGATGGAAGTGTCTCGATCTTCAAAACCTCTCACATCGTTTTCTGTAACTTTTGAGGGCATTCCCACTACAATGCCGCCCAAATTTCCTTCTTTAAACAAATCTGGAAAAGCTAGAGCGCCTGCCCAAGCTTGAATTGTGGCATCTGCTCCCTTACCAAATCCGGCTTCTGCCTTCGCCTTGGCAAAATAGTACCAGCCACTCACAATAAATCTAGGGCTAAATGAATACTGTGCTTCAATGCCGTATCCATTAGTTGAACTGGGGAAAGGCCCAAAGGGAAATGTAGAGTTTTGACTGCCAAAAAAACCACCTGGGGGAGCATTACCACTGCCGTCGTCGTAGGCGTGCAAGTAGGTTAAAGCAACCGCAAATTTATTCAAGGGCTTGACAGTAATTTGTGCTAATGCACCGTAAGGGCCATTAAACAATCCGCTAGTTGGATCGTTTGCTGTTGGATTACCAGCTAGATAACCACCACCAATGTTAATCGCTTTGGTGATGTTGTAGTTGAATCCCGCACCTGTGACACCGCTGGGAAAGTAAATCGGACTGCGGAGAGCAAATCCAGTCAGAACGGTGTCGTAGTCACCATCAAGAGGATGTAGAGTTGGCACGAATAAATCTAAAAACCCGAAGGCTTCGACAAAAAATGTGCCGCGATCGCCTAACGGAAAGCGATACTCTAACTGGTTGATGGAAACTCTGTTATCGCTGGGAGATGAAAAAGCCAACCTAGACATTGCTGTTCCGGTAGCCTCATCCAGCGAGGGAGTATTCCCTGCTTGCAAGCGCATAATGAGCTTATCTTTTCCGGTGAAGCTACTGGTGAGGATCAGGCGTATCCGATCTGTGAAGATTAAATTGTCATCAACATCTTCGCGATCGGACCCAGAAGGTCTAGGACTATTCGGCACACCAAAATCTCCTGGTGTTGCTGGTAAAATCCCAGCACCAGAACCAACCGCTTTTTGGTCTCCAAAGACATTCACTAGCGCAAAGACAACGTATCCGCTGAGCTTAGTGGTAGTGGAAAACTGTTGACTTTCTAACCTTGCAGTTCGGGCTTCTAACCCATCCACTCGACCGCGTAACGTTGCCAGTTCTGCGGCAAAATCTTCTTGCAGCCGCCGCAAAGCTTCCAGGTCTTCTTTGCGGACAGAATCGGGAGTTGCACTAGCGATGAGTTCCTGAATCCTATTTAAGCAAGCATTTAGTCCCGCTGCAAATTCGTATCTTGTAATAGCACGATTGCCGCGATAGGTTCGATCGGGATACCCTTCAATGCACCCATAGCGTTCGACCAAGGATTGCAATGCGCCAAAAGCCCAATCTGTTGGCTGTACGTCTGTTAACTGAGAAACAGAGGTTACTTGCCCCTCCAATGTACCGCTTTGATTTGATTCCAGTTCGGAAACCGGAGTTACGCGATCGGGTAACGCACCTTGCTGCTCAGTATTTTCCAATGTAATAACTGATGAATCGATCGCTGACTCGCGATCGGTCCCTTTAATTTCAGTAGCACATACAGATGAAACAGCCATTAGTAGCAAAAAAGGTACGACAAAGCCCTTCCCCAGGCCATGCCTGAGCAATTTCAACATGATTCAACTCCTCACACCACAAAAATTGGAAATTTATCGTCCGATCGGTTGGGTTTCGCTTGGTTTAAGCTAACCTACGAATACATTAGCTTTTGACTTTTATGCCACAATAAACTCCGTCCATTTGTAGACAAGATAAACTTGTTCGGGCATGAAGGAGTTCCAACAAGCGACATCACCCATGCGATCGCTAAATGAACCGCCGTCCCGCACAGCACCTTGGGATTCAATCTTTTTCCCAAACGGATCGATTATATCGATCGCAGCTGGTTTCCCTTCATACCAGAAATCCCACTCCGGAGGCTTCATATATTTTCTGGCATTTTCTGGTGCCGCGCTGTAGTAGCCTTGACGGGAGAGAAATCCACCCACCCAACCTTCTAATACCCAGTTGAGATATTCATAAGCGGCATCTAATTCAATCCCAGAAAGATTTTTGGATAATCCCAAACCCCCACCCCAGCCGCGATACCCTTCTTTCAAACGAGCATACACGCACTTTAATCCTCTCGCTTTCACTGCCGTTACAGCAGGCGACCACATAGATTGCAGCACCACTTCTCCAGACGACATGAAGTTGACAGACTCATCAAATGTTTTCCAAAATGCGCGGAATTGACCCGCTTTTTTCTGCTCGATTAAGATATTTGTTACCTGATCGAGTTCTTCGCGGGTCATGTTGCCCTTATCGCTAAATTTCATCAATCCTTGCGCTTCCATCACCATTGCCGCATCCATAATGCCAATGGAAGGAATATCGAGAATCGATGTTTTGCCTCGGAATTCTGGGTTGAACAATTCTGCCCACGATTCAATTTTTCTGTTTACTAAATCGGGACGGTAGCCCAGTGTATCGGCATTGAACTGGAATGGAATCATTGTTGCCCAGTCTGTTGGGCTGGTGGCAAACTCTGTAGAATTTTGCCCCTTGACAAACATCACTTTCCGGGGTGCTGTTCCCTGAGATGTGTTGACTCGTGCGCCGGGGTAAAGTTCTCCAGTTCTAAAAATGGGGGTGATTTTGTCGAAGTTTTTGACTTTACGAGTGTCGATCGCTTGAAGATTACCTGATGGAACTACCAATGGTAAACTAAAAAATTCCCCATCGTAAATGTCGTATTGTTTGGGTTGGGTAATCGCAATTTGGATGTTCTCAGCTGTACTGAGCGCCCGCATTTTGATTTTGAAACCCAGTTCTTTTTCTGCTCTCTCGCGAATGTCGTTAATCTGAGCAGCCCCCGTTCCCATTAGGCGAAGGGTAACATCTTTGATTTTGTTGGTAATGATGGTGGGGCCTCGGTTAGGATTGCAACTGGCAGCTGCGATCGCTGCTCCAGTTGCCAACCCACCTGTGACGAAGTTGCGCCGACTGATTTTAAACATGGCTTTTGTTCTATTCAGTTATCAATTTTGAGATTTTTGGCAAAAGTTTGAAATCTGGTTTTTTTTACCACAGATGAATGCGGAGCGGTTGTTGGTTGGTGTCTGAGATTTGGCTTTTTTACCGCAGATGAATGCAGATGGGTTGTTGGTTGGTGTCTGAGATTTGGCTTTTTTACCGCAGATGAATGCAGATAAACGCAGATGAACGCAGATGGGTTGTTGGTTGGTGTCTGAGATTTGGCTTTTTTACCGCAGATGAATGCAGATAAACGCAGATGAACGCAGATGTGGGTGTAGCTTTCCCATAAGGTAGACAGATGATTTTTCTTTATTTGTGTCCTTGGCGGTTATCAAAAAAGGATTTTACCTCCGTTCAAATCTGCTTTAATACGGTAAAAACACACAATCATCTTTTGACCAACTCAGGACAATTAACTGTCCTTCATGGAAGGAATTGCTATTCCAATCAGTTGTTCGAGCTTTATAAAGCAGTTCTTGTCCGGTGGCTTCGCTCATGAGGGAAACTCGCGTGACATATCCGGTCATTTCAACTGCTGTAATGCGGGCAACTACCTGATTGGCAGCCAGGGAAGATTTGACAGGAACATCGGGAGAGTGAGCGGTGACCTGCATGAGGTCGGGACGTACAGAGCAAGCTGCTTCGGAACCAATAGAAGTTCCATAGCCTCGGCTATATATATTGCCAATTCCTTCAACTTCTAGATGAATTAGGTCGAGGATATCGTCTTTGACAACGTTTAACACCTTACCTGTAAAGATGTTGTTGTCGCCCATAAATTTGGCAACGAATTGAGAGCCTGGGCGATCGAAGAGTTGTTCTGGTGTAGCAATTTGATCGACTTTTCCATGCGTCATTACTACCACTTGATCGGATAGGGAAAATGCTTCCTCAACGTGGTGGGTGACTTGAATAAAGGTTAGGCCAAACTGCTTCTGGATTTTGCGGAGTTCGGTTCGCATCCGCACCCGCAGGTTTTCATCTAAGGCGCTGAGCGGTTCATCTAGCATCAATACTTGCGGACGGGTTACTAATGCTCTGCAAAGTGCAATTCGCTGTTGCTGTCCGCCGCTGAGTTGAGTGGGGTTGCGATCGGCTGTATGGCTCAGCCCCACCATTTCTAAGATCTCGCCGACGCGAGTATGCCGTTCTGCTGGCGGTACGTTCCGCATCTTCAATCCGAATTCTACGTTTTCCCAGATGGTTTTATGGGGGAACAAGGCATAACTCTGGAACATCATCGAGGTATTGCGTTTGGCGGCTGGTAGGTCATTTACCCGCCGATCGGCAATCAGAATATCTCCACCGCTAATTTCTTCGTGTCCGGCAATCATTCTCAACAAGGTTGTTTTACCACAACCTGAAGGCCCCAACAGGCAGCAGTACTTTCCCGCCGGAATATCGAAGGTGATATGCTCAACCGCTGTCACAGCACCGTATTTCTTCGTTACCGATCGCAGCGATACACCCGCAGCGGCTTCTGCCAGGGCATTTTGAATATCGGTTGTAGGCTTTTGTGCAGTTCCAATTGCCCCATTGGTTAGTTTTCCCGTTCCGATTGTCATGATTTCTCCTTACAGATAAGGTATAGATGGTATCAGTAGAGTTTGTCTCGACTAACCTGGAATTAAATCTCTGAGTGTTGCGCTCTTAGAACTCCACCAAGCAAGGCACTTAAACCAAAATTTTTAGCCCTATGAGAGAAAGTAAAGGTGGTCTATCCTAAAAGCCGCGATTCTGACAATGTGTATTGAATTATTACTAGATGCTGTGAAGAACCTCTGCTGATATTTGTGATACAAATTTTGCGTGCTAAAATTAGAGCAAAGATTGTATACAGCTTTTGTACACAAGCCTGATCGGAAAAAATGTATCCTTTGTTACATTTAATCGATTTAAGTGCAAATTTTAGGCAGGAAATTTCAGCAATGGAAAAGTTGCACAATAAATTATGGGTCTGCCACGATCGACATTGGTAAATTATGGGAGGCGATCTTTTTGTGACTACTGCCAGATACTATTGGAATAGAAGCGTGGAGTCATAAGCTCCAATTGCCAAAACCATCCCTCATTTGTACAAATCTGTAGAAAGGCTTGCTCAACTATGCAAACAGCTCGGCGACCCATCGAATCGCAGGTGAAATCCAAACCAACAGAGGATTTTATCTACACCGAGCTTTATAACGCAATTCTGGAACGTCGCTTACCTCCAGAAACTAAATTAGGTGAAAATTTACTGGCAGAGCATTATGGAGTCAGCCGCACCATTATTCGACAGGTGCTGATGCGGTTATCTCACGATCGCTTGGTTAAACTGGAACCAAACCGAGGGGCTTTTGTCGCGACGCTTTCACTAGCAGAAGCCAAACAGATCTATGAGGCGTGGCGGTTGACGGAAGCGGCGATCGTGCGTGACGTAACCAAAACCATTACGAAAAAACAGATCGCTGTATTACAGGCGCTGGTTGCAGAAGAACGACTTGCCTGCGAACAGCAAGATTTACCTTGGCTGACGCGGTTGTCTGCACAATTTCATCTGCAACTGGCAGATTTATGCACAAACAAGTATTTAGGCAGGTTTCTCAAAGAGCTAGTTCCCCAAACCTCATTGGCGTTCTTCTACGAAGTGCGAAATATGCCGATTTGTACCAAAGACGAACATAGTGAAATTTTAGATTACATTGCATCTGGGGACGTGGAAGCTGCCGTTGCAGCCGCAATGCGTCATTTGGATGGTATCGAAGCCGGACTCAATGCGCGTGCAGCGCTAAATCAAACGGCAAGTCTGGTAGATATTTTAAAAGCTAAAACGCCTTCATTATTTTGAATTTGTATCTTCTTGCTCTGAGGACAAGACATTCGCCTGTTCGATCCACTTGTGAACCGTGCTGTGACTAATCCCTGTCAGCCGCTCAATTTCACGCAGATCTAACCCAAGTCCATACATTTTCAAACAAATCTGTTTTGCGTCGTTGGAGTAACCTCGTTGGGAATAAGATGCCAAAAATTGCCGATCGCACTCCTGACAACGATAATTCTGTTTGCCACCCCGATGACCATTCTTCCGCACATTCTCCGATTCACATCGGGGACATATCTTGACACTCCCCAGCCTAAAGGCGTGGGGATTCTTGCATCATAGAAGAACCTTGCTTAAGCGCTGTTTCCAGGTTTAAGTAGAGGGTCATTTCTCCACAAGCGTGAATTTCCGTGTGTCCCACGGTATTTGAAATATAGCCCATCAATTTTAATGCTTTCATCAGAATATTGATGGCGGCATTCTCATCCCTATCTAGTAGAGTTCCACATTTACAAATGTGCGTTCTTACTGATAGGGATTTTTTCACTTTGTTTCCACAACTAGAACATTCCTGTGAGGTGTAATGGGGTGCTACGGGAACGGCAACCTTACCAAACTTAATAGCAAAATACTTTAACCATTCCCGAAACAAATACCATCCGGCATCATTAATTGATTTAGCTAGGCGATGATTCTTTACCATGTTCTGCACCTTTAGATCCTCAAACGCCACGAAATCATGAGATTTCATTACGCACCTTGCTAATTTCACAGCAAAGTCTTTACGTTGGCGAGAGACTTTCAGGTGTTTTCTTCCCAGTCGGTTAATAGCTTTGATTCTATTTTTAGAACCTTTAACTTTTCTGGAAACTCGACGCTGCAAGCGTTTTAATGATTTTTCTGACTTTCTGAGGTATCTGGGATTATCTACTTTCTCACCATTGCTATCGGTGTAGAAGTGATTTAATCCCATATCAATGCCGACACATTTACCAGTTGGCTTAACTTCTTCTTTGGCTAAGTCACTGGAAATGCAGAATTGACAATAAAAACCATCGGCACGCTTAATTAACCTGACTCGTTGAATTTGTTCTGATTGATAGAAGTGCAAATCACGAGTGCCAATTAATTTAAGCGTGCCGATTTTGTTTTTGTCGGTAAAAGTTATTTTGTTCCTGTCCGCAGAAAGCGCCCAACCGGATTTCTTGTATTCTACCGAGCGTTGATTCTTTTTGAATCGTGGAAAGCCTTTTTTACCGGATACTTTCTTTTTACAATTATCAAAGAATCTGGCAATTGCACTCCAGCAACGTTCGGCAGATGCTTGTCTAGCTGTCGAGTTGAGTTTATTTGCGTATGAGAATTCCTTGGCTAGTTTGGCAGTGTATTTGTTAAGATCGTAGCCATTGATACCTTTGCTATCCATCCAGTATCTCAGACATTTATTTCTAATGAATTGAGATGTGCGGATGGCTTCTTCAATCGCCGTGTACTGCTTTGGCTTGACTACGCATTTGAACTCGAATACGAACATGGTTATCGACCTCATTACCATGTATTTATGGTAAACTTGATGCTACAAATATGCACGAGATTGTAGCAATATTTAGCATTTTGTTGCGTAGAGAAAGCCGTCCTAAAGGACGGGGTTTTAAACCCAGTTCTCTGATAATTAATTTGCCGTAGGTGGAAATATCGATCGCTTCATTTGTATACAATTTTAGTATACAATATTTAGATAGTTTCCAGAATAAATCCAAAACTGCTAGACTTCCAGCGAAGCTAACGGCTCAGGAGTGCGACTGTAAACTACCCGCTGCTAATGTACATCTATGGCCAAGGGGCAGAAGGGATGAAAATCAAAGTAATTAACCCAAATACCACGGTCAGCATGACTCAAATAATTGGGTCAGCGGCACGATCGATCGCCAGTTCCACCACTGAGATTATTGCGTGCAACCCGGCAATGGGGCCTGTTTCCATTGAGGGTCATTATGATGAAGCGTTGAGTGCGATCGGCATTCTCGATGAAATTCGCAAAGGGGAAGCAGAAAAAATGGATGGATATGTGATTGCTTGCTTTGGCGATCCGGGGTTAATGGCAGCGCGGGAATTAGCAAGAGGCCCAGTCATTGGCATTGCAGAAGCAGCAATGCACGCCGCCAGCTTTATCGCGACTGGATTCTCGATCGTGACAACCTTGGGACGCACAAGGGTAATTGCACAACATCTTGTAGAACGTTATGGCATGACCCGGTTTTGTCGTCAGATTCGATCGATCGATTTGTCGGTGTTGAATTTAGAGGAAGCTTATGCTAAGACAGCTGTGTTGGCCGAATGTCGCATGGCGCTTAAGGAAGATGATTGCGGTGCGATCATCCTGGGATGTGCAGGTATGGCCGACTTGTCAATTTGGTTGAGTAATGAGTTAGGGATTCCTGTGATTGATGGCGTAAGTGTAGCCGTCAAATTTGTGGAAGCATTGGTTGGTGCAGGATTAGGCACCAGTAAAACTGGAGATTTAGCATATCCTATCTCTAAGCCTTACACCGGAATAGCCCCTAGCCCCTAGCTATATATGACTGTTACCTCAACACTGAAGATTAATGGCGATCGCTTAAATGAAAGTATCGATCGTCTGGCAAAAATTGGTAGACAGCCCTCTGGCTGTATTCGTCGTTTGGCTTTCACTCCAGAAGATTTGCAAGCCCGCTACTTAGTTCAGCAATGGATGATTGAAGCTGGCATGACTGTTCGTACCGATGCTGCCGGAAACTCGATCGGCACCTACCCTGGACTTGACGAAACAATCCCTGCCCTAGCAACTGGTTCCCATATTGATACAGTTCCTTCGGGAGGATGCTTTGATGGAGTTTTGGGCGTTTTGGCAGGGATTGAAGTCGTGCGAACATTGCGGGAAAACAATCTGCGGTTGAATCATGCGATCGAAGTTATCGTCTTCACTGATGAAGAAAGCACCATGATCGGTAGTCAGGCAATAGCGGGAACGGTTCTCTTAGATGCACCAGAACGCTATCAACCCAAGCCGGGAGATTCGATTCAAAAGTGTTTAGAAGCCCTTGGTGGAGACTGGGATGCTTTAGCAACTGCAAAACGAGACCGTTCCGAGTTAGCCGCCTTCGTTGAACTTCATGTCGAACAGGGTGCAGTGCTAGAGAAAAATGGAAGTAATATCGGAGTAGTGCAAGGAGTTGTTGGGATTCGACGTCAAGTAATTACCATTATCGGACAGGCAAACCACGCCGGAACCACCCCAATGGATATGCGGCAAGATGCAATGGTTGCTGCTGCTCAAGTTGTATTAGCAGTAAGAGAGATTGCCCGTAAAATGCCTAGTAAGCCAGTGGCAACAGTGGGGTACATGACCGTTTCGCCTAATTCGGTTAATAGTGTGGCAGGACGGGTAGAACTGACTGTCGATATGCGCGACTTATCGAAAGATTGCCTGGATGAAATGCTGGTGCAACTAAACCAGGCGTTAGATGCGATCGCAGCAGATACCGATACAAAAATCGAAATCGCACCGCTATTATGCGTTGAACCAACACCAGCAGCCGATCGCATTCAAACAACTATTGCAACTGTCTGCCAACATCTAGAACTCAGCTATTGCCATCTTCCCAGCCGTGCAGGACACGATGCTCTAGAAATTGGACGCATCACAGACATGGGTATGATTTTTGTTCCCAGTCAGTCTGGTGTTAGCCATTCAGAAGCTGAGTACACTGCGCCGGAGCAATGCACACAGGGAGCAAACGTGCTATTGCATACCTTTTTAGAGCTAGACAAGGTTTATAACAGTTGCAGGGCGTGAGTCGTATAGCTAAGCTGCTACGCATCTAATTTGATAGTCAGTTTTTCTGAACTTCTTGTGGGATGGGCAGGAAAGCCCGTCTTTGTATTTGATTTAGATGCGTAATAGCTTAGTGCCGCTACGCCGAAGTCAAAAGTCACGCATTCAAAAGTCAAAAATCCTTTGAGTCTCAGGCATTTAACTACTTTCCAAGCTAGATCCTAAAAATCGCTGGCTTAATCGTTCGCGCAGCGTTATTTTGGGAAATTGTCCCCGCATTGTAAAGTCAATTTGTGTCCCTAACTCATTTCTGTTTAAAGATAGTTCCATTTTGATATCTAAATGATGAATGGTTTTCAAATGTTGAGCATCAATCCCATTCATCATACAGATGTGATGATGGCAAATTCTTTCAAAAGCGGTATCAGCTTGGCTGACAATCTCTTTTCCCTTCAGTTCGTCTGGTAAAGATTAGGATTGATTTGATTCATAAACTGTTTGAGTAAAAACACGGAGATAAAACGGTTCCTAGACGTTCTCGACCTAAGATATCTCCAATTTGACCCCGACAAACAACTTGAATTCCACTAATATAAACCGCTTCTACAATTTCTTCCGAACTGCGTTTAACCATGCGAGGTTCACCATCTAGGATGGGATCTGAAATTTCTACTGGGGAACTAATCGGCTGGTTGAGTGCTTGAGGATTAAGTAAAACCAGATCGGCTTGTGCGCCAATTTTGAGAACGATTGAGGCACATTCCAAATTGCCAGCACTAGCATAAGTAGGAGCCTAGCCTAACGACAAAACTTTTCCACACACCGAACAAATATTTCTACTCCCATCTCCAATGCAGTTTCATCAAAATCAAATCGGGGATGATGGTGTGGATATGCCAAATTCATACTAAGATTGGCAGAACCTAAAAAGAAATAACAACCCGGTACTGCTTGCAGAAAAAACGACATATCTTCTGCACCCATTGTTTGACATTCTGGGACTATTCCCAAGGGAGTTTCTACTACTTCCAAGGCGATCGATCGCACCAACTCCGCTATCCCAGCATCATTAATTACCGCCGGATATTGCCGCCAATAATTCAGATCGTACTCTGCGCCATGACTTTGACAAACCCCTGCAATAATTTGTTCGATTCGCTTCGGTAAAAGCTCTCCCAAAGTTGGGTTAAAATATCTTACTGTTCCACCTATTTTTGCCGTATCGGCAATCACGTTAATCGCAGTACCGGCGTGGAATTCACCCACCGTTACTACTGCCGACTGGATCGGATCGACATTCCGCGATACGATCGTCTGCAAAGCATTCACAATCTGAGCAGCAACGACGATCGAATCGATCGTTTGATGCGGTATCGCACCGTGTCCGCCTTTACCCATAATCGTACAGCGGAAACCCTCGGTCGCCGCCATCAACGCGCCACTGCGAACGCCTACCGTACCAAGAGGCAGCTGGTTCCACAAGTGAAGGCCAATTATAGCATCAACATTGGGATTTGTCAATACTCCCGCTTCGATCATCGGTTTTGCACCACCTGGCCCTTCTTCAGCAGGTTGAAAGATAATTTTGACTGTTCCGGCGAAGTCTTGACGGTGTTGACAAAGGTAGTAAGCTGTTCCTAGTGCTATACTCGTGTGTCCGTCGTGACCGCAGGCGTGCATAACCCCATCGTGCTGGGATTTGTAAGAGACATCGTTCTGTTCCTGAATTGGCAAGGCATCCATATCTGCGCGAATTGCCAGCACTGGCCCCGGTTGACGGCCTGGAATAGTAGCCACAATACCCGTTTTTGCAATTCCGGTTTGATGCTCAATCCCCCATTCTGCGAGTTTTTTGGCAATAAACTCAGAGGTCAGTTTCTCCCGGAAGCCAAGTTCGGGGCGTTTATGTAAACCTCTGCGCCATTCTACAAGGCGGGGTTGCAGCGATCGAATCTCTAAGCGAATGCGGGATAAATCATCGTCAGGAGAATTGAAGAATGTGGAAATCATAATTCTAGCAACCTAAAAATTAACTGCAATTCAAACACGCCTTTCGGCTGAAATATAAGTATCATCATGAATACCAATCGCTAATATTTCTACTGTATCTCGACGCTCACTAATCCTCACAACTAAATGCCACACCCCTGTTCCAATTCGGAAAGCCAACTCAAAAATTCTTCTCCTGAAATATTTCTGCTGCTGTCTTCCAGAATTCTCTCGTAGGCTTTTTGTTCAACGGCACCCCAATCTTGATTAGCTTCTTCGTTTTCCTGTTTAATATTTTCTATGCTTAAAAATACATCAGATCTAACGGCAATGACCGAATCTGCTGATTGTTGCTGATAATGTGTTGATTTTGGTTGATTAACAGTTGATTCTTTAGAGAATCCTCGATCGCGAGGATTAGACCCAGTTGTCGTTGATTTTGCCTGTTTGCTCATTGCCGATCGCCACCTACTTAAGCGACATTGATGCTTTCTGCTTTTTCCAACTTAACACCCTATCCAACTCAAAATGGCATGATATGTTCTAGATCCAGATTGGAAGCAACTTGAGCCAATTTGGCGATATCAGTCGGATTATCTAGATGCGGTATTATACCTAAAACTAACGTATTTGTCAAAGATTGGATCGAATCAATTGGTGCCAGATCGGCAATATCATCATCCGAACAAGCTGTAACGCAATTGAGAACAATACCCTTGAGGTTAACTTTTGACTGACGGGCGAGAGCAACATTGGCGACAACTTGCCCTAAACAGCCCAATCTTACTGGCACCACCAAAACTGTCGGTAACGCCCAATCTCTAGCCAAATCTGCAACTGTAAGTTCTTGAGTTAGCGGCGTTCCCAGTCCACCCACAGCTTCCACCAAAACCCAATCTCTCTGCTTTCCCAAGTTTATCATAGTCTGCCAAGCTCGTTTCAAATCAACCCATCTGCCTTCTCTTTCTGCTGCCACGGGCGGCGCTAGGGGTGCTTGGAAGTGAAGCGGTGTAATTTCATCTAAAGATTGATTGAGGGCAAATAGCTGGCTATACAGTTCGCGATCGCCTACTCCCGTCTGAATTGGCTTTAAAATGCCCACACTTTCAGAAGAACGGTAAGTTTGCAAATATGCCGCTAGCGCCGCTGTCAAAACAGTTTTACCGGCGTTTGTATCAGTTGCAGAAATTAGGAGTGCTTTCATTAGTCAGTTGTCAGTTGTCAGTTGTCAGTTGTCAGTGGTCAGTTGTCAGTTGTCAGTTGTCAGTGGTCAGTTGTCAGTTGTCAGTTGTCAGTTGTCAGTTGTCAGTGGTCAGTTGTCAGTTGTCAGTTGTCAGTTGTCAGTTGTCAGTTGTCATTGGGTTACTAATTTCAGATTTAAGATTTAAATCGGCAATCTCAAATCTTCCCTTTCCCAATGACCTTTTTGCTAATTGCGAACACTAATATCGACAGAAAACTTTGCCTTCTTAGTTGCCCTTACATCGATTTGATATTCACCTGCATCATCTACTTTTGCCTCCCATTCTCCTAGCCCAGTGGCATTTTCCACCAGTTCACCATTGGGAGAGCGAATATCCAATGTTGCCTCTCCATTTTGAACTCTTACGCTTAATACCTGACCCGACTGGACATTTACCAGATAGCGCTTAATCTTCTGGGGATTTGTCTCACCTGAAAAAATCTGCATACCCGTAGCACCATCAGGAAAATCGATCGGTTCGGCATCAATTGACGCATTCGGAGATGGACTTTCACTAGATGTCGGCGTATCTGTCGGCGTTGGTGTGGGTGTATCTGTCGGCGTATCTGTCGGTGTATCTGTCGGTGTGGGAGTTGGGGTTGGTTCTGGGTTAGTTAGACGCAGATCTAACTTATATTCACTTTCTTTAACTCCTTTAATTGTAACTAGCTGAATAACATAATTTCCATCAAAAGGAAGAGTATCTTGCCAGCGTCTCACTCGCTGTGACTGGTTGTCAACTGGTTCTTCATTTGGCCCAAGAACCGTCATCAAAACACCTTTTTCTTGCAGAGATGCACTTAACTTTTGTCCTTGTTCCCCAGTCAGAATATAGTTAACAGTGGCGTTAGCTTTCAGCTTATCTGAAATAGAAAAATTGTCACCTTCTACTAGGTCGAGGCGCTTGGTGTAGGTGACGGGTTCCGGACTGGGTGTAGGAGTGGGAGTTTCTGGGGTTGGTGAGGGTTTGTCGCTATTAGAAAATACCTGTGTTGGTGAGGGCGGCGGCGTAGAAGTTTGTACCTGCACCTGACGGTTGAGGACGTAGCTTACCAATGCCCAAGATCCGACTCCGGCTAATATTGCTAGGCTCATACCTACAATGACGATCGCCCAAGGGTTATCCCAAATTGAGTTATTAGTCGGTATAGTGACAGGATCGGGCTTATGGGAGTGGGTTTGGTTTTCTGGGGGTGGGGTTTGCCCACTCTGTACGGCAGGGGGAACTCCCGATCTAGCTTCAGGACGACCTCCGACTGCGACAGTCTGCATCTGGGAAATATTGCGGTTTGGAGGGGTATTTGCCTGTGGTGGCTTTTCTTGGGGCTGGGCATTTAAGGCGTCGGTAAGCGCCCGACCTGCTTCACGGGCATCTTGGTAGCGATCGCTCGCTCTATAACTTAACATCCGATTCAAAACTTCTGTCAGGCCGGGGTTAATCGGCGGTATCCATCGATACCAATTCCAGCTCAACGTCGCTTCATCAAATAATACCTGCGGAGATTGGCTGGTGAGCAAAACTACAGCCGTGACACCTAGAGCGTAAAGGTCGCTGCTAGGGTAAGCCCTGCCGGTTTGCATTTGTTCCAAGGGCGCATAGCCCATTTTTCCCACCATTGTTGCCGGTGGTGTAGAACTATACTGAAATCGGGTTACCAGTTCCTTGACGACCCCGAAGTCAATTAGCACGGGTAGGCGATCGCTAGAGCGCAGTATGATATTGTCCGGCGAGATATCTCGGTGAATAATTCCCTTGCCGTGAATATGGTGTAACACCGGCAGCAGTTGTTGCAATAGTTGCACAATCTCAACTTCCGAAAATCTTTTCCCCTCCAACCTGCGTTCCTGTAGCAGAGTGCGATAAGTTTTCCCTTCCACATACTCCTGCACTAGAAACAACCGCCCATCTTGCTCAAAAGTGGCTCGGAACTGAGGAATTTGCGGATGCTGAACTTGATAAAGTATGGTAGCCTCTCTTTGGAAAAGCTCCTTGCACTTCTCCAGGGAGTGGGCACTCGTCTGAGGCGGAATTAATTCCTTAAGAGCGCAAGGTTCGTTAAAGCGCCCCCGATCTTCTGCCAGATAAGTCCGTCCAAACCCCCCCTGACCCAAAATTTTAGCCAAGTGGTAGCGGTTTTGCAGAAGAGTCCCAATGGTAAGCGGTGGTTGCATCGCGGTTTAATCGGTGGACAGGGGGTTAAGAGGAAATTCTTGACTGGAAGCATTTTAGCTCAACCGTCATAGAGCTAGAGCGTAGGGTGCGCGTTAACGACTATCCTATGTATCGCCGTAGGGCTGCTCAATCTCCTAGATTACCTTTTTCAAGGATTTTCGCAGATAAACCTGACGATTTGTGCAAACATATTTAAATTATTTTGGCCTGGTCAATCCAAAATCCTAGAATCCAAAATCTAAAATCGATTGACCTTAAGGGAAGTAGAGGGGGGTTTTAGGCTAAATCTAAGTGGTTTAACGGAGATCGATCGAACCCGTATTCAACAATAGTGTCTTTTCCTGAAAAGCTATCCGTAAAACCCGTGCCTAATACCCCAATTAGAGGTAATCAACCAGAAACTATCTAACAGCCCTATCTTAAACAAAAATTAGGGAGAATATGGGCAAAATAGAATGATAAGATTTTAATGAACACGCTTCGAGGGTCTGCTGTGATCCGTTCTGCCACTTTGACGCTTCAGCCGACGCCACCGGTACTCTGTGCTAACAATCGCCTCAGATTGTTTTCTGGCTCAGCTAATGTGCCACTTGCTCAGGAAATTGCTCGTTACCTG
The DNA here is from genome assembly GCF_023333585.1 of Argonema antarcticum A004/B2. GTDB lineage: Bacteria > Cyanobacteriota > Cyanobacteriia > Cyanobacteriales > Aerosakkonemataceae > Argonema > Argonema antarcticum. The sequence continues at coordinate 27,447 of NZ_JAIQZN010000034.1, forward strand.
GGTATGGATCTTGGGCCGATGATCCATAAGCATTTTGCCGATGGAGAAATTTACATTCAAATTCAGGAATCAATTCGCGGTTGCGATGTTTACCTGATTCAGCCAAGTTGTCGCCCTGTCAACGATCACCTGATGGAATTGCTAATTATGATTGATGCCTGTCGTCGGGCTTCGGCAAGGCAAATAACCGCAGTGATTCCTTACTATGGGTATGCCAGGGCCGATCGCAAAACAGCAGGGCGAGAGTCAATTACAGCCAAGCTGGTTGCCAACCTGATTACCGAGGCTGGGGCCGATCGCGTGCTGGCAATGGATTTGCACTCAGCCCAGATTCAAGGCTATTTCGATATTCCCTTCGATCACGTCTACAGTTCGCCCGTAATCCTCGATTACTTAGAGAGCAAACAACTAACCGATATTGTTGTTGTCTCCCCAGATGTGGGCGGTGTAGCTAGAGCCAGGGCCTTTGCCAAAAAGCTCAACGACGCTCCCCTAGCAATTATCGACAAGCGCCGTCAGGCTCATAACGTGGCCGAAGTTTTGAATGTAATTGGCGATGTCGCTGGTAAAACAGCGGTATTAGTCGATGACATGATCGACACGGGTGGCACCATTACAGAAGGAGCCCGCTTGCTCCGAGAGGAAGGAGCCCGTCAGGTTTATGCCTGTGCTACTCATGCAGTGTTTTCGCCCCCTGCAACTCAACGGCTATCGAGCGGTTTGTTTGAAGAAGTGATTGTGACGAATACCATTCCGGTTTCGGAAGCAAATCGCTTTGAACAACTGAAGGTGCTTTCAGTTGCCAATGTATTGGGCGAGACTATCTGGCGAATTCACGAAGATAGTTCTGTTAGCAGTATGTTTCACTGATCGGTCATTGGTCATTGGTCATTGGTCATTAACTAATAACCAATGACTAATAACTAATTACTAACGTTGCTGGCTGCGCGGATCGAGAGCATCTCGCAAACCATCGCCCAGTAAGTTAAAAGCCAACACTGTCAGGACAATCAGCAATGCTGGCGGCCAAATTAGCCAAGGTTGTAGCACCAAAATAGAAGCGTTGGTCGCCAGAGATAGCATATTTCCCCAAGAAGGGTCAGGCTGCTGGATTCCCAGTCCGATTAAGCTGAGAACCGATTCAGCGCCGATAAAACTTGGAACTGCTAAGGTGGCGGAGATAATAACGTAAGTAGCCGTCTGGGGCAAGACGTGGCGGATGATGATGTAAATAGGGTTGCCGCCCATAGCTCGTGACGCTTGTACAAATTCCCGTTCTTTAATTGACAGCACCTGTCCCCGGATCACTCGTGCCAACCCTGCCCAGCTAATAAAAGCGGTGATGAAAACAATGAGGAGAAACCGATTGGCGCTGCTTAGTCCCGGCGGTAACACTGCTGCGAGGGCGACCAGAAGATAGATGCTGGGAATGCTCATCAGCACTTCCACAGCACGCATCAAGATGCTGTCAATCCAGCCACCGAAATAGCCGGAAATCCCACCGAAGAGTATACCCAAGGGAAAGGAAATGGCAACTCCCACCCAACCAATGCTGAGGCTAATCCGTCCTCCATGTACTAGACGAGTAAACTGGTCGCGTCCCTGTTCGTCAGTACCCAAAAGGTTAAACTTGGCCGATCCGGTTGTGCCGAATAGGTGCCAATTGCAGGGAATACCTCCAAAAATTTCTACTTCTTCAAATTTGGGTGGTATCGGCAGGCTCAGCCGAAACAAATAGTAAGTCGGCCCCTGAACAAATAGGCGCAGGGGTGAGGGTTTTTGGAAATCTACAATTAGTTTGCGATCGCCTGTCTCCAAATCTACCGGCCCTTGAGTAGTCGGATAGATATGAGGGCCGATCGACTGTCCCTCTGGCGTTTTCAAATAAATCTGGGTCGGTGGCAATAGCGAGCCATTGGGTTGAGACGCATAAGCATCGTAAGGTGCGACAAAATCAGCAGCAATTACTGCCAAATAGAAAACTAACAGTAACAAAGCTCCCAAACCAGCTAGAGGATTCTTTTTTAATTTCTGCCACCAGTTCATAAATCCCTATTATATTTGTTCAACCAGTCGCCTTTGTTCTTCCTCAGCCTTTTCGTGTTCTACCACAAACACATTCGAGTACAAGTTAGCAATGATTTGCTTGCCTTGCTGCGTCAACTGTAGGTAACGAAGTGCATCTTTAATATACGGATGAACTCCATGCCAGTAAAACTTAGAATAGTTCCTGCGTAGATCTCCAGGATGACTGTATCCCAAGGCTTTATTTACCCCAGTCTCTTCAAACTCGTAGAACAAAGAAGTAATTTTTTTGAGGTAGCGCGGATCGCTTAGTTGGCCAATTAAATCGGCGGCGCGAACCAACTCCGCATAGTTTACCGTATTCTGACGATCTTCTGCGGCGGGAACTGGGAAGCGAGTCAGTTCAATATTACGCTTAATTGTGTGAGCATCAATTAGCTTGTGACCGCCAAAGCGTTCGTCGATAAAGAGTTTCGCCCGGTCTACGTGATAAGGGGTAAGGCTGGCATCCGAAGCCCCAAAACGCAGAGAAATCATCCCGCCGTCTTTTCCTGTGGCATACAATCCGTCTGGTTCTCGATCTTGACGGCAAACTCCTTTGACGTATCCAATGTCATGACATACTAGCGAGATAATGCAGTGTAACCAGTCTTCACAGGAAACCCCACCCTCGCGGATATGTTTTCCGCGCAAGATCTCCTGTCCGACTAAAGTGACAAGGATCGTGTGTTCAACGTCGTGATAGAGGGCGTCGCTGTTGGCGATATTTTCCAGCGCCATGCTTCCAGCCCAGCCAATAATGTCTCCGTAGTCGGGCTTGAATCCTCCATAGGTGCGGCGGTAACCGTCTCGAAGCTTTTCTACGAATGTGTCAATCAGAATTTCTGTGGCATTAAACATACTGGTTACTCGTTTGTGCTGGGTGCTGTCTGAGACAATGGCGAGATATTAATGTTTATTATTTTTACTATTCTTATTCAATTTAGCGAAAAAAACACTTGTTAGCGATCGCACTCTATGCTAACGCATAAAGTGCTAGCAGCCGATCGGCATTCGCGTATAGCTAGGATTATCCACGGTTGTATCAAAATGTGCTACTCTTAAATGTAAATGCGGGTGTAGTTCAGTGGTAGAGCATCTGCTTCCCAAGCAGAACGTCGTGGGTTCGAGCCCCATCACCCGCTTTCTAGATGTTCACTGTCCCGCACTGTAGGGTTTGATGTTCGTCACCGGACATTATATGACTTCGCACTCACTCCGCCTGCGATTCAAATCGCAGGACTTTCGCTATTAGCTGGGGACTTGAGTCCCCAGCGGGTGAGCAGCTCACCACAGATTGCACTTTTCTGCAATTAAGCTAACCGAATTGCGTAATGTAATTCTCCGAGTTCGGTAGTAAATAGAAAAAGATATCTCTGGCAGGTGGCACTTTTGTGCGATCGCAATCACCCTTCAACAGCTATATTTTCCAGAGCCGAAATTCCGGTGGTAGAAATGCCGCCAGCTTTAAGAAGTGAGCTATCTAAAGTTAAGGAATCGTCACAAATCGTCGAACTCTATGCGCGATCGGGCCTTTGGTACGATGCGCTACGTGAAGTGAGACTGCTTACAAATAAAACACCTAGAAAACAGCGAATAGTAAGTTTACGATGTCGGCTTTGCACGCTCCCTCCACTGGTATTTAGAGTTTAGTGGTGTTAGGTTTCGCTTTGCTCTACTCAACCTACGAATGATTAGCTAAATTGTAAGTACGGGAGAGCCCAATGATGGATAAAGTCGAGCTAAGGCGATGCACTTGTGGTTGCTGCACTACAGCAATTAATGAGAGGCTCTTTGGCTACTTTCTCCAGTCCGACTGACTTTAACAGTTCTTGCCATGAAGCTGCAAGGGCGGGATAATTAGGATCGCTGAGTGGCAGTTCGAGTATAGTTGTCACTGCTTCGTACCATATTCCATTTTTTGCATATAGGGCTAGGCGATCGCGCTCTTGTTGAGTCTGCTTTAGCTGTTCGGCTAGAGTTGAACTCGGTTCAATTCGTTGCACCCATCCTTCCACAAAAGGATCGTTAATTGGATCGGCAGTATTGCATCTGAGTGCCAATTGCCACTTATAATTTTTATCTTTTTCTAAAGGCTGTATATTCAATTCTGCAAAGGGATTGAAGCTGACAATACCGGGTGTGCCGGTAATGGGGAAGGTTTGTCGGTAAATATCTAGATCCTTGTCGTCTTTGAGCACAAATTCTACTGTACGTGCGGAAGTGGGAGGAATATAAAAGAAGAATTTCGGATTGCTTCTCACCGTTAACCCGAACTTATTTGCTGGTATCAATGCAGTTAAAGACAGTGTGGCGTCCGGGTCATTTGTACATTGGCTACCACGCGATGCCCCACCGGCGGTGCTACTAGGTGCCCCTCGGTTTGGAGGCTGAAATGCCTGTGCAACTTCCCAACTACCAGGTATGTTTTGGGCTAGCTGTATCTGCTTTTGCTGTCCCTGTACCAACGCTTGGAAGCGAGGGATAAGAAGGAATCCCAGAGATAGGGTGAAGGAAAGAGTTGCCAGTAGGAGGTTTTTTTTCCAAACCATAAAGATATCTGCTTGTGAAACAAGGATGAATAGTTAAATAGGCTTAGTTGTCAAATAAACAAAAGGGGAGATTATTTTGCTTTAGGTCGATGACAAATGTCTTTCAATTGAGCGTCCAGGGCTATCCGTTTTTCACGATAACTCAAGGGTCAATATGTTCTTTTAGACTCTCAGATTCTAACACAGTTCCTAATTTTCTTAGGAGGTTAAAACCGCTTCAGTCGTTTTTCCTCTCAAGTCTGAAGACGCGCTCGTTTCCAAACTCCCATTTTTTTATTAGTCTAGTATTATACCTAAGACTTATGCACTCAGCGGATGTTCCTGCCTTCTGACCTACCGCCAAACTACTCCTCTGCTGGGACGGGAAATATTTCAGAAAGGTGCTGCTGAAGCAACTGGGGAAATTGGGCGTAGTATTGTTGGTTGAGTGGGGAGGGGTGAGGAAGTGGCATCAGCGTCACCAGACGTTGATGCAGATTACCTAGATCGTCTTTGGCTTGCAGGGTGACTGGAAGGCTGGCGCTATAGCGATCGGGCCGTTCAAAAAACTCCGCTGCAACTCCTTTGCCAGCATAAGGGTAAAACCATTTGAAAGCTTCATTACCTAGCGTAATAATGCGATCGCCTTGCCAATTCATTACCAGCAAACGCTCCAGAAAGGGACGAAACCTTTTCTTCACCGGCTCCGAGTAAGCTTTGTTACCGGGTGGTTTGTAAGGAACCGTGTTGGTGAGGAGAACGCGATCGAGAACGGTTTGCAAATCTTCACTGTGACTCGGCTCTTTGCCATAGATGGCCCGATACAGACCCCGACGTACCAGCGTCCCAGCAGCGCCGTAGAGCGGTTGACCCGCAGATACTTCATCTTTGCCCAAATCCCGCGCAAAAAAGCACAGTTGGCTTTCTAGATTGCCTGCATAGAGAATTGGCATAGTCGGCTTTAGACCCGCAGCAAGATAGACTGGTTCATCGATGGGAAAGGCCGCACTTTCCGCTTCTTGCTGTATTTCTGCTATTAATCGATCGATACTTGACATAGAAACTCACCTTGTGAATCCGTTTTAAAAGTGTATAATTCAGTATCCAACTTCAACCGCGATCGATAAATCCCACTTCTTACCTTATATTACTTAACAGCCTGTGTAGCAGCCCACGCCCCAAGTTTAATAGGAGATTGTAGTGATGGGTTGAAATACGGCGAAGGAAGGATTTTTCCACTTCGCTCAATGGCTTCTTTGATGTTATTGAGAATTTCTCCACTTGCGATATTAGAGGCATTTTGCAATGCCAAAACTCCGACCTGCCGACCAAACTCGCTAGGTGGTTCTAATATTTTACCATCCGGTTTCAAAGTTAGGATATCTTCATAAATAGTGATACCAAAACGGTTTGTAAATTTACGTTCCTGCCATCGTTCAATATTAAAGCCAGCGCCTCCAACAGCACAAAGAGCCAGTAAATGACTGTTATTGAAAGCTATTCCTCGAACTCTGGACTCTCGACCCATGACAAAAATCGCTGTTCCATCTGGATGCAGAATCCGCCGAAGCTCGGCTAATACTAGCATCAAGTCTATACAGAATTGTACCGGAGTCATAAAACGATTTCCACGGTGCTTTCGATTCGATCCCATTTCTGACGGGGCAATGTCAAGTAAATGCCACCCCAACATCTCCATTGCTTTACGGTAGTTCTGATGATAGTTAAAAACATTTATGTAGGGTGGCGAACTTATTACTAAGTCTACACTTTTTTCAGGTAAAGGTAATCCCCGCGCATCACTCATAAAAACATGGCAAGGGCGAGAAGTAAATGAAAGATTGCTTACAATGGCGCGGTTGCGTTCGTAGCTTGATTCAAAATTTTCCCCTGTAAGAACGTCGCCATTTCCCATAGCCAGCGTAACGGTCGTTAATAGCAAAGAGTGTAACATCTCATCACTGGCTGCTTCGTTCAGTAATCGCAGAGATGCTTTTTTGATTGAGTCATTTGGCGGTTGGTTTTTCGGTATTCTAAAGAGACTTGGGGGGAGATAGTCGCCAATATGCTTTTCAATTAGTTCTTCGGCAACAGTAAATATACGCCTGCGTAACAGAATGTTTATATTAGCAAATTTTGCCTGTCTTGCGAACAAAATAGCAGCAGGATTAATATCGCTTCCATAACACTTAAGACCCCGGCGGCTTGCTTCAAAAATGGTTGTTCCGCTACCGACAAATGGATCGATAACTACAGTATCGTCTTGAGCGTAGGCATCCAGAATAAGGTCAACTAAACCAGGGGAAAACTGGCCTCTCCAAGGATAGAAACTTGTTCGCTCCCTATCCAGAAGATCGAGTTTGTTTTGAGGCATAAAATGCCTATCGATTGGAAATGATGCAATTTTTTCAGCTAGGTGGTTCAAATAAAACATAATTTTAGAAGTAGCCTCTAGCCAAGACTTCATCCTCTTGTAAGACGGTTGCACCGAACAGATTCCTCATATGATTGACGAAGCGCAAAACCCTGTCTTCACGTATTGGATTACTAAGAAGAAACTCTCGATGCGAGTTTCGTTGCTTTTTTCGATCGCTGGATTTTGCGAACTTGTTGCGAACATCCGATGCCAACCTTTTGCCCCGGAGAATAATCACCTCATCAATGTTGGTATCGGCGGTGCTTATTGGTGGCATATCTAACCACTCGCAAAGAATATAGTAGCGCGAACCCGGAAACGCCATCTTTAGGTCGCGGGCAGTGCCTAGCAACCCTGGAAACATTGTACTATCTAGGTTAGTTTTGCACTCCGCAGCAAGAAACGCAAAATATATTTTAAGGGTCACGGTGTCATTTGCCGGAAATTTTTCGTCAAAAGAAGACTTTAGGTAGGCCGTGCGACCTACTGTAAAATCCTGATTCTTCTTGCGAATCTGAAGACCAGCACCCTTTTGTGGCGCAGTGAGAGTGGTTGTAAAGTAAGCGCCTGCAAAAGTTGTGCGCGGGCCGGTTATGTAAATCTGCCCTTTCAAGGCAGGGATTATGGCAGGGTCAACTAATCGAGGTAAGAACTCTTCAAGAATCGAGTTGTCCAGCTTTAGTTGTCCTCGCTGACGGTAGAGGAAATCTGCCTCGCTGTCCCAAATAAGTTCAACCTCAACAAACGTTTTGTAGTCGTTAAGGGTATTCACCAAAGCCTTAACCTTTTCGTCACCCTCAGAAGTGATTCCATCCATAGATTTAATCCATTCTCGGTACTTCGCAATCGTGTTTTGAACGCTCTCCTTATCTGCCTGTGGAAGCTTCTGATTACTTAAAAGCTTTTGAAGTTTGTCATAATGAGGTGTGCGACTATCTGGTTGGACAGGCAAAAGGTCTTTTTCTTCACTCTTTAGGTCTTCTTCGGTGATAGAATTAAGTTCTTCCATGTAATTCGTTTTTCATAAGATAAAATGAATTTGCAGAGGTAGTGTTCCTAATAAACTTTAGCACTAAAACATACTTTGCTTATGGCCGATCCATTAATCGAACTGAAGGGAATTAGCAAGTCCTTTGGTGACACTGTAGTACTAGATGAAGTCGATCTGAAGATTTACCAAGGCGAAGCACTGGGTATTATTGGCCCTTCCGGTACGGGAAAATCGACGATTCTGCGGATAATTTCTGGATTGTTGGCTGCCGATGCAGGCGAAATTTATATTCAGGGACAAAAGCGGCTGGGGTTAGTCGAGGATGCAGTAGATCCGATCGGGATCGGGATGGTGTTCCAGCAGGCGGCTTTGTTCGACTCGCTGACAGTGGAGGAAAACGTCGGCTTTGTGCTTTTTCAACATTCTAAACTGCCGCGCCACATAATTCGAGAACTTGTCAACCAAAAGCTGGAGATGGTAGGGTTACCAAGGATTGGCGATCGCTATCCGTCTCAGTTGTCTGGCGGGATGCGTAAGCGGGTGAGTTTTGCGCGTGCGATTATGTCAAATCCAGAAAATTCTCAAGATACCCCAGAAGTTTTGCTGTACGATGAGCCTACAGCCGGATTAGACCCAATTGCTTCAACGGTGATTGAGGATTTAATCCGCCAGTTGCAGTGTCAGGACGGCGGTTGTGGCACTTATGCGATCGTCACCCACCAAGATAGCACCATCCGTCGCACTGCCGATCGAATTGTCTGCCTCTACCGGGGTAAAGTGCAGTGGGAGGGTAGCATCCGGGAGATCGATACGACCGAAAATCCTTTAATACGGCAATTTTTTAGCGGTAGCGTAGAGGGACCGATTCAAGTAATCGGTTAAGATAACTCTGGACAAGTCAATTTGGGATTTGGGATTTGGGATTTGGGATTAAAGAATATTCGCCAACTGCGACAGTCTTTGGTTCTTACAAGCCTTCAAATCTATAGCTAGGGACTAGGGACTAGGGGCTAGGGGCTAGGGGCTAGGGAAGAAGAGTTTAGAATCCGCCAACGTTTCAGCAATTCAGAATGTCCTAACCGCCTTGGCGGTTGCTATAAAATCTAAAATCTAAAATCTAAAATCGGCTGGGGAGGAGGAAATGCGATCGCGAACAGTTCGAGAAGGATCTGTTGGTCTGTTGTTCTTACTGGGAATTGGCGTATTTGGTGCATTGTTTTTGTGGTTGCGAGGGACATATTTTGGCGATCGGACTTACAAAGCTATAGTTGAATTCGCGAATGCAGCGGGTATGCAAATAGGGACGCCAGTGCGGTATCGTGGCGTCGCCGTTGGCAAAGTTACAAACATCAAAGCAGGTGCAAATGGAGTTGAAGTTGAGATTGAAATTACTCAACCAGATTTGGCAATCCCTCGCGATGTTGCAGTAGAAGCCAACCAGTCAGGTTTAATTAGCGAAAACACGATCGACATCATACCGACAAACTCCGTACCGCTAAATCTCCAAGGCGCTAACCCATTAGACCCCAACTGCAAAGACAGCAACCTGATTATTTGTAATAACGCACGTTTGCAAGGTCAAGTTGGCATCAGCCTCGACGAATTTATTCGCGTCGCCGTTCGCTTTGCTAAAGTGTACAGCGATACCAAGTTTTTTGATAACATCAACTCAGCAGTTGAAAACACATCAGTTGCGGCGCAGGGAATCACCCAAGTAACACGGGAACTCTCCGCTTTGCTCGGATCGGTAAAGCAAGATTTAAGAAACGTATCGGCAGCTGCAAATGCCGTTAATCAGACTGCCAACAAATTCGGAGGAACAGCCGACAAACTTAATCAAACTATTGTCGGATTCGGAGAAACTCCTGACCGACTTAATCAAACTATTGCCAAATTTGGAGGAACCGCCGATCGACTTAATCAAACTATTGACAAATTCGGAGGAACTGCTGGTAAACTTAATCAAACTGCTGATAAATTTGCGATAACTGCCAATCAAATTAATGGCACTGTTAATCAAACTGCCAATCGATTTAATGTAACTGCCGACAAATTTGGTCGCGTTGCCGATCGAGTTTCTGTAACTGTCGATCGACTTGATTCAACCGCTACTAGAACTGCCAATAAATTCGGTACAACAGCCGATGAATTGCGTTTAACAGCTACTCAAGCCAGCGGTTTAGTAACCAACCTCAATAATCTAATTACAGCCAATCAAGCTACCCTCGTTAACACGCTAAATAATCTCAGCCAAACGAGCGAGCAACTTCGCGTTACAGTTGCCAATTTAGCGCCTGCGATCGATCGCGTCACCCAAGGAGAATTGATCCATAACTTAGAAACTCTATCTGCCAATGCTGCACAAGCTTCAGCCAACTTACGTGACGTTTCTAATTCTCTCAATAGTCCGACAAATTTGCTAGTGCTGCAACAAACTTTAGATTCGGCTCGCGTCACGTTTCAAAATGCACAAAAAATCACATCTGACCTAGATGAGTTGACAGGCGATCCAGCTTTCCGCAATAATCTACGCAATTTGGTTAATGGATTGAGTGGTTTGGTATCTTCGACAGAGCAACTACAGCAGCAAGTTGAAGTAGCGCAGTTCTTGACTCCTATGGCGGAAGCAACGAAGATGCAGATTCCTGAAATAACTGGTCATATAAATTCCGCTTCTGCTAACCATTCACCTATACCGATCCCAACCCCGATTGCTGAAAATAAGCTAAATAAATTAGGCAATAGGCGCTAGCTTGTCTGAAAATAAAACGTTTTTAAAGTACTATAAATTTAGGCGTAATTGGAAGTGCGATCAATGGAAAAGCAACAATTTAGCCCCGTAATCCAGCCTTTAAATCACCGTCAAGTTCGTCAGCAAATTGCCGAACAATGGCTCAGCATACCACCAGAGCAACTTGCAACTGCATACTCCGGCGATACGGGTAAGGCGCACCAAGCGCTACTGAATAGCGGCATCAAAGATGAACCTCTAAACGATACGGAGCAGATTTTTGTCGAGCGGTTAGCGGCACAGATTGCCAGAGGCTTTGATGACCCCAAAGCCATCAACTATTTACTAGCCGCCATGCTATACCGCCGTGCCGACCAATTGCCGTTGCAGTATGAATCTGCCTATATTATCCCCAGTTGGTTTTTTAATGACTATCTAAAGTTTATGCTCTCATCTCCGAGCTATTTCCACGACATTGGAGAGGTAGAAGATTACTATAAACATATGCAGCAATTCTTAGATTTTGTGCATACAAATATATTCAGCAATCGTAATTCAAAATACTGGCAAAATATAGCTTTAGTTTTAGTTCAAAATGCCAACTTTATCCACCTTTATTTTAGCATTATAAATTTGAAGGACATTTACACTAAACGAGCAGATATCATCGAATTTACTTTAAAAAATTTGGGTCATCAGATTGATTACATTTTTCCTGATAGACCCTCACATAGAAACAAAATTTGCTTGGGAATTTTAAATTTTAATTTCACTCCCCACACAGAGACTTTCGCGACGCTTCCTATTTTTGAGTATCTAAACAGAGAGAAATTTGAAATTATTCTCTATGCCATTAATGTAAACAATCATCCACTAGATTTGTATTGTCAGAATTGTGCTGATCAATTGGTTAAACTACCTAAAAATCTGCCAGATTGTGTACGGAGAATACGCGCTGATGACTTGGATATTCTACTGATTGGAACCAATGTGACTGCTGTTACTAACAATATTACTCTATTAGCAATACATCGATTGGCACGGGTACAGGTTACATCTGTGTCTTCTCCTGTAACCACAGGAATGCGAAATATTGACTATTACATTTCTGGGGATTTAACAGAATATGTACAGGATGCACAACAGCAATATCGGGAGCAAATACTAACCATTGATGGAACAGCCCATTGTTTCAGTTATACTATGGAAAATGAAGCTTATCCAAGTAGATGCAACAGAGAAACTATAGGTATTCCAGAACAATCTCTGGTGTTTATTTCCTCTGCTAGTTTTTATAAAATTATTCCAGAGTTGAGGCAAACTTGGGCTAAAATTCTAGCAGCAGTCCCTAATTCTGTGTTGTGCTTATTTCCGTTTAATCCTAGTTGGAATAACTCTTATCCTAAAACACAGTTTATAGATTGGATGCGTTCTGTATTTGCAAAGTATGGCGTTGAAAAAGACCGTTTGATCTTTGTCGATGCGCTGCCAAATCGTGCGGAACTTAAAAAATTCTTAAAAGTTGGAGATATCTATTTAGATTCATACCCATACACTGGCTCTACTTCACTCGTCGATCCCTTAGAGATAGGTTTACCCACTATTGTCATGGATGGTAGCTCTTTCGGTAACTCGTTACGCTCCAGACAAGCGGCAGCACTACTGCGAGAGTTGCAAATACCAGATTTAATTGCAGATAGCGAAGAAGCTTATATCAAGTTAGCCATTAACCTCGCCACTAATCCAGAATTGCGAGAGGTTTATCGAGAGCAAATTACGCAAAAAATGCAGAGAAAACCCAGATTTTTGGATAGTCGTTCCTACTCCAATAGAATCGGAACCGCATTTGAAAAGTTGTTCCAAGAGTGGCAAAGGTTAGATACAGAAAAACAAGCATCTCTAACGAATCAAAGCGCTGCTAATGAATTGCAGGAAAAACCGATCGATTCACCCCAGTTTCTGAATTTGCTAAGTGGCTGTGTGAACCTCTACGAAATCGATCCATCCGATGAATCGGTATTAGCTGAATTACGCTTGATTAGGAAACGGATAGCTGATTTTTGGTTGAATGCAGCAGTTGAAGAACTGGAAAGTCTCTACTTGGGAAATGTGGGTAAAGCTCATCAAATTTTGCTCAATAGTGGGTTTAAAGAGGAACAACTAACTGAAGCAGAACAGACTTTTGTAGATGAATTAGCAGCAAACCGGGCAAAAAGATTTGACGCTCCGAAAGATATCAATTACAGACTGGCGGCTATGCTGTATTGCCGTGGTAATCAATTGCTCTTGGAAGCGAATGGCACTTGCTTCTCTGAGTGGTTAGAATGATACCAGAATTTGATGGAGGATTATGCCCAATCCTCGGTGTCGCTATTTCGAGTTTTATAACCCACATTCCGCAGATCTGACTCATCTTACTAATATTTTTGAAAAATCCAAGCCAGAAAAACTTTTCTAGCCTAAGTTTTTCGCCTTTGGCTTCTACTATTCGGTCAATAAGTAGATAATATCTAAAGTTAACACCACTTTTTTTAAACTTAGACGCACTCTCTCAATTAATTAGACAATTTATTCAAACAAATCGATATAATCCTAGCCAATCCAACAATTCGATTGACCTAGAATTCCTTTTATTAATAAAAAGTATCATCTAAATAAGTCGAATACTCATCATTAAATAATTAGATAATACTCACCACAACCTTTCCTAAATAATAGAGAATTTTCTGATGCTCCTCAGTTAAATTACTCACCTGCTTCTCTCCATTGACTATTATCAAATGTACCGCCTGAAACACCTGAAATACCCAGCGCATTGTCGGTCTATTTGTTAATTTATTTACCTGATTTTTAATCCCACTTCCAGATGATTCTAATTCTGGCCTTAGCTTTCTTTGTGCTAAAGTATAGACCAATAAACAAAGTCCCATTATCATCGCAATTGCTTCCACTAATTCTCCGGATTGATTAGCTGGGTTTACTTCTTTTTCTCCTCCGGTATTTTCGTCCTCTCCATGTACATACATTGAACTCCCATCTAAATGAATACTATTCATTTTTACTTGAAATTTCTGGGCGGCTTTCAGGGCGATTGCTGTAAATAATTTTGTGGTTCCGGCTTGATAATATTTATCTAGTGTTCTGGCTAGTCGGTCATCGTTTAAGTGTGATGGTAAAACTCCTTCTCCTATTAGATGTTCTGTTGCTTTTCCTCCGAAAAATTTTTCAAATAGGTATAATGGGGCGCTCAAAAATCCTAATCCATTCAAAATCATCGCTTTCATTACTTGTCCAGGAGTTAAGGTTTCTTTTGTTTTTATTCCCACTTTTTTATTAACTTCTTCTACCAGTTCCATTTCATCTATTATTCCGGCTATTATGACTAAATGGTCGATATTTAGGACTTTTATGGCTAAGGCGGACTCTTTCATAGTTTTTCTCAAAAGTGTTGCTGACTCTATTATTTTAGCTTAAAAAACCCTGAAATGATTGCTAGGCAATCATTTCAGGCTATGGTTCGGCGAAATTCTAAATAATTAAATTGGCCTTAATATCTGCGGAATGTGGGGTTAAAAGTGTATGATCTGCAAATAATAGCCATATTCAGATATGTTAATTTTTCCAGTAAACCAAAAACGCGCCTACGCCTTAGATGCCCTGCGTGGATTCGCCGTTTTAGCAATGATCTTATCGGGTACGATCGCATATCGCATCTTACCGGCTTGGATGTATCACGCCCAAGTCCCGCCACCAAACCATAACTACAATCCTAATCTGCCCGGTTTAACCTGGGTCGATCTTGTATTTCCATTGTTTTTATTTTCAATGGGTGCAGCCATACCCCTGGCGCTGTCTCGTCGCCTTGCCAAAAAAGTTTCTCACCCAGAACTTATTTTACACATCCTTAAAAGAGGATTTTTCTTAGCAACATTCGCCATCGTTCTTCAACATCTGCGACCAAGCATGATCAGCCAAGACTCTACTCTAGAAAAATGGGGGATTGCTTTATGGGGATTTTTAATATTATTTTTTATGTTTGTACGTTTGCCAGATTCATTGCCAAAATGGCATCGCAGAGCAATTCCAGTTATAGCCTGGATATCTGCGATCGTACTTTTGTCTCAACTCCAATATCAGGATGGCGGCGGATTTGAACTCGCTCGTAGCGATATTATCCTCATCGTTCTAGCAAATACTGCTGTCTTTAGCTCGCTAATTTGGCTGTTTACTAAGTCTAATTTGCGGCTGCGGCTGGGATTTTTGGGCTTATTACTAGCTTTGCGTTTGTCAGCTACCGTTAGTGGCAGTTGGATTGCTCAAATTTGGTCAGCTTCTCCCGCACCTTGGATTTTCCAATTTGCGTATTTGTCCTATTTGTTTGTGGTCATTCCCGGAACAATTGCTGGCGATTTAATTTTATCGTGGGTAAATACTACAACACCTGCGGAAGTAGGCGGAAGCGATCGAATTATTGAGCAGCAAGAATTATCGATTAATCCACCTCTGCAATGGCAAATAAATCGTTTTTATACCATTATTTTGTTGATATTGGCTAACTGTTTGGTGCTGCTGATTGGATTGCAAGGTAGATGGGTATGGCAAACAACGTTAGTCAGCGGTGTACTTTGTTGGGCTGGTTGGTTTTTATTTACCAAACCAACTAATGAAACAGAATACTTAATCAAAATGTTGTATAATTGGGGCGTTTACTGGCTGGGCGTTGGCTTACTCTTTGAACCTTTCCAAGGCGGGATTAAAAAAGACCCATCAACTTTAAGTTACTATTTTGTAACCACAGGCATGGCCTTTTTTATCTTGATTTTATTTACAATAATCATAGATGTTCTTAACCAAGGAAAATGGCTACAATTATTAATTGATAATGGTCAGAATCCCATGATTGCCTATGTGGGATTTGCCAATCTAGTTTGGCCTATTCTGATCTTAACTAGAGTTGATGCGTTGGTTATACAAAATACCAAAACTCAGTTACTTGGATTCTTTAAAGGGATTGTTTATACTCTGCTCGTAGCGTATATTGTGAGTTTGTTTACCAGACTGAAACTATTCTGGAGGACTTAGCGAATTTGTCAGATCGATTGTGCTTTGGATAGGATAGCTGAAGAGACGTTTCAAAAAAAACTTGATGGTAAACCTACCTGCCCTAGCACCAACTGACATCGCTTCTGGCTTTCATGCCTTATCTGACCCCCTGCGGCTTCAGGTCTTGGATCTGCTACGCTCTCAAGAGCTATGCGTGTGCGAACTCTGCGAACAATTGGGGGTCACTCAGTCTAAACTGTCGTTTCACCTCAAAACCCTCAAAGAGGCAGGCTTAGTTCGATCGCGCCAAGAAGGACGCTGGATTTACTACACCCTCAATCTGTCTGTGTTTATCGTCTTGGAGCAGTACCTGGCAGAATACCGTCGCTTCAGTACTATCTTACCCGCTCGCTCCTGCCGGGACGCCAGTTATAGCTAGGGGCTAGGGGCTAGGGGCGTGTTTCAAGGGTTTCAGGAATTAAGAACGTCCTAACTGACGAAAGCCGTTGCTATAATCCATCAACTTTTTTTATATTATTTTCCCCTTAAGCTTCATCCTTGGTACTTGACAAATCAATTTTTTTTGAAATGATGGTATTATAGTCTTTAAGTAATTTATGCCGACTTTTGAACATCCACCCAGGATTTTGTTTTTGTATGGTTCTTTACGCGATCGCTCCTACAGCAGACTACTAGCTGAAGAAGCAGCCCGGATTATTGAAGGATATGGTGCAGAAATCCGATTCTTCGACCCCCGTGAGTTACCCATTTATGGCAGCGTACCAGATACACATCCAAAGGTTCAGGAGTTAAGGGAATTAAGCGTGTGGTCTGAGGGACAAGTGTGGTCGAGTCCAGAGATGCACGGGCAAATTACCGGCATCATGAAAAACCAGATTGATTGGATTCCATTAACTTTAGGCGCAGTTAGACCCACTCAAGGCAGAACTTTGGCCGTAATGCAGGTAAGTGGTGGTTCTCAATCCTTTAATGCCGTCAATACTTTGCGACTTCTGGGGCGCTGGATGCGGATGTTTACCATCCCCAATCAATCTTCTGTTGCTAAAGCCTACCAGGAGTTTAACGAAGATGGGACGATGAAAGATTCTCCCTACCGCGATCGCGTTATTGATGTGATGGAAGAACTCTATAAGTTTACCATCTTGCTGCGAGAGCAAGTTGATCACCTGACCGATCGCTACAGTGAACGCAAAGAAAAAGCTGCCAAACAAGTTATTGAAGTGGCAAACAAAGCTCTAGAGGTTTCATAAACTCAATTTGCCCTAATTTGTCGTTTTAGAGCAATCTTTGGCATAATACCGTCGCTTCAGTAATATCTTACCTCTGGTTCATAATCCCTTATGTCGTAACCTTTTACCTCTTACCTCAACGCTCGCCCCTAGCTATAACCTCATTTTTGGTACTTGACAAATCAACTTTTTTTGAAATGATTTAGTTATAGACCAAGTGCAAAAAGGTGGTGCCTTATCCCATTTGGGTATACAAGTTGAAAGTTCAGAAAATGTTCGGCAGCTATCCATAAATCATGACGAAAAAACCTCTAACAAAACAACTTTCTTTTCTCGATCGCTTCCTAACATTGTGGATATTTTTAGCAATGTTTGTAGGCGTCTGGCTGGGATATTTCATTCCTGGAATAGAAGAATTTATCAACCAATTCCAAGTAGGAACAACTAACATCCCCATTGCCATTGGCTTAATTCTGATGATGTATCCGCCACTTACCAAAGTGCGATACGAAGAATTAGGAGATGTATTTCGTAATACTAAGATTCTCAGTTTATCTTTAGTGCAGAACTGGGTTGTTGGCCCGATTTTAATGTTTGTACTTGCCATTGTCTTTTTGCGGGATTATCCCGAATATATGGCAGGCTTAATTATGATAGGATTAGCCCGCTGTATTGCAATGGTAATCGTGTGGAGCGAATTAGCCAAAGGAGATACGGAATACACCGCTGGATTAGTCGCATTCAACAGTATTTTCCAAGTTTTGTTTTACAGCGTTTATGCTTGGTTTTTCATTACAGTTCTGCCACCTTTATTTGGCTTAAAAGGAAGCATCGTCTCAATTGGGATTGGAGAAATTGCCCAGAGTGTTTTCATTTATTTAGGAATTCCCTTCATTGCCGGATTCCTGACTCGCGTTGCTTTAGTAAAAGCCAAAGGTAAGCAGTGGTATCACCATAAATTTATTCCCAAAATCAGCCCTATCACTCTAATTGCCCTACTATTTACAATTGTGGTAATGTTTAGCTTAAAGGGCAATTTAATCGTGCAAATTCCAATGGATGTTGTGCGAATAGCAATTCCACTACTCATCTATTTTGTAGTAATGTTCTTAGTTAGTTTCTATATGGCATGGAAAATCAAAGCTGACTACGCAAAATCTGTGAGTTTAGCTTTTACTGCCGCTAGCAATAATTTCGAGTTAGCTATTGCTGTTGCCGTTGCAGTATTTGGAATTAACTCTGGTGCTGCCTTTGCTGCCGTCATTGGGCCATTGGTAGAAGTGCCGGTGCTAATTAGTTTGGTGAATGTAGCATTCTGGATTCGGAAACAATATTTTAAAGTTTCCGAAGCAAAAGCTCTCTAGTAAAATAAAGGATTAGCAATGAAACGAGTGATGTTTGTTTGCAAGAAAAATTCTTGCCGTTCCCAAATGGCTGAGGGATTTGCTCGCACTCTCGGAGAAGGTAAAGTATCTGTTACCAGTTCGGGATTAGAGGCAAGTCAGGTTCATCCCATAGCTGTTCAAGTAATGGATGAAATTGGTATTGATATCACAGAGCAAAAATCTAAGCCTTTGAGCGATTTTAAGTCAGAAGATTACGATATAGTGATTTCTTTATGCGGGTGTGGAGTTAACTTGCCAGAAGATTGGGTATTGCGAGAAGTTTTTCAAGATTGGCAGTTGGACGATCCAGATGGGCAAGCAATAGAAGTTTTTCACAGGGTGCGAGATGAAGTTAAAGAACGGGTAGCAAAACTGGTTGAATCTGTTAGTTAGTAAGTAAACGGGCATAATTAAACATAAAACTGCTGCGCCCTTAGAAACCCGGTAACTCCTGCGAAACCGGGTTTCTATTCTTTGCCGGGACAAATTCCAATAGGAACTAAACTAGAAGTTGTTGCTAGTCAGCAGTCAGTAGTGACCCCAGACTGACGCTTGGGGTCAGTTATAATTGAGAGCAAACTACCGATCGGCAACTACCAACTACTACTAGCGATCGCTAACTATGACAAAACCAGAAAATTCCCAAAACTCGAACGAAATGCCGCCCTCCCAGGCGATGTTGCAAATGATCGTTGGGCCTTGGGTATCGCAGGCAATCTATGTTGCGGCTAAACTCGGTATTGCTGACTTGCTGAAAGATGGGCCGAAAACTAGCGATGAACTTGCCAACGCAACTGGCACTCATGCGCGATCGCTCCACCGTGTACTGCGTGCCCTCGCCAGTGTGGGTGTCTTCACCTTAGCAGAAGACTTTCGCTACTTCCTGACGCCTCTAGCAGAATGCCTTTTAAGAGATGTTCCAGGTTCGCTGTATTCCACCGCCGTTATGTTTGGCGAGGAGTGGCACTGGCGACCTTTGGGCGAGATGCTTCATACCGTCAAGACGGGCGAACCGGCGTTCGATCGCGTCTTCGGCATGGAGTTGTTCCCGTACATGGGCAAAAACGCAGAAGCTGCCAAAATATTCGACGAGGCGATGACCAGTCTTTCTGCCAGAAATAATGCGGCTATTCCAGCTGCATATAACTTTTCGCCCTACAGCAAGTTAGTGGAAGTTTCGGGTGGACAGGGAACTCTGACGATCTCCATCCTCAAAGCAAACCCAGGACTCAAGGGTATTCTCTTCGATCAACCGTCAGTTATTGAAGGTGCAAAGTCTGCGATCGAGGCACAAGGACTTGGCGATCGCTTGCAGCTTGCGAGTGGCAACTTTTTTGAGTCGGTGCCTAGTGGCGGTGACATCTATATGCTTAAGAACATTATTCACGACTGGGACGACGAGCGATCGATTGCGATCCTCAAGAATTGCCACAGCGCAATGGTGGAAAATGGAAAACTTCTGGTCATCGAGATGGCGTTACCGTCGGGTAATGAGCCCTCGTTTGGTAAGCTTGCTGACTTGGAAATGCTCGTCAGTCAACCAGGTTGGGAACGCACCGAAGCTGAGTATCGAGATTTGTTTAAAGCCGCAGGTTTCCATCTGACGAAAATTGTTCCAACCGCATCTCCCTTAAGTGCGATCGAGGGTGTGCCCGTTTAGGATCGAGAGTAGAAAAGCGAAATTAACTGGTACTACCAACAGAGAGAGAAATGACTCAGACTAGAGTAATGGATGGGATTTCAGATTCGTCTGTGACACCCTTTAAAAAAAAGCTGGGCTCGCAATTAGCTAAAAACAAAATATCTGTTTTACAAATCAATCTGGGCAAACGCTGCAATCTCGCCTGCACTCATTGCCATGTGGAAGCTGGGCCAAAACGCACTGAAGAACTGTCCCCAGAAATTTGCCACCAACTAATTGAACTAATCTATAAATTTCCCCAAATAAAGATTGTTGACCTCACTGGCGGGGCACCGGAAATGCTCTATGGCTTTAAGCCAATAGTGGAAGCAGCGCGTCATGCCGATAAACAAGTAATTGTGAGGTCTAACCTTACCATTTATTTTGAAGAAGGGTTTCAGGATATTCCCGAATATTGTGCCAAACATCAACTGAAAATCGTTGCTTCCCTACCCTGCTACCTACAAGATAATGTCGATAAAATGCGCGGGACAGGTGTTTACGAGCGATCGATTCTCGCTCTCCAGTGGCTGAACAAGCTGGGCTACGGTCAAAAACCGAATTTAATCCTTGACTTAGTATACAATCCACCAATTCCCAAAACAGCACAATTCTCTTTAACTGCCAATCAAATTAAACTTGAGCAGGATTACAAGAAGTTCTTAAAGGAGCATTTTAATATTGATTTTAATAACTTATTTACTATTACTAATTTACCGATCGGGCGGACAAAGCTGCATTTAGATCGTCAAAACCTTTATGCTCCTTATCTAAAATTTTTGGAATCGAATTTTAATGGCAGTACTACTGAATATTTAATGTGCCGGAATGAACTGTCTATTGATTATCTGGGAAATGTCTATGATTGCGACTTTAACCAGATGGAAAATCTGCCCGCCAAACTCAAGGGTGGTGAAACGCTGACAGTTACAAAGTTATTGGCAGCGGTAAATTTAGATTCGATCGATGAGGTGCAAACAGCGCCATACTGCTATGGTTGTACAGCGGGATCGGGTTCTAGCTGTGGTGGCGCTTTATTATAGAGGCTAGGGGCAAGAAAAGTCAAAAGTTAGTAGGGGCGGGTTTTGTAAAATATTCTGTTGGTAATGAGATGTGTGGGCTAAACCCGCCCGTACAAAAGGGATTGGGGATTGGGGATTGGGATTGACAACTGACAACTGACGACTGACAACTGACGACTGACAACTGACAACTGACGACTGACAACTGACAACTGACAACTGACAACTGACAACTGACGACTGACAACTGACAACTGACAACTGACAACTGACTAATGACTAATAACCAATGACTAATAACCAAAAAAAGCATTCATGGATAAGACTGGTGATTGGAATAGCAGTCTTTATTGCGGCTGACATAATCATCCTTAAATTTACACCAGTCGGCGCTTGGCTAAGGCCAGAAAATCTGCAAGAAGTGAAACAACAGGCGGGAATTTTTGCACCGTTGGGGTACATCGTCATTTATTTCGTGGCGGCGTTATTGGCAGTTCCGGGTACGATTTTAACGCTGTCAGCAGGAGCGCTGTTTGGGGCGTTCTGGGGTGCATTATGGACGATAATTGGGGCGACGTTGGGGGCTACGGGTGCTTTTTTGGTAGCCCGATTTATCGCGGGTGATTGGGCCAGACAGCAGTTTGAAGGGGCCGATCGCTTGCGCCAACTCAGTCAGGGTATTGAAGAAGATGGGTTTTGGTTTGCTTTGTCGATTCGTTTAGCGCCAGTTTTTCCATTTAATGCCGTTAACTACTTGTTGGGTTTGACCCCGATTACCCTACCTAGTTACGTGCTGGCAACAGGGGTAGGAATTATACCAGGAACCTTTGCTTATGCTTGGTTGGGGCAAGGTGGACTAGAAGCCGCGACAGGTCGTCCGCCTTGGCAGCTCTTCGGTGCCTTGGCAATGCTGGCTGTGCTATCTACTTTGCCGATCGTTTTGAAGCGTTGGAAATCTAACAAAACATAGCTATTCACCTAGAAGAAACACTGAAACTTTACACTAACTTTACAAAATCTTTAAATACTCAAATATGTATAGGACTTACGCAATGGCCCCCCTAGCCCCCCAAATCTGGGGGGCTAGGGGGGCAAAACCTTGGTTTTGCGTAAGGACTGTATGTATTTTTGATAAAGCTAATATAAATTTTCAGTGAAGTACGTAAAATTACTAGCAAATTGAAGAAAGTTATGCCAATACTATTTTAAAGCTCCTGAGTATTACTTAGTTTTGGTTTGCATAATCTGTAATTTTACGTACATTATGGATGCTATTTACAAGTCCAACACAGATATTCAAGGCTTTCAGGTTATAGCAAGAGCGCTTTACTAAGTAATTTCCAGGAATACTAGCATCTACCAGATAGCAAAAAAATGAAATACCTTAAATTGTTCGGCATCACACTTATCTGTTCTATGCTGCCAGGAATTTCTCATGCCAATGCAGCTATTTTAAGTTCGACAAGCCTTGATAGCGGGAGTATTAGCCAAATCGCCGATTCGCGCTTTGATGAGCTAACACGCGGCATTAATCTAACCCACTGGTTCTCGCAAGCCTCTAACTTTGACGCGAACTACATTACCGAACAAGACATCGAAGGCATCAAGAATTTAGGATTTGAACACATCCGCTTGCCCATCGACGCTGCTTTTCTATTCGATCAAAATAACCCAGGAATACTTAATAGCCAAAATCTGCAATACCTGGACGACGCCCTTAATAAGATTGAGGCTCACGACTTGTCCGTAATTATCGACCTTAGCCCAAAAGATAATTTTAAAGAGCGTCTGGCTAACGATGATGCTTTCGTCACCTCTACGGCACAATTCTGGAAGGCTTTAGCTGCACACCTCAGTATTCGCGATCCAGAACAAGTTTTTCTAGAAACGCTCAACGAACCCGCCTTCGGTTACTTTCTTAAAGATACCGAAATTGACCCAATACAACACTGGAATGAGGTTCAGGGAAAGCTGTTGGCTGCTATGCGGGAAGGGGCACCAAATCATACTCTGATTGCGAAGGGATACGATTGGGACAGCATTGATGGTCTCAAGACGCTGACTCCTGTGGAAGATCCAAATGTGGTTTATAATTTCCACTTTTATGAGCCAATGGTTTTCACGCATCAGGGCGCAGACTGGATGGATGAGGAGTTTTCCTATATCCACGATTTGCCCTATCCTTACAATCAAGAAAGCTGTGCGGCGGTTATACCAACGATAATTAATGACAGTGCGAAGGAATGGGCGCAGTCTTATTGCGACCAACAGTGGGATGCAGCCAAACTGGAAAAACGGATTGCTAAAGCAGCCGCTTGGGCGGCAGAAAACAATGTGCGGCTTACTGCTAATGAGTTTGGCGTCTACCGTCCTTTTCTTGGGGAGGACGATCGCGTTGCTTGGATTGGCGATGTACGATCGATCTTGGAAAAATATGATATTGGTTGGGCGATGTGGTCTTACTCAGATGGTTTTGGTTTGGTGAAGGAGAACGAGGAGGGAGAACGCATCCCTAATGAGAGTGTTGTCAAAGCGCTTGGTTTATCTGATGACGAACATCGCAAAATTCCAGAACCAAGTGCGATCGCTGGATTTGTCCTGGTATCGTTGATGCTAATACGACACAAGCGCTTTGCAGGCCGTTAACTCTTGGACACCAAGCCACAGACAGGCCAAAGGCCCAGTCCTGCTCAATGCCCAAAAGTTATTAATGTAAAGTTTTGTAACTACAGTTTGACAACTTACAAAAAGATCTACATAATGGAGATTGTGTGGAAAAAGGGACTGTAGTTCAATTGGTTAGAGCACCGCCCTGTCACGGCGGAAGTTGCGGGTTCGAGCCCCGTCAGTCCCGTAAAATCAAGGATACAAAGATAAATAAAAGATGAACGATGAAAATCGTTCCGCGAACGAGAAGAGAGAATCTGCTGTGACTGTTAGAGTTCGGATTGCACCCAGTCCTACTGGAAACTTACATATCGGTACGGCCAGAACGGCTGTATTTAACTGGCTGTTTGCCCGTAATCAAGGTGGGCAGTTTATCTTGCGAATTGAGGACACGGATTTAGAGCGATCGCGCCCGGAATACACCGAGAACATCCTCGATGGTCTGACTTGGCTGGGGTTCAATTGGGATGAAGGGCCATTTTTCCAAACTAAGCGTTTTGACCTCTACCGACAAGCAATTCAAACGCTGCTGGATAAAGGTTTGGCCTATCGTTGCTATAGTAGCGAGGTCGATCTGGAAGAAATGCGATCGGCTCAAAAAGCCAGAAAAGAGGCTCCCCGCTACGATAACCGCCACCGCAACCTGACGCCAGAGCAAGAGGCAGCTTTTTCTTCAGAAGGGCGACGCCCGGTAATTCGCTTCAAAATCGATGATGACCGGGAGATTTCCTGGAACGATATGGTACGAGGAAAAGTTACCTGGAAAGGAAGCGACCTGGGTGGGGATATGGTGATTGCCCGTGCTTCGGAAACAGAAGCCTTTGCTCAACCTTTATACAACCTGGCGGTGGTGATAGATGACATTGATATGAAAATCACTCATGTCATTCGGGGAGAAGACCATATCGCCAACACAGCTAAACAAATTCTGCTTTACGAAGCTTTGGGTGCAGGAATACCAGAATTTGCCCATACACCCTTGATTTTGGACAAGGAAGGGCGCAAACTCTCCAAACGGCGTGGTGTGACCTCCATCTTTGACTTTAAGAAGTTGGGCTATATGGCGGAAGCTTTAGTCAATTACATGACCCTATTGGGGTGGTCGCCGCCAGATTCCACCAAGGAAATTTTTAGTTTGCAGCAAGCAGCTGAACAGTTCAGTTTCGATCGTGTCAATAAAGCAGGGGCGAAGTTTGATTGGGATAAGCTGAATTGGCTCAATAGTCAGTATCTGCACAATATGCCAGTATCCCAGTTGTGCGACCTGCTGATTCCCTACTGGCAAGAGGCGGGACATGAATTCGATCCCGTGAACGATCGGGCCTGGTTGGAGCAGATAACCGCTTTGATTGGCCCCAGCTTAGTTCGTTTGCCAGTGAGCGATCGCTACTTAAGCGATACTGAGTGGGTAGAACAAATCGAAGCTCTCAAGAACGCCGATCCCACTGGCCCCAGCGCCGTTCCCAGCCCAGATGCGATCGTTATGAGCCGGTATCTCTTCACCTCCAGTGTAGAATTCACCGAAGAAGGAAAAGCGCAGTTGCAACAACCAGCAGCCAAAACAGTTCTAGAAGCCATTCTAAAAGCTGTCGATAGCCATCAACCGCTGACAGAAGCAGGGACACAAGAGATAATTAAACAAGTGACAAAAGAACAAAATCTCAAAAAAGGTTTAGTAATGCGAAGTCTCCGCGCTGCTCTCACCGGCGATGTGCATGGCCCTGACCTGATTCAATCTTGGCTGCTCCTGCATCACCGAGGATTAGATCGGGTTCGCTTACAGCAGGCGATCGAAAATTAAAGTGAATAATTTTTCAATTCTTCATTTTTAAATAATTTAGCTTTTGATATGCTATATTTTTAGCATATCAAAAGTTAAATTATCTTAATTTTTATGGAACTCGGTTAGTAATCTTGTCGTCCTTTGCCTTAGACCTCTTGCAAAAGTCGAAATATATTAACCGCCAGGGCGGTTAGGACTTACTAAAACGCTATAATTCACAGAAAGCATATCAGTTTTGACTTTTGCTATATGTAATCAGATTCATCTCTTTTACCGAAAACCGAGCCAAAGCCCCCGGCTTTAGACGTGGGGATGTAAGCAATTCGCGGTTTTAACCGCAGTCAAATATTACATAATTCGCGATCGCGAATCGCTTCGCTAACGCCTACATCCACATTCATCTGCGGTAAAAAATCAAGAATTAGTATTTTTGCAAGAAGTTTATTCAGGGTAATTATAAGTCTAATGCTTTTCCTAAAGTCTGTGACAATTGGAGTGCCAAATAGGGAGCCTAATCTAGGGGCAAAATTAAAGTCAAAAAGCAATTCTCCCCTGCTTCCCTACATTACTAAGGCTGAGCCGGAGAACGCCCAAAGAAGGCAAAAGGGAAAAGAGAGAAAAGAAACTTCTTTTCTCTCCTACTTTTTGGTTTTTAGTTTTTACTTTTTACTTTCCGAAAAGATTCTAGCTCAGCCAGCCCCGCCTATGCCTCTGTTCGACAATCTCACCATCGGGCCTGGGTTTAAGCCAGACCCCAGGACTATTCGAGGCATCAGCGGCGGTTTGGAACGTGCCAGCGACATCGCCGGTCGTCAGGAAACAGCAAATGGCCCTTGTGTTGGTTTTGTGGGCAAAAATCCTAGCCACACGCTAGTTCTGAGTTCTCCTTTTAACTATCTGCGAGTTCAGGTTCAAAGTCCAGACGACACTACTTTAGTGATTCAAGGCCCAGGTGGAACTTGGTGTAATGATGATAGCGAAGGGAAAAATGCTGGTATTGCTGGTGAGTGGCTACCTGGAACGTATAGCATTTGGATTGGATCTTATCAAAAAAACAAGTATACTCCATACATTATTCGGGTCACACAAGTTCAGTGAATTTATTAACACTCCCACCCCGTCATGTGGTGGTTTCAGATAGCACTTAAAAAATATGATGCACAGTTTTATTCCGCCGACACGCTTTTTTCCTTATTTAAGCTGGAAAGATATTCAAGCTATGCCGGATAAGCCAAATGTAGTGTTAATTTTACCTGTGGGTGCGATCGAACAACACGGTCCGCATCTACCCCTGATTGTGGATGCGGCGATCGGCGAAGGAGTACTGGGTAAAGCGCTGTCAAAGCTCGAAACCGATATCCCCGCTTACGCCCTACCGTCGCTGTATTACGGCAAATCGAACGAACACTGGCATTTCCCCGGTACAATTACCCTCAGCGCTCAAACTCTGTTGTCAACAATCACCGAAATTGCCGAAAGTCTTTACCGGGCTGGTTTTCGGAAATTGGTCTTGATGAATTCCCACGGCGGTCAGCCCCAGGTGATGGAAATTGCGGCGCGGGATCTTCGTGTAAAGTATGAGGATTTGATGGTTTTCCCGTTGTTTACGTGGCGGGTGCCGCATATTACTAAGGAATTACTGACGCCAAAGGAGTCACAGCTAGGTATTCATGCGGGTGATGCGGAAACCAGTTTGATGCTGTCGATTTTGCCAGACCAGGTGAAGATGGATGCAGCTGTGGCGGAGTATCCCGATTTGCCAAAGGATAATCTTCTGACTATGGAGGGTAGGTTGCAATTTGGCTGGGTGACGCGGGACTTGAGCCAAAGCGGTGTGGTGGGCGACGCGACTGTGGCGACGAAGGAAAAAGGCGATCGCATCCTGGAATCGCTTTCTGATAGTTGGGTACAGATGATTAAAGATGTCTACGCTTTTCCTCAACCCGGTTTATGAAGACATCTTGCAAAAATCAATATACTTCATATAAACTTCATATAATTCATCTGCGTTCATCTGCATTCATCTGCGGTAAAAAATGATTCGTATTGCGACAATAAATCTCTTGTTTGAAAATCTAAAATCCAATAATTCATCTGCGTTCAGCGGCGTACCCTGCGGTCAGGCTGAGCCTACATCTGTCTTCATCTATGGTAAAAAATGATTCGTATTGAGACAATAAATCTCTTGTTTGAAAATCCAAAATCCAAAATCCAAAATCTAAGGCCCGATCGCTGTTACCCATCATGTTTCATCTAAATTCATCGATTGTCTCATAGCAATAGCACTTTTAATTTGCTCCAAGATACTTGAGGTATCACTTATTAACTCCTGTTCCGTAAAGTGCAAAGTAACAAACCCTTTCATGGTTTGTTGGATCAACTTACATTTAAATTTAAGTTCATCAGAACTATCCCATTTCTCACCCCTCATATAATTTTCATCTCTACAATAAGCAATAATATTGTAAGGTTCAAACTGTAAGATTGAGCAACTTGCCAAGTTATTTTTAGGCGTATATTTTCCGATCTGTGGCAAAGGAAAATTTTGCCGTTCCATAGATTTTAAAAGGTTGATAACTATAGGAGAACATTCTGATGGTAATGTAAAATTTTGCCATAATTCGCCATATTCTAAACTTGTTATTGGCTGGCTTATATTATCCATAGGCAAATTACTATCCGTTGTATCTAATCTTACAGACTCCGATAGATCGGGAGCTATAAATGTCTTATAGGGAATTGCATTACTATCCCTATTTATACCTTCCCTGCTTTCAAATTTGGGCACGATAAAATTACTAATTGATTCTTCTATGGCGGTAAATCTTTCAAAAAAGACTTGACTTCTAGGAGTTATTTCTTGAAACATCTCCTTAATCTGCTTAAAATTTTCCTTAAGCTGTCCTAAAGCTCCTAAATGATTTTCGTAAGCAGATATTTTATCTTTTAATGTCTGGATTTCCTGTTCGTATCTTAACTGATTAGATTCAAATTTCTGCCGGATATTTTTAGCATCCTCTCTAGCAATTTCAGCTTCCGTACTAAGTCTTACTTTTTCATCATCCCCATAGGGAACCGGGTCAATACCATAAACGCTTACTATTTGCAAATTTCGCCATCCAGAGCTAGCCAATTTTCCAACAGCAGTCATTCCTTTGGTTAAATAAAGGATAAATGTTGAAAAAGAAGCTCCAATCGTAAAAGAGGTAGCTAAATTCAACCACAGGTTAAAATCTCTTGACTGATTACTTTCCAAAAAAGCTAAAGAGGTCAGTAGGAGATCTGCTAGAAATACTATCCAGATGGGGGAAAAATTTTTACCTATGAAAGGTAAAAATAATTTCAACTTCTCGTTCAGAATATTTGACTCATCTATTAAAACAGTTATAGGTAGAGTTGCTGTGGCAATAAAACCGAGTAAATTGTTAGTAGGGATTCCAAATACTTTAGCTCTATCTGGTATATTGAATGTTGTTTTAAAGAAGTTATCCAGAATAGCAAACTGGGCGAAGCCGAAAAATATTAGCACCACAAATACTACACAAAGTAAGATTAGCCACAATCTAGTTTCATCGTGGTATTTCTTTTCAAGCCTTGGTATCCTAGAAATAGGTTGGCTCTCTTTACTCATAAATAAAATATCAATGATTACAGCTTGACAGTTAAGTAGGAGTGAATTCAATACCCACCCTTACTTGTCAGGATCGGTATTACACTTATTGGGAGCGATCGGATCGGCTAGATCTTGAGGAACGGAGCAGTAACCCGATTGTGGGCTAGCTTGGTATCCTTGGGCGTCTAGCTGAACTATGTTCGGTTCAAGCTCTCTATTGTAGTGTACTCCTCCCATTTTGTCTATATCATTAAGCTCATTAGCAACGCTAGGAGAAACTTCTTTACCAGGGTAAAAAATGTCACTTCCTTTAGGACTGTCGTCTTCAACTGACCTCAAGACTTCAACCAATTCTGGATAATTCGAGAAACTCCATTTATAAAATCCTCCAACCCGATTCCAGGTATAAGGTTTAACCAAGATTTTAGGATTTTTTTCGATTACTTCAAAGGGGATTGAAACTATAAAAATTATTTTTTCTATTTCTGGTGAATAAATATCTAAGTTCTTTTCTAGGCTTAAATTAAGTACTTGTTTTTCTTCTTGTTCAATGCTCCATTTCCAAGCCAAACAGGAATCGTATTTCGTATAGAACCACTGCCCTGCGATTCGATCTATACGTCCGATAAAAAATCTATTACTTTTATTAGAAATAGTAATTATTGTGGTAATCTTTGGAGCTGACTGATTTCCTTTTAAGGTGATGGGTTCTCCAGTTTCTGATTTGAGATTATCGGGAACTGCTAAAACTATTTTTTGAGGCGAACAAGCTCGCTCGCTAAAAAATTTATTATAAATACGCTTCTTTGATTGCACGCTAATGGCTTCACCACTTGTTGCTTGTAGTTCGCAAGAATGACTGCGTAATTTAAATCCTAAAAAAATTAAGCTGAAAAATACTATAATTGCTAGGATTCGGGATAAACTTTTCATGGTGACACTTAGCGATGCGATCGCTCTTTGCATTGCCTCTATGGTAGCGCGAACCTTGCGTAAAACTAAACACAACGGCGAAAGCCTATCCCAATGCGCCGTGGCTGGGCCTGACTCGTTTCCAGATTCAACCTGGAAACGCTCTACTTGGAGGCTCTGGAGGTAGGTTGTTGCGCTAAAGCGCAACAACCTACCCTTTCAGGTCGAGATTTCGTTGCTTTAACCCGCATATTCCCGGTTTCTGGCATTATTTGGACTGGCGCTCTAGCCTCTTGCCTAGTAACGAGTAGAATAATCGCAGTATCAGAGAGTGGTGGTCTAAGCGCGTGGAACATCAATTGCAAGTGGAACAGGTAGTAAATACACTCAAAAAAGACCTACCGACGCTTTTTGAGAAAGACATATCCTACGACATTTATAGTCAGGATATCTACTTTCAAGACCCTGGCTACTCTACTTACAAACTGAACAAAGACTGTTTGATTTACGAGCATATTGACACTTGGGATCGCTCTAGTGGCGAGATTTTGAAGCAGTTCATCCGCAAGGGAGGCGAAAGCTAGAACACCGATTCAGTAATACTTTGCGGTGCGTTTTTAGCTTGTAGGGGCGAGGAATTCTCGCATATACTGATTTACCAAATGTGGCCGTTCCTGCTGTACCCAATGACTGCAATTGGGGATGTACTCGATCCGAAAGTCTCGCACATACGCTTGGGTGCCGTAGGTGAGTTCCTTGCCAAGAGCTGTATCGTTTTCTCCCCAAATCATCAGTGTGGGAACTTCCAGAACGCTCCAATCTCGATTTAGTAGTTTTTGCTGGAAAATATTGCGGTAATAGTTCAGCGCTGCGGTAATAGCACCCGGTTTTGCGGCTGCTTGCTTGTAAGCTTCAATATCCGCCTGCGTAAAGGCGTTTTTGTCAACAGCCATCCGAGTAAAAACAGTTCCAATTGCTCGGTAATGCGATCGCGCTAAGAACAATTCCGGTAGCATAGGTAGCTGAAAAAAGAATATATAATAACTGCGTCGCAACTGTTGTAGAGTGCGTAAACCATCGGCAAATTTGGCTGGGTGAGGTAGGTTCATCACAATCAATCGCTCTACCATTTCGGGATGGGCGTAGGCGAAATTCCAGGCGATCGCACCACCCCAGTCATGACCCACAAGAACGCATTTTTCGTAACCGAGTCCTTTAATTACCCCCTCAACATCTTTGATGAATTCATCCATCACATAAGCCGCCAGATTGATCGGCTTATCGCTGTCGTTGTAGCCACGCAAATCGAGGGCAACAACCTTAAAATCCTTGGCAAACTCCGGTATCTGGTGCCGCCACGAGTACCAAAACTCAGGAAATCCGTGCAGCATTAGCATCAGGGGCCCCTCTCCCTGAGTTACGTAGTGCAGCTTTATCCCGTTGCTGATGATGCGATCGTGTTTCCAGGGAGCCTCTGTCACAAACATTTATCTTTCCTCAGTTGTTTTGGTTATGCTAACAACTTCGCTCATCCAAACATCCCCCACAAAAGGGGGATTTAGTATGAATAAAAATTAACTATACCCTGAATAGATTTAATCAACAAATGACTAATCAGCAATTTTTAATTTATCGCCAATATCGCTGACCTTGCCAAAAGATACCAAGAGGAAGACCCATCAACTGAGTGCCTTGCAAATTTACCAGAACAACTGGTAAAGGTAGAAGTAACTTCAAACTTAAAACTAAAGCTAAACACGGAACTAGAGCCCACAAGACATTACCGTTGATTCTCACTTGTGGATAGAACCGCTCAAGTAAGCAAACCGCCAGAATCCCTACGCTAGCTGCTACGAGAAAAATCATCAATACACCTAAAGGGGGTGCATATAGACTAGATAGCGTGGCACGGATTAGAGAAGAGTATCTCAGTCCTAAATTGAGTAAGAATTCTAGGATAGCAACAATAAGAGTCGTGAAGGCAGAAACTTGGAATAGGGATAACCAAGGTAGATATTTCAAGCTACGTAAAGGATCTGACATAGGGCAAACAACTCCTAGATTGCTTTAATTATATCCTGACTGACGACCTTACAGTAGCCGGAGCTTTCTGGGAAGATGCTTTCTTAAGGCAGGCTGACCACCTAAGATCTGGGTACTTTAATGTTGTCGCTGGTAATTTTGTTCGTGAAACTTGTGCATAACACAATTACAAACTCCGCACCCTTACCGGCTGCTGAAATACACTTCATCTGCCCGCCATGTTTTTCGACAACAATTTGATAGCTAATCGACAAACCCAAACCAGTACCCTTACCGATTGGCTTCGTAGTAAAGAAAGGATCGAATAATTTTTGGTGTACCTCTTCTGTGATGCCAGAGCCATTATCCGAAATTCTAATCGCTATGTGAGTGGAGTTGATTTTTTCAGTGTGAATCCTAATCTGAGGTTTAGGCGCTTCTTGGCACCCCATTTCCAAGGCATCAATCGCATTAGCTAGCAAATTCATAAATACTTGGTTTAACTGCCCAGCATAACACTCCACCAAGGGCAGATCGCCATATTCTTTAATTACCTCAATGGCGGGACGATCGGGCTTGGCTTTGAGCCGGTGCTGCAAAATTAGTAAGGTACTATCAATTCCTTCGTGAATGTCCACTGACTTCATTTCTGCTTCATCCAAACGGGAAAAGTTCCGTAAACTAAGGACAATTTCCCGGATGCGTTCAGCGCCCAACTTCATGGAAGAAAGCAGTTTGGATAAATCTTCCATCAGGAAATCCAATTCAATGGCTTCTGCTTTTTCATCAATCTCTGGAACAGGATTGGGATAGTTATGCTGGTAAAGACGTATAAGTTCCATCAATTCTTGAGTGTATTGATGAGCGTAATTGATATTGCCGTAAATGAAATTGATCGGGTTGTTAATTTCATGAGCGACACCTGCGACTAGCTGCCCTAAACTGGATATTTTTTCAGTTTGAATTAGCTGTGCTTGGGTTTGTTGCAGCTTGTGCAAAGCAAGTTCGAGTTGTTCGGCTTTTTGTCTTTCCCTCTCTTCACTTTGCCGTAAAGCCTTTTCGGTAGAAATGCGATCGGCAATTTCATTTTCTAATTGCTCGTTGGTTTGCCTTAGCTGAATCGTGCGTTGTTCAACTCTATTTTCTAGCTCTTCATTTGCTTTTTTTAGTGCTTTTTCCGCTCTATGACGCTGACCGTCGATGATCCCAAGATCTTTAGCATTCCACCAAATCAAAACTGCAAAAACGACAATATTCAATATTCCTAACAAGGATATCGCCATTTCAGCAGTGTAGACGTTTGAGCGGTAACCTGATAACATTAACCAACCGATCATTGGCGGAATAACAATCGCAGCTGGGGACAAACTTCTAGCCATGATGCCGCCAGCGTCACCGCTAGTCACGGCTGCCATCAATCCTTTGTCCGGGTCGGCAAACAATATGCCGAAGCACAGCAGAATGAATGCTACAGCTGTATGCAATGCGATCGCTGTATAAGAAGGGCCAGCTTTATAAAAGTACGCATTACCATAGATGTATCCTAATAAACCCAGTAGAGCGATCGAAAATGCTACTAAAGTAAATGACTGAGCAGGGCGATAGTTGGGGCGCGGTATACTTAATAGCAATAGCGCAGAGCCCAGCAATAAAAAATTCAGGGCAGTATTGGGTGCCATCCGACCGGGATTTGCGGTGCTAACAGCGCTTATATCTTCCTTGAAAAAAAGTTGGTCGATGCCAAAGTTTAAGTGAAAACTATACTCAATTAATGTGAGCAGACTAATAAAAATTACGAGGCTAGCGCAGGCCAAAGCATTGCCACGCAAGTACTTGCGCCTATTGCCACTGTCCTGTTTTTGATGCCACAGCCACAGAGATGCTCCACTTAAAATGAAGCAGATAGCTGTGTTTGCTTTCATACTTACCAGTCCCGGCAAGATGCTTTTGAGGATTGTAATATCGAAAATCCAGCCTGTAATGACGACACAACCAATTAGGAAGACAGTAATACCAGCTTTTTTGGAAAAGGATTGCATAGAAGCGATTAGGGCGGGTGTTTTATAAACTTGTAGTGTCTGATAAGAAAGTTTCATGTTCTCGCTCTCAAAGGTTGCTGTTTACTATTGAACAAGAAACAAAATCAGATCTGTGTTCCAAATTATACAACCTATCAAAAAACTGAGCGTTGCTAAACTAGCTGAACTTGCAGGGATGGGGAAATCTACCGTTTCAACGATCGAAACTGGCTCTGATACCCATAACTCCTCAAACCTAAAAAAGTCTCAAGCAACCGCTGGGAATGACTTAGAGGCTATCTCAAAACTCTAGATCCCATGTATTGCCAAGCGTCATAACGGGGATACAGCTTTTTTTAGGTGAGTTAGGTACAGAAATCCCCAACTTCTCCAAGAAGTCGAGGATCTCGCGGCTCTTTTGTTCAAAAAAATAACATTTTTATTCCTCTGCTTCTTTGCTCGAATAGGATAGTATAGCAACTGCCAGGGCGGTTTGGTAATTGAGCGGAGTCCAAATGCCCACTTGGTCAGTGCATTTGGACTCCGCTCAATGACCAAAAATGCACTAAGTGCCAAGCCGACTGCTATAAATACAGAAAAGCCTCAAATGCTTTTTACATTCCCCATTTAGTTTGAGAAAAAACTCGATAAGAATCCCCATCATTAATAGACTGATTAGTTAGATTAACATTTTCCATATTCACCAAGTTGTATCGGACATTTTCTGTGTAAATGGTTAATATAATTTTAGAAATCTCCAAAAAATTAATCACCCAATGACATTCCTTTTGCGAATAAGATTCGTAGTTCTCAATCAACTTAGCCATACAAACTTCTAAATGAGTCCGACTGCGCGGACAAATTAGAATAATCTTGAGGAGAAGAATTGAAAGAGTTAGAGGATTTCCTTGAGAAGCTAAGGAAACAAAAAGCGACGAAGGTTTCCCATCTTTTTCAGTGGTTAAGTATTCAATCACCCGATTACAAGTTTTTAGCAGCAGAGCATTACTCAACTCTTCTTCATTAGATGTTTGATAAAGAAATTCTAGCTTTTTAGTTAGCCCTGTCTTTAGAGCCTCTGCCAATCCTTGATTATCTAAAGAAAATATTAAATATTTTAGCAGGCTTTGCTTAAACGCACTGTAAGTAAGTCGTTGAGTTTGTTTAATAAAAATATTGCCTAAACTTACATAGTTGAACGCGCCGCGTTTTCCTACAACTTTCTTGATTAAACGCAAAGCTTCATCACCAAGGGCTGTAGGGTTCTCTGTTTTTCTATTTTTGGATGAAGCAGAGTGAGAATGAGCTGTGTACATTGCCAAATCGAATTTGAACTCCTCTTGCAACTGTTTTGCCAGTCCTCTAGCAGCTTCCCTCTGCTCGATTAAGTTTTTAGAATTGGTATACTGAGGAGCTAGTAAATAAGAAGTGTAGCGGCTCTTCCAGTGTTCTTTTTCACGATGATCGTATCTGGAAACAAATAACTTTAGTTCTTCGTAGTCTTCGCTATTAATAAAAATATTGAGCCACATCCTTAGATTTTTTACGCTCACAGATAGGGTAGACTGCCTGTTCGTCAAATTAGAAAGGAGTTCAATTAAATCTTGTGCTGGCTTGTATTTTCTGCTAAAAATCCAGTTATTGAGAAGGATATAAATAGAACGTTTTAATGTGTTTATGAAATCTGATTGATTATTAGAGTAAAGGATTTCTTTAAGAGCTTTTTGTGGTTCTGAATGAAGCAATCCCACTGGATTAATAAATAAACGTTCAAATTCAGATAAAACTAAGTCTGGTGACTGTTGTTTAACAATATTTAGGAAGAACTGGCAAATTATTTCCTGATGAGTGGTAAGATTCTGCCCTGGATGGTTTGATTTAGTCACTGTTGTTGTCTGTTGAGCATTTGATAAGACATGGCTGAGTGTTGGAATTTTCATAACTTGTGAGTGCTAAGTTGTGACTTGAGGTTAAAAGCTCTGCTCTAGCATGGCTCTAGGTCTGACTCTTAATTTTAAATGTAATGGTTTTCTATACCTTACCTGGTGATTGAGGACTTTGATAGAGTATGACAAGCACCTCACGGCTTGGTGAGGTCAGAGACCATATAAGCGTGACGCCAGTCACAAGGGCGATCGCAATTTCAATAATGAACGCTGTTGAGTCCATGAGTGCGAAAATATACTGAAATTACTCTCAGTGTTTTTGCAATAACGACCTGATAACTAGCGCTCATACCACCATTATGCGAGTAATATCAGTAACATGATCAAAAAAACAAGCAGTCCTCCGCCTACGCATTACATCTTCGTTCTCGCACTTATTGGTGTGAGCGGCTGCTGGCTATTAAGGCAAAAATCTGTACCATCTCCTGAAACTTTAGCCGTAGCGCAAGACACACCAACACCAAAGCCAACGCCCCAAATTATCGTGCAACCTCAGCCAGTAAAGGCTTTGGCAGGAAGCTTGGATACGGTGCCGATGTTTAACAGCAATAGCCCAGAATGGTTGAAGATGGAAGGAATTTTACTTTCTACTTTTCCGCCTACAAGAAAAGCTGTTCCGGCGGCGCATCTGAATTTTCCTTTTCAGGGACGGTTCGATTTATTTGTTCACCACCAAACTATCAATCCCAAGGATTTGCAAACCTATTATTTGGGAGTAATTCTGCATAATCCAGGTTCTCAAATCGTTACGGTGGATGTATTGCAGGCGGCGAGTTATTTGACTCAGGATTCACCTTATATTAAATTACCGCACTATGTGGAAAATCCCGATAATACTGTTTATGCTGGCCCTGGCGATCGGGCCGTGCATGATGTACTGCAAGGAAAACGACAAGTTGATTTTCCTGCTAAGCTAATTATTCGCCCCGGTCAAAGTGCGATGTTGATGAATCTTCCCATGCCGGTACGAAATTTTGAAAAGCCGCAAAACGGTCGGTCTACGTTAATGCGATTAAGCAGTAGCGGTAAGGTTTATGCAGCTAGTTTGGCGATGTTTGCTAAGCAAAATCCTGATGGTACTGAACGTGCGCCCACTTTAGCAGAATGGCAAGCCCTTCTGGATAGAGGTAATTTAGCAAGCCCGCGAGATAAAACGCCTTCTTCTCCACAACAAATTGGCGGTCAATTGATTTACAGTCGCGTTGCAGGTGTGGCGCAAGGTTCTAGATGGCAGGCGTTGTTAGTCGATCGGCCAGGTGCCAAAGATTTTACTATTCCACAGCGGGGTAAAGGTGTTTCATATCCGATCGCAACTTTGCGGGGTGGACGGTTAGGCACCGAGCAAATCCAAACCGCCAAAATGCTAGTCCGCTATCCAGATACAGCTTATGAAGCGCACGGTAATTACGGAATAGAATATAACATCAATTTGCCGCTTTACAATGCGACAAACCAACCGGAAACGGTTAGTTTAACTTTGGAAACACCTTTAAAAGAAGACAGGTTAAGTCAAGGAGGATTAATTTTCCGAAATCCATCTTTTAATTTTCCGTGGTTCCGAGGCAGCGTGCGGTTGCGCTATAAAGATGACCGAGGACAGCAGCTGACTCGCTATGTGCATTTGTGGCAACCGATGGGTCAGGTTTTGGAACCTTTGGTGCAATTGGGAATGCCACCAGGCGATCGCCGATCGGTACAAATAGACTTTATCTATCCTCCCGATTCGACACCGCCGCAAGTGCTGACCATTAGAACCGCAGAAAATTAACCCCACCCCCAATAATCGATTTCAGTAACATAGTATGGGTCATTAGACCTCTCCGAAAAACATTGTAGAGACGTTTCATGAAACGTCTCTACAAGGGTTCTAGGGCTAGCACCTTTAATTTCTGGAGAGGTCTATTGACTTCTACCCATTTTTCTGGTTCATAAATATAAGCGTTGTTACTTAGAATACGATTAGCCCCAGCCCTTCCATTCGATCGATTCGCCTCTCGTAGGCGATCGCAATAAAGACACTGAGCAGGTTTGAATGAACGTCATCTATCTTCTTCTACGCGCATCTTGGAGCCTTGTGGCGATCGCTGTCTTCACAGGTTTGCTCAGCGGAGCTTGCAGCGCTCGACTGATTGCTCTGATCAACAATGCCGCTAACGGCGGCATCCAGACAACCACCTCAATCTTGAGCTTTGTCGGTCTAGCAATGGTGGTACTCATCTCTGGACTCGTCTCCCAGATTTTGTTAATCCGCCTTTCCCAAGGAGTGATCTTCGACCTGCAAATACGCTTGAGCCGCCGGATTTTATCCACCTCTTTGCGTCACCTGGAACAACTGGGTGCCCCTCGTCTTTTAGCAACTCTCACAGAAGATGTTCAAGCGCTTTCTACCAGTGTTTTTGTTATTCCCTTCCTCTGCATCGATCTTGCCATAGTAATTGGCTGCATGATTTATTTAGGCTGGCTTTCCTGGCAAGCATTGCTGGGGATGATCTGCTTCATAATTGCAGCTATATTCATTGTTCAATTACTGTTAAACAAGGGGACTCACTTCTTTACTCTCGCTCGCGAAGAACAAGATAAATTGTTTAAACACTTCCGCGCCATCACGGAAGGTATTAAAGAATTAAAGCTGCACCAACAGCGCCGTGAAGCCTTTCTATCAAGCGAACTCCAACCCACGGCTGCCGCTGCGCGAGATTACAAAGTTGTCAGCTTGAATATCTTCTCTATTGCTTCTAATGGAGGTCAAATCCTCTTTTTCTTTGCGACGGCGCTGTTGATTTTTTGTCTTCCCAAATTGGCTAATATTAGCACTTCTGTATTATCCGCCTATATTTTGACGATCACTTACTTAATGATGCCCGTCAAGAACATTATGGATATGCTTCCCAACTTGAGCAGAGCCAGCGTTGCTTTAAGGAAGATAGAAACTTTGGGTTTATCATTAGCTAGTGAATCTGAGTCTAACGAAAACGCAATTGTTCGGCCTAACTTAACGTCCGACTGGCAGCGCTTAGAACTGATGGGAGTTACTCATGCTTATAGCGGACAAAATGAGAAACATAATTTTATTCTTGGCCCGATCGATCTCGTTTTTCGGCCAGGAGAACTGGTGTTTTTAGTCGGGGGTAATGGCAGCGGTAAATCTACTCTTGCAAAACTCATTACCGGACTTTATATCCCTGAAAGTGGAGAAATTATGGTCGATGGTAAGCCGATCGACAAGGAGACTAGAGAATGGTATCGGCAGCAATTTGCAGTGGTTTTTTCGGACTTTTATTTGTTTGAAAGCTTGTTGGGTTTGGGTAACTCCAATCTTGAGACTCAAACGCAAGATTATCTGATCAAACTAGAATTAGACCACAAAGTGCAAGTAAAAGATGGCGTGCTTTCAACTACTGCTTTATCCCAAGGACAGCGCAAGCGTTTGGGTTTACTCACTGCCTATTTGGAAGACCGTCCGATCTATTTATTTGATGAGTGGGCATCAGATCAAGACCCAGTTTTTAAGGAGATTTTTTATACTCAACTATTGCCAGAACTTAAGAACCGAGGTAAAACTGTGCTAGTTATCAGTCACGATGACCGATATTTTCACTCATGCGATCGCATTGTCAAACTCGATTACGGTAAAGTAGAATATGACAAGCACTTGCACAATTAATTTTTAGCGATTTTTGTAGGGTGGGCACTGCCCACCACTTAAATACTTGTACAGTAGAAAGGTTCTAGCGGATTTGATATTACTGCTAAAGCAGTGCTAAAATATTGAAATGAAAGAACTTTATCCTCCTATCATTCCTTACAGACAAGGAACTTTACAGGTTTCTGACCTCCACACCATTTATTTTGAAGAGTCAGGCAACCCGCAAGGAAAGCCAATAGTTTTACTGCACGGTGGGCCTGGTGGTGGTTGTCCGCCCTTTTATCGCCAATATTTTAACCCCGAAAAATGGCGGTTGGTGATGTTTGACCAACGCGGTTGCGGAAAAAGTACGCCTCATGCCGAACTGCGGGAAAATACGACTTGGGATTTGGTCAGTGACATTGAAAAATTGCGATCGCATTTAGGCATCGACAAATGGGTTATCTTCGGCGGCAGTTGGGGAAGTACCCTGTCCTTGGCGTACAGTCAAACCCATCCCGAACGCTGCAAAGGACTAATCCTGCGCGGCATCTTCATGTTGAGACAAAAAGAATTGCGCTGGTTCTATCAAGAAGGCACTAGCTATCTGTTTCCCGATGCTTGGGAGGAGTATATAAAACCAATTCCTCCCGATGAACGGGATGATATGATAGCAGCTTATTATAAACGGTTGACCAGTCCAGATCTTCAAATCAGATTCGCAGCTGCCCGTGCTTGGTCAATCTGGGAAGGTAGCACCAGTAAATTATTAGTAGACCCAGATTTAAAGCACAAATTCGGGGATCATCAATTCGCAGATGCTTTTGCCAGAATTGAGTGTCATTACTTCATTAATAAAGGCTTCCTAGAAACAGAAGAACAATTACTTTTGAATATCGATCGCATCCGCCACCTTCCAGCAGTAATTGTTCAGGGACGGTACGATGTAGTCTGTCCGATGATATCAGCTTGGGAATTGCATCGTGCTTGGCCTGAAGCAGAATTTATCGTTGTCCCCGATGCTGGACATTCGATGAGCGAACCGGGAATTCGCAGTGCCTTGATTGAAGCAACGGACAAGTTTGCTACGTTATAGCTAAGCTGCAAGCTGTCGGATATTCCGTATTTATTATGCTATTTGAGCAGAGGAGCAGAGTCATAAAAATGTGATTTTTTTGAAAACAGCATCACAACTCCGAAATATCCTAAAAATGTAGCATTATTGGAGCAAAATCTGCCTGATGTCTAAACAAAATTCGCAGCCATCCGCTCAACGGAAAACGCCTTCATCTGGGATTGAAGGCTTTGACGCATATCAATTAGAAAAAATCCAGGAAACCATGATTGCCCAAGTGGCACATCGGTTTAACAAAGAGTACCGAGGTGAAGCTTTTGAACTACCACCGGAAGTCGAAGCAATGCCAATTTTTAGGGAATGGGCTGGCGGTACGCTCAATCCTAAAATTACTTCTCCTTTTTGGCAAATTGCACAACCTCAAAAGAACCAGCGTTGTTTAGATATTGGCTGTGGTGTCAGCTTCTTAATTTACCCTTGGCGGGATTGGGGAGCGTATTTCTACGGTCAGGAAATCAGCACAGTGGCACGGGATGCACTCAATTCTCGCGGTTCCCAACTTAACTCGAAGTTATTTAAGGCAGTTCAACTAGGAGCAGCTCACGAGTTAAAATATGAAGAC
Source organism: Argonema antarcticum A004/B2 (assembly GCF_023333585.1). Classification (GTDB taxonomy): domain Bacteria; phylum Cyanobacteriota; class Cyanobacteriia; order Cyanobacteriales; family Aerosakkonemataceae; genus Argonema; species Argonema antarcticum. The sequence continues at coordinate 68,844 of NZ_JAIQZN010000034.1, forward strand.
GCTTTTTTCGATCTAGCGATCGCTACTGGTTCTAGTTGTTATTTTCCAATCAACTACTGGCAAGCTGTTATGGCAGAAGTCAAGCGGGTTTTGAAACCGGATGGTCGGTTTGTATTTGACGTTCTCGACCCTACTAAACCTTTGGCTGAAGATTGGGCAGTTTTAGAAATGTATTTGGGTGCCGAAGTTTTTTTAGAGTCGATCGCCGCATGGGAAAAAGCCATAAAAGACGCGGGTGCCAAAGTGGAGAAGAAGCACGATGGAGAAATGTTTGCTGTCTACGAAGTCAGTTTTTCTTAATAAAAAACCTAGAGGAGATGCGCTCTAGGTTTTCTTTGTTGATGTCAGGAGCAATTAGAAGCTATATCTATAATGAGCAACCAAGATGGCGATGTTGTGACGCTGGTATTTCAATCTTGTGAAGAATGAACTGCCGCAGTTGCGATCGCCATTAGCCTACTTGTATGAAATCACTACCTGGGCCAAGGAAGGAGGCAGGGGGTGGAGTTCGCTTCGCGCAAAACCCGCATTGCTAAACATCTGTTCGTATTCCGCAAAAGTATAAGCGTCGCCGTGAGGGGTTGTAGCAAGCATCACCAAACTGAAACGTGCGGCTTCGGGGGGCGTAACCCGGTCTGAGTTGGGAACTTGTTCCAAGGTTACCACCCTACCTTCAGGAGCGATCGCTGTATATATTTTCTTAAGCAGCGTTTCACAGGTTGCCACATCGAAATGATGCAAAAAGTTGGTGAGCAAAACTAAATCGTAGCCAGTGCCCCAATCAACATCAAAAGCGCTGCCAGGGATGGTACTGTAGCGATCGCCAACTCCCCCCGCTTGAGCGTTTTCTTTTGCAACCTCCAGCACTCCAGACCAATCTACAGCTACGATTTGGGCATGGGGATTGCGTTGAGCGATCGCAATGCCAAACACACCGTGACCTGCTGCAATATCAAGCACTTTCAACGGCTTACTGGCATCGCCGTCTACCAGTTGCGCCATCAATTGTGCCGGAACCGCCATCAAGGGTGCCATAGCCTTAGCAAAGTTTACCCATACGGGGTGATCGGGTGCCACCGTTCCCGCGTCTGGTATCGCCGTACCGCCTTTTCTGACGGCAGCAGCAACATCTTTGAATCCATCCACCATCGTCTGGGAAACGAGGAATTCCACTGCGCTACCCATGTACCCAGGACTCTGCTTGACAAGGAACTTCGCTGCATCTGGAGTCAGTCCGTAGCGATCGGCTTCCTTAGTCAGAAAGTCGATCGTTACCAAATAGTCGCACAAAATCCGCATCCGTTCGATTTTTGCTAACATTCATTAACAAAAACTTCCTGTTTCATCTGGGACTGTCGGCAGCACCCCATCCAC
>NZ_JAIQZN010000035.1 GCF_023333585.1 Argonema antarcticum A004/B2
GGAGGACAAGGAAGACAAGGAGGACAAGGCCCAGAAGAAAAGCTTTTCGTTTCAACCAACTACTTATGACCACACCCAGCTATAGTAGCCCCGAAATAAGCTATTACGCATCTAAATCCAATACAAAGACGGGCTTTCCTGCCCATCCCACAAGAAGTTCAGAAAAACTGACGGTCATTTTAGATGCGTGTTAAGAATTGACAAGAGCCGGAACTTTCGGATTGAGCAAATCTGCGATCGCATCCAAAAGTTCATCTTCTCGATACGGCTTCGTGAAGTAACCGACAGCCCCCATTTCTAGGGAAATGAGGCGATGTTTTTCACCCCGGCGAGAAGTCAGCATTACCACAGGCACCTTAGCTAAATCTGGCTCTTGACGACGATGATTTAAAAATTCAAAACCATTCATCGAAGGCATTTCAATATCGCAAATTACCAATTCGATCGCTCGATTTTGGCGCATTTGCTGTAATGCCTCAGCACCATTTTGCGCTTGTAATACTTGGTAGCCCGCTCTTTGCAACAGTAATGCCAGAGTTTGTCGCACGCTAATCGAATCATCTACCACCAAAATTTTAGGTGAAGAAGATGGGAGGTGAAGCGGGGGAGAGGGGGCAAAAGGTAGCGCGGGAGTATTTTCCCTTTCCCTCTTCCCACTCTCCTGCTGTACAAGTTTGTCAAATAAGCGATCGACTAAAGCAGTACCATCAATAATAAGCGTGAGGCGACCATCGGCTAAAGTGCTACCACCATAAACATAGCTCGGAGGTGCGATCGCTTTACCCAAAGGTCTGATCACCAGTTCTTGTTCGCCCAAGATTTGGTCAACTTCCAACCCCAAAAGTTCCTGATTCTGGCGTAGCAGCAGCAACGGACTATAACCAGAGACTTGGGAATGGGAAGTATAACCAAGCAAATCTGCCATATTATACACAGGCACCATAGATTGAGAGTTGCCCGTACTCCAGCGCAAAACTTTTTGACCTTCCAGTTGCTGAATTTGGGCAGATTTAGGGATGATTATCTGTTCCACAGCATCGGATAGCAGCGCATAAACAGCACCACCCGCCTCACAAACCATCAACTTTGCCATCGTTAAAGTGAGCGGGAACTGTAGAGAAAATGTAGTTCCCCGCTCCGGTTCGGAGTAAACAGTAACTGAGCCAGAAACGGCTTGCATTTGGGAACGAACAACATTCAAACCAATACCGCGACCGGAAAGTTCGCTAACTTGGGATACGGTGGAAAATCCCGGCTCAAATAATAAATCCAATACCGCATTCTCAGATAAACTGTTAGCCTTTTCGGCAGACATCCAATTCAGTTCAACAGCACGCCGACGGATGCGATCTAAATCTAGTCCCTGCCCATCATCGCTAACTTCAATTATTGTTTGATTTCCCCGATGATAGGCGCGAATTTCAACGTTACCTGTTTCTGGTTTCCCTCGCCGACAGCGAATTTCAGGAGACTCTATGCCGTGATCGAAAGCATTACGCACTAAATGCAGTAGGGGATCGTACAGCTTCTCTGCCAGCGCCCTATCCACCAGCACATCTGTACCTTGCAGTGTCAGTTCTACTGGTTTGCGATGAGCTGTCGCCAATTGTTCCAAGAGTCGGGGGAAGCGGCTGAAAATTTCCCCAACAGGCAACATTTGTGCCTCTCTCATGTCATCTTGGACGTTATTCAACAGGCGTCGTTGTTTTTCAATAATTTGACTGGATTGCCTTGCTAATATGTCTGTTGAATCTGTGGCCTCTTCTAGTTGGACAATTTCTTCTATGGCTGACTGCAACAGTATGTGAAGTTCGCTGTAGGTATCCAATTCCAAGGAATCAAAACTAGAGCTAAATTCAGATTTCAAATTTGAGATTGCCGATGGAATTTTTCCTTTGCCAATTTGCAATTTAAAATTTGAAATCTGCCATTTTGCACTTTGACGTTCTTGAGAACTAAATATTTGATCGGACCAGTCGCGCAGTTCACCCATAGTTTGCTGGTGCCGTCGCAAGCGCAAGCGCGATCGGACCACAGATTCTTGAATTTGTTCGGCAATGTTAGCCAGCCGATTTTGGTTAATCAACAATTCACCCGCCAAGTGACTCAGGCGTTTTAGCAGTTCTAAGTCTACTCGTACAGATGAGCCAACCGATTTTGGATTTTGGATTTTGGATTTTGGATTGATGAATTGGGAATTGAGAATTGGCAATTGGGAATCTTCCCGATTTTCCAGGCTTTCTCGCTCATTTGCAACATCGGTTAGGATTGTATCTATTAGCTGCTTTTCAGGTGAGTTTATCTCAGCACTAGACTCCCTAGAATCGGTTGTGACGCTGCCAAAAATATCTTCCAGGCTAGGGTCTAAAGATATTTCTGAAAAATCTACAGTAGTATCTATTTCAATAATTGTTTCTGAATCATCCAGAAAGCTAGAAAATTGATCTGACTCAGAAAAAATAGATTCTTCATTTTCTTCTTCTCCCCCACTCCCCCGCTCCCCCGCTCCCCCACTCCCCTGCTCGTCTGCTCCCGAAGCTACTCCTGCTGACAGAATTGTCCCAGCTAGCTGTTGCAAGGTAAAGGAGGGTTCTCCACCACTGGTCCGATCGCCTGCTATTACAGCCGCCCACCCTTGCCAAAAATCCGTCAGCGCTACCTTAGCAATAGTGGCTGCCTGTTTTGGATGAAGATCTAAAGCGGCAAGCGTTTTTTGCGCGATCGCACCAAACCCCGGTAAATTTAGAGATTCCGCCAAGCCTACAAAAATTTCCGCCTGTTCTCGTAAAGCTGGATCTACCTGCCACGGCTTGCAATTATTTAAAACATCTGCTAATTCTTCCAGCCGTTGTTTCACACCAACTTCAAAAATAGATTTAGTAATATCAAATCCCAGTTCAAGTGAAGTTGGAATATGAGTTTCTCGACCAAAATAATCTCCCAATTTTTCTTGCAATTGTGCAAAAACATAAACCGTCCGATCCAAAACTTCACTATCATTCACATAACCGCCTTGGATCTCCAGCATCAAAGGTAAGCGCAGACACTCGTACCCCTGAAGCAACAGCGTTTCCAACTCCGTATCAATCACCAAATCGGGGTTATAAAGAGCCTTAAATACATCCTCCAAATGGTGAGCTACGGTTTTAATTGTCTCTAAACCCATATTAGCCGCAGCACCTTTGAGAGTATGGGTTGTCCGCATCAGACTATGGACTTTAACAAGGCTGTAATCTGACTTTAAAGTCAGCAACTCTTGCTCCATCGCTTGTAACAGTTCCGGTGCTTCTGTAACAAAGTATTGATAGCCTTGTTCGCGGATAGTAGTGTCAATGCTCATAACTTTTGGGATTTGGAATTTTAGATTTCAAATTTAAAGAGATTTCAAATTTTAGATTTTAGATTTCAAATTTTAATTAAGAAAATCTGAAATCTCAAATTAATTAAATCTTGCACTTTCAGCCTTTGCCTAAGATGTCCGGTTGCATCGTTAGTGTAAGAGTGATATCGTCAAATTGTCTGTTTTCATCGTAGGTTAATTTTTACCGCAGATAAAGAAGGATGAACGCAGATGAACGCAGATATGAGAAGAATTGAAAGAGATTTCAAATTTTAGATTTCAGAATTTATTAATTTTAAATTTTAAATCTGAAATCTAAAATCTCAAATCTGCAATTAGTTGACTTTGAATCGTCCGACACTAGCCTGCAAATCTTCTGCCATTGTTAGTAACTCTTTGAAGGAAGCTGAAATATTCAGAGAATCCGCAGAAGTTTTGTTTGCGATCGCAGCCACATTCGTCATCGTTTCAGTCACAGACTGAGATTGCTGAGTTTGCAACTGAGTCGCCTGAGTAATCCCCTCTACCAACTTTTGAATTTGTGCCGTCGCCGTCACGATTTCATTCAAACTCTGGCGACTTTCATTGACCAGATGAGTACCTTGCACCACCTGTTGGATGCCGGTATCCATCGCTATTACGACTTCACCAGTTTCCGATTGAATTTCCTGCACCAGCTGCTCGATTTCAGTTGTTGCTCCTGCCGACTGACGAGCCAGACTACGCACTTCATCCGCTACCACAGCAAACCCCTTACCGTATTCTCCCGCTCTCGTAGCTTCGATCGCAGCATTCAAAGCCAGCAAGTTAGTTTGAGTAGCCAAATCCCGAATCAAATTCACCACTTTCGAGATTTTTTGCGATGATTCGCTCAGGCGCTTAATTTTCTTACCAGTTGTCGCCACCGTTTCCCGAATCGTGATGATTTCCTCCACCGTGCGGTTCATCGCTGCATCGCCAACTCGCACAGTTTGGTTAGCTTGCTTTACCGCAACTTCCACCTGAGCCGCGTTGGTTGCTACCGCTTGGGTAGAATCTACCATCGCCTTAACCTGTCCGAGAGCCTGGGTGAGTTCCTGGAACTGATTCTGCGATTCCTTAGAGAGTACCTCAATCGACAAACCGCTCACCTGAGAAGTCTGTTGCACCTTTCCAGCCGCAGCCTGCACCTGAATGAGGATTTTGCGTAAGCTTTGAATCATGTTATTGTAAGCATCCGCGATCGTCCCCACCTCATCGGTTGTGATCGGAAGTCGTCCAGTCAAGTCACCCTTCAAAGTCGGCTGAATAGCACCCAACAACTGAATAGCTCGTTGTTGCAACAGCTCTTTTGCTTCCTTCTCCCGTTTTGCCGCCGTAGCCAATTGCTCAGATTGCTCCTTAACTTGTTCCACATATTTGGCTTGTCGCAAAGCCACACCCATTTGGATACCAACTTGAGCCAGCAAGTTCACCTCAGAATCTTCCCACAGACGAACATCTGAGTGTTGATAAGCAGCTAGCAAACCCCAAAGCGTATCGCCCAAAAAGATCGGCACGATAATATAAGCTTTGATCTCATAATGCTCCAGCATTTCGACGTGACAGCGAGACAAACCGGCTTTGGTGACATCATCAGCTTTGGAGTGAATATCTTCGACGGCAAACTTTTGATTGTTGCGATATCGACCGCCTTGAGTTTCTTGCAAGTGGGTATCTTCCCAAACGGTTATAAAATCGGGGCTGACCCATTTCTTCCAGCTACCGCCTACCGCCTCTGCCACAAACACCCCACTCCAGTCGGGTTGGAACTGATAAACTGCCACGCGATCGCAATTGAGCAACTGTCGCATTTCCTGGGTAGTCGTCTTGAAGATATTATTAACATCTAACGACAGCCGAATCTTGTCGATAACTTTAGTTAGCGTTTGCTCCCGTTGTGCTACCTCACCCAGTTTGTCAGATTTTGCCCGCAATTGTTTGATGCTTTCGCTTTGCAACAAGGCTACTCCTAATTGAGTGCCAATCTGAGTCAGCAAATTCACCTCAGACTCTTCCCAATGACGAGAACCTGTGTTTTGATAAGCACCAACTAAGCCCCAAAGCTTTTCTCCTGCAAAAATCGGCACAAGTATGTAGGCTTTGGCTTCAAATTGCTCCAAAAGTTCTATGTAGCAATCAGGAAAACCTGCCTTGTAGACATCATCAACTACGAAATTGTGGCGTTCGTGGCGATGTCCTCCTCTAGTTTGCTGCAAATAAGTATCGGCAACTCTGAATTTGGCTCCCTTTCGTTGTAGCGTACCGCCATAATCAACAATGTCGTCTACGTAGTGGTTATCATCTGAATGATTGTTTACTAGACTCGACCAGCCGGTAGCAACGGATTCGGCCATGAATGTACCGCTCCAATCTGGATTGAAGTGATAAATTACTACTCGATCTGCACTTAACAACCGTCGGATTTGTTGAGTAGTTGTTTTGAAAATTGTGTCGATGTCCTGGGAATTCTGAATCTTATCGGCAATGGATTGTCCAACTTTACCGATAATCTGAATAAAGTTTTTCTCCCGTTCGGCTACAACCGTTAACTGTTCGGATTTATCTTTCAGTTGTTGCAGGTAGTTCGCTTGACCCAAAGCAACCCCAAATTGAGCGGCAATTCGCTTGGCAAAATCAATTTCATGGGTTTGCCACTGACGCGGGCCATTGCACTGGTGAATGCAAAGCAATCCCCACAATTCTTCTCCGTTTATTAAGGGCACAATTAAGTTAGCTCGGATTTGAAATTGGGCGAGTAACTCAACGTGACATTCGGACATTCCCGAATTGTGGATATCAGCAACTGCTTGGATTCTACCCTGCCGATATAGAGGCGCAAACTGTTCTCCAAATAAGTGGTCGCGTACCTTTAATCCCAATGTTGAAGTGTAGCTAGATAGGACATCCTCGGAGATAAATTCTCCTTCGTCAAAGCCTTTTTCAGGAAAGAAGCGAAACACTGCCACGCGATCGGCATTTATTAGCTGTCTGACTTCTCGGCTAGTTGATTTAAATAGGGTATCCAGATCCTGGGATTGCCGGATGCGACTGATAACTTTGTTCAAGGTTTGCTCTTGTTCTACCTGACGTTGCAACTGCACGCGGAATTCATGCGGCTGCATAATCATGGAGAGTTCTATAGCAATCTGATAAACTAAGTTGATTTCTGTTTCCAGCCAATGACGGGTTGTACTGCACTGTTGTACTACCAGCAAACCCCATACTTTTTCATCCATCAATAGGGGTATGCTTAAGGTTGCTTTTACTTGCAGATTCTCCCGCAACTGCATTTGAGAAAGGGTGATTTCGTTGGCAGAAATATCATCAATTGCTACAACTTGCCTAGTTAAATAATCTGAGGCCCGATCGGCCCCAAAACAACTGCTGGCAAAACTTTGTCCCAAGGATGAAGTCAATTCTCGCTCGCTTGCTTCTGCTACGACGACCCCAAAGCTATCCCCGTTGAAGCGATAGATCAATACGCGATCGGCTTGGAGGTTTTTCCGCACTTCCATGACGGCAGTTCTTAGTTTGCTATCTACGTCTGGTGCTTGGCGAATTGTCGATGCGATCGCAAATAATTTCTCTCGCTCGCTCTTAAATTGTGCTTGAATGGCTGTATCCCAGGTGGCTTTAAATTTTTGCTCTACGCTTGCCACCAAACTTTCTATCCGCAGCACTTTATTTTGGAATTCCGGTGTTTTCCATACGACGGATTTTTCTAAGTCTGATTTTAAGCTACCCAATGCTGTAGCGATTATGCGGATAGGGGAGCTGCCATTGATCTGGGTCCGATCGCCTTTATTACCGTTAGTTTCTTGTTCGGTTTGATTATTTTGGTAGTACGCAGTCATTGATTAAGCCTCAGTCAATCGATTTTAGATTTTGGATTTTGGATTTTATTAACCAGGATTTACGCAAAAACCTTGCTTTTGCAACCCGTACCCCAAATCTGGGGGGGGAGACAAGCTTAAGTCCTATTAACTTTGAAATTTCTTCCAAAGAGGAGCTTGTGCTAGCGCTTCAGCATTAAGTACCATCAAAACTTCGTTATTCGGTGCAACTAAGTAACCCTGCAAATAAGGCATTATTTCGGGAGAGAACAATCCTATAGAAGGGACTTGTATTTGTTGAATATCATGCAATTCGATATCGCTTATTTGCGAAACCACTAATCCTAGATATTGGTCGTTTATTTGGATCGCGATCGCCATCAAATCCCCCCCAACTACCCCCTTACCAACAGAAGGTTCGCACAAGGCTGGAAATCCCATTAGTTGACCGATATCCACCAGCCAAAGCATCTCCCCGCGCCAGTTGTAAATCCCCAGCACGCAACTAGGCATCTGAGGAACCGGCAGAATATCAGCCCCCAATACCCGCATTACCTGGGTAATAATATTAACGGGAAGCAAAGCTTTACCTTCTGAGCCTAGCTGAAAGCGTAAAAATTTCTCTGCCTCTGCGGAAGCTGCTGCTGTACGAATAGGCGCAACACGAGTAAGCGCGGAAACCTGTTTTACAGAATCAACCATAGTTTTTCTAATGAATTTCAAATTTGAGATTTGAGATTTCAGATTGGATTGAGATTATTCAATTTGCCATCTGAAATTTGCAATTTGCAATTTTTACAACCTACTTCATTAGTTGTCGAATTGTCCGCATCAATTCTGTCTGCTCTACGGGTTTAAACAAGTAGGCATCCGCGCCTAACATATTAGCCCACATTTTGTCAACATCAGTATTTTTTGTGGAACAAATGACTACTGGAATTTGGCTGGTGTCGGGATCGCTTTTTATTTCTCGGCACAGTTCAAACCCACTTTGACCGGGCAAGACGACATCAAGAATAATCAAGTTTGGTTTGTGTGAATGCAGTTTTTCGTGAGCTTCTTCACCACTCTTGGCACTAACCACAGATAATCCCGCTTGTTGCAGGTAGGAAGTCATGACTTCCATGTCCGTCAAGCTATCTTCAACGACTAATACTGTACTCATAGAATCCTCTAAAATGACGATTGTTAAGCTGTCAGTTGTCAGTTGTCAGTTGTCAGTTGTCAGTTGTCAGTTGTCAGTTGTAATTAATTATTTTTTGACTTTTGACTTTTGACTTTTGACTTTTGACTTTTGACTTTTGACTTTTGACTTTTGACTCTTACCTATTTACAAAGCTTGATAGTTCAACAACTGCGGTGCAGACTCTGAAAAAGATGAAGAATTTAAGTGTTTATAGAGGGCTGCCAGTACTTTTTGGGAGACTACCGGCTTAGCCAAAAAGTCAGTTGCCCCAACCATTTTGGCGCGAACTCGGTCAACTATGCCGTCATTGCCGGTGATAATAATAACGGGTGTGTTTTTAAAAGATGAAATTCTCCGGATCTGGGCACAAATTTCGTAGCCGTTAGCAACTGGCATAACCAGATCTAAGAAAATTGCATCTGGTTTGTTTTGCAGCAGCAGGGGCAAAGCTTGCATGGAATCTTTGATACTGAGAAATCCATAATTAGCTTTGTTAAGAATATCCTCCATTATTTGGCTGTCGAGTACGCTATCGTCTACGTATGCCACTAAGGGTCTACGTGATGAAACTGGCGGTTGGGGCGGTGAGGATAAGGGTCTGGCTGATGAAACTGGCGGTTGGGGCGGTGCAGTCGGGGGGATGACTGCTTCTTCTCTGCTACTTTGCTGTGGAGTTGTGGCGGTTGTGGCGATTGGGGCGGTTGGGGCGGTTGGGGCGGTTGGGGCGATTATAGGGGTTACGGCTTGTTTGGGCAAGTCCGTAATTTCTACCAATCCGATGATTTTTTTGCGGATATAGGGGAGAAGCGATCGCACCAACAAAAGTAAATCTTGCTTAATAAAGATTGACAAATCGCGCAGACTATGTTCTCCGTCAATCACCTTTACCAGGGTTTGGTAAACGCGGGGTGAAGCCAGCTTTTGCAGTTCCTCTGATTGTTTGAGTACAGGCGCAAAATTTGGAGATAAATTCCCTAAACCAGCTTTACACCAGGTTTCCCAAACCTGTTGGGACTCTTGGAGAGCTTGTGCTGGATTCATTAGGGTGAGCGACGCATCCAACACATCTTCTCGATCGATAGTGAATGTGAGCGGCTGTTTCTCCTCGTGCTGTAAAATATCGAATAATACTTCCGCTACGGCGCTCTTAATAGCAGCCACAGCTTGTTCCCCTGCGATCTTCTGCCGCCTCACCAAAACAGTCAGAACTTGATACTCCCAGTATCTAGATAGTTCTTTCTCTCGGAGGCGGACACCATTAGGAGGTATCTGGGGGCAATATTGAGTCAGAAGCCTGTTCCACCTTCTGTGCAGATGTACTCCCCCGGTAGCCCAGACAAGGCGACCAAGACAAAAGTAAAGGCTCCAAGTAGTTGCTCCCTGTATATCAAGCCTCCCAGTAAATTGCCTCTGGCTATAACTTTGAATTTGATCGCTCAGCTTGTCAGTAGCTAAATTGTTGGTAGTCATCCCGGTTCCCTAGAAGCATTTCGCCAAAAGTTAGTGTGATTTAAATTACATATTTCTATCTTACTTTTGATGGTTTATAAAAGACTAAAAGTTATAAATCTTAAAAAAGTCTTAACAAAACAACAATATCACTTTGAAAATGAGATTGCTACTTTACTATTAATTTTAAAGATGTTAATATTAAGCAATTATTAAACCTAAGTGTTTACCCTTAGATTATCGGCCCACAACACTGTTTTATAGTTAGAGGCAAGGAACTAAGATTGCAAGGGGCTAGGGGCAGAAAGGCCAAGAATGAAGAGTTTCGGAATTGAGAATGTCCTAACCGATGAGAGCGGTTGGTATAACTACAAAAATGGAAAAAACAAGGTCGGCCAAAGCTGTTTATAACAAAACAGCAACATTTTTAGTGTGGCGACAGCATATTTTGTAAAGTTTTTGAACGTAAGTTGATGCAAGACTGATAGCCTTTGTGAACTACAGATGAACACAGATGTAAATATAAATTTATCGTGAAGTATGCTGCGTAGAATCGGATTTTTCGGTATTGCTCTAAGTTTGCACCATAGACAGGGAAACGACCGATCGCGGAAATCTACCCTTTAATGCTGGCAAAACCGGACAAGGGAGTTGTTCGGTGCAATTCTCCGGTTTACTCCAGGTGAAAGGCGCTGATGACGCGGCAGACATCCACAGCAAACGTTTCGCCCGCGTCATAGCAACGTAGAGGAGACGAAACTCCTCAGCTGTCTTGAGATATCCCGCTTGTTCCCAAGCTGCGGCTACTTCTGGTAAAGGAAATTCACCGTGAAGACTAGCACGAATTTGGGCGCGGGCTACTTCTGCCAAAGTAAAGTCGCCCAGAAACTGAGAGGGTGCTGGTATCCGCAGACTACCGGGAATCATTGAGGCGTGTAAAAACGGGATAAAAACGTAGTCCCAATCTAGCCCTTTGGCTTTGTGCATCGTGATGATCGTCAGCTTACCAGGTTGAGTAAATTGGCTCTCATTGCCTTCAGTATCGACAGGTTCAAACCTTTCTGAAGTGACGATTTCGCTCAGCGCGTCCAGAGTAGCAGTCATGGAACTGTTACCCGCTGTTTGTCGGAATATCCGTTCGGCTAATTTGTCGGCGGTAGCAAGTTCGGTTTGGTCATAATTCAAAGCTAAAGCTAGGAAGGTAATCAGTTGGTAGTGGGGCAACTCAATTCTGGCGCGGAGTAACTTAGTACAGAAGCTACGCGCTTTAAGCACTACCTCTGTCTGGGGTGGGTCGAGGGGGCCGGGGTAGAGAAACTGCTCTGGTAGACTGGCGAGGGGGTTGAGGTCTTGCGGGGGTATCAGTTGACGTTCTACCAGCACTTCTAAGGCGGCTTTTAAGTGGTCGGGGGAATGGGGCCGATCGAGGAATTGCAGTAGAAAGAGGATTTCTGCTGGAACTTTTGTATAGAGAGTCTGCTGAATGACATCGAATATATCTATCTGATTTCCATATTCCTGTCTTAGCTGTTGGGCAACAAATCTTCCTTGGTCGTTTGTCCGCACTAAAACTGCTGCCGATCCTACCCCACTCTCCTTGTTAATAGGGGCTAATAATTCGATTGCTCGATCGCCAATTAGTTTGACTGTGTGATGAATGTCGTCAGGAGTATAGATTTCCAGACCGCGACCGACTGGGGCGGGGTTAGCATCGGGTTGGGGGTCGCCAGCTGTAACTGGGAGAATTTTCTGGGGGCGAAAAGGTTGGGCTGTACCTGCCAATTGGGAGTTATTTACCCAGTCGAGGACAAAGTTAGCTGCATCGATGATAATCTGGCTGCTGCGACCGGCTCGATCCATTGTCGCCAGTAGGTTTTCGGCTTTGCAGGCTTCGCAAAAGTCGCGGAAATACTTTGGATCGGCGGGAGTGAAAGTGGAGTTAATTGCCTGATTTGGGTCGCCAACTCGCACTAGATTTATTTGGGATTTTTCCGCTTGTGGGTCAGTGGCGAGAATCTCCAGTAATCTAGTCTGGAGGGGAGAGGAGTCTTGCGCTTCGTCTTCAAAGACGGCAAATACTTGGTTTTGCCAAAGACGGCGGGCGTTTTCGTTTTCGAGGACTCGCAAGGCGGCGAGAATCATTTCGTCGTAGTCGATGAAGTCGCGCGATCGCAATAAGTCCTGATAATTTTCGTATAACCCAGCTGCTAGAGCTAAAATTTCATATTCATCTCTAGTCTCGTTACTCAATTCCCACAATTTTGCAGGTAAGTAACCGGAACTTTTTGCTTCGTGAATTACCGTTTTAGCCAGTGATGGCAACACTTCTGTGCGTAAAACCGACTGACGGCGCAATCGTTCGGTTTCCTCTCCGTCAAATTGCTGTCCTTCCACCAAAACTTGATAGCGTCGGGGATTTGCGGCAATCCACCGCTCCACCGCAGTCCGAATTAAGCGGTGACTGCGATCGAGCGTGACTATGGTAACGTTATCTAAATTCAACCCAGATAGTTCTGGATGACGGTTGGCAATGTTCAGCGCTAAGCCGTGCAATGTATGGACAACAAAGCCTACTTGTGCTAACGATAATTGCTCGCGCAGATATTTGCGGATTTTGGCTTTGATATTGGCAGCAGCTGAACGGGTAAAGGTGACGACGACTAGCTGACGACGGTTATGGAGTTGGTTACGTGCGATCGCTAGAGCTGCCGCACCCGCCATCCCCGTAGATTTACCCGCACCGGGAACCGCAGAAACCGCCAGCGGGCCACCCCGCCAGTCTGCCATTTGTCTTTGTCCTTCCCGCAGACTATTACGAATAAGTTGTAAAGCTTCTTCTTTGTCAAAAGTCATAACTATAGCTAGGGGCTAAGGGCAAGAAAAGTCAAAAGTCAAAAGTCAAAAGTCAAAAAATAATTAATGACCGCTGACCACTGACAACTGACCACTGACAACTGACAACTGACCACTGACAACTGACCACTGACCACTGACAACTGACCACTGACCACTGACCACTGACCACTGACAACTGACAACTGACGACTGACCACTGACAACTGACCACTGACAACTGACTTAAAATCAGAATACAACCCACAGCATAAGAAGTTTCATGGAACTGTTGCACCAGCCGGAAGATATCGTTGCCGAACGGTATCAGATTGTCAACATTTTAGGGCAAGGTGGAACGGGGACGACCTACGAGGCAGAAGATCTGCAAACTCGTAAGCGGGTGGCGATCAAAGGGCTGTCCCTAGACCGCATGGCTGACTGGAAAGTTTTAGAATTATTTGAAAGAGAAGCCAGCGTCCTTTCCCACTTGAATCATCCCGGCATTCCTTGTTATATAGACTATTTCCAGGTGGAAACACCGAATAACCATAGTTTCTACCTCGTTCAAGAATTGGCAGAGGGCCGATCGCTCTTTTCTTTGGTGCAAAGCGGATGGCACGCAACGGAAAAGGATGTTCGGCAGCTAGCTAGCCAAATTTTAGATGTTTTGAGCTACCTGCACCAACTTACCCCACCAGTTATCCACCGCGATATCAAACCTCATAACATCGTTCGGCGCGAAGACGGACAAATATTTTTAGTGGATTTTGGTTCGGTCAAAGCCACTTATCAGAATACAATTACTGGTGGCAGTACGGTAGTCGGCACTTACGGCTATATGGCACCAGAACAGTTTCGGGGACAAGCTTTTCCCGCCACCGATCTGTATGGCTTAGGAACAACTTTACTCTATGTGCTGACGCATAAATCGCCCTCGGAATTTCCTTCTCGCCAACTCAAGATTAATTTCCGCTCTCAGCTACCATTTTCATCTGAGTTCGCAGACTGGTTGGAAAAGCTGCTGGAACCCGCAGTGGAAAACCGATTTTTGTCAGCGAAGGAAGCACTCTCGGTGCTAAAGGGTGAGGGAGTTCTCGTACCGATACACCGCCGACCCGCTGGCACTCGTGTCGCTTTTACTAAAACCCAGAAGCGTTTAGTGGCAGAACTTCCCCGGAATGGATGGGGATACAGGGATGTGTACAATTTAATTTCGGCGCTGATTTCGCTGGTAATATCATCTTTCTTCTTCTCTTTCTTCCGCTTTATTTTCTTTAGCCCATTTTTCTGGCTTTTTCCGCTTGGTGCGATTATTTTGGGGATGTTTGGGCTGGCAAAGCTCCAAGAAATCGTGTTTAAATTACTGGGTCGCACAAAACTGGAAATTGACAGACAAAACTTCCGATTGCGATGGTCGTTATTAGGAATGTTCTACCAAGTCCAGGGACGCACCCAAGACATCGATCGCGTAGAATTGAGTGAATTTGTGCGACCAGAGGATGAGTGGTATGCCAAATTCAAAGGGGAAATTCCTCAACCAAAAATAGCTTGTACCTTGGTGGAAGGAGTTCGCACTCACCGTTTCGGCTGCTGGCTAACGCCGATCGAGAAAGACTGGTTGACCCAGGAAATAGCAGCTTTCTTGAAAAAACCGCTAGCAATTCGATGAAATTATCTCGCCATTATCAGGGTTTGGCTTTAGTTCTAGTTCTGGGAACTACCCTAAGATTCTGGAATCTGGACTTCAAGCCATTGTGGTTGGATGAAGTAATTACCGCTTTGTTTACTTTGGGAAGATCTTACCATGATGTAATACTAGATGTGGTTTTTCCCGTCAACCGTCTAGAACAAATCTTTACTTTCAATCCTGCTACCAGTTGTGGGGAAATTGCCCGCACTCTTGCTACCCAGTCTACTCATCCACCCCTGTTTTTTTGTCTGATAAACGCTTGGGTAGAAAAACTCAGCACTCAGCATTCAGCACTCAGAACTGAGTTGCGATCGCTACCGGCTTTATTTGGAGTAGGTGCGATCGCAGCTGTTTACTGGCTCAATAGAGTTGCCTTTTCCCCAAAAGCCGGACTAATGGCAGCTGCTTTAATGGCTGTCTCTCCTTTTGGCGTCTACATTTCCCAAGAGGCACGTCATTATACCCTGCCGGTACTGCTGATCGCTTTATCATTATCAGCACTGATCCAAATTCAGCAAGACATTCAACGACAGAAATTGCGATCGCTCGTTTGGTTAAGTTGGGTAGCATTTAACACCATTGGTCTATACGTCCACTACTTTTTTATCCTTGCCTTACTCGCTCAGCTAGCAACCATAGTAGTGTTCTTTTATCAAGCAAAAATTAAAAGTCTTCGTTTTCGGCTTTTGGCTTTTGGCTTTTGGCTTTTACCTTTTATCTTCTTCATCCCGTGGTTGTCAGTGTTATTGGGGCATTTTGGGCGTCACGAAACCAGTTGGGTACCGCCGCCAGAGAATATTGCGCCTCTATACCAAACTCTGGCTGCTTGGTTGCTGATGGCGATCGCCTTACCTGTAGAAAACCAACCTCTGTGGATTGCGATTCCTCTCGGTTTGCTGATGCTTGTGTTTGGCAGTTGGCTGGGATGGTACGCCTTTCAAGGGGTAAGACAATTATGGCACAATTCGGCAACTCATCTGGCTACCGTGACTCTGGGGATTTTTATCCTTTTTGTGTTGTTGGAATTTTTTGCGATCGTGTATCTGTTGGGTAAGGATATCACTATTGCTCCCCGCTATAACTTTGTCTATTACCCAGCTATCTGCGCTTTACTGGGAGCCAGTCTCGTCAGTAGGGGAGCGGGGGAGCGGGGGAGCGGGAAACGATCGGCAATTTGCGATCGTCAATTTGCGATCGCCACTGTTTTATTGGTTGGTATGATCGGCAGTGTTTTTGTAGTTCATGATTGGGCTTTTCAAAAGCCATATAATCCCCAGCGAGTCGCGCAAGATATGCTAAGCGAACCAGCTTCTCCGCTTATGGTTGTGATGGGATACGACGATTCTCAGGATATGGCTTTGGGACTTAGCTTTGCTTTAGCGATTCATAAATTTGATTCAGATAAATGTAAGATAACCGCAGAAGCTTGTCCAAAATTTGCTTTTTTTAACCGATCTTCAGGCTACGATTCAGTTTGGCAAAACTTATCCCAACTACCTACACCGCCAACACTTCCGCTTTCTTTGTGGGTAGTCGCCCCAGGACTCAGACGCCGTGATTATCCTCCGCAGCTAGCACTTTCTAGCCAAGCAACTTGCAATATCGATCCCTCCGAATACCACCGCATAGGTATTCCCTATCAGCTTTATCGTTGTCAATAGTCGATCGCACTTCTTAAATTAACTAAAACTCAACCAGCTAAAAACTGTTTCCACCGTTAATTCTAACTCTATTCCCTTGAGAATCTGCAAACGATTCGATTTATAGCTAGGGACTAGGGACTAGGGGCTAGAGTAAGAAAGCTTTATTTATCAAGGGTTTCAGGAATTAAGAACGCCTTGACCGCCTTGGCGGTTGCTATAATTATCAATCTAGTTTCTAGATCCAGAAATTTATGGCTCTTTCGGAGTTGCGATGCTTTTGTTCACTTAAGAACATTTTTATTTCTTTTCTCCCCTTGGAGTAGATGGGAAACATGATCTGTATCAAGTATCCAAATTGTCATTATTTCTCTGATTATTAATAGTTTTCTAACTAAAATTCAGCAATTTCATCATCGTTAGCTAAACGCTCTTTTCTAAGACTTTCAGCAATCTCACTAAAGTCAGGATCATCCTGAAAAATTCCTGCAAATTTTACCCAAGGATTCTCCGGTTGTTTAGAGGGTTGCCATTCAATGTCTACTGGAATAATCTCTAGGTTTTCCAGACGATTATGTAAAATTTAGTTCAATTTTTCTATAGATTCTTCTTGCGTTGAAGCTTCTACTTTGCAGTTAAGGAGTTCCAGAAAAGATGCGCTTATTTTTGTTTCATTAGAGCGATCGAGCAAAATATGAAACTTCAGGGGAACTGACTGAGATATTTTGACTGTTGATACTTTGCTAACCATAAATTCTTCATTAGCTCAAATTACATTCAATTATAGCAGATAGTGTGGAATATGAGTTTTATTATGTCGATATCGCATAATACCCAGACAGAAACCAGGTTTCTCAGAAATATCTGGTTTGGAGGTAAAGCACTAATCGCAGCGCATTTAATCCTTGACAAAAATATGCTTCTCAGTTACGATGTAACTTCATACTAATATTTTAATTTATGCCAAATGAAACAAACAAATTTGCAGGAATTAAAGGAACAAATTTTGTTAGAGGAAACAGAACCTCTAGCAATCGAATATAACGGACGCTTAGTTGGGTATTTTTATCCAGTGAGTGCAATGCCAAGTGCGATGGAGGAAATCGATCGCACTTTTACAAATTTAGTACAACTATGGCGCAATGAAACAATAGGTATTTCCTCCACTACAGATTTAGTGATGCACCCTGCTTACCAACAAATTATTACGATGGGTCCAGTAGTAATTCCTCTGTTATTAAGGGAAGTCGAAAGAAAGTCTGGGCGTTGGTTTTGGGCTTTGTGTGAAATTACTGGAGAAGATCCAGTACCTTTAGAAAAACGGGGTAAAACTAAAGAGATGACTCAGTTCTGGCTAGAGTGGGGGAAAGCAAAAGGTTACAAATGGTAGAAAATAATCCTTGGATACAAAATATTAAAGAATGGATTGAACAAAATCATCCTAATTTAGTGACAACGGGATATCAAATTACCAGTTCAGACACAACTGATTATAATTGTATAGCTTGGGCTGCTGGAAGTACAGAAGAATGGTGGTGGCCAGATGCCAAAAGTGGAGACTACTGGCCACCTAATATACTACGAGAGGAATCCCTGACTGCTTTTATGATGGCTTATCAAACTTTAGGGTATGAAGTCTGTGATAACACTTTCCTGGAAGTTGGTTTTGAAAAGATAGCGATTTATGTTTTAGATGGAAAACCTCAACACGCAGCGAGACAACTTCCTAATGGAAAGTGGACTAGCAAATTAGGTCAGTATGAGGATATAGAACATAATTCTTTAGAGGGTTTAGAAGGTAGTATATATGGTGAAGTTGCTTGTGTGATGAAAAGGCGTTTTATTGAGCAGGAGTAATAAACTTTCAGCAAACTTTTGGACTTGGGCAGGGTTGTATAAGGAGCATTGTTGTTTGATGACACAAACTATATCGAGCTTGACAGCTTTTCTAATGAAACCAAAGCATTCTCTGTAAAATCTATTTCTAGATGATATCCTGTCATCAACGCTGTTCCCAGCAAAGGTTTATATCCAGAGGCTAAAATCGGGACAACTTTTTCGCTATTATCCCAAACAATGGTCGCTAAATGTATTGATAATAGGGCTTCACTACCATCTGCTAATCTAGCAAGTGTCGTGGAATATAACGGCAGATTCATTGCACTAACTGCTTGAGGGGGTAAGGTCAGATGATCGTTAAATCCTGTGTCAATGACGAAATATATAGAAAACTCAGGTTGTTCAGGTAAACGGAATGTCACAGAGACAATCGCTTTGCTGTCAATAAATTTCCCATAAATCATTGTAGAATACGCTCACTTGCACCACCGAAGCTGACTGCTACATCATAACCAATTCGCATTGTAAATAATCGGGATTGGGGGTTCTTTTGCTTTAATTTTAAAGCGCTTTCTACCCCAGTAGAATCGATGCCATATTCACCTGTTTCTGCATCAATTACGATCATTTTACCAAGGTTTTCACGGGACTCGACTTGTTGGCGAATATTATTTTCATAAATTTGTTGGGCTTTGTGAGCAACTTCTTCAGCCGTCCAAAAAATAGCTTGCATGGTTATTTTACACTAGGGTTTGCTGTTGGGAATTCTTAATTTTAGTATCTATTATAACATAATTTTCCCCTATGGTTATTCCTCTAACCAAGTTTGAATTGCCCCTAATAAATTATCTTGACTGGGGAGAAAACCGCGCAGAGGCGCTTCGAGGGGTTCGTCGGTTATCCAGAGGACGTACAAACCCAGTTTAGTATCGGAAATCGCCCATATTTTGTTTTAGGCTAATTTAGAGATAATTTACGCTTAAAAACAACGCAATCTTGCAAATAAACCTGAAGGGGCGACAACTATAGCTCAAAAGTAGAAAGGTTTTTGGCAATTTTTACACTTGAATCGTCGCCGACTTACTTTCATAATTACTTCTCTATCCCCCATCGGTAAATCTCTTACTAAATGGCTTTTATTTTGATGAAGGCGATGAGAAGTCTGACCACAATGCGGGCAATGCGCTGTTTTTTTATCTAGTCTTACAGATAAGATTACTGTTTCTTTTGTTTCTTTGCTATCTCCTACTATCACACTAGGTAAATTTAGTAATTTTGTCATTACCCTTTTCATAATTGATTCACACTCGACTCTTTTTGCGACAATTATCTAAGATTTTAGCACACTAAGTACGGAAGAGCCAGGCTACCGAATTAAATCGGCAGCGCTTTCCTGCAATTCTCCGATTGACTAATCACTACTTATTCATCAATTTGCCAAGCGTCCTTGGTGACATTTTCGTCCAGAATTTTCTTTGGACGCAGGATGAGGAGAACTCGCCCAAGTAGAGATTCTGTGGGAGATTCTTCAAACCATTGCATTTGCAAGAGTCCTTCTCGCTCAAAAATAAAATAGCTATTCTCTTCCCATTGTCTTGCGGCTCGATCTACGATCGCCAGAACTTGTTCTCCCAAGTTATTTTTCTGGTAGGGAAGGTCATTACTATTCCATAGAATCGCGATCGGATCTTCTGCATTCAAGATAACTTTCCAGCCCGGTAGGGGAACCCAAGCGCCCTCTCCAGAAAACTTGACAACCCGAAAAGGCCCAGTATCCTCAATGAAGGGGACAGCTTTTAGATCTTCGGCACTCAGCGGTAGTTTCCCAACTAAAGGCAGGATGCGGGGTAACTCTTCCTCAACTTCCAGTCGATAAATGGGCAACTGGGGCGCTGGACGACGGGATACTAAGGTAAAATCGATGAGCAGCTTTTCGATCTGTTGCCTAGCACTGTCGCTGCGAACAAATTTTAACCCGCTGGCAATCAAACGCGATCGCTCTTGCAAGTCTGATTGTTCGCGGGCATATTTCCAGTACTGATAAGCAAGGGCGTCGCCGGGATGATCCGTAAATCCAGATGGCAGGTTACGCAGCCAGGATAACTCTTTAATGGCTTTAGCCAAGTCCTTAGCCGCGAGGGAGTCCAGCTTGTGTTCCAACACGAAGGTGGCGGCCTCCGCGCGTTGTGGCTGAGTGAGAATGCGAAATTCGTACAGGGTATCGCTGCCAGTTTGTTGGAAATGCTCAAGCACCTCATCCGATACAACCGCATTCACTAGACTGGTGTAAACTTGGGAAGCGACGATGACTTGATTCTGCTGAACGGGTTCAAACCCAGTCTCCTGAAAAATCTTTTGCGGGTTACATCCTGCTTTTTGCAATTTTTGGCAAGCCTGTCCCCAGTAAACCCAGGTGCCTTCTTTGCGCCGGAGACTACGCAGTAAATCTTCAACCTCAGCGGTCACATCCGTTGGCTGCGGGTCAGGGTTAGAAGCATCTGGTCTTATATCGGTCATAGTTGGGAGGAGGAAAAAATTAGACGATTATTTGCTAGAACGCCACTTTTGGCTTCAAGAAAAGCGATCGACTCGGATTGCAGCCGTCTTTTTCAAATTTAGCGCCATTGCTGTAACAATTTGCTTTAATCTGAAAACATGATTATCGTGGACGCAAATTTTACCAAAAAACGAGAATTCCCAGTTTCCTGATGTCCTGTCTGAATGCCCATAATTGTTAGGATTCAGGCAGTCAATAGTCAATCCCAATTGACTGTAAGGACTTGGCGGGATACCGCCAGTGTCGTTAGAGATCGCGGCATCGCTCTCGTCGATCGGCTTTGATTAGCGTAAATGTATCAGTTTATTCAGATAGTATGGATAATG
The DNA here is from genome assembly GCF_023333585.1 of Argonema antarcticum A004/B2. Classification (GTDB taxonomy): domain Bacteria; phylum Cyanobacteriota; class Cyanobacteriia; order Cyanobacteriales; family Aerosakkonemataceae; genus Argonema; species Argonema antarcticum. Next base: position 20,717 of record NZ_JAIQZN010000035.1, read on the forward strand.
TCATCCCAGAGCTTGAGAGCATCCGGCGTCAACTTATGAGCTTAGAACGACGCAAAAAGCCCAAGATGCTGGTAGTAGACGATGAGCCAGATAACTTGGATCTGCTCTTTCGTACCTTCCGGCGAGATTTTAATGTCCTCAAGGCAGAAAGCGGTGTTCATGCCTTGGAGGTGCTGGCAGTGGAGGGCGAAGTTGCTGTGATTATCTCTGACCAGCGGATGCCTGAAATGAAGGGAACCGAGTTCCTCAGCAAAACCGTGCCCCAATTTCCCGACACGGTAAGAATTATATTGACGGGATTTACTGATATAGAAGATCTCGTAGACGCCATTAATTCTGGGCAGGTGTATAAATACATCACTAAGCCTTGGGACCCCAATGAACTAAAGGCGGTGGTACAAAGGGCTACAGAGACTTATGAAGTTCTCAAGCAACGAACGGAAGAATTGCGTCGGGCTCAAGCCCAAACGGCTTTGCTTTTGGCAGTAGTGCAGGTTGCCCAAGCAGCTTATACCTTAGAGGATTGTCTGGAGCCAATTGCAAACGCTTTTGGCGAAAATTTCCAGGCAGATGGCTGTATTTTGCAACTGGTGCAAAACAATTCTTTAAGTTCAGCCCAAGGGATCTACAGTGCTAATACCCCAATGTCAAATTGGCTGGCCCAAGATCCGCTGGCTCTTGATGCGATCGCCACGAAGGAAATGCGGGTATCTGTGAATGTGCCAGCGGATACAAACTTATCTGCGATCGAACACTACCCCGCCTCTGGAGTTCAGGCCCATTTAATCATCCCCATCACCCACCGTTCCCAAGTGCTAGCCGTTCTGTCTCTCCAATGGAAACGCCCTTTCCAACTGCGAGAAGATGAAATCAAACTAATCCATCTCTCAGCCCAACAAATTGCCTTAGCTCTCTTAAGTACCCGCGCCGCTTAAGCAGCAAACAATTTTAGGTTTGAGATCGTGTCCGGTAGCACCGCCCGTGTAAGAGTGATATCGTCAAATTGTTTGTTGTCATCGGTGGTTCAATTTTTACCACAGATGAAGACAGATGAACACAGATGAACACAGATAAGAGGGGAAATTTTTTTAGGCAACCGATGCCACCGGACATGATATTAGATCGCGGATTTTTAACTAAATGTCACAATTCATTCCCATCCGTCTACAAGGTGGGGATGAATTTCCACAAACAAATAAATTGTTTAGCATCCCATTTTTATTAATCTATGCTATAATATTATGTTTATTTCAAGAACTTCTTTGATAAACATTTATTCTCTAAATCAATCTAAAATCTAAAATCTAAAATCTGATGACCCTAGATAGTCGTGCTACTGAAATTCGCGCCATCTTTGACCGCATTGCCCCGGTTTACGACTCGTTCAACGATCGATTGAGCCTCGCCCAGCATCGCGTATGGAAGCAGATGGCGATCAAGTGGAGCAATGCAGGCCCAGGAAATACTTGCTTAGACTTATGCTGTGGCAGTGGCGACCTCGCCCTGATGCTGGCGCGTCAGGTAGGAACTGCGGGTAAAGTCTTTGGAGTGGATTTTTCACCCCAACAGTTAGCGCAAGCCAAGGCGCGAATGCAAAACCATTATCCAGCTCCCCCTGTCACCTGGGTAGAAGCAGACGCCCTCAATCTGCCTTTTCCCGACAACCACTTCGACAGCGCCACAATGGGTTACGGACTTCGCAACGTCACCGATATTCCCCGCTGTCTCCACGAATTACATCGCGTCCTCAAACCCGGTGCCAAAGCCGCCATTCTAGACTTCCATCGCCCCAGCAATCCCGCCTTACGCAGTTTTCAGCAGTGGTATCTGGACAACATCGTAGTTTCAACCGCCAAGCATTTCGGCTTAACTGAAGAATATGCCTACATTGGCCCCAGCTTAGACAAATTTCCGATCGGGCCAGAACAGGTACAGCTGGCTCGTCAAGCCGGATTTGCCACCGCTACGCACTATCAGATTGCCGGTGGGATGATGGGTGTTTTAGCGATCGCCAAATAGAATTAAAGAAGTAGACCTAAAAAACCCCAAAACACTAACATCAGACTTTACACTTCACTGTCTTTAGTCTAGTTTGCCTATTCCGCAACCCTCTGTGGATAGAGCTTTATTTCCCGCAACTAATTTAACAGTTGACAATGGTATTATTTTAGGATTATTATAATAAAATCTTCGGTAAGTCTACATGTTTTGGCATGGGCTGTTGACCTGAAGCTAGGTGTAAAGAGAAGTAGTCCTTGCACGTTGATGAACTCGCCCACCGTTTGCCAATAGGCATCCAGAAAACAAGAGTGCAAGATACTGTGAGGTATTATAGGGTTGTAGTTACAACCCCAGTCCGCTCTAACCAAGCGCCACTAACAGAAATCAATATACTCCGGCGGAAGGCGGGAGTCTGCCTGCGGACGCTGTGTAAGACCATCATCGGAAAAGGTTTCCGAATTCTTAGTAATAGGAATACCTAACGTGGCAACGGCGGTTGAGACGGGAAACTCCGAAGACGAATAAGACCGTCCTAAGTCTTTGTTTTAGTTGGAAGCCCCAACTTGAGCGTTGCTTAGTTGGGGTACTTCACTTCACCGTTCTTAGTTCTAAGTTGAATCTATCTAACATCTGGCTTTACATTAGCCCTCCGGTACTAGGTGCAGTTATTGGCTATTTTACTAACGACATAGCCATTAAAATGCTATTTCGTCCCTACCGAGCTATATACATCGGTAAGCGGCAGATCCCGTTTACACCCGGTTTGATTCCCGCTAACCAAGAGCGACTGGCAAAGCGGATTTCTGACACCATCATGGGGTCGCTACTGACACCAGAAGAGTTGCAAAACCTGGCGCGAAAGCTACTGGAAACTGAGCGCGTTCAAGCTGGAATTATCTGGTTGCTAAGGCTGGGGCTGGATCAACTTCAAGCCGATAAGGAACAGCGAACTGCCAAGGTTTTAGCTGGGATTCTCCGGGATTTGCTAGGTGAATCTTTACCGCGCCTGCTTAAGGTTTTAGCGCGTCGTGACGATTTTCTAGAAGTTCAGATCAACCAAATTTTTGACCAGGTTTTGTTGGAGTTCCAGCTAACCGAACAGCAAGCCAGTCAGTTAGCAGATTGGCTGGTACAAGTGGTGCTACCCCCGGATGTTCTCCGGTTAGCTTTGATTGATTTTTTGACCGATCGCAATATTCAGGTAATTGATGAGGGTTTTCGGGAGAAAAGCAGCGGCACTTATTGGGTGGTGGCAAATCTATTCGGTTTGAAAAATACCCTAACTCGCCTGCGTACTTATTGCTTGGATGAGAAAGAGGAAAGTAATGCGCGTTTGAAAGAATTAATCCAATCTTTAGCGATTAAAGAAAGACTGAAACAATGGCTGCAAAACCTATCTTTACAGAATTTGCCTGTTTCGACGGTGCGCCAGTTGCGGAAGACGATGCGGGAAAGTATTCGCTCTTATATTCAAAATCGCGGCGCTGAATTACTTCAGGGATTAGGCGGTTCTATAAACTGGGAAGAAACTGCTTCTTTAGTCCTTAAACGCCTGCGAAGTTCGGCTGTTGTCAATACTTCTTTGGAAGTGATCGGTAAGGAATTGGCTTTGGTTTTGGAGCGCTATCTGGAGCGAGATTTAGAAAAAATTGTGCAGCAGGTAATACCAATTTTGAATATCGATCGCGTGATTATTGAGCGAGTTAAGGCAACTTCGCCCCAGGATTTAGAGGCAGCAATAGAGGGAATTGTTAAAAGTGAGTTGCAAGCGATCGTTAATTTAGGAGGAGTGTTGGGTTTTGTGGTGGGGTCGATCCAGGTGGTGATATTGCTGTTGCAGCAGTAATCTAAATTCATCATTTTCTACTCACCACAACCTCTGAATCGGATAAACATCAAAGGCAGAATCAGCACTCAGGATTGGTATCTGTTCAACCATAGCCTGTGCAATTATTAGCCGATCGAATGGATCTCGATGATGTAAAGGTAGCGTCGCTATAACCTCTATGTAATCTAAATTGATATCTAGTATATCTATTCTATTAAGGCTGACTTGCTGCTCTATAAACATCCTAAATGGCATCCCAAAACTCAGCTTACCGATACTTTGTTTGATCGCCATTTCCCAGATGCTAGCTATACTGAGCAAAGTTTCGTTATTACCATCATCAATTAGCGTCCGTACCGTAGGACTAAGTTTAGGATTATCAGTAACATACCAAATAAAGGTATGGGTATCTAGCAGTAGTCTCATTGCAGATAGTCCTCGAAATCTGCTATTGGCTCATCAAAATCATCAGCTATTGTCACTAACCCTTTGGCACTTCCTGCCTTACGATTCTGTTGAACTGGCGACACTGGTATCAATTTTACCACAGGTCGCTCGTCTTTCGTAATCACAATCTCTTCTCCTTGAATCGCCGCTTCGATTAAGGAAGGCATATCTTTTAATGCCTCAGCCAAATTTATTTGCTGCATGGCTGTCACCTCTTTGTTAATCATTCATTCTAACATTAAAATCTGTCTCTCGATCCAACTTACGATCGGCATCAAACCCAGAAAATCTCCTACATAATCCTCTGACTAATGACTAAAAAATTAAATATCCGTATCTTCGTTATACAATTCCTGCAAGTCCTGATGCTGAGTTTTTCGAGAAGTCCGGCGATATTTTTTAGCTTCTAATCTGGGTTCATATTTACTCTGCCCTTTGCCTTTACTTTTCAACTTCATGCTTGCATCTGCATCGGATTGTTCATTGAATTGCTCTTGATAAGAAATCGCTTCTTCTAACAAATCCAAATAATACTCATATCTTTCCCAATCTCCCCGCACTATACAATTCGGCTCATCCCGATGCGAGCAATCGCTAAACTGACAGCGAAGAGCTTCTAAGCGCTGTTGTATCTCTGGGAAATACAGTGCTAACTCCTCCCCCACACAATCCAAATCCGGCTGATTAAAACCAGGGGTATCGGCTAACAAACCCCCACTTGGTAATTCAAACAGTTCGACGTGCCGGGTGGTATGACGCCCTCGGCTGAGTTTGCCGGAAACTTCTGCGACACGCAAATTGACATTGGGAATGAAATAGTTTATAATGCTAGACTTGCCAACACCAGAAAGTCCAGCCAGAACGCTAATTTTATTATTTAGCCTCTCTCTCAATTCTTCTAATCCAATGCTAGCCAGGACGCTGATAAATACGGGTTGGTAGCCCCAGGAAGTGAAGCGATCGCGCCATTCGGAAAGTTCGGCACCTGTCACCAAATCGCTTTTATTTAGGCATAAGCAGATATCTAAGTCTGTAGACTCTGCTTTAATCAGAAAGCGAGTCAGTTGATATGGGTCTAGCGGCGGGTCTGCGAGGGCGAAAACCAGTAAAATTTGATTGGCGTTGGCGATCGGGGGACGGTCTAGTTCGGTTTCGCGGGGGAAAACTTCAGCGATCGCACCTCTACCCCCGGCCCAGTCCGGTTCTTCAATAACAACGCGATCGCCCACCATCACTCCTACCCCGATTTTTTTCAGGCGCATCCGGCGGGTACAGAGCAATTCCAATGGTTTATCTACGTCAAGACACTTAGTTTGGTTAGTTTCTTGCGTATCTAAACGCACCCGATAGAAATTTGCCTGTACAGCCAGCACGGTTCCTAACAACGGTGAAGTCGATTCTCTTGCATTTTGTTCTGCTATAGCTGAACTCATGCTTAATCTAGAGGTCGCCGTACTAAAATGGCAAAAAAGCCATTTCGGTCTTCAACTTGTTCTAGCTGATAACCTTCCATTACTAAGCTATCCGGGACTTGCTCGATCGGCTCGCCCGGATCTAACCATACTTCCAACAAAGAGCCTTGAGACATTTGCTCCAGGCGGAGTTTGGTACGTACAAAGTTAATAGGGCAAGGAGTGCCCCGCAGATCTAGATGGGCGTCGGGAGTTGATAGGGCCGGATTACTCATTTGTTGAATATATTTCCAAAAAATCCTTCTATACCGCCTTTACCAATGCGATCGCCCCTAATTTTAGCCAATTTTTCCAAAAGTTCCCGCTCCTCAGTCGTAATGCGATTGGGAATTTCAATAGCGATCGTAATCATGTGATCGCCCCGACTCACCGGGTTCCCCAGCTTGGGTACGCCCCGATTTTCCAATTTCAGAACTGTATTTGGCTGAGTTCCTGGCGGAATCATTAATTCCTCCGGCCCATCGACCGTATTTACCTCGATTCTACAGCCCAAAATTGCTTGCAAGTAGCTGATCTGGATGTGAGACAGAATATTGATCCCATCTCGCTGGAACTCTGCATCTTCATTAACAAACAAGTACACATACAGATCCCCAGACGGGCCACTCCGCTGACCGGCATCGCCTTCATTAGCTACTCTCAGGCGGGTGCCATCATCAACCCCCGCTGGAATCGTAATTTTCAGCTTCTTGGTGACCTGCTTTTGACCCTTGCCGTCACAGGATTCGCACTTATCTTCAATCATCTGTCCTGTGCCATTACAGTTCGGACAGACTGAAACCTGCGTAAAGCTACCAAAGGGAGTCCGAGTCACGCGACGGACTTGACCCGAACCACTACAAGTTGAGCAGGTTCGAGGTCTAGTGCCCGGTTTAGCGCCCGTTCCGCTGCATACTTCGCAGGTTTCCAGATGGCTGATGCGGATTTCCTTCTCGCCGCCAAAGACAGCTTCCCGGAATTCTAGCTTCAGATCCAGCCGCAGATCGTCTCCACGGGTGGGGCTTCCGGGCCTGCGCCCAGTCCGAGTGCCCTGTCCGCCAGCAAAACCGCTGAAGAAGCTTTCAAAAATGTCGGCGAAGCCACTCATATCGCCGAAGTCTTGATAACCTGCTGCGCCAGCACTTGCTACGCCTGCTTCGCCAAAGCGATCGTAGCGTGTACGCATTTCAGGCTCTGAAAGCACTTCGTAGGCACGGTTAATTTCTTTAAAGCGCTCTTCAGCCCCTGGTTCTTTATTCACATCAGGGTGGTACTTCCGAGCTAGGCGACGGTAAGCTCGCTTGATTTCTTCTTTATCGGAGTTGCGAGAAACACCGAGAATTTCATAGTAGTCGGCCATAAAGAGCGCTTTGCAGAAGAATTTTAAATTAACAGAGATATTGAGCCCAATTATTCAACGGCCTCGTAATCCGCACTGACCGTATTCTCGTCTTCAAAATTAAAATCGAAATCTTCGTCTCCTTCAGACCTAGTTTCTTGATCGTCCCTAAACTCTGGCGTTGAGGCTGGATAAGATTCGTCATACTCGTCTTGATGCTGATTAGCTTGCTTGTACACTTCCGCACCAATGACAAATAGCATTTGTTGGAAGTCATCAATTTGTTGCCTCATGTCGTCTAGGCCGATCGAGGGGTCTGCTACGGCGGCTCGCAGTTCTACCGCCTTTTGTCGAGCCTGCGTTTTTAGTTCCTCACTGATAAATTGACTGTTTTCTTTGAGGGTCGAGTCATAACTATAAAATAGGCTATCTGCCTGATTTTTGACTTCGACTACTTGCTTGCGCTTGCGGTCTTCCTCGGCATAAACTTCAGCGTCCAGCCGCATCCGTTCCACTTCACCAGCACTCAAGCCACCAGTATTGGTAATCCTGATGCTTTGCTCTCGACCCGTGCCTTTATCTTGAGCCGAAACTCTGAGAATACCATTGACATCTATCTCAAAACTTACCTCAATTTGCGGCACGCCGCGAGGGGCTGGAGGAACGCCAGCGAGGAGGAATTTGCCCAGACTTTTGTTGTCGCGAGCCATTGCCCGCTCACCTTGCAGGACGTGGATTTCTACCGATGTTTGTCCGTCTGTGGCCGTTGAGAACACTTGAGACTTGCTGGTTGGAATAGTCGTGTTGCGATCGATAATTTTCGTGAACACCTCTCCCAAGGTTTCAATCCCCAGTGACAGCGGCGTCACATCCAGTAGCAGCAAGTCTTTAACTTCACCACCAAGCACGCCAGCTTGAATTGCCGCTCCCAGGGCCACAGCTTCATCGGGATTGACTGAGCGATCGGGCGTTTTCCCCCCAAAGAACTGACGCAGCGCATCTTGTACTGCTGGTGTTCTCGTAGAACCACCCACCAGAATAATCCGGTCGATGTCATCCGGCGTCATATTGCAGTCTTTCAGAGCCTGCTTCATCGGTTCGATCGTACTTTCTACCAGATGACCTACCAATTCTTCAAATTTTGCTCTGGAGAGCGACATTTCCAGATGCTTTGGCCCTGTCTCATCTGCTGTAATAAACGGCAAGTTAATTGAGGTGTTGGTTGTGCTGGAGAGTTCTATTTTGGCTTTTTCTGCGGCTTCCCGCAGGCGCTGGAGGGCCATTTTATCTGGTGATAGGTCAATGCCCTCTGTTTTTTTAAAGTTCTCGATCATCCAGCGCACGAGGCAATTGTCAAAGTCATCGCCACCCAAGTGGTTGTTGCCAGAAGTAGCCCTGACTTCAAACACGCCGTCACCCAGCTGCAAGATGGAAACGTCGAAAGTGCCGCCCCCAAGGTCAAACACCAGTACCCGGTTGTCTTCGTGCTGTTTGTCCAAGCCGTAAGAAAGAGCTGCTGCTGTGGGTTCGTTAATGATTCGCAGCACTTCCAGTCCGGCGATCGTACCGGCATCTTTGGTAGCCTGCCGTTGGGCATCTGTGAAGTAGGCAGGCACCGTAATCACGGCTTGATCGACGGGTTCGCCCAAGAAGTTTTCCGCATCCTGCTTAAGTTTTTGCAGGATCATAGCTGAGATTTCTTGAGGGGTATAATTTTTTCCCCGAACTTTGACATCGACAGTATCGTCTTTGCCTCTGACGCCGTTGTATGGAACTTGCGATCGCTCCATTTCCGTATCATCCCAGCGTCGGCCTATAAAGCGTTTGATGCTGTAAATTGTATTTTCAGCATTCATTACTGCTTGCCGCTTCGCCAGCTGACCGACCAAGCGTTCGTCCCCTTTGCCAAATCCCACTATGCTGGGCGTCGTTCGCCCTCCTTCCGAGTTGGGGATCACCACGGGTTGCCCGCCTTCTAGAAAGGCGACACAACTATTCGTGGTGCCCAGGTCGATGCCAATGACTTTTCCCATAGATCGCGGCAGTTTGGTGGATGCTTTTGTTGATGGTTGTTGAATTTTGGATTTTATCTAAAATCTCAAATCGTCAGTACCAATCAACTTTCCGATGAGGTCGGCTGACTTTCTTCTGAGGTTACCACGGGTTCAGGAGCAGCAGCAACTTTAACCATCGCGTGACGCAGGACTTTCTCTCCCAGGTAATAACCGGGCATCAACTCCTCAGTCACGGTTCCTTCTGGATATTCATCTGTTTGTTCCGTTCCCACCGCTTCGTGAAGGTTGGGGTCAAACTCTTTTCCCTTCGGACGCATCGGTGATACCCCAAGGCGTTTCAGGCTGCTTACCAATAGTTTGTAAACGCTCTGATAGCTCTTGTGAATGTTTTTCTCCTGTTCGGTTTGAGTTTTAATCTGCGACTGCGCCCGTTCAAAATTATCGACAACCGCCAGTAATTCTGTAATTGTGGCGCATTTTATCTGCAGTTCCAACTCTTCCTTTTCTTTCTGCGTCCGCTTGCGGAAGTTTTCAAAATCAGCCGCAATCCGCATATATTGATTTGTGCGATCTTCCAGCTGAGCTTTTTGTGTTTCCACTTCCTGCTCCAGCGCCGCTATTTCTGCTTCCATTTCCTCCCGAAGAGAAGTATCCGCCTCCGCTTCTACATCTGCTTGGGCATTTTCGTCAACACCGGCTTCCTCAGAGAAGAGACCAGCTTCGGCCTGGAAGTCCATCTCGGCTGTATCCCTGGCGATTTCCTCAGGAGCGTCCTGAGTTAGGTTTTCAGTTTTATCTGTCTGCTTAACTTCGTCAATCATCTTATATTTATCCCGGTTAAGAGACTGCTAGCGAGAGCGACCCAGTTTGTTTAATTTTTGCGCTAGCTCCCCCTTTCACTTTACTTTATCTGTGTGAGGTGCTGGATAGCCTGTACAAATATTTGTTTGCCCAATTTTGCACCGCCATGAACCGGTGACCTTTAGCCAGATAACTGGCGGCATCCTGCTAAAGGGAGCGTAAGCATTGGGATTGCTTGATTCCCTAAGCTTAAATTTTACCCTAAATAGCCTTGAAAGTGATGGTCATCTCAGATTTTTGCCTGATTCTCCCCGCTGGCAATTTGGCCCAATCTAGTGCAGCAAGAGCGGTTAAGTTTCTGAACGTTACCGCTCTTGATAAAATTAGAGTAGCAACTTAGTAGTTATCAGAGCGATACAATGCCACGCAAAAACGGTGTTTGGATTAACTTTCAAGCAACTGCCGAAGAGAAGCAAAGACTTCGATCCTACTGCCAGCAAACCCAACGCGCTCAAAGCGACGTTCTGCGAGAATTCATCCGTTCTCTTCCAGAACCTTCATCCAGCCCAGAAAATAAACCAGAAGATTGGCAGAGTTCACCACCAAATTAACGACGCGATCGCTTGCGGTATAGTTAGGGAGGATGCCAATTCTGAAAAAGCTATCATCTAGAATACAAAGTAAAAGATTTCTCGGATTCCGCAGAGCCAGCAACCCACCCTATCAAATTTTTGTAGATCCTGCTGCCCAGGATGGGTATTAAACAAAAAAAGTCTGCTCACCCCCATTCAGCGCCAGATATTTTTATCTGTGCAATTTTGCCAAAGATTTTTGGGAATACTTTATAAGGAGAGCTTCACCGATCGGATATGACTAACTCCTCATCATCCCCGCGACGCAGCACCAGCTTGATTGCCCTGAATTTCTCACCCTTCGGCAACAAGCTAATTCAGTCTGGCTATATTAATCCTGACGATATGAAAAAGGCGATGATTGAAAGTCGCCAGTCAGGCAGACCACTGACAGAAGTACTAGAGTCGATTACAGGACGACAGCTGCCAGCAGATTTACTGCGCCAGTACAAAAAACAACAGCTATTTGAACTTAAAATCCTTTTCGGCGTTGAATGCCTCGATCCGGAAATTACTCAAGTTCAGGCCAATAATCTCAGCGAACTGATTGACACCCTGATTCCAATTGATATCTGTCGTCGCTATCGATTAGTACCCTTATCCAAGCACGAAACAACTCCGCCTAGTGTTTTGGTGGCAATGGTCAATCCCGATGACCTAGAAGCACTCGACGATCTTAACCGCATCCTGCGGCCTCAAGGTCTTGGGTTACAGCGGATGGTGATTACGCGGGAAGACTACGAGCAGTTAATCACTCAGTACTTGGACGAACAGGCTCAAAAGCTAGCCAAACGTGCTGCTGAAGACCGCGACAAAGGATTAGCTCTAGATGGAGGGGAATTCGAGAACGTCGATATTGATGATGCCCCCATCGACGAGGATATGGACTTGGATGCTGCTTTGGGGGAAGCCGAGTCAGCTCCGGTAGTCAAAACGGTCAACAAAATCTTAGCAAAAGCTTTGTCAGATGGGGTTTCTGACATCCATGTGGAACCTCAAGAAGAATTTCTGCGGATTCGGATGCGTAAAGATGGGGTTCTGCAAGAACCTTTTCCGCCCTTGCCTAAGAAGGTCATCCCAGCGATTACCTCTCGTTTCAAAATTATTGCCAATATGGATGTGGCGGAACGCCGTCAAGCTCAAGATGGTCGTATTCGTCGGGTATTCCAGGGACGTACAGTGGACTTCCGGGTTAACTGTCTGCCTTCTCGCTACGGGGAGAAGATCGTATTGCGGATTTTGGATAACTCGTCCACCCAGCTAGGTTTGGATAAGTTAATTAGCGATCCAGATGCGCTAGCAATGGTTAGAGAAATGGCTAGCCGTCCGTTCGGACTGATTTTGGTAACAGGGCCAACGGGTTCGGGTAAGTCAACGACCCTGTACTCAATTTTGGCAGAACGTAACGATCCTGGGGTGAATATCAGTACGGCTGAAGACCCTATTGAGTACGCATTGGGCGGCATTACTCAGTGTCAGGTAATTCGGGAAAAAGGTTTGGACTTTTCCAATCTACTGCGGGCGTTCTTGCGGCAAGATCCGGATGTGATTCTGGTGGGTGAAACGCGAGATAAAGAAACGGCAAAAACGGCTATTGAAGCGGCGTTAACGGGTCACTTGGTGTTGACGACGCTGCACACGAACGACGCTGCTGGTGCGATCGCGCGGTTAGATGAAATGGGCGTTGAACCCTTCATGGTGTCCGGTGCCTTGCTAGGTGTCTGCGCTCAACGCTTGATGCGGCGCGTTTGTGCGGAATGCCGCATTAACTACACCCCTACCCCGGAAGAACTCGCCAAGTTTGGTCTGTCGGCTTCCCGCGAACTGGAAGTCAGTTTCTACAAAGCTAATACTTTAACAGCAGACCAAAGAAAGGCCGCAATGGAAGCTGGCACTATCTGTCCCAAATGCAATGGAGGGGGCTACAAAGGCCGTTGCGGTGTTTATGAAGTTTTGAAGGTAACAGAACGACTCCAAACCTTAATCAGCCAAGGTGCGCCCACCGAGCGCATTAAAGAAGCAGCGGTGGAAGAAGGGATGGTGACATTGCTAGCTTATAGCTTAAACCTCGTGCGCCTGGGCGCTACGACTTTTGAAGAAGTTGAGCGGGTAACTTTCACCGACAAAGGTCTAGAAGCAGAATTGAAAGCAAAACGCAAGAGTTCTCTGACTTGTCGCGTTTGCAGTGCCGAAGCCCAACCAGAATGGCTAGAGTGTCCCTACTGTCTGACACCCCGCTTTGTTGATGAGTAATAGTCACTTTGGAGAACTGTGGAAGAGTGACTGATGACCGCTAACAACTATAGCCACAGTCACATAGGTTAGGACAGTATAGAACTATTCCCCGCAAGGCCGGGACTGTGTTTGTACTAAAGCACTCAGCACTCAGCACTTTGCACTTTGCCATAACACACTGACAAATACGTTAAAGGAGACAGCTCGATGGATATGATGATTGAAGACGTAATGGAGTCCCTGATCGAGCAAGGCGGCTCTGATATGCACATACAAGCGGGATCGCCTATCTTCTTCCGGATCAGTGGGAAGCTCACACCTCAGACCCAATTCGGCGAAGTTCTGAATTCGGACGACTGTCAGCGATTGATATTCAGTATGTTGAATAACGGTCAGCGCAAAGACTTGGAGCAAAACTGGGAGTTAGACTGTGCCTATGGAGTTAAGGGATTAGCTCGTTTCCGCGTCAACGTTTACCGCGAACGCGGTTGCTGGGCCTCTTGCTTGCGAGCTTTGTCTTCTAAAATTCCCGATGCCGATAAGCTGGGAACGCCAATGGTGCTGCGGGAACTGACAGAACGGCCAAGGGGAATGTTGTTAGTGACGGGTCAAACTGGTTCTGGAAAAACCACCACAATGGCGGCTCTGATCGATTTGATCAACCGGACGCGGGGCGAACATATTCTCACAGTGGAAGATCCGATCGAATATGTTTTCCCGAATATCAAAAGCCTGATTCACCAACGGCAAAAAGGGGAAGACACCAAGAGCTTTGCCAACGCTCTCAAAGGTGCCCTGCGTCAAGACCCTGACGTTATCCTGGTAGGGGAAATGCGCGACCTGGAAACGATCGGACTGGCAATTTCCGCCGCAGAAACAGGCCACATGGTTTTTGGTACGCTGCACACCAACTCAGCGTCGGCGACAATAGACCGGATGCTAGACGTATTTCCCCCGATTCAACAACCCCAAGTTCGATCGCAGCTGTCTAACTCTTTGGTAGCCGTTTGCTCTCAAAACTTGGTGCCGAAAATTGGCGGCGGTCGGGTGTGCGTTCAGGAAATTATGGTCGTGACTCCAGGTATTTCTAACCTGATCCGAGAAGGAAAAACTTCTCAAATTTACTCAGCTATCCAAACTGGCGGTAAATTGGGTATGCTGACAATGGAAATGGCACTTGCTGCGGCATATAAAGAGGGCAAAATTAGTTACGATGCAGCTATGTCGAAATCTTCTAAACCTGATGAATTGCAACGCCTGATTGGGCCAGCACCAGTTGGAGGACCGGGGCAAAAAGTAGCCGCGCACTAGGCAAGACAATGCAGGCAGTAAAAAAAAATGCCTGCATTCTTTCTAGCCTAATTACTATAAAACCTCCCCTAAGACAATCGTTCTTGCCTGCACTCTATCACTCAGTTACAACGACTAATACCAACCAGCACGGTTATAAATCGTAACTCTTAGAATTCATGGTTAGTGATTCGTATCAATGAACCACTAACAAAAAACAAAAAACAAAATTACGCAACACGGCTGCAACTTGGTATAAAAAACAACTTTTAATCTTTGGTATGAATTATGCCTACCTACGTTGCCACAGTTCGGGATTCTAAAAAAACTCAGAAGGTCGAAGCAAACTCCTTGGCTGAAGCTAAGGAGAAGCTGATGAAAAAAGGTCTTGCAGTTCAAGACCTTAAGGAATCTAAAGGCTTTGAAATGCCTGATTTTGCGAGTATGTTTGCCAAAATCACGGTCAAAGAAATGGCGATGTTTTCACGCCAATTCGCGGCCATGTTTAATGCAGGCGTACCGATGGTCAGATGCCTTGGCGTGTTGAGCGATCAATGCACCAATCCCAAGCTCAAAAAAGCTTTGATGAAAATTAGTGCTGATGTGAATGAGGGCGTCAGCCTCGCAGAATCGATGCGTAAACATCCAAACTGCTTTGACAATCTCTATACATCAATGGTGGACTCTGGAGAAATTGGTGGTGTTCTCGATGAAGTACTCAACCGGGTTGCTAAAATTCTAGAAGATTCGGCTCGACTTCAAAATCAGATCAAGTCAGCATCGGCTTACCCGAAAATGGTGGGTGGTTTGGCGGTCGTAATTTTTATTGCAATGACAACTTTCCTGCTGCCAATTTTTGCTAAGATATTTGAAGACTTGGGGATGGAATTACCTGCGCTGACTCAATTCATGCTGGCAATTAGTAAATTCTTGAGAACACCTCCTCTCGTTTTGACGGCTATCGCCGGTATAGCTGCGGCAATTGCTGCTTATAAAGCATATTACAAAACTCCGGCTGGTTGTCTGCAAATAGATGGCATGATGTTGAAGTTGCCGATCGTTGGAGAGCTGATTAGAACAACGGCGGTGGCTCGCTTTTGCCGCATCTTTGGGATGTTGACTCGTTCTGGGGTGCCGATGCTGACATCAATGGAAATTGTCAGAGATACCGCTGGTAATGTGATTATTGGTAATGCTATTGAGGCAGCCCGAACAGAAGTGGAACAGGGGGGTATGATCAGTATTGCTTTGCAAAAAGCGAATGTTTTCCCCACCTTGGCTATTCAAATGATGAGCATTGGTGAGGAAACGGGCGAACTTGACAAAATGCTGCTGAAACTGGCGGATTTTTATGAAGATGAAGTAGAACAAGCGGTGAAAGGTCTTACCAGTATGTTGGAACCGCTAATGATGGTCGGTATCGCCGGAATGGTGGGGATGATTTTGCTCTCGATGTATCTTCCTATGTTCAAAGTGATGGACGGTATCGGCTAAGAGTAAACTTGCTTTTTGCACTAGCCCCTCTTCCCCCCCTCTTCCCCAGTCCCTAGCCCCTAGCCCCTAAGTTCAGGACAATGTCTGTTAAACCATCTCACTATGAAGCACTACTAGCAGAGTACAGCAACCAGATGGGAGCGATCGCGCTTCTGAAGCAGCACCGTCCCTATCTAGAGCTGATCCCCAGTCTGCGACGACCGGATCAAAGCGTTATTACCATTCCTTTGCCAATTGTGCTACTTAACCACACAGTATCATCGGCAAAGAATAGTGGTGTTATTACTGCTACCAAAGAGGCTGTTTGCCTGCCCTGCGATGTAGCTATTTTAATGTGCGACCCCGAATGGAAAATTAAAACAGGGGTGGAAATTATGGTGTTCATCCATCGCCCGCAGGAAGACTTTTCCGATTTGCTCAGTCGCTGGCGACAAACACAGGTGTATCTTCACAAAAGCTATGAATGGGTGATGCCCCCCCGCTACAAGCACGTGCTGAACGAGGAGGCGGAAAATATCCATCCTCTGTTTGTTGTCTTTGCCCAGACACCGGAAAGGATTAAACGGGGATTAGCTGGAGCATATCTACCTTTTGTCGTTCAGACTCTAGACTCCGTTATCGAAGAGGAAGAAATCCCATCCACCTTGTCTACCGAAAGTCCACCAGCGTAGCAAAAGTCAAAAGAAAAAATGGAAAAATGGAAAAATGGGCTCTTCCGTACTTAGTGTGCTAAGTTAACTTAAATTTATCCTCAAGGCTTTGCTAGATAAGGCTTTGACATTATCTACACCATTAGCTTGCCAGATGGCAACTTGCTCCTGACGGGGCGATAGCCTTGAAACTCCAGCCAGCTAAGGTGTAGGACACGGAAAACTAATAATTTGGCACACTAAGTACGGAAGAGCCCATTTTTTTCGTCTTCTTGGCATTTAGTTAACCAGCCCCCGACAATGACATCTGATTCGCCCCGACCACACCGATTAGTTCATCAGTTGAAAGTGTAATTAAATTTAAATATAGTGATGTGATGTTTAGTACCTTTTTTAATTTTACCTTTTCGCTCGTATCGTTATTTCAAAACAAACATACAAAATTATAATAAATTAATTTACATAGAACCTGTCAATGCACTAATCATCAAATTTACCGTACTCAGTACTGAGTGCTGAGTGCTGAGTGCTGAGTAAGAAAAAGAGTACTCAGCACTCAGCACTCGGTAAATGCCCCGCATAGCGAGTGGGCGGAATCTTATCATCAGGAGAAGGTTGATACCCCGCATAGCGAGTGGGCGGTCTTTTAACTCAGCACTCAGCACTTTCAACTCAGCACTCTTCATAGAAAGTTTATTTTTCTCCACAACAACAAGCAAAACCCCTTGTGAACTCGTATTCTACAACTTCAGAAAAAAAAACATCATGCTCCAAGCCATACCCAAAACAGTCACGTTTGATGAGTTCGTGGCCTGGTATCCAGAGAACTCTGCCCGCAGCTACGAACTACACAACGGAGTAATTGTTGAAATGCCTTTAGGAACTGGCGACCATTCCGACGTTACAGGTTTCATCGCCAGTGAAATCAATTTTGAAATCAGGCGACTGCAATTGGCTTACTCAATTCCAGGTGATTGCCTGCTTAAACCCGTCCGTAACGAATCAGGTTACCAGCCAGATGTAATTGTCCTAGACCGAACCGCACTCTTAAACGAACCGCGTTGGCAGAAAGAATCTATCATCACGATGGGGGCTTCGGTGCGACTAGCTGTAGAGGTCGTCAGCACAAACTGGCGGGATGATTATTTTTTGAAAGCTTCTGACTATGAGGAAATGGGCATCCTCGAATACTGGATTGTGGACTACCTGGGTTTAGGTGGCCGCAAGTTTATCGGCAATCCCAAACAACCCACCCTCTCAGTTTATCAACTGGTAGACGAAGAGTATCAAGTCAAACAGTTTAGGGAAAGCGAGAGGATTGAGTCGCTAGCTTTTCCAGAGTTGAACTTGACGGTCGAACAGATTTTTCGAGCAGGGTTACCCCCACTAAATCCCCCTTCTTAAGGGGGGACTTCGATCTTATTGTCCCGCCTTAAGAAGCAGGGCTAGGGGGATCGAGGGAACTTCCCGCTCGACCCCTCTTCCCCTAGTCCCTATTTGACGAACTGGGGCATAATTTCTGCGGCGGTAAACAAACCGTAAATGCCGCGTCGATGCAAAGCTATGCCTGCTTTGAGATAACCAAATGCGGGGCTGCATACATTTGCGGCCATGCTGGTTTCGTCTCCCAGGGTGAAGGTATGGGTTGAAATTTTGCCTTCAAAGGTGCGACCTGTGACCTGGACGTTAGTGCTGAGGGGTTTTTTGGGATTGCGGGTATCGACTACGCCGCCTACTTTTACGCAGCTGCTAGAGCAAATTCCCGCCAGTTCTAAGATCAGATCGTCGGCGTGTTCCATATTTTCCAGAGTCAGTATACCATTTGTGCGATCGAGCAGTGTTTCCACTTCCTCATCTGTCATCACTCTGGCTTTTTCGACGCTATAACCGGGCAGATGGGCAATATCTTCGCGAATGGTAGAGCGGTAAGCCTCCCAGTTGGCAATTCCGACACCAAACGTAATTTTGACGCTGTGAATTTCTGCGTAGCTCTGGGCCGCTAGGGCAGCTGCTGCTGTTAACAGTCCCGGCGTGGCTCCACAACCCGTCATGTAAGTAATTCCAGCAGCTGCAAGGGGCTGTTTTAATCCGAGAAGTTGCTCGACGGCGCTGGTGCGTTTGATGGCATCGACTAATACTCCTTGCCAACCAGATTCAATAAACTGACTCACTACAGAAGCGATAAAAGTATTTGGCAGGTTGGGCAAGGCTAAGAAATAGCCATCTACAGATGCTTGTTTGATTAAATCGTGAATACTGCGATCGCTTAAAGTACCTCCTGGCTCTAAATATCCCACAGAACCATGAGATTGGTAAGCTGCAATACAGACATCGGGATTTAACCCTTCACTGACATAAGCATAGCCTTCTCGATCTGCTGCCGCCACCCAGATCATCTCTCCTTTGGGCGCAAGTACTCGGCTGGCGGCTTGTCCCAACCCGCCAAAACCAAGCACCCCTACGCGAATCGGACTTGTAAGCTGCTCGTAGCTCATAGTTCTTTTCCTTGAATTCAGACAATCTCTAATTATCCTGGGTTATTTATACTCTGTAACAGTTGACAAGCAAGACGAAGAAGGGGCTAGGGGCTAGGGGCTAGGGGCTAGGGACTAGGGGCTAGGGGCTAGGGGCTAGGGGCTAGGGGCTAGGGGCTAGGGGCTAGGGGCTAGGGGCTAGGGGCTAGGGGCTAGAGGGAAGAGGGAAGAGGGAAGAGGGAAGAGGGAAGAGTATTTCTCCCCTCCCCGTAGACGGGGAGGGGCAAGGGGGTGGGGTTAGACTGTCCCGCTTTAAATTTGTAGCCCCGTTGATATTGACTACTGTGGCAAGTTAAGGGAAACTAACAAATAATTTAGAACTTAATCGCTTAATTAATAAGTTGTGTTAAGTTTTGATTCATTTTAGCCCCAATGGGTAAAGTGAATTAAAGAGAAGCTAGTTAGGATCTTGATGCAGAAACTTTTGCCGAATCGCCTTCGTGCGAAGGCTATAGCCAGCTAAGAGATCGCCTTGGTCAAAAAGTCTTTAGGGTTCAGTTAAGAGCGTGGAGACACTAGAGTTTGTAATTTATCCCGATGGTCGGGTAAAAGAAAAAGTTACTGGCATTGTTGGCTACTCGTGTGCTGAGGTGACTGCTGCCATTGAAGCTCAGCTCGGGCAGGTACTCAGCCAGGAGCAGACCTCGGAATATTTCGCCGCAGTGCTACAACAGCCTGCAACAGCGGCAGCGCAAGCCACTTTTAGCGAGTGGTAATTTTTTATCAATCTACAATTTACTCACCAGAGGATAATATGTCACACTTTAGCCAAATCAAAACTCAGATCCGTAATCTGGCCTCTCTGCAAGCTGCTTTGACAGATTTAGGGATTGACTGGAAAGAAGGCCCTTGCCCGGTGCGGGGCTATCGGGGTCAAGCTGTTAATGCGGAAATTGCGATCGAGCAAGACAACGGTTACGACATCGGTTTTAGCTGGAATGGTAATGAGTATGAATTAGTTGCGGACTTGCAGTTTTGGCACCAAACGTCGTCTGTGGATATGTTCCTGAGCAAGGTGACTCAGCGTTATGCTTTCCAGACGGTGATGAAGGAAACCGCTAAGCAAGGTTTCCAAGTTGCCGAACAACAACAAAATGAAGATGGTTCGATCCGACTGGTAGTGCAACGCTGGAGGAACTGATGTCCGACTTTTCTGGCCCTTCGGCAAATGATGCCACAGATTTTTGTCTATCAATGGGAGAGAAAAATCTGGATAGCGAGACGCCAGCTTCCACAAGGTCTGGTTTGGAACCAGAACTGGGTGGTTTCTTTCGAGATGCGCCAGAGCGATCGGGTTTTGAGCCAGAACTGGGTGGAGCGCTGCGGCAGAAAGGGGTTTATGTAGATGAGCTTACTTGCATTGGCTGTAAGCATTGCGCTCACGTCGCGCGTAATACCTTCTACATAGAACCAGATTATGGTCGTTCTCGTGTGGTTCGGCAGGATGGCGATGGGGAGGAGTTGATTCAAGAAGCGATCGATACTTGTCCGGTCGATTGCATCCACTGGGTAGACTACACAGAACTGAAAAATCTGGAAGTAGAGCGGGAGTATCAAGTAATACCACCCGTTGTGGGATTTCCAGTCGATCGCGCACTGGTTACTACCAAACGCCGTCACCAAAAGCGGAAGACAAACCGCAAATAAAGGCAGGATATTAGTCCTATATCTAGTCTGATACCGTTATTCTGAGAGAGGCTGGTACATACAGCCTCTATTTTTGTGCCTGTTGCGGTTTTAAACTCTGATGGCTAAGATATCGTTGGAAATTCCTATTTATCTGGGAGGTTAGGCAAATTTTGACACTTTCGTTTGATATGGGGCTTTCAGTGCCAGCAGATGTGTTGGTTCGGGAACTGGATGGCGAATCGGTTATTCTCAATCTTAAGAGCGAACGTTATTTTGGCTTGGATGAGGTAGGCACCCGTATGTGGGCGGCTCTTTCTAGTTGCGATATGATACAGGATGCCTACGAATCTTTACTATCCGAATATGATGTAGATGCGGAACAGCTACGAGGGGACTTATATCACTTGATCGAACAGCTGGTGGAGCATGGATTGGTAAATGTCAGCAGTAAATAGTTGGCGCAAGTTAAAAAAACTTTCCTGGTCAGAGCTAAGGCTGCTGGTTCGATCGCTAATGCTGCTGCCGCTGACGGCTGTTTGTATAAAACTGTTTGGGTTTCGACGGCTGTATGCTGCGATCGCATTTACCAAAAAAAATTGGTATCATTTAGAACCGATAAAAAAAGATATCTACGTAATTACACGCATGGTATCGCTAGCAAGTAACCGGGGTTTATATCGCCCTAACTGCCTGCAAAAGTCTCTAGTTCTCTGGTGGTTACTGCGCTGTCAAGGTATTGAAAGCGACCTGCGTATAGGAGTACGCAAACAGGACGGCAGCCTGGAGGCTCATGCTTGGGTGGAGTACGAGGGTGATGTTTTAAATGACAGTAGTGATGTTAAGGAGCGTTTTGCGCCTTTTGCGGGTGCGATTTTGCCGCTAAAGGAGCAAGCACTATGAGCGGTATCGTCGGGATAGTTAACTTGGACGGTAAGCCAATTGACCGACAGCTGTTGCAGCAAATGACTGAATTCATGGCCTATCGAGGGCCAGACGATCGGCACATTTGGATTGATGGTAATGTAGGATTTGGTCACGCGCTGCTGCGTACAACATCAGAATCGCTACGGGAACAGCAACCCTGTAGTCTTGATGGTGAGGTGTGGATTACTGCTGATGCACGCATTGATGGTAGAGCAGAACTGATTGAAAAGTTGAACAGCAGTATCGATATTAAGACGGTAACGGATGTACAACTTATCCTCCGCGCTTATCAGGTTTGGGAAGAAGACTGCGTTAAACACCTGTTGGGAGATTTTGCTTTTGCCATTTGGGACTCAAGAGTGCAACGGTTATTTTGCGCCAGAGATCATTTTGGAGTCAAACCGTTTTACTATGCTCGTGTCGGGAATAGCCTGATTTTTAGCAATACGCTAAATGGCGTAAGAATTCACCCACAAGTTTCGGATGAGTTAAACGATCTGGCTATTGCGGATTTTCTGCTGTTTGGTTATAACCAAGAGCTAGATACAACTACTTTTGCAGATATTCAGCGTCTACCTCCCGCACACTGTTTAACTTGGTCACGAGAAACACTAAAATCCAAACGTTACTGGATGCTACCTGTAGATGGTGAGATCCGGTATAAAAAAGCAAGCGATTATGTAGAAAATTTCAAAGAGTTAATGGGAAAGGCGGTAGGAGATAGACTTCGCACTAACCGGGTGGCTGTCTCAATGAGTGGGGGGATGGACTCTACAACCATAGCCGCCACTGCCAGCCAACTGTACAATAAAGATGCCTTTGATTTGAGAGCGTTCACCGTCGTCTATGATAAATTAATTCCAGATAAAGAACGTTATTATTCAGGATTGGTGGCAGAAGCTTTAAATATTCCCATCCGCTACCTAGTTGCAGACGACTATACTTTGTTTGGGCAAACGGAACAACGGCAATCGGGGCATCCCGAACCTACCAATGTCTGTATGTTAGCCATTTTTGCAGATCGACTCACACAAGTTGCAGCCCATAGCCGAGTTCTGCTGGATGGGAATGGTGGCGATCCGGTTTTTTATTCTTGGGGAGCTTACTTTTATTTTGCACACCTCTTGAAAAACTGGCAATTAGGTCGTTCGATCGTAGATACTGTTGAGTATGTTGTCTCTCATAAACGGCTACCGCAACCGGGTTTGCGATCGAGGGTTAAGCGATGGCTGGGAATTCGTCCCCCACTTCCTGCCTATCCCCGATGGATAAACTCAGATTTTTCAGCTAAATTGGATTTGCCTGGGAGATGGGAGCAGTTTTACGATGAAAAACCGCTGATTCATCCTGTCCGTCCAGAGGCATATCAACAGCTTACCAGTTCGGCTTGGCCTTACCTGTTTGAAAGCTGCGATCCGGGAGTAACAGGTTTGCCTGTGGAGGTACGATATCCATTTTTCGATCTGCGTCTGGTAAATTACTTATTGGCAATTCCACCAGTGCCTTGGTGCTTGCATAAAGAACTGATGCGGGTGGCGATGCGGGGGATTTTACCGGAGTCGGTACGTCGGCGTCCGAAATCGCCCCTAGCTGGCGATCCGATCGGCTTACTTTTGCAGCAAGCTGGTTCGCAATGGATCGATCGATTTGAAGCTACACCAATGTTAGCTAAATATGTCGATCGCAAAGCGATGCCGATAGTTTCTGGAAGATCGCAGGATACAAATGAAGCTTGCATTAATCTGCAACCATTAAATCTCAACTACTGGTTACAAAATTTGCAGTTATTTAATTACGAATCGTTAAAGGAGGAAAACCATGCGTTCTAATAATGAAAAATTCACCAAGATTCCTTATACAAGCCCCAAGTTATCTGTGTATGGTGATATCAGGGAGATTACCAAAAACTCAGTTGGTCCAACGAAGAACTTTGATAATCTTCCTAGTGCTAACAAGACAAATACGTGATGTAAAAGACAGCAGCCTATCAGTTCCAGAAGAAACCCGTGTTTTTTTATTCCGTATATGGCCTAAAACTGCATTCCAATGCACCAATTCCGGGATTAGTGCCTTTGCAAAATAGGTCTGAATCTGAAGTAGATGTTCGGGTCTGGTTGTCTTGTGTCCCGCCTTGGTTGGCAGATATTCCTGAAGGACTCCATAGAGTTTGTTATGTTAGTTCTTGCCAAGACGAACACGGTCAGCCAGCCTTGAGTGTGTGGAAAATTGACGATCGCTATTTCCGGCTTTTATATTGCGATCGCACCGAATTCATCATTGACCATTCGGTTACCGAAATCTGGGCTAATTGGCCAGATAATTTGACACTGGAAGATACAGCTACCTACCTGCTAGGGCCGATTTTCGGCTTTGGATTGCGCCTGCGGGGGGTTGTTTGTTTGCACGCTTCTGCTATAGCAGTAGGGGATAAGTCGATCGTTATACTTGGCCCAGCAGGTGCGGGAAAATCTACTACAGCTGCGGCTTTTGCCAAAGCTGGGTTTCCCGTATTATCGGATGACGTTGTACCGATTTTGGAGAGGGATAATAAGTTTCTGGTACAACCTGCTTATCCCCGTTTGCGTTTGTGGCCAACATCGGTGAAAGCTTTGTACGGTAAAGCGGATGCTTTGCCTTGTCTGACGCCAAACTGGGATAAACGTTATTTGGATCTTACCCAACCAGGATATCAATTTCAAGACTTGCCTTTGCCGCTGGGTGCTATTTATATTTTAGGCGATCGCACTACTTCCCCATCTGCCCCTTTCCTGGAAGCAGTACCTAGCCATACTGGTTTAATAACGCTAATTTCTAACACCTACGCTAACAATTGGTTGGATAAAAAAATGCGTGCCGAGGAATTTGATTTGTTGAGTCGGGTTGTGGATAATGTGCCGCTGCGACGAGTCACGCCTCATGCAGATGTTCAACTTATTTCAAAACTCTGTAATTTAATTTTAGAAGATTTTTATAAATTAGGTAACTGGTAATACAATAACGAATGAAGAATAACTAATGGCAATTTATAGCATCTCCGGCTATGGTAGCATGATCGCTGACAAAGGACGCATGGATGCCTATGTAAAGGCACTGCGTCAAGCCGTCAAACCTGCGTCTGTGGTACTGGATATAGGGACTGGCACGGGAATTTTTGCTTTGCTTGCTTGTCAATTTGGTGCTAAAAAAGTTTATGCCATTGAACCAAGCGATACTATTCAAGTCGCAAGAGAAATTGCGTATGTAAATGGCTATGCTGACCGTATTCAGCTTATCCAACAACTCTCAAACCAGGTAAAATTACCGGAATTAGCTGATGTAATTATCTCAGATATACGCGGCGTATTGCCACTTTTTCAACAGCACATACCATCTATTGTTGATGCTAGAAAACGGTTGCTTGCGCCCGGTGGAATAATGATTCCCCAGCGCGATACTTTGTGGGCGGCTGTCGTGGAAGTACCCCATTTGTACAATCGGATCGTATCGGCTTGGGATGATAGCGAATATGGATTTGATATGAAGGCGGCACGACAAATTGTAACTAATATTTGGAGTAAAGGTTGGGTAGCACCAGCACAACTTTTAACGACACCGCAATCTTGGGCTACGTTGGATTATACTACGATCGAAAGTCCCGATATTAGTGCCGAAATAAATTGGGATGTGGCGAAAAGTGGAACGGCTCACGGGTTAAGTGTTTGGTTTGATGCTACTCTGGCAGAAGGCATAAGCTTTTCCAATGCGCCAGGAATGCCTGAATTAATCTACAGTATTGCTTTTTTTCCTTGGACTGAGGCAGTTCTTCTTCGTGTTGGGGATAAAGTGTCTGTTACTTTACAGGCTAATTTAGTGGGAGATGACTATATTTGGCGCTGGAATACTTGTATTTTAAATCAGGAAAATCCCACAGAGATCAAAGCAAACTTCAAGCAGTCAACCTTTTTCGGGATGCCGCTATCTCCCGCACAACTGCGTAAGACTGCTGCTAACTATGTGCCGACGCTTAATGAGGATGGAGAGATCGATCGACTAATTGTGGAATTTATGAGTAGCGGTATGGCGTTAGGCGATATTGCCAATCGAGTTAAGGAGAAATTTCCCAGTCGCTTTCGGAATTCGCCGGAGGCTTTGACGCGAGTCGGTGATCTCTCTAAAAAATACAGTAAATAGTCGAATTTGTGATTCGATATCACCAATCACCCATTACCAATGACAAACTTGAGAATTCTAAAGACAAAGGTAAGAAGTGGTTTGAGTCAACTACCTTATTTGTCCAGAAGTCTCAATTTAGTCTGGACATCTGCTAGAAACTGGACGATCGCCTGGGCTATCCTGTTGGTAGTGCAGGGACTATTGCCAGTAGCGACAGTTTATTTAACTCAGCAACTGGTAGATAGCCTAGTAGCAGCTTTAGGTGCTGGTGCTGACTGGCAAAAGATATTACCGACTCTGACGCTAGTTGCTTTAATGGGCGGTATTTTGTTGTTAACTCAGGTACTTGGCAGTTTACTAACTTGGGTTCGCACCGTTCAATCAGAATTAGTCAAAGATTATATTAGCAGCCTTATTCACGAAAAGTCAATAGAGATTGACTTTGCTTTTTACGAATCGCCAGAATATTACGATCGCTTGCACCGAGTTCGCCAGGATGCTTATTTTCGTCCGGTGGCGTTACTAGAAAATAGCGGCAATTTGCTGCAAAATAGTATTACCCTGATGGCAATGGCAGCGGTACTGATTCGCTTTGGCATTTGGTTACCTTTTGCACTGCTAGTAAGTACTCTGCCTGCCTTTTATGTCGTCTTGCGCTATAGTAGCCAAAACTACGATTGGTGGTTGCGAAATACTGCTGATGAACGTCGTAGCTGGTATTACTATTGGCTGCTTACAGAAAAGCAGTATGCTGCTGAATTACGGCTGTTTGGATTAGGAGAACATTTCAAATCTGCTTATCAGAGATTGCGGCGAAAGTTACGATCCGAACGGGTAAAGTTGGCTAAGGATGAGAGTTTTGCGAATCTGGGCGCTAGTGCGATCGCACTTTTAATCACCGCAGTTGCCCTAACTTGGATGGTGTGGAAAGTTTTTCAGGGGCGGGTGACTTTGGGAAACTTAGCTTTATTTTACCAGGCTTTTAACCAAGGTCAAGGTGTGATGCGAAATCTCCTGGCAAACCTCGGTCAAGTTTACAGCAATATGTTATTTTTGGGCAACCTATTCGAGTTTCTCGAACTGCAACCCCAAGTGGTAGACTCCCCCTCACCGAGATTGACACCAATAACTTTAAAACAGGAAATCCGCTTTCATCAAGTTACCTTCCGCTATCCAGGTAGCCACAAGGCAGCTTTGGAACACTTCAATCTTACTATTCCTGCTGGTAAGATTGTAGCGATCGTCGGTAGCAACGGTGCTGGTAAAACTACCCTGCTCAAATTGCTTTGCCGCTTGTACGATCCGCAGCATGGTAGTATCAAGTTGGATGGCATCGATTTGCGCGACTTACCCATCCAAAACTTACGGCGATTCATCACTATTCTGTTTCAGCAACCAGTTGATTATAATACCACCGTCGCTGAAAACATTGCAATGGGGGATTTAATATCATCTCCCAGTTTATCTGAAATTAGTGCTGCTGCTGAAGCTGCGGGTGCTAACGAGATGATCGATCGCTTGCCAAAAGGTTACGATACTTTATTGGGGAAGTTGTTTGAAGGTGGTACAGAACTCAGCGGCGGCGAATGGCAGCGGATTGCCCTAGCGAGAGCTTTTCTCCGTCAGGCTCCTCTGATTATACTAGATGAACCTACCAGCGCGATGGATTCTTGGGCGGAAGCTGACTGGCTAGAGAGGTTTCGGCAATTGGTAGGTTATAGCACGGCTATTATTATCACCCATCGTTTTGCGATCGCCAAACGAGCCGACATCATTCACGTAATGGCTGATGGTCAAATTGTAGAATCAGGCAGTCATAATGAGTTATTATCTCGCGGTGGCGCTTATGCTAAGTCTTGGCAAAGGCAAATACAAGAGTCAGTATAGAATGTTGGCAAAATCGATATTTTTTATATGAACGCAGAATGTAGCATACCTGTTAGCAATTTAGACCCTAAATTTCTCATCTTTCTGCGGTTGTGTCTTCGTGGACGCTGGGATTCAAAAGCATTGAATGCGGCGCGAGAAATAGCGGCTGCCGATCATTTCAATTGGGATGCTTTGCGCCAGATTGTACATACAGAAGCTTTGGCTCCCTTATTATACCATATTGTGCGCGGTAAAAACTTAGTTTCGCCATTGATTGAGGAGGAATGGCGCAAAGCTTATTATCACAATGCCTGCCGCAACACTTTGCTGCTGCGGGAATTAGCTGATGTACTGCACCAACTTTCTGCTAGTGGAGTAGATGTTATCGTCCTCAAAGGTGCTGCTTTAGCCGAGATGATTTATGATGATATTGCGGCCCGACCGATGAGCGATTTAGACTTACTTATCCACCCTGAAGATTTGCCAATGACTCGACAAATTCTGACAGGCTTGGGATATGCACCTGTGGGTGTGGAAATGCAGGCTGGTTTCACTGAAGAATTCCGCAATGAAGAAATTTTTTACAAGGGTGGACTTGTAGATATTTATATCGATTTACACTGGCGGCTAATAGCTCCTATATATTATCAGCGCAGGTTTACCACTGACTGGTTTTGGGAAACTTCTTTGCCTGTCAAGATTAATTTAGCACCGGCGCTGGTGCTGGGTTGCGAAGCGCAAGTGGTTTATTTATGCGCTCATTTGATGCTGCATCACGGCGGAGAAAGTTTGATGTGGTTGCACGATATAGCGGCTGTTATAAGGTTTTACGAAGAAAAAATTGATTGGGAATTGGTTATAAGTAAGGCAAAAGAATACAATTTGGTGATGTCGTTACAGCGGATTTTGCTTCAAATAGCTGATGAATGGGATTCGCCAATTCCGGCAGATGTTTTGGATAAATTTCTTGCTTTGGAACCATCGCGGGAAGAAGTGCGAACTTATGCTTGGCAATATGAAATTATGGCTTTGCGTTTGTTTGCTGATGTAGCGGGTGCTAAAGATTGGCGTCAACGGTTGCGTATTGTTTGGGATACGCTGTTTCCGACTCGCGAGTATATGGAATATCGCTACAAAATTGTACATCCGCTGTTTGTACCTTTTTATTATCCTTACCGTTGGTTGCGGGGTTTGAGGCGGGTATCTAATTAGGAGTGGGGGAGTGGGAGAATTAATAATTTTCCCTATCCCCTATTCCCTATTTAAGAGGATGGTGTTCGCTGAGTATTTTCTCGACTCTGGCTTCATCAATCCTAGCTGTTAGTTTTGTCGCTTCATAATTATCTCTAGTGGTTTTGGCTAGAGTAAAAGTCGAGCCAATTGAAAACAGTAAACCCATTCCCATATAACCTTTTACCCAGCCATCTACAGGTAGGTAAATTATACCGCCAGCAGTTGCCGAGACGGAAAGAGCAAAAGAAAGCCAGACTTGAATAATCCAAGCGGCAGTATCTTTTTGAGGGGCAGTTGGTTGTGGCATACAGGCTCTCAGTCGTAGGATAAAATCTTTTTGCTTGTTAGCTTGTTTTCATGATATTCTATTTACTTATTATGGTAGATGAATTCTAAGTGACAGTTTCTTAAGTGGATGTTCCAAAATTTTGGCATTCAACCACAATGAGGGCTTTTCAAGAATTGATAAGTCTTACTGTGTGGGGACGGTTTGGCAACTGGCACAAGATACCTGCGACTTTAGATTTAGTTTTGTTTATCTTTAGTTTTTTGCCAGAGGCGTAGAGGTTCTTCCGTCCCGATCTGGTATTTTCCTGATAATTTAGTACACTAATTACGGGAGAGCGGCCTTTATCGTCTGCAAACTCCCACCGGCATACAAAGTTTGTTCATTCTCCCGAAACCCAATCTCCGCCAACAACCCAGGCAAATCCGTTTTCAACAACTGCCACGCCGTCTCCGTTTCAAACAATAACAAAAATAACGATATCGGCGGCCAAAATAAGGGATTCGTCGGCGCGTGAAAATCCACCAGCACAAACACTCCACCCGGTTTCAGCACCCGATAAACTTCTTTGAGAATCTGTCGCAATTGCTCAGGCTGCATTTCGTGCATCGCCACACTGGTATGCACAAGATCGAAAGAATTGTCTGCAAACGGCATATTTTCTGCAAAAGCTTCTATATACTGAGCAGATGGAACATTCGATCGCGCCCGCTTCAGCGATAAAGGTGAGGCATCCAATCCCGTCACATTCTGGGAGTATTGCACCAGAAATTGGGTTGCCTGACCGCTACCGCAACAAAGGTCTAGTACCTTGGTATCTGGAAGGATGGTCAAACCTTGCAAAGCTAACTGGCGGAATCGCCCTTCACCACCAACGCTAATGGCAGCAAGACGAGAAATCCCATCGTACAACCACTGATATCGATAGCTCCAGTCCCTTAAAATAGTGGCCACGGCCTAACTGCTCCTGAAATTGTGTATTCCTTGGTGCTAATGGAAGCCAATAACAAGATATATTATTAAAATCGGTAACGAATCTGAAAACATTGGGAAACTGTAAGAGCTATGGGGCGTACTGGGGTTTTACTACTTAACTTGGGCGGACCGGATCAACTGGAGGATGTCCGGCCTTTTCTGTTTAACCTATTTTCCGACCCGGAAATCATTCGGCTGCCGTTTCCCTGGTTACAAAAACCCCTGGCATGGCTCATCTCTACACTGCGAGCCAAGAAATCCCAAGAAAATTATAGCCAAATTGGCGGTGGATCTCCTCTACGCCGCGTTACAGAAGCCCAGGCTCATGCCCTGGAAGAAGATTTGGAGCAAAAAGGGCAACCAGCAAGTGTCTACATAGGGATGCGGTACTGGCATCCTTTCACGGAAGAAGCGATCGCACGAATGAAACGCGATCGCGTCGATCGTCTGGTTATCCTCCCCCTCTATCCCCAATTCTCCATCAGCACCAGCGGTTCCAGCTTCCGCCTTTTGGAAAAGATCTGGCAAGAAGACCCCTCCCTCACCCCCATTGACTACACCGTCATTCGTTCCTGGTATCAGCAGCCCGGTTACCTACAAGCAATGGCCCAGCTGATCGCCCAAGAACTCGATCGCTTTGAGAATCCCGATCTAGTTACACTCTTCTTTAGCGCCCACGGCGTCCCTGTGAGCTACGTAGAAGAAGCTGGCGACCCCTACCAGCAAGAAATAGAAGACTGCACAGTCCGAATCATGGAGACGCTGAATCGACCCAATCCCCACACTCTGGCTTACCAAAGTAGGGTCGGCCCAGTAGAATGGCTCAAACCCTACACTGAAGACGCTATTAAAGAACTTGCCATCCAAGAAGTCAAAGATTTGCTAGTAGTGCCCATCAGCTTTGTATCTGAGCATATCGAAACCCTCCAAGAAATTGATATGGAGTACCGCGAACTAGCTGAGGAATCTGGCATTCACAACTTCCGCCGCGTACCCGCCCTCAACACCCATCCTGTATTTATTGACGCCCTGGCAGATCTCGTAGTCGAAGCTCTTAATTCCCCCAGTATAAAGCTTTCCGAAGTAACACAACTCAAGAAACAAGTTAAGATGTACCCGCAAGAGCGTTGGGAATGGGGCATAACTCCATCTGCTGAAGTTTGGAACGGTCGTATAGCAATGATTATCTGTATTGACCTAGTGTTGGAACTGCTCAGCGGTCACGGGCCTCTACACCTAATCGGACTACTCTAGAAATTTTAGGTTTTAGATTTTAGATTTTGGATTGAAAGTAAAATTTGAAATCTGCAATCTAAAATTACTCAGTATTGCGACCCCCAGAACCAATTTCACTTTTGACTTTTGACTTTTGACTTTTGACTTTTGCTATACCAGCTATACCATTCACCAGAACTGCGAATTGCTAACCACAGCAGGATCATCGCAATTAAACCTCCCTGTCTGGGCGCATCAAAAGCTAAAAGTACCAGCGCCACACACAAGGCATCTTGGGCAAAAACAGCCCACAAGGGTAAGCCCCGCAATCGAAAAAACCAACCGACTTGGACAAGTTGCAGCACAAGCGCCAACAAGCCACCCACTACACTAACTAATATAATTAACCAACCAGGAGCGTCGGTTGCCTCCGCAACAGCAACCCCCATAATCGCCCCAACAATAGGGCTAAACAAAAGATGGAAAATTTGCAGTACGCGCTGCCCTAATAGCTTTTTGGAGGCAAAAAGCTCGAATAACGACCAGCTCGTGAGGATTCCCACAACTACCTGCGGATGAATCAAAGATAAAATCGGCACGCGAGACCAGAGATTATTTCCCTGCAAAAGGCCAATCAACAGGAGGGGCAGGGCAATTCTCCCCACTCCCACCGCCGCCGCAGCCGAGAGTGCGGCTAGGAGTTCAATCATCAATTCTTCCTGTACTTAGGCTATGCTCAAAAAGACAACCTGACTTTAACTTAATGTTTCTTAAGTTTAATCATTTTGGCGCTTCGGTTGCACTGTTTAACAAGCATAAGAGCTTGACGTGCTTTCCAGCTTATTAAATTGTTACGATAATTATTAGTAAAATGTGCTTAAATATACTAATAGTAATGAAAAAACATGATATGGAAAATTCCCTATTTGCTGATGCTAGTCAAAGACTAGAAAAGGCACTAAAGTATGTCTCAATTTCAGATGATGCGATCGAACATTTGAAATTTCCTAAAGCTAGTTTAAGAGTGTCTATACCCGTGCGGATGGATGATGGTTCTTTGAAGATTTTTCAGGGTTATCGCGTTCGGTATGACGATACCAGAGGGCCAACCAAGGGAGGCGTCCGCTATCATCCAAACGTTTCAATGGATGAAGTCACATCTTTAGCGTATTGGATGACGTTTAAATGTGCTGTGTTGAATTTGCCTTTTGGCGGTGCTAAAGGTGGGGTGACGCTGAACCCCAAAGCCTTATCGAGACTGGAGTTGGAACGTTTGAGTCGCGGTTATATAGATGCGATCGCAGACTTTATTGGCCCCGATGTTGATATTCTAGCACCCGATGTTTATACCAACCCGACAATCATGGGTTGGATGATGGATCAATATAATATTATCAAGCGGCAAATTACCCCCGCTGTCGTCACCGGAAAACCAGTCACAATTGGGGGAAGTTTAGGTCGAGATACCGCCACTGCAACCGGAGCTTTTTTTGTGATTGAAACCATTCTCTCCAAATTTGACAAGCTACCCAGAGAAACGACTGTAGCAGTGCAAGGATTTGGCAACGCTGGTGGTGTGCTGGCAGAATTACTAGCAATAAATGGTTATAAAGTAGTTGCAGTGAGCGATTCTCAAGGCGGAATTTATGCCAAACAAGGTTTAGATATTCGCAGCATCCGACGCTGCAAAGAATTTATCAAAGGTATGCACGCCGTCTATTGTGAAGGCACAGTTTGTAGCGTTGTCGAACATGAGGTTTTGACGAATGCAGAACTTTTAGCTTTAGATGTGGATGTACTCGTTCCCGCTGCTTTGGAAAATCAAATTACGGAAGCGAATGCCAATGATATCAAAGCAAAGTTTATCTTTGAAGTCGCCAATGGGCCGGTAACATCTGCCGCAGATCAAATTTTAGAAGAAAAAGGAATTTATATCGTTCCCGATATTTTGGTGAATGCAGGTGGCGTGACAGTTAGCTATTTTGAGTGGGTGCAAAATCGCAGCGGACTTTATTGGATTTTGGCAGAAGTGAATCAACGTTTGAAAGACAAAATGATTGAGGAAACAGAGAATATTTGGAAGATTTCTCAGGAATTATCCGTTTCCATGCGAACTGCTGCTTACATCCATGCGCTGAATCGTTTGGGTGAAGCGATTAATACTAAAGGAACGAGGGATTATTACGTGAATGGGTAAGGATAGAAAAGCGCGATCGTTTTGTCTTATTGGTACGTTGTTGCGCTTTAGCGCTAAAGCGCAACAACGTACCAATAATGATAATAATCAGCTAATATTAACGCAATACGCTAACGCATTCTCGGAAGGTGTTGTAATGAGGAAACTGTACTTCTTAGTTCCTGGGACAGATGGCAAGTTTGCCTGCGGTGGTCTTTGGGCAGAGTTAAAAACATTCAATCTTGCTAAGCAGATTTGCAGTTCTGAGGTTGTCACTTACCGCCAACGGGAAAAGGACACACTTTTCTTAGATGACTTGCTAAAGCAGAAAAACTTAGATGATGTAATTTTTGTGATTAGCTGGGGATTTCATATCCCCAAACTTGCTGCCAAGCTAAAATCCTATAATGTAGTTTATCATGCTCACAGTGCGGGATACAAATTTACGCTGCCTTCAAGTATTCCCATCATGACTGTGAGCCGAAATACAATGGGATATTGGGGGCAAAATTCTCCTAATTCACTGATTTATTATTTGCCTAATGAGATTTCGGATGAATTTAAAAACATTAACCAAAAACGGGATATTGATGTTTTAGTTCAAGCTCGAAAATCTTCTGAGTATTTAATTCAGGATTTGATTCCAGCATTGCAGAAGCAATGTAACGTATTCGTAGTTGATTCTTATGTGAAAGATTTAACAGGACTTTTCAATCGCGCCAAGGTTTATCTCTATGACTCCGCTGAGTACTGGGCGCAACAGGGAGTGAGCGAAGGATTTGGTCTGCAACCAATGGAAGCTCTCGCCTGTGGTTGTCAGGTTTTTTCTAGTGTCAATGGTGGATTATCGGATTACTTAGATCCTGGATTTAATTGCTATAAAATCGCTGGATACTCAAAAGAGTATGATGTTCAACGCATTTTAAAAGTGCTTGAAACTTCAGCATCACTCACATTGTCGGAACAGGTTCTTGCAGAGTATCGGTCTGAAAATATTGTTAAACGGTTACAGGTGATTTTAGAAGATATAAATGATTTTTTTGACAGTAAAAAACGTTACTTACCGAATATCACGAGTTTGACGAGTATGCGTGTTGCTAAACTACTCACTCAGAGAATTAGTGGCAAGTTGAGGAAAAAGTTTTTTAGCTGATAGGGAATTCGGGTTTATTACCTCCCTTTTATGAGTAATATCGTGTCTGGTTG
Organism: Argonema antarcticum A004/B2; assembly: GCF_023333585.1. Taxonomy (GTDB): domain Bacteria; phylum Cyanobacteriota; class Cyanobacteriia; order Cyanobacteriales; family Aerosakkonemataceae; genus Argonema; species Argonema antarcticum. The sequence continues at coordinate 55,099 of NZ_JAIQZN010000035.1, forward strand.
CATCGTTAGTGTAAAAGTGCTACGGGAAATTGTCTGTTGTCATCAATGGTTAAATTTTTACCGCAGATGTAGGCGCTTCGCCTTCCCGTAGGATAGACAGATAAACGCAGATAAACGCAGATAAGAGAGAGATTTTTTTAGGCAATCGATGCTACCGGACATGATATAAATTGTAGAGACGTTTCATGAAACGTCTCTACAGCAGATCGAGATAAAGGGGGTTGCTCAAATGAAGGAAAGTACTGCGTTTGTACTCAGCACTCAGCACTCAGCACTTTGCTATAGGTAGGGACTCAATCCAGCCTTGGCCAATCTGGGATTTCCGCCCCATCTTCACCGCCAATGCCGATCGCAGTGTTAAAGATATTGGCATCAGTGATATCAAGATTATTCATTGATGCACCGAACACATTCGCGTCATAAATCGTAGCGCGAGTCAAATTTACCTCGTCGAGATTTGCTTGCTTAAAATCGACGTTGGTAAGAAAAGCTTGAGTTAAGTTAGCGCCTGTCAAGTTAGCACGAGTCAAATCAGCGCCTTCTAGGTTAGTGCGAGTGAGGTTTGCTCCTTGCAAATTGGCTTCTCTGAGATCGGCCCCAATTAAATGTGCGCGACTGAGATCGGCCCCAGATAGATCGCATCGAAAACATTCCCCAGTTGACAATAACCGTTGTACGTGAAGCGGATCGAAGGCTAGAGCTGAGCCACTCAAAAATAGGGGAGCGAGTAAGCTTAGGGTTGCTGCATGAAAAAGTTTCATAATTTTGCCCCTTCCTCAAAAGGTTGGTGCTGTTTTTTTCCTCACCCTTTTATTATCTCACTCATTTAGCTACAGATGTTGACCGACGCCACAAGTTGGTTGTGATGATACAAATGTTATAGTATCGATCCTGTACAGTCCGGTTGTGTGCGCTAGGTCACTGATGCTGAGTCCTAAATGCTGATTTAGTCAATCTAACTATGCTAGACCGATCGCTTCACACACCAAGCTTAGGCCAAGAATCCATCCGGGTGCTGACTCCACTGGCGCAAAGCTGAACATTATGCCTCTACTACGGGGTTGTGTATGATAGGCGATAGCTGGAAATTTCCAGCGATTATGCTTAAAATAGACATAATGTACAAAAAAGTCAAACCTAACTGTTCCCATGCGTAGTTACACCCTTACAGAAGCCCGTAACCAACACGGGGAAGTCTTTGACCAAGCTATTGTGGAGCCAGTTTTACTCACCAAGCAATCGCGACCCAGCCATGTAATTATGTCCTTCGATATCTATAGACACTTGATGGAAAGGCTGACAGAATTAGAAGATATGGCTTTGGGTAAAGCAGCAGAAGCGGCGCTGAGTCAGTCGCAAATGGTGGGTACAGAAAGTTTTGTAGAATCACTAAAGCAACTGGCTAATGGCGAAACTTGATGGTTTACAAACAGTTCTTGATTTTATCAAAGGTTTGCAACCGAAGATTGCCGCTCAAATTGCTAAAAAGGTGTTGGCGCTAAATGTCGCTCCGTTGCCTGCTGATAGCAAAGAATTAATTGGTTATCCTGGTTATTATCGGGTAGATAGTGGCGAATATCGGATCGTTTATCAATTTAATGCCGATGAAGACTTGGTAGAGGTAATTTTGGTTGGCAAGCGCAATGATGATGAGGTATATAAAAAACTGGAGCGTCTTTTATGAGACATAGCCCGTGGGAAAATAAATCATCTTGTTGGTGAATTGATCGGAGGTTACCATCCCATCTATCAATCTCTCATCATTTACCTGACATTAAATCTTCTGTGTATTTCAGATAGTCATCTGACTTTTTGATTTGTTCCTTAAGTTCTGGAACTAAGGAATTAAGAGATGCTATCAATTTTGTCTTTGCCTCAATAGATAACCTCTGATCTGACTGTGCCTGTTTTAAACTGTCTCGGTAGTTACTCAGGTAACGATCCAAGTCGTTAAAAAATTCATCAATTCGTTGCTGGAAATCCTCATCCAAGTACTGATTAATCCCCAGTTTGATCGTATTAATATTCTGGTCTATTATCTTATTAACTTCATAAACTATCCCTTGCAGAGAAACAGTGTAGAAATTTTCCTGCTTGTTCGGTCGTTTGATTTTTTCGGTCACCTCAAAAGGAACTAGCCATAAATAATGTAAAAACGACCTTGAATTTCTAACTACTTCTGTATATCCCTGGTCTATTGTCCTCGTATGACGCATTACCAGTGGTTTGTTCAAGTCAATATAATAGTCAGGTTCTAATCTTAAATTGGGCAATGATAGCTCCAAATTAAAATTTTCGTTCAAACGTTCGCGTGCCCTCTCGACGATCGGTTTTGTCTGGGCATCCAAAAACTGCATCATCTCTTGACGCGCTTGTTCGATTTGTTTGGTCGTATTTTCACGCACCTTGTCTAGCAATATATCTACTCTCTGCTTGGCATAAGCCACCGCTGTATCTGCGAAATCTTCTGCTTCTCTGAGTGTAGGGAATTCAATTGAAGTCTGACGCTTCACTTCTAACGGAGATTTGACCTGTTTAGAAATCCAGGTTAAAAAAGTTTTGGCCTTCATACCTCCTTTCTTTAAAAAATCACCCCGTTGATATTCTTCTTCAATAAAATAGGTTTCTACGCCCATTTTTCCTTCTTTTTTGACGGCTTCCAAAATATTATTGAATTCCTCATAAAGATTGTCTTTGATTTTATCTATTTCTTGTAAACGAGAGCGACACTCTTCAATGCTGTACATATCCGTTTCCAGCGCCTTAACTTCAAGCTGTAATTTTTCTCCATCTTCGTTCATAGCGCTGCTGCGGATCTGCATATCCTCAAGCAGTTCCACAAGACGACCGCGAGCAATGTTGAGGGAAGATACTATGCAACGAGGCGCTGCTTCTACCATCAGTGCGTTGATCGCTTTTTCCAAAAATGAATCGAAGCCTGACTTTTTCCAAAGCTTTTCAGCTTTACGTTTTAATTGTTCTACGGTTGTATCTTGTAGTTCTTCTTCCCAGTCTATCGGAAATATGTCTTGGGCAAGCGATCGGGCCGATTTCATCTGAGCAATTTCCACACCGGGATTTTGTTCTGACTCGACAAGAAAGTTAGTTGCTGAAAATGCCCATCTAGCCGAGATCTCAAACACTCTATTTGTATTATCGCCATCACCCAAACCAAATTCAGCAGTGACAAACTGCCGCACTTGTTCAGGGGTCATGTCGCCATCTTTGCGCTGGTCAACTTTATTCACCAGGACGTATAAATTATCCTTACCCCGTAAATCTATAACTTTCTGAACATCTTTTTTAATTTCCTCTTCTGCCTTGGTATTCAGCCCAGTAAAATTCAGTACAATCAAAACTACGGAACTTGCTCTTAGCTGTTCGGCAACTACATTTGCCAGTCTGAGATTTTCACCGGCCTCATTCGGCCCAGGCGTATCTACAATAACTAATTTACCGATCTTTTCAGCTTGGGCAGTTTTTTGGAAATGCCAAAATGGAGTATAAATGCGCGGCACATCCATCAGCGACTGAAGCGGGTCTGACAGCGGATCTAAAACACTACACAGCCGGATAATATCGTTTAAAGCACGCAAACTATTGATGATCTGCTGACGCCCTGCAATCTTTTCGTGGATTGAGATTTTAGACATTCCCAGAATTTTCTCTGGCAACTTTGCCAAATGAGGGTATTGTGCAATTTTTTGCTGCACTCGATCGGCCCCCAAGTCATTGATTTTACGCTGCAAAGCCACAAATGTTTCTCGGAAAACTCCCTGAATATGGGAACTTAGGATTAGTGTTGGTTCTTTAAGTTGAGGGTCGCAAATAATCTCGGTGGGTAGAGTTGTCATGGCGGCGTTGCGGCTGGGCAAAATCTCTTGACCGACGATCGCGTTAATGATAGTAGATTTACCAGCCTTCATCGGCGCGACGATCGCCATTCTCAGTTCCAATTGTGCTACGTTACGGGTGGCTTCGCTGACTTCCCGCTGAAATTTGCCATATTTCTCGCTAGCACTATCAGATTTCAGCCCTGTACTGGCCCGATCGATCGAGGCAGTAACTTGCCCCAGCAAGTCAACTATGTGGGTTTGCAGGTCTTGCACGCTAGGCTTGGGCACATCACCTTTCATCTTTCTTCCCCGCAGATGTCTACTAAACAGTTATATCGCTTCTTAGTTAGGTGGGCGTAAATAAACCGAACACCCAGAAACCCGGTTTCTCCAAGAAACCGGGTTTCTAAGTCCGGCAGTTTTACGTTTAATTATGTCCACTTACTTAGTTATATAGTTAGTATTTTTGCCCATAGTACTCCCATAGTATAGCAACCACCAGGGCGGTTAGGACGTACTAAAACGCTAGAATCGATTCACAGAAAGCATTTCACTTTTGCTATAGCAGTGGCACAAAGGGCGCGATCGCAACGTCGGTGCAAATACAGCACCTCAACTAACCACAAATAGAGGTCGTTGTTAAAATCGAATTGATTTGAGTCCTTAAACTTCATGTCTAACCCTGTCCTCAACCAAAATAATCGTCCTGGTGCATTCCCAGTTATCGGCTGCTCGATCGCATCGGGCCTGCTTTTAGCCCTATTCAACACATTCGGCTACTCAATCAGCGCCCAACCCTTAACTACAAGCTTAGTTTCACAAGCTAGACCAGCAGCCAATCCTAATACCGTTAACCAAAGATTGATGGGACAATGGCAAGCAAAAGTTTCAGCTTCCGGTCAAACACTCACCTTTGTTTTTGGGCCAAACGGCAAATTATCGATCGTATTGCCGTCAAGCTCTAATCCAGCGCCTGCAATGGAACTTAGATACCGAGTTGCGTCCACAAGTACTTCACCCATGCAGATAGACATGATCGCAAAAGATAATAAAATAGCCCCAACCATTTTTGAGTTCACCCCCGATGGTAAGCTCAGGATACAACTAGAAGGCACTAATCCTGGAGTATCCAGGCCAGCTACTTTTGCTACCAACGCCACAGTTTTCGATAAAATTTCCAATGCTACAACCTTACCTCCAAATGCTCGAATAACCCAGACTCAGACGCCGCGACGCTAGTTCGCTAAGCGGAAGTCAGGCATTTACTCCTTTGTGGCTGTCTATAAAAGGCCGCAGAGGAGCAGAGGGGAGGGGGTAAGAGGGGCAGGGGGGCAGAGTCGCAGAGGGGCAGGGGGGCAGAGTCGCAGAGGGGCAGAGTCGCAGAGTCGCAGAGTCGCAGAGTCGCAAAACTAACAATTCCGAGGCAAGACGGATTTGAGATTGGAAAATCATTCAATAGCCGTCTTTTATCTGCGTTTATCTGCGTTTATCTGCGTTCATCTGCGGTAAAAAATCTTTAAACCTGACTTTTCAGATGGGCTCCAAAGCGGTTGTAGGTAGTACGCAGGGTCAATCTAAAATCTAAAATCTAAAATCTAAAATCTAAAATTGGTTGATTTCCATGACTGACATTGTTCTCGACATCCGCAACCTGCAAGTCCAATTTCCCACCGATGAGAAATCGATCAAAGCCGTTGACGGCATCTCCTTTGAGGTGAAACGAGGACAAACTCTCGGAATAGTAGGCGAGTCAGGTTCTGGCAAATCTGTCACATCTTTGGCCGTAATGGGTTTGGTATCTTACCCCGGCAAGACAAGCGGCGAAATTTGGTTTCGCAAGTCAGAGGCGGATGTAGAGCCAGTCAATCTGCTCCAACTGCCGGAGGGGAAAATGCAGCAGTACCGGGGGGGTGAAATTGCGATGATCTTCCAAGAACCGATGAGTTCTCTCAACCCGGTTTATACGATCGGATTTCAGCTAACAGAAGCAATTCGGCTGCATCAAAACGTATCCGATGCTCAGGCGCGGCGGTTAGCTCTAGCACTTTTGCAAGAAGTCAAGCTCCTCAAGAGCGATGAAATATTGCGCCAGCGCTACTTAGAATCTTGGCAACCATCACCGGGCACACAAGCGCCAAACGAACGAGAAATCTTGAAGCAGATCAACCAGGAAAAACTGGCAATACTCGATCGCTATCCCCATCAACTTTCTGGCGGTCAGATACAGCGAGTGATGATCGCAATGGCTATCTCCTGCAATCCCACCCTCTTAATTGCCGATGAACCGACCACCGCACTGGACGTAACCGTACAAGCCACTATCCTGGAACTGCTGCTGGAATTATCTCACGCACGCGGTATGTCCATGATGTTTATTACTCACGACCTGAGTGTAATTGCAGAAATTGCCGACACCGTAGCGGTAATGTACCAGGGAAAAATTGTCGAATATGGCCCGGTGTGGCAAATCTTTTCCAGTCCCCAGCATCCCTACACCAAAGGATTACTAGCTTGTCGTCCCCGCCTAGACCAGCATTTGAAATATCTACCCACCGTTTCTGACTACATGGAAGTCGTAACTGCTCCCACAGGCGAAGTATTGGAAATTAGGGAAAAAAGCCGGTCAGCACCGCAGGATGGCATCAGAGGGGCAGAGAAGAGGAACAGAGAAGAATCTTTACTCACCACTCAGCACTCAGCACTGCTAGAAGTTCGCAATCTTCAGGTTGGCTTCCCGGTGCGGGGGATATTTGGTAACACCCAACGCTATGCGATCGCGGTGAACGACATTTCCTTCGACGTTTATCCGGGTGAAACCCTGGGTTTAGTGGGAGAATCCGGTTGCGGCAAAACTACTTTGGCTCGCACATTATTGCGATTGATCGAACCGATGAGCGGTCAAATCCTGTTTGAAGGTCGAGATATTACCGCTCTAACAGGGAAAACGTTACAGAAACTGCGGCGGGAGATGCAAATTGTCTTCCAAAATCCCTTTAGCTCCCTCGACCCGCGGATGAAAGTTGGGGACGCGGTGATGGAACCCCTGCTGATTCACAATATAAACAAGAACAACCGGGAACGTCGCGATCGGGCCGCTTACCTCCTAGAGCGCGTCGGTTTAAATCCCAACTTGATGAACCGCTACCCTCACGAGTTTTCTGGCGGTCAGCGCCAACGGGTCTGCATTGCCCGCGCCTTGGCTCTCAATCCTAAATTTATCATTTGCGACGAATCTGTTTCGGCTTTGGATGTTTCGGTACAAGCGCAAGTGCTGAATCTGTTGAAAGAAGTGCAGGAAGAGTTTGGTCTCACTTATATTTTCATTTCCCACGACCTCAGCGTCGTGAAATTTATGAGCGATCGCATCATGGTCATGAATCAAGGTAATATCGAAGAAATTGGCCCAGCCGAACTCATTTATCGCGAACCCGAAAAAGAATACACCCGCCAGCTGATTGCCTCTATTCCCGTCGGAACTCTAGAGCGGATACAACAGCGGCAGCGATCGGCAGTTAGTTCTAGCTAGTCAAATTTATGAATTCCCACGACAGATGTAGGGGCAATTCATGAATTGCCCCTACATCTGTCGTGCCAAATCAAATGCGTAATTCCTATTCAAGCCAAACTCGTCAGCAAAGCTCGCCAAACAAACTGCGGTAAAGCCAACATCCGCCGCCAGCGCCAAGGTTCCTGATACAAACGATACAACCACTCCAAATGATTATTTCGGAACCAAGCTGGGGCGCGACACTTGATCCCAGCCCAGATATCGAAACTGCCGCCAACACCAATCCAAGCAGCTTGAGGGCAGAGGTGGCGATGTTCGGCAATCCACAACTCTTGACGCGGCACGCCCAAACCGACAAAAATCAGGCGGGGTTGTAGATCCTTGAGAGTTTGTAGCAGTTCTTCTTCTTCCCCAGGAGAGAGATAGCCATGTTGCGAACCTGCTAAAGTCAATCCAGTCACTCGCCGCCGCCACACCTCTGCCGCCGCCTGGGCTACCCCAGGTGCGCCGCCATAGAAAAACACCGGCCACGACTTCCCCAACTGCCCAGCTTGCCACAACAGAGACTCTGCCAGTTCAATCCCCGGACAACGCTGCACCCGCTTGCCTTGGAACAACAAATATAGTACCACTCCAGAGCCATCGGGTATAACCAGATCCGCCTGGTGAATCGCACTAGCCAAAGAAGCGTTACGCTCTGCCTGTATGCTCATCTCAGCATTAAGGGTCACCACATGACCGCCCAGTTGTTCGTGCAACCGCGAGAGCAGCCAACCTGAATAGTCCTCCAACAGATGTACCGGAAGTCCCAGTACTGAAAACGGTTGGGGCGTCTGAGTTATAACCTGTTTTTGCACAACCTCACATCACCACATCTATGCTGGATAGTTTACCTCGACACAGTGTTTCTGTGTACTTCTCAAGAAAGATCCTACTCAACAGTTTTTTCGGACGTTTTCCGCTTAAGTAGCGATCGAACAGATGGTCCGATCGAACCATCAGCATAAAGCTCCAGCGGCATCAACTGCACTTTACCGTTAATTTTGACCTTTGAGTAGACAATTCAGACAAAGGGAGATTTGTTATTGTTGTAGCGATTAGACATATAGATCGCCTACTAAGCAGTTTCTTTTGACAAATAATTTAACTGCTTATTTCTACCTACTTCTGTTATACACAAAAGTTGTTAAAGTTCAGGATAGAATGACTGGATTTTGGATTAAAATTGTGAAAAATTATCAAAATGTTGTTGTAGGTATAGGAAAATGACGATCGCGGACTACGTTGATCTTGTGCAATATGTCACCAATACTCACCGTGAGACAACAGACGTATCCCCAATCACATATCGTCAGGCAATAGAACAGTATGGATTTAGCATAGTCGAAGGAGTTATTGGCACTAACCAAATCGCGGCGTTAAAAAACTCTTTGCAATCTGCAATCCAGCGTAGTGATGCCAAAAGTTATGCCATGCGTCGCCTATTGGAAGCGATTCCGATGGTGCGACAACTCTGTTCGGAAGTTCCTATTCGCAATCTTGTCGAACCAATCCTCGGTAAAAAAGCTTTTCCCGTGCGGGGTATCTTTTTCGACAAAAACCCACAAGCTAATTGGGGTGTTTCCTGGCATCAGGATATGACTATTGCAGTAAAAAAACGTATTAATATACCAGATTTTAAAGCCTGGTCGATTAAAGACGGCATTCACCACGTCCAACCTCCCATTTCTATTTTGGAAAGAATGCTAACATTACGCATTCATCTGGATAATACTTTTGCGGACAACGCACCTTTACAAGTTATTCCTAATTCGCATAAGCGGGGATCTTTAAAACCTGAAATCATCCAAAGTTTGAAAGTCAACACTCTTACTTGTCCCGTTTCTGACGGTGGAGTGCTGGCGATGAGACCCTTGCTAGTTCATGCTTCCCAACCTGCAAGAAATCCTCGGCATCGCCGTGTCATCCACATCGAATTTGTTGCTGAAGAACTACCAGACGGTTTAGAATGGTATGGTTCCTAGTCGGGTGGAAGTCTTTCGTCAACCAGTTGGAAATCTTGAGAGGAAATAGTTATGAAGACAGAAGTAGACGCTAACAGCAAGAGTTTGTATGATACGGACTACCTGAAATGGATTAAAACCACATTAGAAAAGTTGCGAGTTCATGATTATTCAAACATCGACTGGGAAAATCTGATTGAGGAAATAGAAGACATGGGGCGGAGTGAACGCAGGAGTCTAGAAAGTAATCTTATCATTATCTTGATGCACTTGCTCAAGTGGCAATATCAACCTGAATTGAGAAGCGGTAGCTGGAAAGGTAGCATTGTTGAACATCGCAGACGGATTCGGGAAGCTCTGAAGGATTCCCCCAGTTTTAAACCGTATTTTGAGGAAGTGTTTGCTGAATGCTATTCGGATGCGGTTGAACAGGCGAGTGCTGAAACTGGACTGTCAGAAGAGACTTTTCCGCAATTATGTCCTTATACTTCCGCAGAAGTTCTAGACTCACAGTTTTTGCCGGAATGAGCGATCGCAAATTGTTGAGTGACGGGAGATTTGATAAATGACAACCCAGATTTTTGATAAGTTACTGACGTTCTTAAACAAACTCGAACAAGAAAAAATAAGTTACACTTTGGCACATCATCGTGATGAAGCAATTATGATAAATGTCGCTGTACCTGGGTCACGTTGGGAAGTTGAATTTTTAAGTGATGGGTCGATAGAAGTGGAGAAGTTTATCAGTCATGGAGAGATTGCTGGCGAAGAAGCGCTGAGTGAGTTATTCGCTCGGTATTCCCAACAGGAAGATATTGCGGTGGAATCGCTTCAAAATACTGATTTAGCAACAGTGAGGGGATAGAGTATGGAGTGTAAGAATTGGTCAAGGCTTCAGCACTGCATTGCTCACAGCAACGAATTCACCTTGAATTACGCTGTGTTTTCCTTGTGGCATAGGTTTCTGGATAATTTGACCATCAATGCCTTAGCTATTCTACAATCAAGGCCAAGGCGCTTAACGAAGCCACAGGAGGTTGTTTCGGAGCATGAACTTGAACGGCAACCCGATATGCAACAAACTACGCATTGCTGGGGGTCTGCTGGCGGCTAGCGCTTGGAAACAGGGGGAATTACGCTCAAAGTCGCCCCCAGAGAAAGAGAGGGCTGGCTGGATAGTCATTCTATCGAGGTATTCCCCTCTACCGACCGACCTGCGATCGATCGATTACGATCGTAACAGGTTGATAGGACTCCTAAGACCCCATAAATTGTTCTGAATGAATTTTAGAGAATTACTCCCATGTCTGAAACACAAGAACAAAAAACAACTGAATCTCCGGCTGTACAGCCTAATCTTGCAGCTAATTTCAAAAATTATTTTTCCAGTTGGAAAATCAAAGCAGGGTTAATTGCTACTGCGCTTGTTTCCATTTTTGTTGGCTTTTTTCTGCTAAATTTCTTTTGGGCGCACATGGTTGCAGGTATGGGTATGAGCAGTTGGTCAGAGCGTGCAGGTGCGGCACCGATTGAATGTATGATCGAGGACACTAACAGTGATGGTTATGTTAGCTGTAGCGCCATGCTCCGAGGAGAAGTAGTGCCACTTGAATGCGGCTCCAGCATCTTTAATATTGGTTGCCGAGTCACTTATGGTGCTGCGGCCCCTCCCGTGCGTCCGACAACTGTGCCAAACGTTCGTGGAGCTTCATAACTCCTTAAGTAAGAGGAAAAGTTTTGATTAAGTTGGTCATTAGTTTTTGGTACATATTCCGCCATGTAGGGCGAAATCTACCAAAGACCAATGACCAATTCAGTAATGCCAAAAACCTGCAATATGTGGGTTAGAGCAACGAAATATCCACCTTGGCAAACAAAGAAACCCAGTTTATCATCTCTATCGCGAATACTGAATTGGCGCTCTAGAACACTAATTCAGTATTCGTAGGAGCGAACGCCCCTACAAGCTAAAAACGCACCACCAAGAATTACTGAATCGGTGTTCTAGCCGTGGTTGATACACCTCCTTAGTATGATTTGGTATAGCAACCGCCAGGGCGGTTAGGACATTCTTAATTCCACCAAACCCTTGATATAGAACCTTTTTACCCTAGCCCCTAGCCCTTAACCCCTAGCTCCTAGTCCCTAGCTATATTTGTCACTTCAGACAGATTCACCATATTTTCATTCACAGTATGTTAGAGATAACATTCTCAAGGCATCACTCGTCTTTCAGGTACTTTTGGCTGCCCGCATGGAGCATTGATGCAAGCTGATTTCCTTTAAAATTAAGGAAAAAAGCTTTTCTATCGTTGTGGTTTACTAAGGCTTAATTACGAGGGTTTATGAACTATAAATATAATCGCGTAGAGCGAGATTTGCAATTAGATTCCTTTGAAGAACAAGTGAAGCTGGGACTCGAAATTTGTGGAGAACTTTTAGTGGAATCGAGACATATTATCCTGGGTGCTTTGGCTTGGAAAGGATGGATAGAAAAGGGTCGCTGTGTGGTATTCGTCAACTTGGAGGATCGAAGTGACTTTGAACAAGAAGTTGAGTTGCCGATGCTAATAATCCTTCAAAACGAGCCATTAATTAAGCTATTTGGGGTCGAAGAAATTGTCAAACAATACGATCCTGAATCTGAAGGAGTACTGATTATGTGTCACTCAGATCGAGCTTATTGTCTGGCTTCTGTTTGCATATTTACCCCTGGCTATCCGCCCCGAATTTGTTATGAGGAAGTTAAGGGTAGGCCCGTAGAGTTTGATTTTAGTTGGGCGGACAATGAGTCATGAAAACCTCATTGCTAATTCAAAATTAAAAAAATAATTGGCTCGGTAATGAAAAAGGTGCTATACTCTGCACTGGCATAAATAGGCGAAGCATTCCGTGAATAATTTGTTGGTTGAACCCAAATATCTTTGACGAAATGCTTCGCCCCTACAGGGATAAAAAAGCACGGTCACAGATCGTGCTGAGGATATAAATATTTACCGAGCTGTTTAAGTTTCGATCGTGTTTCAAGCTACTCGCCGCCGTCTTGCTATTTGGTACACCGCTGTTACGGCGGTGTTGCTGCTGGTGTTTGCGACTGGTGTTTATTTATATGTCCGCAGCACTTTAATTGAGCGGGTTGATGATACTCTCAATCATGTCGTGGAAGTGGTGGTGCGATCGCTCGTCATAGACTCAGCCGGAGCAGCCGATCGCAAATACCGCGTTAACATAGAAGCCAGTTTTCGAGACAATGAGGATACCGTAGAGGACGATCGCATCGATCTAGAGTGGTTCAGTCCCACCGGCGAATTGCTGTGGTCAACTTTCTTGACACCGCTCAATGTCCCCATTCACGCCAATCGCACGGGTGAAACAGTCCGAGTTTTTAGAGGAACAGAGAACCAGAGGGTGAGGGAAAAGGTAGCCCAGTCAAGAGTTCCCACCCTCTTGCGACAGGTAACAGAAAGAGTGCAAATGGGGCGGCAAGTACTGGGATATTTGCGCGTCAGTCATCCCTGGTTTGAAGTGACAAAACCAAGCCGCCAGCTGATACTCGATCTCAGCTTAGGTATCAGTGTAATGGTGATTTCGGTTGCTGCGATCGGCTGGTTGCTTTCCGGTTTGGCAATGGAACCTGTACGCGAGTCCTACCAACGCCTCAAGCAATTCACATCTGACGCTTCTCACGAACTCAGAAGTCCAATTGCCATGATTCAAACCAATGTACAGGTAGCATTGGCAGATCCGGATCGATCGTCTGAACAACACCGACAGCAGTTGAAAGTAGTAGAACGGCTAACCAAGCGGCTGGGGCGTTTGGTAGACGACTTGCTGTTTCTGGCCAGACAGGATAGCGGCATTCTACAGCCGAGCTTTTCACTCTGTCCACTCGACGCCTTATTAATTGAAGTTATAGAAGAACAGCAGCTGGTTGCTTCAGAAAAAGGGATCGAGCTTTCTTTGGATGTGGTGACTGCATCAAGCAGCACTTTTGAGGAGACAGAAGAAGACTTTTTTACGCTTCAGGGAGATTGGGATCGGCTGGCGCGTCTGTTTACAAATTTAATTGGTAACGCCCTGCAATACACACCGACAGAGGGTAAAGTTGACGTGGAATTGCAAAGAATTATACGCCGAAGCAACCATCCCCAACTGCAAGTCAAAGTTACGGATACTGGTATCGGTATTCCAGAAGACGCCTTACCTCACATATTCGATCGCTTCTATCGAGTCGATCCGGCACGCACTCGCGGTACGGCAACTGGGTCGGGATTGGGGTTAGCGATCGCAGCTGCTATTGTAGAAAATCACCACGGTCATATTCGCATCGAAAGCACCCTAAATCAAGGCACAATTGTTACTATCACTCTACCGCAGTACCGAGTGGAAACATCTTAGGGAAGAGGGAAGAGGGAAGAGGGAAGAGGGAAGAGGGAAGAGGGAAGAGGGAAGAGGGAAGAGGGAAGAGGGAAG